>DASVRT010000062.1:0-119236 GCA_036388475.1 Pyrinomonadaceae bacterium | reverse complement strand
TGCGTGGCTAGGTCATCACCGCCGTTTGTCGAAAGATTATGAAGTCTTTGAGCAGACGAGTGAAACTTTGATTTATCTGACGATGATGCGATTGATGATTCGGCGAATTCAACCAAGATGACTTTTCAAACAGTCTCTTAGGTTTGCAGTGGAAAGATATTGATTTCAACAGAGGCACGTCAACCATTCAACGTGCCTTAGTTTGGAAAAGAAAGGGTGGTGGGTGGTCATTGCAAGAGCCGAAAACATCACAGAGCCGGAGAACTATTCCTTTGCCTGCTTCCGTGCTGAATGAATTAAAGACGCATCGGAAGAAACAATTGGAAGAGCGTTTGAGTTTAGGACAGGCTTATCAGAATTATGATTTTGTTTTTGCTACCGAAATAGGGACGCCGCTATTAACGAGTAATCTTACGAGAAGACATTTCAAACCAATCCTCAAAAAAGCGGAATTGTCAGAAAACATTCGGCTTTATGATTTACGTCATACCTGCGCGACTCTGCTTCTGTCGGCTGGGAAAAGCCCTAAAGTGATAGCCGAACGGCTTGGGCATTCAACAATTGTTTTAACGCTTGATACTTATTCTCATGTTTTACCATCAATGCAAAAAGACGCGACCGACGAATTAGAGCAAATGCTTTTCCATCGAAAAAGCTCAATTTTATAAACTGTTGCACAAATGTTGCACAAATGAGAAAAGGCGACCCGAAAGAGTCGCCTTAACTTGTTGATTCTAATGGTGGCTTGGGACAGAATCGAACTGCCGACACGCGGATTTTCAGTCCGCTGCTCTACCAACTGAGCTACCAAGCCGTTTTGCTCGATAAATAATTTACCGATAGCAAGTAAATTAGTGTAAAGAAGCCTTTTCCACTTGTCAAATCTCTATTGAAAATCCGCAAAATCAGGCGCGAATACGGCTTATTATTAAATTTAGTATTGACAATTCGACCAATCGGAATATAATCACAATTTAGTAGTTGTTTGCCTATGTTTCAGCTACTGTAAATCTACCTTCCGAAGTCCGTTTGATACCTGCCCGTGCCGGTTTGAACGCCGTCGCCGTCCCCCGGAGACGCTACCTTCAAGCCGGCACAGCTATTTTTATTTTTAGTCAGCGAGGATTTTTTTTGATGTTGAAGAAATTTTTATTTGTCTTGTTTTGCTCGATTTTAGGATTTAATCTGGCTTGCGGGTCGGCAGCCGAACCGAATGCGACCGCTAATGCCAACGGCGGTAATTCAGCCGTTGCCAATCAGACGCTGCCCGCAGGAATTACGACCAGCCCGATGCCGGTTTCGGGCAATACGCCCGGCATTCCGGCTAATGCCACTGTGGTTAATATGAACGCGCTGCCGAAAGGCGCGACGCCGATACCGGGAATCGACCCGAAAAAGGCGAATCAGCCGCTGAAGCCCGGCGGAACGCCGACGCCCGGCATTCCCGACCCGAAGACTATGCAGAAACAAAACGTTCCGCCAATGGAAAATCCGAATTCGTCGCAATCGGATTCGCCCAACAGACCGGCGTCGAACAAGGTCGATTCGGTAAATAAACCGCCGACGGTCAGGAAACCGTAAACGAATTTTTAATTTACAGCAAAAAGGCGAGAGAGTTTTTTATATAAAAAACTCTCTCGCCTTTTTCAGGTTTTGAATTCAAAATAAAGCTATTCAGCTTCTTTTACAATTAAACCGAGCGCGACTTTTACATCGTATTCGATGCGGTCACGCAAATCCGTATTTTCCTTGAGCGAATTTTTGACGTTTTCGCGTCCCTGTCCGAGCCGTTCGCCTTTATAGGAAAACCACGCGCCGCTTTTTTCGACGATGTTGTTTGTCACCGCCAAATCCAGCATATCGCCTTCTTTCGAAATGCCTTCGCCGTACATTATGTCGAATTCGCACTCGCGGAACGGCGGCGCGACCTTGTTTTTCACCATCTTGACTTTCGTGCGATTGCCGACGTGGCGGTCGCCCTCTTTAATCGCGCCGATACGTCGAATATCCAGACGAAGCGAAGCGTAAAACTTCAGCGCCTTGCCGCCGGTCGTCGTTTCGGGTGAGCCGAACATAACGCCGATTTTTTCGCGCAGCTGGTTGATGAAAATAAAACAAGTGTTTGATTGCGCGACGATTGCCGTCAGCTTTCTCAAAGCCTGCGACATCAGACGCGCCTGCAAACCGGGAAGCGAATCGCCCATTTCGCCGTCTAATTCCGCGCGCGGCACGAGCGCCGCGACCGAATCGATAACGATAACGTCAACGCTGTTTGAGCGCACGAGCGTTTCCGCGATTTCCAACGCCTGCTCGCCCGAATCCGGCTGCGAAATCAACAAATCGTCGATATCGACGCCGAGCTTCGTCGCGTATTCCGGGTCCATCGCGTGTTCCGCGTCGATGTAGGCGGCGATTCCGCCCAAACTTTGCGCCGACGCGACGACCTGCAATGCCAGCGTCGTTTTACCGGAGCTTTCCGGTCCGTAAACTTCGATAATGCGACCGCGCGGAAAACCGCCGACGCCGATTGCCGCGTCCAAGCTCAAACAATTCGTCGAGATTGAGCCGACCTGTTCGAAGACGCGCTCGCCCATCCGCATAATCGAACCTTTACCGAATTTCTTTTCTATATTTGCCAGAGCTGCTTCGACAGCCTTGCTTTTGTCCATGCTCATTGCCACTGCCTCTTTAGCCAATGTTTTCTTTCTCCTTTTGTGTTATTTCTTCGTCCAGCTTTCTGTCAGACTGTTATAAGAATAACACAAAAAGATGTGTTTGTGAAATGTTGTTTCACGTATGAAACAAAAATTTCTTTCGTTTAGAGAAAAATTTTTTACCGCCAAGCTTTTCTAAGTTAGTGGAAAACGAAAACTTCTGCAAGTTTCGCGATAAAGAAAAAAATTAGCGAGCGGCGGTCTGAATCGCGGAAATTTTTACGAAAACGGCTCAAAGCTTCGGTAAATAATTAGGTTTTTTTAATTTTTCTTGTAGAATGTCTGACGGGACAACCATTCTTAAACTCTCGAATCCAAACTTTTTAGATGACCGGCAAATCCGACGTAACCCAGCTTCTGAATAAAGCGCAAAGCGGCGATAAGGAATCGCTCGACCAGCTTCTGCCTTTGATTTACGACGAGCTGCGCCGCGTCGCGGCAAATCAACTGCGCGCCGAGCGCGAAAATCACACTTTGCAGGCGACGGCGCTCGTTCACGAAGCTTATCTGCGCCTGCTCGAACAGCACGAGGTCGATTGGCAAAACCGCACGCATTTTTTCTCGATTGCGGCGGAGATGATGCGGCGGATTCTGGTCAATTACGCCGTCCAGCGCAACGCCAAAAAACGCGGCGACGGCATCACGCGCATCTCGCTCGACGATGCGATAAGCTTTTCAAACGGCGAAGCCGAGCTGGATTTGGTTTCGCTCGACGCTTCGCTGAAACGGCTCGCGGAATTTGACGCCGTTGCGGCGCGCATCGTCGAACTCAGATTTTTCGGCGGCTTGACCATCGAAGAAGTCGCCGAAGTAATGAACATTTCCGAATCGACCGTCAAACGCGAATGGAAAACGGCGAAAGCGTGGCTCAAAACACAACTCTAATTCAAAATTCAGGATTCAGGATTCATCGTCAGCCGACAGCAAATACTAAATCCTGAATCCAAATCTTATGAACGCCGAGCGTTATCGAAAACTCAAGGAAATCTTCAATCGCGCGGCGGAAATGACCGTCGCCGAAAGGGAAGACTTTCTCGAAAACGCCTGCGACAGCGATACTCTGCGGCGCGAAGTCGAAAAAATGCTCGGTTTTGCCGACGCCGAAGACAGCGAAGACGCGTTTGAGAAAAACGCTTTTGAGCTTTTCAGCGGCGACGGGCACACGAAAATTCCCGAAAAAATCGGCAATTACAAAATCATCGGCGAAATCGGTCGCGGCGGGATGGGCGCGGTTTACGAAGCCGTCCGCGAAGCGGATAATTTCACGCAAAAAGCCGCGCTCAAAGTCATCAAGCGCGGAATGGACACGGACGCGATTGTGCGCCGTTTTCGCCACGAACAAAAAATTCTGGCGACGCTGGAGCATCCGAATATCGCGCGCTTTCTCGACGGCGGAATGACCGCCGCCGGCTTGCCGTTCTACGCGATGGAATTTGTCGAAGGCGAGTTTATCGACGATTACTGCCGCGCCAAAAATTTGAGCGTCAACGAGCGTTTGCGGCTTTTCCGGCAGGTTTGTTCCGCCGTTCAATACGCGCATCAAAACCTCGTCATTCACCGTGATTTAAAGTCGAAAAATATTTTGGTCACCGGGGACGGCGCGCCGAAGCTGCTTGATTTCGGCATCGCCAAAGTTTTAACGCCCGAAACGACGGAGGAAATCGGCACGGCGACGCAATTCGGAATGATGACGCCGGCTTACGCTTCGCCCGAACAAATTCTCGGAAAACGAATCGGCACGACCAGCGACGTTTACAGTCTCGGCGTGATTCTGTACGAGCTTTTGACCGGGCAGAAACCATATCGAATCAATTCAAACAGTCAAATCGAAATCGAAAAAGCGGTTTTGCACGGCGAACCCGCGCGTCCTTCGTCGGTCGTCCTTCGTCCTTTGCCGATTGAACATAATCAGACAGCCGAACAAAACAAACAAAGGACAAAGGACAAAGGACAAAGGACGAAACTTTTAAAAGGCGATTTAGACAACATCATCTTAAAAGCTTTGCGAAAAGAACCGGCGGAGCGTTACGCCTCGGTCGGGCAGTTTTCCGAAGACATTCGCCGCTATCTGGAAGGCTTGCCGGTGCGCGCGCGACCGCACACTGTTTCCTATCGCGCGACGAAGTTCATCAAGCGCAACCGCATCGCCGTGACCGCCGCTGTTCTCATTTTTCTTTCGCTCTGTGTCGGAATTACCGTCGCCATCTGGCAGGCGCATCGCGCGCAGCAGCAGCGAATTCTCGCCGAAAAGCGTTTCGCCGACGTGCGGCAACTGGCAAATTCGGTCGTTTTCAAATATCACGACGCGATTGCCGATTTGGAAGGCTCGACCGCCGTGCGCGAGATGCTGGTCAAAGACGCCCTGCAATATCTCGACGCGCTGGCGGCGGACGCCGGCGGCGACAACGAGCTAAAAAAAGAACTCGCGCTCGCCTATCTGAAGCTCGGCGACGCGCAGGGAAAAATTTACGCCGCGAATATCGGCGATACGGAAGGCGCGCTGGCGAGCTACCGCAAATCGGTGGCTATGCTTGAAGAAGTCGTGAGAAATGCGCCCGCCGATGCGAAAGCGAAAATCGATTTGATAAAAGCTTATGACAGCCTCGCTTTTCTGATGACGCGCGCGGGCGGAAATTCGCGCGAGCTGGTCGAAAAGTCTTTGAATTTATACGACGAGCTGGAAAAGCTCGAACCTGCCGGCGACGAAAGACGAATGCAGCTGGTCGATTTGCTGATTCGCTACGGCGACACGGCTGCCGGCTTTGAAAATAGTTTGCGCGAGCACCTGAAAGCTCAGGCAGTCGCCGAAAAACTTGTCGCCGCCGACCCGCACAATACCGAAAATCTGCGCCAGCTTGTCCGCACCAATCAACGCATCGGCACGGATTATCAAAGGCTCGGCGACAAAGCCCGACAGGAAAACAAACCGGACGCAGCCAGGGAATTTTTCCGCCAATCGCTCGAATATCAGCGCCGGATGTTTGCCGAAACCGAAAAGCTCTACGCTCGCGCGCCGGAAAAACCGGCAAACCGCCGTTATCTGGCGCTCGCCTATATTAATTTATCCGATTCTTTGGGGAGAAACGGGCACGCGGAAGATGCGCTCGAAATGCTCGAAAAAGCGCGCCGGATTTTGGAAGAACACCTGCGGCGCGACCCGAAAAACAACGAAACGAAGTTTGATTTGGCGGAAATTTTCAACACCTTCGCCGACCTTTACAGCGAAAAGGGCGATTATGAAAACTTCTCGCAATATTTGCGCAAGGCTTTCGAGCTGAACGAGGAAATTTACGCCAGAGACCCGAAAAATCTGGAAGTTTTAAACTATATCGTCGAGCGAAGCGCAAAACTGGCGGAAGCTTACGCGCAGACGGGCGACGCGGAAAAGGCGAAATATTTCAAACAAAAGAACGAGGATTCGAAAGCGAAAGCCGACGCTTTGAGAAAGCAAAAATCTTAAAAATCCGAAATCTTCAATCCGGTTCTCTGCTCGAATTGTTCCGTCATCGACGGAATTTCGCCGTTGCGCTCGTCTCTGGTGATGCGCTCGACGCGCCACATCGGGAAAAAATAATCGCTCATTCCGAAAAACGGCTCGTCGTTGGCGACGGCGCGCGTCCAGTCGTCGAAAGCATTCAGGTCGATGCCGCGCACGTACGCGCCCGAAGCGTTGATTTCGTGCAGCACGCCGAAGATTTTCTCGCGCGGGCTGTGCATTACCAGAACGACCATTTCGCCGGTTTCGATTTTTGCCATAAATTACTCGTCCAAAAACTTTTTGCTCGCTTCGTCTTCCGCTTTAAGACGTTTATATTCGCGTTCCGACTGGTCGAACGATTCGCTGAAATCGGGCAGTTCTTTATGCCGGCGGACATAAAATTTACAATAAGCGCGGTTTGCGTCCGTACTTTCAGTTCAAAGGCTGGCGGGCAACAATTTTCGCACAAACTCGCCGACTTTTTCCGCTAAATTATTTTCGCCGCTCGAATTTTCAATCTCGCGCACAATCGCCGAGCCGACGACCGCCGCGTCCGCGTATTTCCACGTTTCGGCGATTTGTTCCGCCGTTGAAATCCCGAAACCGACGGCGACCGGCAAATCGGAAAACTTTTTCATTCTTTCGACTAAAACGCGGGCGGATTGACTTGTCTCTTCGCGCGCGCCGGTGACGCCGGCGCGGGAAACGGCGTAGATAAAGCCGCCCGCCCTTTCGGCGACCATTTTCAGGCGTTCGTCGGAGGAAGTCGGCGCGACCAGAAAAATCATATCCAGATTGTTTTGCCGCAAAAGGCGAGAGAATTCGACGGCTTCTTCCGGCACTAAATCCGTCACCAGAAAACCGTCGATGCCCGCCTCGCGCGCGTCCCGGCAAAGCTTTTCCAGACCGTACTGCAAAAGCGGGTTAAAATAGCTGAAAAGAATTATCGCCGTGTCGATTTCCGCGCGCGCCTCGCGAACCAAATCGAAAATTTCCGCGATGCCGAAATCGTGCTTCAAGGCGCGTTCCGAAGCGCGTTGAATAACGACGCCGTCCGCCATCGGGTCGCTGAACGGAACTCCGAGCTCGATGACCGTCGCCCGCGCGCGCGACAGCATCAAAATCAAATCTTTCGTCCGGTTCAAATCCGGGTCGCCAGCCGTGATAAACGGGATAAAGCCTTTGCGATTTTCATTTTTCAGACGGTCGAAGCTTTCTGCTATTCGGGATTTTTCCATAAATTTATTTCAGCCCAAAGAAGAAAATTAACGGCGGATAAACGCAGATGAAAACTGATAAGAATAGATTTGAAAGCTGAAATTTGAAATAACGGAATCATAGGCTTTGCTTGCCAATCTGCGTTTATCCGCGTAAATCTGCGGTTTCATTTTCTTTTTTCTCGATGGCTGGACTATCTTAATTTTACCGCCGCGATTGCCAGCTTGCTATTGTCTTCCAAAACTCTGCTCGAAACCAAATCGCTTTCGGTTAAATCTTTCAAATATTCGAGCGGCACGAGAACCAGAACGGGCTTGTTTTCGTTTTGCTCGATAAATTCCTTGACTTGCGCGACGCCGTAAAGATAACGCTGTTTTCCGTTGGGAAGCCGCTGCAATCTGCCCGCGCCGTAAAATTCCGCGCTGTGCGAGATAGTATGCAAAGTCAAAATTTTAGCATCACCGAAGCCTTGTGAATTTGCCGCGACGATTAAATTCTTGACGGTTTCGTGCCGCGCGTAAGGTTCGCTGAAAAACTGCAAAATCACAAAAACAACGGCGAACATCAGAAACGCCAAAATCTGCAAAGCGATTTCGCGCCATTTCGATGCTCGCACAAAACGCGTCACATATTCCGCTGTTAAAATCAAAGCCGCCGGCAGCGCGGGCAAAATATAACCGGGAAGCTTTGAGCCGGAAAACGAGAAAAACACGAGCGGAACTAAAAGCCACGCCAAAGCAAAAGTCGTGAGTCGTGAGTCGTGAGTCGCGAGTTTTTCGTTTTCTCTGCACGCGTCCGCATCTGCGCCGCGATGAAAAGTATTTTTAATCAAATTCCAGCTCGAAGCCAGGAAAAACGGCAGCCACGGAATCGTCATCAGCGGCAGCACGAGCCAGAAAAACCAGAACGGCTGCGGGTGCAGGTATTTGTTTGAAGTGTAGCGCTGGAAATGATGCTGAATGATAAACTCGTCGATAAACGCCCAGCCGTGCGCCTGATACATCGGCAGATACCACACGCAAGCGACGAGCAAGCTCAAAATCGTGCCGCAGAATAAACTGAAAACGAATGTTTTGCCCGGAAATTTAAATGATAAAAGATAATAAAACGCAACAATCGCAAAAGGAAATACGATGCCGAGCAAGCCTTTTGCCAGCAGCGCGACCCCGATGAAAAAGTAAAAAGCAGTTAATGGTAAACAGTAAGTGATAAAAGATTTACGTTTTGACTGCTCAAAAATAAAAAAACTAACTAAACTCGCCGTCACCGGAAAAGTCAGAATAATATCGAAGCTCGCCGCGCGCGAGAAAACCAGCAAACCGATTGACGAGGCGGTAATCAAAGCCAGCCAGTTGGCGAATTCGTCTTTTGTCCTTTGTCCTTCGTCGCCGGTTTTGGCGGCTGACGGCTGGCGGCTGACGGCTGACCGCTTTCCTAAAATCCACAAACAAAAAATCGTCGCCAGACCGAACAGCACCGAGCCGAAACGCGCCGCGAATTCCGTGACGCCGAAGATTTTATAAGCGGCGATTTCCAGCCAGTATAGAAGCGGCGGTTTTTCGAACCATTGAAAGCCGCCGAGCGTCGGCGTAATCAAATCACCGCGCTCAAGCATTTCACACGCGACCTGCGCGTACCGCGATTCATCGGGACCGAGAAGCGGAATGTTCAGCCCGAAAAAGTAAATAAAAATGACGACAATTGTGAGGAGAATCCAAATCAATTTGTCCGTTGTCTGTGGTTCGTTGTCGGTTGCCATTTGTCGTTTGCCGAACTTTAAAAGAAAATAAAGTATCGCTGATTAAAGGTTTGCATTCAACTGCAACCCGAAGCGACGAGCAAAGGACAAAGGACAAAGGACGAATGACCAAACTCAGAACCGCCGTCATCGGCGTCGGCAGTCTCGGCAGGCATCACGCGCGCAATTACGCCGCCTTTGGCAAAGAAGGCAGAACGGAATTTGTCGGCGTCTGCGACGCGAGTGAGGAAACCGCCCGGCAGATTGCCGCCGAAAACAGCTGCGATTATTTTACCGATTGGCGCGCGCTGGTTGAAAAGGTCGAGGCGGTTTCCATCGTTACGCCGACCGAAACTCATTCGGAAATCGCCTGCGCTTTTCTCGAAAAAGGCGTTCACGTGCTGGTCGAAAAGCCGATTGCGCGAAATCTGGCGGAAGCCGATTTGATGATAAAAGCCGCCGAAAAATCCGGCGCGAAATTGATGGTCGGGCATCTGGAAAGATACAATCCGGCGATGCTCGCGCTGCGCCCGCACGTCGCCGGTCCGCTTTATTTCGAGATTCATCGCGTAAGCCCTTTTCCGAATCGCTCGCTCGACGTCGATGTCGTGCTGGACGTGATGATTCACGACCTCGACGCAATCCAATGGCTGGTCGGCGAAAACGTCAAGGTGGCGGCGATTCACGCCGTCGGCATTCCCGTCATTTCCGACAAAGTCGATGCGGCAAACGCGCGCATCGAGTTTGAAAACGGCGCGGTCGCCAACATCACGGCTTCGCGCATCGGCACGGAAAAAATTCGCAAAACGCGCTTTTATCAAACAAATTCTTATGTCGTTCTGGATTACGCGACGAAATTCGCTTCCGTCACGTCGCTCGCGCCGAACGCCATTCACCCGCTGCTCGGAGTTTCGATAAATCGCCTGGAAATCAGAGACGTCGAGCCGCTGCGCGCCGAAATCGAAGCCTTTCTCGATTCCATCGAAAACGATAAAACGCCGCCGGTGACGGCTGAGGACGGCAGGCGCGCTTTGAGTCTGGCGTTAGGCGTTCTGGAAAAGATAGACGCTCACGCAAGGAAAGTTTTCGCCGTATGAAATCCGAAGAAATCTCAACGTTTTTACAATCCCGAATCGAAGCGCAAGATTTTCCGTCCGCCGTTTATCTGGCGGCGGAAAAAGGCGAAATCGTTTTGCACGACGCGGTCGGTTACGCCGTCGTCGAGCCGGAAAAAATCCAGGCGCGTCCAGATACGATTTACGATTTGGCGAGTTTGACAAAGCCGCTTGTCACGGGTTTACTGTCCGCGAAATTAATTGAAAAAGGCGAGCTGAATTTAGCCGATAAAGCGGCGAAATATTGCAGCGAATTCGCGAGCGCGGAAAAACGCGAAATCACGATTGAAAATTTATTGACGCACACTTCGGGTTTTCCGAGCTGGAAGCCGTTTTATTTGTTTGCCGCTTCCAAATTTCAAATTCCGCATTTAATCGCCGCCGAGCCGCTTCTGAATCCGGTCGGTTCAAAAGTCGTGTACAGCGATTTTAATTTTTTGACGCTCGGTTTTCTGCTCGAAAAAATCTACGGCGAAAGTCTGGACAACATCGCGGAAACGGAAATTTTCGCGCCTTTGAAGCTGCAAAATACGTTTTTCAATCCGCCGAAAGAATTGCGCGAAAAAATTGCCGCCAGCGAAAAGGGAAACGAGTTTGAAAAGCAGACTGTCAAACAGACGTATTCCGAAATCCGCATTCCGAAATACGCATTCCGAAATTACCAAATCTGGGGCGAAGTTCACGACGGAAATTGTTATTTTATGAACGGCGTTTCCGGTCACGCCGGACTTTTTTCCAGCGCCGAGGAAGTTTTCCGTATAGCGCGGCAGTTTTTGCCGGAAACCTCGACGCTTTTGCAGCCGGAAACCTGTAAGCTGTTTCGTGCGAATTTTACCGAAGGCTTAAACGAAGCGCGCTCGGTCGCTTTCCAGCTTGCCGCAACCGTCGATTCCAGCGCGGGCGAAGCGTTGTCGGAAGACAGTTTCGGGCATCTCGGATTTACGGGCACGAGTCTCTGGATTGACCCGCCAAAGGAAAGAATTTTCATCCTTTTGACCAACCGCACTCATAATCGCCGATTGCCGTTTGTGCTTTTGAATTCGGTCAGGCGAAGATTTCACGAATTAGCAACTTCGGTAATCGCTAACTGAGAAGTGAGAAGTGAGATTGAAAATAATTCTCACTTCTCAGTTATTAAGACCAAGCGGAAGTTTCGGACATCTAAATATTAGAAACCATAATCAAAACGAAGCGTTTTCTCTTCCCTAAAGAACGCCAATCCGCTTGGAGATTCTGAAATGAGAAAAATCTTATATGTTTTGTTGTGCGTAAGCCTCTTTGGCTGTAACGCTTTGGCGCAGACGACCGTTCCTTCACGCCCGCGCGTCAGCCCGACGCCGACGCCTCCGCCTGCCGATTCGCAAACGCAAAATCCGACGAGCGACAGAAACCGCCCGCCGGTTTTAATCGGCGGCGAGACGCAGCGCACGAATCCGACGCCGACCTCGACGCCGAAGCCCGGCTCGACGCCGACCGGCAGCGATGAAGTGATAGAAGAAGACGATGTGATTCGCGTGGAAACGAACCTGGTGACGATTCCGGTTGCCGTGCTCGACCGCGACGGGCGTTTCGTTTCCGGCTTGCGGCAACAGGATTTTCAGATTTTTGAAGACGGCGTGCCGCAGAAAATCGAAAATTTCGCTTCGGTCGAACAGCCTTTCACGGTCGTTCTGCTGATTGACGTCAGCCCTTCGACGCAGTATAAAATCACCGAGATTCAGGATGCGGCAATCGCTTTTGTCAATCAACTCAGACAAAACGACCGCGTCGTGGTCATCTCTTTTGACGAGCGCGTTCACGTTTTAAGTCCGGCGACAAATAATCGCTCCGTTTTGCGAAACGCGATTTTGCAGGCGGATTTCGGCAATGGAACGAGCCTCTATGAAGCGGTCGGCGATGCGCTTAATCGCCAGTTAAGACAGATTGAGGGACGCAAAGCGATTGTTTTGTTTACCGACGGCGTCGATACGACTTCAAGCCGCGCCAGCTACGAAAGCACAATCCGTGACGCCGAAGAATCGGAAGCGTTGATTTACCCGATTCGCTACGATACCTACAGCGATATGGGCGGCGGGCAATCCGGCGGCGGCGGTTACGGTTATCCGCGCCGGCGGCGCGGCAACAGAAGATTCGGCGATATTCTGGGCGATATTCTGAGCGGCGGAACTTACGGCGGCGGTTATCCGCAGGGCGGCGGCAGCGCGGGCGGCAGTCGCGAAGATTACGTCAGAGGCGCGCGTTATCTCGATGAACTGGCGCGAAATTCGGGCGGCAGAATTTTTCAGGCAAACACTTCCGCCAATCTCGACGCCGCTTTTTCGGGCATTGCCGAAGAACTCAGGCGGCAATACACGATTGGTTATTATCCGGAAACAGCCGGTCAAAACGGGCAGCGCAAGCAAATCAAAGTGCGCGTTTCGCGTCCGAATGCCGTTGTCCGCGCCAAAAACAGCTACATCGTCGGCGGAATCGGAGCGCAGACTAATCGAACGCCGACCAGACAGCCGCCGCGCATTATAAACAGGCTGCCGTTCTAATAACGGCGAAAGGCGAAAGGCGAAAGGGAAAAGTCACGAATAAAATCTTTATTTTTACTTTTGCCTTTTTACTTTTGCCTTTTGCCTTTCCTGCGGTTGCATCTTTTCCTTGCTCCGTCGCATCATTACAATAGCCAACCGAAGTTTACCAAAGCGAAACGGAGTCGAAGATAATGAAAAAGTTTGCGGTCGTTTTTTTGTCTATATTTTTTCTTTTCAACTCAGCCGGAATTTTTGCCCAGGCGCGCCGCGTAACCACAACCACCACCGACGGCAGCGGCAAAGCCAATAAACGCGAGCCGAAGCCGGTCGAAACGCCGAAGCCGCAAGCGACTCCGACCGAAGAAACCGCGCCGACCGCAACTGCGCCGAATGAAGCGGCGGTGGACGACGGCGAGGTCATCAGCGTCAACACTAATTTAGTGACGATTCCCGTGCGCATTTCCGACCGCGACAATCGGTTTATCGGCGGGCTGAAAAAGGAAGATTTCAAGGTTTTTGAAAACGACGTCGAGCAGGAAATCGCTTATTTTTCCAACGAGGAACAGCCTTTTACGGTCGCGCTCGTTTTGGATATGAGCCTTTCCACCACGTTTAAAATCAACGAGATTCAAAACGCCGCCATCGCTTTTACCGCGCAATTGCGCCCGAACGACAAGGTTCTGGTCGTCTCGTTTTCCGAGCAGGTTTACGTTTTGTGCGAAGCGACCAGCGACCGCCAGCGGATACAATCCGCCATCCGCAGCTCGCGTATCGAATCCGGCACGAGTCTCTACGAAGCGGTCGATATGGTCATCAATGAACGCTTCAAAAAAATTCAGGGTCGCAAGTCGATTGTGCTGTTTACCGACGGCGTCGATACGAGCAGCCGCCGCGCCGACGCGATGAAAAACATCAGCAACGCGTTGGAGCTCGACGCGCTGATTTACCCGATTCAATACGATACGTATAACGACGTGCAGGCGATTAAAAACAAGCCGATAATCACGCAGCCGAACCCGACCGGGCTGCCTTTGCCGCCGAATAATCCTTCGCCGTTTCCGTTTCCGCTGCCCGGTTCCGGCGGCGGCATCGGAACGCCGAGCAGCCAGGGAACGAGCGCCGAAGATTATCGAAAAGCGACCGAGTATCTGGGCGAATTGGCGGCGCGCACGGGCGGCAGAGTTCATCAAGCCCGCACGACGGCGAATCTCGCGCTCGCCTTTTCAAACATCGCCGCGGAACTGAGACAGCTTTACAGTCTCGGCTATTATCCGAAGGACGAAGGCAAAACCGGACAGCGCCGGAAAATCAAAGTGCGGTCGAACAAGCAGGGTTTGGTCGTCAAAGCGCGCGACAGCTATATCGTCGGGAAAAAAGAGAAGAAAAGCTGATTTGCCCGTCTGACTGTCTTTCAAGGGCTTAAATTTTCCCTGATTTTAAGATTTTAGCTGTGAATCTTCGTTCAACGCTTGTGAATCTTCAATCAACGCTTGTGAATGTTCAGTCAACGACTGTGAATCTTCAGTCAACGGCTGTGAATGTTCAATCAACGGTTGTGAATCTTCGTTCAACGCTTGTGAATGTCCGGTCAACGCTTGTGAATCTTCAATCAACGGTTGTGAATGCTCGTTCTTCACCTGTGAATCTTCATCGGGCACTTGTGAATCTCTGCCGGTCGGTTGTGAATCTCTGCCGGTTACTTATGAATGTTCGCCGGTCAGTTGTGAATTTGCGTCGTTCACCTTTGAATACGCGAATTTACCGGAATTTGTAACAAAAACGAAGCGTAATTAATGCAAAACGCAAAGGGCAAATGAAGTTAATTCTTCCATTTTGCCCTTTGCGTTTTGCGTTTAATAACTATCTTCTGTCCGTTTCCGGTTTCACGTCCGCCGATTCGGCTAAGGCTTCTTCAATCGCCGCTTTGTCCGGCATCATTTCCCAATCTTCGATTAATTGATTGTCAATCGCCGATTCGATTTGCGATTCGACGGCGTCCGGCACGTTGGCGAAAAAGTCGTAGCCGGTCATCGATTCGACGTAATCGACGCTGACGCGGAACGTGCGCCAATCGGTGCTGATGCCGTTCTGATTCGGCATCCAGACGGCGATTAATCTGGTCGAACTCGTGACGCGCGTGACATCGTTTAATCCGCCCGGCAAAACCATAATCACTTTCCACGTATAAGCCGGAACGGCGACGTGACCGTTGGCGATAAAGCCGGTCGTGCCCTGCCCGCCGGAAATGATATAAAGCTCGTTGCCGCCGTTTGCCAGCGTCCGACCGTAGGTTTCCAGATTCGCCCACGTCTGCTGGTTGTTGTCCGGCGCTTGCGGAATCATATTCGTCATCAGGAAGGTCGAAGAATTATCCGCGATTGTTTTCGTTCTGTCCGCCGAAGGACACATATGCCCGCGGTCGTAGCCCGAACCGGAAAAATCCGCCGCCGCGACGCGATACCAGCCCGCCGGCAGCGTCGTGTCGGAGCGAAAATCGTCCTGCCGCGGCGTCGAACCGAACCAGCTCGTATCCAGATGCCAGGCGACCCAGTTCGGTCTGCCGTCGTCGCGGTGATACGACATCGCGTATTGCGGTTTTTCCATCAAATAATTCGTCGGAAAACCGGAATCGGGAAGCGCGCCGGACGGGTTGCCCATCGTCAGATGAACGCTCGTCGAAACGGGCGGCGTCGGGGTCGGCGTCGCCAAGCCGTAAGCCGTGACGGCGAGGTTATCAATATTGACGCGGTTTGCGCCGCCCGAAACTTTGCGGATTTCAAAACGAATCGCGCCCGCGTCGTTCACCGTAAAGCTCGCCGTCTGTAAGCTAGTCGAACCCGTGGTGACGGTCGAGCCGACTTTCGTCCACGTCGAGCCGCTGTTGGTCGATTTCCAGAGTTCCCACGTGCTGCTCGCGTCCGCGCCGTATTTGGCGTGCTGAACCGTCACCGTTCCCGCGCCGGCGAGATTAAAATTCATCCGCACTTTGCCGAGGTCGCGGACGCGCGCCGACCACGAACCCGTTTTGCGGTCGCTCGTCGTATTGCCCGTTAAGGCTTCTTCGAGATACCAGCTGCCCGAACCGAGAGCGACATTGGCGGCGGCGTAAGCCGTTTTGCCGCCCGCTTCGAAACCTTCGTCTAAAAGTGTGGAAGTTTGCGAATTGACCGTAAACTGCCCGACAAACGCACACGCCGCGACCAGTGTAATGGCGACGGAAATCGCCGCCACAAATCGTTTTTTCACAGTTTTCTCCTTTTATTTGCTGTTTCTGCAAGACATTCAAAGATTAATGATGACGATTGAATTTCGTGTTACAAGAACGGGTAAAACTGTTGGCGAGATTTTAGACGCTTCGTCTGATAAATGCAAAATGCCAGGTGCAAAAGGCAGAATATCAGGATTTAGGATTCGGGATTTAGAATTAAATCCGTTCTTCCATTTTGCCTTTTGCACCTGGCATTTTGCGGTGTGTTTACACAATCGTGCCGTCGCGAATCGTCGCGTTTTTCGGCACGATGATGATGCCTTCGCGGATGTAGTAACAGCCTTCGGCGTCTTCGGCGTGTTCGATGCCGCGCGCGTTGACGAGCTGCACGTTTTTGCCGATGCGCGCGTTTTTGTCGATAATCGCGCGGCGAATGACGGAATTTTCGCCGATGCCGATGTGCGGCACGCCGCGCTCGAAATTATATTTCATTTCCTCGAACGACTCGAAAAAATCCGCGCCCATAACGATGGCGTTTTCCAGTTTCGCGCCCTGGTCGATGCGGCTGCGCAAGCCGATTATCGAGCGCCGCGCCTGTACGCCGTTTAAGATACAGCCCTCGCTGACCATCGAATTGTCGATGTCGCAGTCGTGAACTTTCGACGGCGGCAGATAACGGCTGCGCGTGTAAATCGGCGCGTCCGTGTTAAAGAAATTAAATTTCGGCAAGGGCGACGCCAAGTCCAGATTCGCCTCGTAAAAAGCGCGAATCGTCCCGATGTCCTCCCAGTAATCCTGAAAAAGATGCGCCTGCACGTTCGATTCCTTAATCGCCGCCGGAATTATCTCGCGCCCGAAATCGACCCACGAAGCGTCGCGATTGAGCAGCCCGACCAGATATTTATAATTAAAAACGTAAATTCCCATCGAAGCCAGAAACGGGCGCGCTTCCGATTCTTCCTTTGTTAAACCGAAATTCGTCGTGTCCACGCGCATCGCTTCGAGGGCTTCGCCTTTCGGTTTTTCCTTGAATTCGATGATTTTTCCGGCTTCGTCCGTTTTCAGCAAACCAAATTCCTCGGCATCTTCGCGCCGCGAGGGAATCACGGAAACGGTGAGGTCGGCTTTGGTGTCGAAATGGCGCTGCAAAAATTTGCGATAATCCATCCGGTAAAGATGGTCGCCCGACAAAATCAAAAGCGTGTCGATGCGCCAGTCGCGCAGGTGCGGCAAAGTCTGGCGCACCGCGTCCGCCGTGCCCTGAAACCAATCGGGGCTGTCTTTGCGCTGTTCGGCGGCGAGCACTTCGACAAAACCTGTCGAAAAGCTCGAAAAGCGATACGTGCGCGAGATGTGACGATTCAGCGAAGCCGAATTATACTGCGTCAAAACAAAAATCTGCGTCACGCCCGAATTGATGCAATTCGAAACCGGAACGTCAATCAGACGATATTTTCCGCCGAGCGGAACCGCCGGTTTCGAGCGATGCTGCGTCAAAGGAAAAAGCCGCGTGCCCGCGCCGCCGCCTAAGATAACCGCCACCACGTTGTCGTATTGCGCCATAAAATTAAAAAGGGAATCGTTTTGAAAACACTTTATTTCAGAATAGCCGTAAGCGTTTGTGATTTCAAGAGGTTTTATGAGATAGCGGTCAGTCGTCAGCCGTCAGGATTTAGGATTAGTTTTAAATCCCGAACTCCGACCGCTTGAAGCTGACCGCCATTTCCATTTTTGACATTCCGCCGCCGTCCGTGCTAACTTGCCTTTCATCCGGTTCGGCAAATTCGCGTATGCTTTCAGAGCCGGATTAGTGTTCTTTTCATCGTAAAACGCTTCGGGTTATCGCTTTCCGAAAGGAGCAGCGAATTAAGGGGAAGTCGAGTGAAAATCTCGCACGGTCGCGCCACAGTGGAAAGGATAAAGGATAAAGGATAAAGGATAAATAAAGCAGCTGGTTGCTTATTTCACCTTTCGCCTTTCGCCTTTCGCCTTTAAGTCTGGAGACCTGCCCGCAGCAGTTTTGTGCCGTTGAATGTCTCGCGTCAAGATATTCGGGCTGTTCGGGTCGTTTTTACTCTTTTTTATAGTGAAAAACCTTGCTGGCTTGTCTTGATGTTTCGAGGCGGGAAAGCAGGGTTTTTTATTTTGGAAAATACAGGAAAAAATTTACGGTTTCGCTTTGCGGCGCGACTTTGCGCGAAATATTTCGCGCAAAGTTTGGCGAGCGTTTTGCCGCTCGTTTGCTTTCTCGCTTTCGCTGCCTGCAAAAGCGGGCAGGCAAATCTCGCCGAAAACGCGCCGTCGCGCGAAGTCAGCGACGATTTGGGGCGAAAAGTAAAAATTCCGCTGAAAACCGAGCGCGCCGTGTCCTTAGCGCCGAACCTGACGGAAAACATTTTCGCCGTCGGCGCGGGCGACCGGCTCGTCGGCGTGACGACCTTCTGCAATTATCCCGCCGAAGCCGAAAAAATCCGCAAAATCGGCGACACGATGGCGCCGAATATGGAAGCGATTATCGCCTTAAAACCGCAAATCGTTTTTGTTTCGACCGCTTCGCAAATCGAATCCTTTACCAAAACGCTGGAACAGCAAAACATCACGGTTTTCGTCACCAATCCGAAAGATTTGGAAGGCGTCTACCGCAATCTGTACCAGCTCGGCGAAATTTTCGGGACCGAAGACGAAACGCGCCGGAAGGTTGACGAGCTGCGCCGTCGCGTCGCCGATGTCGAGGCGCGAACCGCGACGGCGGCGGATGTTAAAGTTTTCGTGCAAATCTCGAAAGAACCGCTTTTCACCATCGGCACGGATTCTTTTTTAACCGAAATTATAAATCGCGCGGGCGGCGTTTCCGTGACGGCGCAGGTTCCGACGGCTTATCCGCGATTCAGCAAGGAAACCGCGCTCGCCTTGCAGCCGGAAGCGATAATTTTGTCGGAAAGCGATGACAATCCTGAGCCGAACGAGGTTTTCAAAGATTCTCCGGCGGTGAAAAACGGGCGCGTTTTTAGAATCAACGCCGATTTGCTGTCGCGCCCGAGTCCAAGAATTGTCGAGGCGCTGGAGCGGATGGCAAAGGATTTGCATCCCGAAAGTTTTAAATAGCTTTCATCATTGCAGAGACAGAGATTTTCAAGAATATGAAACCGCAGCCAGATGCAGATAAACGCAGATTTTTTTATAAATTTATATCTGTGCCTCTATGTCTCGGCGGCTTGCTTTTGCTGTCCTTTTTTATCGCCGTTTCGCTCGGCAGCGAAAGCCTTTCGTTCTTTGATTTAGACGAACGGCAGCAGACGATTTTGTTTGACATTCGCCTGCCGCGCGTCTTTCTCGGCTTGGCGACGGGCGCAAGTCTCGCCGTGGCGGGCGCGGCGTTTCAATCGCTGCTCAGAAATCCTCTGGCGGAGCCTTATCTGCTCGGCGTTTCAAACGGCGCGGCGCTGGGCACGATGTTCGCATTTATTTTTTTCAGCGAGTTTGAATTTGCGCGTCCGATTGCGGCGTTTGCAGGCGCGAGCCTGGCGACCTTCGCCGTTTATCAAATGGCGCAGAGCCGCGCCGGAATGAACACGGAAAGATTGGTTTTGTCGGGCGTAATCGTGACGACGTTTTTGTCTTCGATAATCGTTTTGCTGACGACTCTGCTCGACGCGACCAAGCTCCGAAGCTTTACGTTCTGGCTTCTCGGCGATTTGTCGCAGGCGACGAAAAATTCGTTTTATCTGGCGATTATCGCCGCCGTGCTGGGCACGATACTTTTGACGGCGACGGCGCGCTCTTTAAATTTAATGATGCTCGGCGAGCGCGACGCCTTCGATTTCGGCGTCGAAGTCGGGCGCACGCGTCTGATTGTTTTTGCGACGGCGAGCGCGCTGGTCGGAATCGCCGTCGCGTCGAGCGGCTCGGTCGGTTACGTCGGTCTGGTCGTGCCGCATATCGTGCGGCTTCTGCTCGGCAGCGACAATCGCCGCGTGATTCCGGCGACGGCTTTTGCCGGCGCGATTTTCGTCGTACTGGCGGACACCCTGGCGCGGACGGCGATTGCGCCGCGCGAATTGCCGGTCGGCGCGATAACGGCGCTGATCGGCGCGCCGATGTTTATTTACCTTTTACGGAAAAATTAGCCGCAGAGGACAGAGAGAAAGAGAGAAATGAAACCACGGATTCACGCTGATAAAAGCGGATTCAAACAGGATATACAGGATACGCAGGATAAAAATAATCCCTGCAAATCGACGTTAATCTCTTGTTTCAATCTTTTTCTTATCCGCGTCTATCCGTGTGAATCTGTGGTTTCATTCTCTTAAAAATCTCTGTCACCCGTGTGGCAAAAATTAAATGTTGGAAGCTCGAAACATTTCAATCAATTACGGCGAGTGCGAAGTTTTGCAAAACGTTTCTTTCATTTTGCCGGACGGGCAGACGCTCGCCGTTTTAGGCGCGAACGGCGCGGGCAAGACGACTCTGCTGCGCGCTTTGAACGGTTTTTTGCCCATTTCAAAAGGCGAAATTCTGCTCGAAGGAAAAACGCTGCGCGAGTTTTCGCGAGGCGAAATTGCGCGGAAAGTATCGGTCGTCGCGCAGGAAAACGAAACGAAGTTTCCGGTCACGGTTTCGGAATTCGTGCTGGCGGGCAGATTTGCGCACGGCGGCGTGTTCGGTTGGGAAAGCGCGCGCGATATCGGCATTGCGAAAAATGCGTTGGAAATCTGCGATTTGAAAGATTACGAGGCGCGTCTGATGAACCGGCTTTCGGGCGGCGAGCGGCAGCGCGTCGTTTTCGCGCGGGCACTGGCGACCGGCGCGAAAGTTCTGCTGCTGGACGAGCCGACGGCGAATCTCGATTTATCGCATCAGGCGCTGATGTTTCGCCTCGTTCGCGAGCGCTGCGAAAAGGGCGAAGCGGCGGCGGTCATCGTGACGCACGATTTGAATCTGGCTTCGGAATTCGCCGACGAGATTCTGCTTTTGAAAAACGGTCGAATCGCCGCCAAAGGCGCGCCGAAAGAGGTTTTAAACGCGGAAACTTTACGCGAAGTTTTCGCCGTCGAAGTCTTGCTGGATGAAAATCCGGTCAGCAAAAAAAGGAGAGTGACGGCGATTTACAGATAAATTAAGAATTAAAAATTACGAATTGCGGATTGTAAAAATTCCATTCGCTTAATTTTTAATTCTTAATTTTTAATTGAAGCAGGCGGTGCAAGGGAACGCGGCGCAAATCCGCGACTGCCCACGCAACTGTAAATCATTGAACATCGAGCATTAAACATTTATCAAGCGTATTTTTTGATAAATGATAAATGTTAAATGTTCAATGTGAAGTCAGGAACCTTGCCGTTTGTTTGGGAAATAAACCAATTTTCGCGCTGGGCGGAAAAGGAGAAGAAATGAAAATAGTAAAAATTTTAAGTTTGATTTGTTTTTTGACAATCGGAGTTTGGGCGCAGGCAGATTATTCCTCTATCGAAGTCACCGTTGCCGACGCACAAGGTAAAGCCATAAAGGGAGCAATCATCACGATAACTTCCGAAACCGACGACGACATAAATCTCTCGGCGGAAACCGACGAGAAAGGTTTTCATCGCTTTTTCGGCACTCAAATCAGACCGGGCATTTATATTGTCACGGCTTCATACTCGCTTAACGGAGAGCTGAAAACTTCATCTCCGACAAAAGCGACGGTTACTTTCTTAGAAAACGTAACCGTCAAAGTGCAGATTGGCGCAGGCGAAACAATCCGCGAAGAAGTTTCCGTCATCGCTGCCGGCACGACGCAGACGATTGACGAAGTTTCCAAAACCGTCAACCTCATCGACGCGCAGGAAATGCGCGACCGCGCCGATTTCGCGCTGACCGAAACTTTGCGGACGATTCCCGGTTTTCGCGTCCAGCAATTGGGCGGTTTCGGGCGCACGGCTTCGATAAAAACGCGCGGGCTGCGCAATCAGGACACGGCGATTTTGATTGACGGCATTCGTTTCCGCGACGCCGGTTCAATCACGGGCGACGCTTCGGCTTTTTTGTCGGATTTTACTTTGACGAGCGTCAGCCGCATCGAAGTTCTGCGCGGTTCGGGCAGCTCGCTCTACGGCACGAACGCCATCGGCGGCACGATTGATTTTCAAACGCCGAAACCCGAACCGGGCTTGCACGGGCAAATTTCCGGCGCGTTCGGCGGTTTGGGTTTGGGACGCTTTCGCGGAAACGTTTCCGACGGCACGCGCGACGGAAAATTCGGTTTTAATCTCGGCGTTTCGCGCACGGTTTACGCGAAAGGAATCGACGGCGAAGACGACGCGCGCAATACGAATTTTCAGAGCCGAATCGAATATAATCCGTTCGAGAAAACAAACGTTTCGGGCAGATTCTTCGTCTCGGACGCTTTCGTTCGCTTGAATTCGAACCCCGACACGCTCGGCGCTTTGCCCGCTTCAAATGCCGTAATCATTAATGCAAACCCGAACGTCAATTTCGTTTCGGACGCTAACGACCCGGACAATTTTCAAAAATCGAATTTTTTCAGCGGTCAATTTGTCCTCACGCAAATCATCAGCAGCAAATTGTTTTTTCAAGGTTCGTACCAGGGCTTAAAAACGGCGCGGCGAAATACGAACGGCGTTTTGGGCGTCGGCTTTCAGCCGTTCGGCGGCGAAGAAACGAGCATCTTCGAAGGCTTTATTCAGACGGCGAACGCGCGTTTTAACTGGACGCCGAATCGTTTCCACGAAATCACTTTCGGCTACGAATACGAACGGGAAAAATTCGGCAACGACGGTTTCACGAGCGACGGCTTCGGCAATTTTTCGACGCGCGCTCGTCAGGCGAGCAACACGTTTTACGCGCAGGATTTATTGAGCTTTTTCAATCATCGACTGCAAATCGCGGGCGGCTTTCGCGGGCAGTTTTTCAATCTCGAAAATCCGGCTTTCAGCGCCGCCAATCCGCCTTATTCGAATCTGACGCTCGAAAATCCGCCGACCGCTTTCACTTTCGACGGCGCGGTTTCCTATTTTTTCGCCGGACGCGGAACGAAAATTCGCGCACACGTCGGCAACGGTTATCGCGTTCCGAGCTTGTACGAACGCTTCGGCACGTTTTACAGCAGTTTTTCGCAAGCCTTCGTCGCGCTCGGCGACCCGAATTTAAAACCGGAACGCAGCATCGCTTTCGACGGCGGCATCGAGCAGAATTTTTTTGAACAGCGCGTAAAAATAACCGCCGTCTATTTCTACACGCGATTAATCGACACCATCGGTTTCGGAAACGTCGTCGCCGACATCGGCACGACGCCCAGACCTTTCGGCGGCTATATCAACACGAAAGGCGGAATCGCGCGCGGCGCGGAATTCGGCGGGCGGATTAAAGCGACCGGCTCGACCGACATCTTCGCGTCCTACACGTTTACCAACAGCGACCAGCACGAGCCGCAGGTTTCGGGCAGCGGAATCATCGAAACGCTCGGCATTCCGAAACACCAGTTTACGCTGACGGCGACCCAGAGATTCAAACGCGCCTGGGTGAATTTCGATTTTCTCGCCGCGAGCGATTATCTCGCGCCGATTTTCAGCAATACGACTTTTAACACTTACGTTTATCGCTTCGGCGGCAATCGCAAAGCCGATTTGACCGCCGGTTACACGTTCCCGCTGAAAGGCGAAAAACTGAATCTGCGCCTTTTCGGCACGATTGAAAATCTTTTCGATGACGATTATTACGAAAACGGTTTTCGCACCGCCGGCAGAACGGCGCGCGGCGGCGCGGCGCTGAGTTTTTAAGAAGAGTGCACAGAGAAACACTGAGAGAAATGAAATCACGGATTTACACAGATTAACAGGGATAATTTAACAGGACAGACGGGATAAACAGGATAAAAAGAAAACTTCAATATTCTTAGTTTTAAATTATCCTGTCCATCCTGTTTGAATATTCGCTTATCTATGTTCATCCGCGTCCGTCGGCGGTTTCATTCTCTGTTTTGCTCTGCGTCTTTTGTGACTAATTTTCCTTCTTTCCGGTTTCGCATTAATGCTATAATCGAAACAAAAAAGAGGTAAAAGCGATGAAGAAACGAATTTTGTTAATTTTAAGTTTGATTCTGGCGGCGGCGAGCTTGGTTTTTGCCCAAACGAGGGCGACGAAAACCGTCACCAACGCCGATTTGGAAAAGTTTCGGCAGAAACGCGTGCAAGCCGAAGCCGATTACCGCGCTAATTATAAAAGACTCGGAATGCCTTCGCCGGAAGAGCTCGAAGAGCGCGAAACGGAGCGCCAGCGGTGGCTCGCCGACTTTTCGCAGAAAGCCGATGCCGAGCGCGCCGAAAGCGAAAATTATTTTCTGTCGCGCGCCGACGAATTGAAAACGCAAATCGCTTCGGTTGAGGCGCAAATCAATTACCTGCGCGGTCAGGTCGGGCAGCCGTCGCCCTATAAAGGCGGAACGATTGTCTACGGCGGCGGACTCGTTTTGGGCGGCTACGGCTACGGCGGCGCGCGAGGCTACCGGCAGAATAGAGCCGGCGTCGGACCGAATGTGCAGACGGTCAGAAACTACGCCAACAGCTTTCCGAACGCCGGCAACATTCGCAGCCAGGGTTACGGCACACGACGATTGAATAATTTCGGGCGGCGCGGCAGCAGAAATTATTATCGCGGCGGCTACGTCGAGCCGCTGATCGGCGGCGGCGGTTACACGCAGAGCGATTTCGAATCGCGCCTGAGCTATCTCGAACAGGAACGCGCCGGATTAATCGCCCAGTGGCAGGCGCTCGAAGAAGAGGCGAGACGCGCGGGCGTGAGAATTGATTAAACGATAGAAATTTTGAAACTAAATAAAACGCGGGTAGAATTATCTAAATCCGCGTTTTATTTTTTATTATCGAAAATTTATGAAAAATGGTTGGGAAGCAGTGATTGGGATGGAGATTCACGCGCAGCTGGCGACGGAGACGAAGATTTTCTGCGCGTGTGCGACGAGCTTCGGGCACGAGCCGAACTCGAATACTTGTCCGGTTTGTCTGGGGCTGCCGGGCGCGCTGCCGGTTTTGAACCGGCGCGTAATCGATTTGGGCGCGCGGGCGGCGTTGTCTCTGGGGCTGGAGATTCAGGAGACTTCCGTTTTTGCCCGCAAGAATTATTTTTATCCGGATTTGCCGAAAGGTTATCAGATTTCGCAATACGACAAGCCTTTTTCGGCGAACGGCGAGCTGACGATTATGACTTCCGAGCGCGACGAGTCGGGGCGGGCGTTCGAGTGGAAGCCGATGACGATTCATATCGAGCGGATGCATCTGGAAGAAGACGCGGGGAAAAACGTGCACGAAGGTTTGCCGGAAGTCGATAAATATTCCTACATCGATTTGAATCGCGCCGGGACGCCGCTGGCGGAAATCGTGACCGCGCCGGATTTTCGGACTTCGTGGCAGGCGTATGATTACGTCAATCATATCCGCCGCGTGCTGCAATGGGTCGGCGCATCGGACGCCGATATGGAGAAAGGAAACTTACGCTGCGAGGCGAACGTTTCGGTGCGCAAAGTCGGCGACACTTCTTTTAATACCAAGGTCGAATTGAAAAATCTGAACTCGGTGCGCTTTATGCAAAAGGCGATTGAGTATGAGATTGAGCGCCAGATTGCCGCGCACGAATCGGGCGAGGGCGTCAATCAGGAAACGCGCCTCTGGGACGAGAAAAACAACCGGACGCGCGTGATGCGCTCGAAAGAAGACGCGCACGATTATCGTTATTTTCCCGAACCGGATTTGCCGCCTTTGATAGTTTCGAGCGAATTTATCGAGCGCACGAAGGCGGAAATGCCGGAATTGCCGGACGCGATGCGCGACCGTTTTATGCGCGCATACGAGTTGTCTTACGCGGACGCTTCGCAGCTGGTGACGGAAAAGGATTTAGCGGAATTCTATGAAAAAACGGCGCGCGCTTCGGGCAACCCGCGCGTTTCGGCAAACTTCATATTGTCAGAGCTTTTGCGCGAATTGAACAATTCCGGACGGGCGGCGGGCGATTCGCCCGTGACGGCGGAAAATCTGGCGGCGTTAATCAAAACGCTGGACGCCGGAAAGATTAACAATAATCAGGCGAAGGAAGTTCTGGTCGAAATGTTCGGCACCGGAAAAACCGCCGAAGCGGTTATTAAGGAAAAAGGCTTCGAGCAGATTTCCGACGCCTCGTCAATCGAAAAAATTGTTGACGAAATTATTGAAAACAATCAAAATCAGGTGACGGCTTATCGGGCGGGCAACGAGAAGCTTTTCGGTTTCTTTGTCGGGCAGGTGATGAAGGCTTCGCAAGGGAAAGCGAATCCGAAAATCGTCAATGAAATCCTGAAAGCTAAATTAAGCGCCTGAATGCGTTTGAAAAGCCCTTTCGAACGCGCGAAATAACGAATTCAAGCCCAACGAATTTATTGACGGTCGGGAAATGAATTTTTTATCGTCAAAAATTACAACACGAAAAGTTATGAAAATTTTGTGTCTTACCGGCTTGTTCTTAGTTTCGGCGATTGGCGTTTTGGGGCAAAATACCGCTCAGGAGCAGTATGTCGAGCGGGAAAGGGCGGCACAGCTCAAAAGATACCAGGAAGACCTCGAACGCCGCCGCCGCGAAGAAGGATTCAAACGTTTGAGAAATATGTCCAATTTGATGCGGCAGCCGCAGCCGAATCGGGTCAGAACGAACATTTCTCAGCAAGCCTTTCCCGGCAGTCGGCAGCTTTCCGAAAGCGACAAGCTTTTAGTCGCTCCCGAAACCGAGTTTCGCGCCGGATACCGGGATTTTTTAAAACAAGCGAAGACCGGACTGCTGCGGCTGCTGGCAGATAAGTGCGCCGGCGGGCAGTCTAATGCCGCCGGCTGCCGGGCGAGTACGCTGCCCGATTACGGAAGCGCGTATTCCTTCCGCCGCGGCGAATATCAATGGCAGGAATGGGCGGATTTGTGGCTCAACGACGATTTTTTTGTTTCCGACGCCGTATTCGGTCAGGGATGGCTGGTTTTGTTAGGCGACGTGGAGATTGAAAATTTAACGCTGACCGCGAAAGAAGCGGGTTTTTTGTCTTCGATTACTCCGGCAAATACGCTGGAGTCAGCCGAAACTCAGTACCAGCAAAGCGTCACCGGCATCGAAGAAGGCAAGCTGCTGTGCCGGAAGTTTGTTCCGGTTCTGGAAAACGCTGCCTACCTTTTAAGAAGCGTCGCCTATCGAGGCAAATTTATCAAATACGAGCAGGGTATAATGCCGATGGATATGACTAAAGGCGATACGCGCGAAGACATTATCGTCGCCTTTCGCGTCCTGCGGAAAGACGCCGACGGAAGTGTGACTATCGTCTGGAAAGAGCTGAGCCGGAAGAGCGCTCCCGAAATTAAAATCGAGAAGCGGAATAAAAATTAAAAGCGAAAAAAGTCGATAAAATTCTTTAAAAGAGAGGAAGTATATGAAAAGGGCGATAATCTTTCGAATCGTGTTGGTTCTGAGTTTCCTGAACGTCGTCGTTCCGGCGGCGGCGCAGCTTCCGGTAGATTTGCAGATACGGATGGAAATAGAAGCGCGAAAACGCCGCGATCAGGAATTTGAACGTTTGAGAAATATCGGCGGCGCGAGAGGCAGAAAAGCAAGCGATGAAAATCGCGCCTCCAAACCGACGGTCAAGCCGACCGAAAAAGACCTCGAAGCCATCGCCGTCAGCGCCCGGGATACGACAAAATTCGCCGCCTTTCTCAAACAGCCGCGCACCGGAATTTTCCGATTTCACGACATCGCGAAATGCGAAGAAAGTCAGAAAGTTTATAACGTCGAAGAACCTTGTCCGGCGCATATTCCCGAAAAGGGCAGCGCCTATTCTTTTCTGGAAGAAGATTACGAAGTCAGATTGCTGGCGGATATTTCGCTCGAAAAATCAACTTTTCGGGTTCGGAAATTAGGCACGCTGAGCTTTCTGACCGATTTGGGCGACACGCCGATAGAAAATCTGACGGTCGCCGCCGACGGCATTCGCGAAATGGCGGAGTTTGTTCCTTCGCTGGATAAAAAAGTAGTGATGGCTCAATACAAAATCGCCTCGAAAGGATTTCAGGTCGGAAAACACATCTACAAAACATCGCACCCGCTCAAGGAAAATTCCACTTACGCGCTGCGCTCGATTGCCTATCGAATGGAAAGCCCGAATTTGTCCGCCAAAACCAAGCGGCTGGACGTTATCGTCATTTTTCGCGTCGTTCGAACGCACAGCGACGGCAGCGTCAGCATTTTGTGGAAAGAGCTGCAAAGAAAAGACGCGCCGAAACTGATGAGCAACAAGCTGGTCGCCGACGGCAAATCGGGTATTAAAAGCGCGCCGCAAAAGTTTAAGGGAAACTAGAGAAACGGTTTGTGAGAAGAATTATTCCGGCTTTGTGTCTGACCGGGCTGCGCGGGATTCAGAGCGAAAAATAACTTTAAAGTAATTTTTAAAATTCAATGAATTTAGATGGAAAAATCGCCGTCGTGACCGGCGGCACAAAAGGCATCGGGCGCGCCGTCGCCGAAAGTTTGTTAAAGACAGGCGCCAGCGTTTTCGTTTGCGCGCGCGATAAATTCGTCCTCAAGCAAACGCTGGAACAGCTTTCCGCGCTCGGCAAAGTTGGCGGCGAAGTCTGCGACGTGCGCTCGGAAGCGCAGGTGAAAATGATGTTTGACGAAGCCTTGCGCGTCTTCGGCGGCGTCGATATTCTGGTCAATAACGCGGGCGTCGGCATCTTCGGCAAAACGGTTGACGAAATCGAGCCGGACGAGTTTCGATGGGTTCTGGAAACGAACCTGTTCGGCGTTTTCTACACCTGTCATTACGCGATTCCGCTGATGCGCGAACGCCGCGGCGGCTACATCATAAACGTTTCCTCGCTTGCCGGACAAAACGCGCATCCGAAAATGGCGGCTTACAACGCTTCGAAATTCGGCTTAAACGGATTCACCGAAGCGATGATGCAGGAAGTCCGGCACGATAATATTAAAGTCAGCCTGATTTGCCCGGGTTCGGTCAACACGGAATTCGGCGGAGGCTCGGTTTCGCCGGAAAACGCCTGGCAATTGCAGCCCGCCGACATCGCTCAGGCGGTTCTGGATTTGCTCAATCACAAGGCGCGCAGCCTGCCGAGCAAAATCGAGATTCGTCCGAGCCAGCCGCCGCGAAAATAAAGATAATTTATGCGAAAAACTCTTATTTTAATAATTGTTTCAGCGCAGATAGTTTATTTAAAATTAGCTAAAGTTTTTATTTTATCCAGCAAAATATTATCTTCGTAAGGTTTGGTCAGATACTCCGAGACGCCCAAATCGAAAGCCTTCCGGCGATGTTTTTCGCCCGCGCGCGAGGTAATCATGACGACCGGAATCCGGCGCAGGCGCTCCTGCCGCCGGAGCGTGGCGAGCAGCTCGTAGCCGTCCATCCGCGGCATTTCCACATCGGTTAAAATCACGTCGGGCAGCTCGCTGGCGGCTTGCAGAGTTTCCAGCGCTTCCAGCCCGTCTTTGGCGACCAAAACCTGCCAGCCGGCATTTTTGACAATCTTCGAATTGATTTGCCTGACGCTCGGGCTGTCGTCAACAATCAAAACCGAGAACTCGGTTTTCGGTTTTCGGTTTTCAACCGGCGGTCTTTGTTTTCTCATCCGCGCGGTGCTTTTCTGCAAAAGCGGAATCAAATCGAGCACCGGCACGACCGAGCCGTCGCCTAAAATAGTCGCGCCCAGAAATTCAGGCACGCTTTTTAAAGGATTGCCGAGCGGTTTGATGACGATTTCTTCGGGTTTCAAAATCTGCTCGATTGCCAGCGCGTAAGGATTTTCCGAAGTCTCAATCAGCAAAAGCAAAACCCGCGCGTTTTCCGGCGGCGCGGGCTGCAACGGCAAGCCCAAAAGCTCGTTCAGATGAGCCAAGCCGTAATTTTTGCCGTTGATATTAAGCGAGTTTTCGCGTTTCGCCGTTTCAAAATCTTTCTGCGAAATCTCCGTTACGCGACGCACGATTTTGAGCGGAAACGCAAATGTCTGACCCGAAGATTTGACCAGTAAAACGCGCGTGATGGCGAGAGTCGTCGGGACGCGCAGCATAAAGCTGGTTCCTTTCTGCGGCACGCTTTTGACGGAAATCGAGCCTTGCTGGCGCATAATGCTGGATTTCACGACGTTCATCCCGACGCCGCGTCCGGAAACCTGATTCACGGAAGTCGAGGTGGAAAGTCCGGGCAGAAAAATCAGCGAAAAAGCGTCTTCTTCGCTCATCATCGCGGCTTCGGACGGCGAGATAAAGCCGAGTCCGGCGGCTTTTTTCTTCAGCGCGGCGGCGACGATTCCGCGCCCGTCGTCCGTGACGTTTAAAATAATGTGCGTGCCTTCGCTGTATGCCCGCAGCGTGATAAGACCTTTTGACGGTTTGCCCAGCATTTGCCGGGTTTCGGCGGATTCGATGCCGTGCGCGACGGCGTTGCGCAAAAGATGCAGCAGCGGCTCGACAATCACGTGCAGAATTTCCGAATCAATCTCCAGATTGTCGCAATCCATCGTCAAATCGACGGATTTTCCTTCTTCGTCAGCCGCCACGCGCACCGTGCGTTGCAGGCGCGATTCCAGCGTCGACAGCGGCACCATTCGGAGCCTTATGAGCTTGTCCTGCATCTCGTCAAACAAGCTGCGCTGGGTGTCGAAAAGCAGGCTGAGATTGGCGACCAGATTATCCATCTCGCTGTTAATGGCGGAGGTGTCCGAAGTCGTTTCGACCAGCTCGCGCGTCGTTTGATTAAACTCGGTGTAACGGTCGAATTCGAGCAAATCGAATTCTTCTCCGGGCGAGTCAAACGGGTAGACCGGCTCTTTCGCAAAGCTGTAGGACTGCGGCGGCGGCAGATGAGCATTTCCGGCGGCGCCGAAATCGGTTTCGATTTTTCCGCTCAGGCGCTGGAGGCGGCGCGTGCTGTGATGAAGCTCCTCGACCTGTCTTTTAAGATTCGATAAACGCTGTTCGAAAGCCGAGCGGCTGACGACCATCGCGCTGACCAGCTTGACCAAATCGTCAAATCTTTCGAGCGAAACGCGAATGACCGCGCGGTTTTGTGCGGCGCTGCTCTGCGTCTGGTGAATTTCCGGCGACGTCTGGTGAATTTCGGGAGATTCGACGGCTTCAATTTTCGGCTCGCTCGCGGTCAGCGCCGCCGGAGTTTGAATGACCGGCATTTGAATTTCATTCGGAGTTTCCGGCGTTTTAAATTCGTTTAGAGCAGTCGGCATCGGAATTTCCGTTTCCGCAACGCCGGGCAGCTCGGAGGCTTTCAGTTGCGCTAAAACCTGTCGGAAACCGGCGATTATTTCCGCGATTTTTTGTTCGAGTTCGGGCGAATCCTTGCCCGCGCTCAAAGCTTCCAGACAATCGGTCGAAGCCATCAGAATCTTGACCACCGCTTTGTTATCGACGGCGTTCCCGGTTTCGTTTTCCGCCAGATAATCGAGCAAATCTTCCTGCACGTGCGCCAGCGCGGAAAGCTTCTGAAAACCGACGATTCCGGCTGAGCCTTTCAAAGTGTGCGAGCTGCGGCGGATTTCCAGCAGCGCCTCGCGGTTATTGGGATTTTGTTCCAGCAGATTGAGATTGGCGGTGATGGTGCGCAGATGTTCTTCGGCTTCGAGCGCGAAAACTTCGAGCATTTCCTTGTCGATTTCAAAGCCTCCCACTGAAAAAACAGTCTCAATCCGCGACGGCGGAATTTCAAATAAACTTTCTTCAAAGGAAAAATTTTCCGACTTTCCCGACTCGAAATTTTCCGGCGCTTCCGGCTCGACGCTTAATTCGATGTTGGCAAACATTTCTTCGAGCAGCGCGGTTTTATTAAAAAAATCGGCGGCTTGCGCTTTCGACAAAAAAGCTTTCGCGGAAACAATCTCGTCCAGCTCGTCTTGAAACGTCTTGGCGAACGCGCCGATTTCCGCCAGCCCGACCATCAAAGCCGCGCCTTTTATCGTGTGCACCTGACGATAAGCCGTTTTTAAATCTTCCGTCCGTGAGCAGTCGCCGGCGTAAAGCTCGATGCCCTGCCGAATCGTCGGCAGATAGCTCTGCGCTTCTTCGATAAATCCCTGTAAGAGTTCAGCGTCCATAATAAGTGCTCAGTGGTCGGTGCTCAGTTGTTCGTTGCCGATTGACTGAAACTCAGGTTCTTGAATTTATTTCAACCAACAACTGCCAACTGACTGCCGACCACTTAATTAAGATAAATTCCGTTTGTTTCCGGCGCGGATTTTCGCCGCAGAATTTTTTCGTCCGGCAGTTTGAAGGGCGCGACTGAGCCGCGCAGCTCGTCCGACAAAACGACGAGCATTTTGACCGAATCGGCGGCGCGTTTCGAGCCGATTTGCACCAGTTCCGTGACTTTCGAGATATTCGCCATCGCTTTCGAGATGTCTTCGGAGCTGTTCGCCTGCTGTTTGGCGGATTCGGAAATCGACTGAATCAAGCCGGCGAGACGGTTGGAAACCTGTTCGATTTCGACGAGCGCGTGTCCGGCTTTGTCGGCGAGCGTCGAGCCGACGACGACTTCGTGAATCGTTTCTTCCATCGAAGCGACGACGTCTTTGGTTTCCGTCTGAATCGTCTGCGCGAGATTGGCGATTTGCTGCGTTAAACTGTTCGAGCGTTCCGCCAGGCGTTCGACTTCTTCGGCGACGACGGCAAAACCGCGTCCCGATTCGCCCGCGGCGGCTGCCTGCAAACTGGCGTTTAAAGCCAAAAGGCTCGTGCGGTCGGAAAGGTCGTCGAGCAGATTGACAATCTGGCTGATTTCCTGCGAGCGCTCGCCGAGCTTTTTGATGCGTTTCGCCGTTTCCTGCACCTGGTTGCGAATCGAGTTCATCGCGTTGATGTTGTCCTGCACGGCTTTCGTGCCGTAGCGCGCGTTGTCCAGGGAGTCGCCCGCGACCTGCGCCGAAAGCAGCGCGTTGTCGGAAACTTCCTGAATCTGCAAAGCCATACTGGAAATCGCCGAAGTCGTGCGCGAAATCTGCGAGCCCTGCGCTTCGCTGCCGCGCGCGAGCTGTTCGGTCGTGTCGTTAATCGCGTTCGCCGAATTGCTGACCTGAAAAGTCACGTCTTTGACCTGCTTAATGAGCGAGCGCAGTTCCTTCGTCATCGAATTAAACGCTTTGGCAATCGCGCCGGTCATCTCGGGCGAAACTTCCGCCTGCACGGTCAAATCTCCGGCGGCGACTTCCGAAACCTCGTTTAATAATTTGGTGATTGATTTGTGCAGCCGGTTGCGCTCGTCTTCGGTCTGAACCAAAACGCGCAGCTTGTCAATCATATTCTGGAAAGCATTGCCGAAAACGTCCGCTTCCGAATGCGGAACGATGTTCGCCGATAAATCGCCCGTCGCCATCCGGTCGGCGACGGCGGTTTTTTCCGCCAGATTATCGGCGATTTGTTTGAGCGCGGTTTTCATCTCGCTCGATTCTTCGTCCTCGTCCAAATCAAAGGAAATTTCGCCCTGCGCGAGCTGGCTGGCGACAAAAGCCGATTCTTTAATCTCGCTGTTCAATTTAAACATCGAAAAATTCGTCGCCGCAATCGAAAAAATCGCCAGCCCGACGGCGAGCGACACCACCAAAAGGGTGACATAAGTCTTTGATTCCGCGCCGAAATAATCGGCAATCATAAAAACCAAGCCGAGCAGCAGGAAAACGACCGAAAGAATCGACGAAATTCTGATTAAAAGGTTTTGCACGATGGATTTTTGCGTCATTTGATTGGCTCCGGGAAATTTTTACGCGGAAACTTCTTCTTCGAAAGCGGCGGGAAAATTTGAGTTGGCAAACGAATTCGGCGCGGCTTCCGTTTCTTCGTCGCCGTCGCCGCTCGGCAGCTTGAGCGGCGCGACCGCCTGCTGTAATTCTTCCATCGCGTCAGCCAGTTTCGTCAGCTTTCCGGCGGATTCTTTCAGATTCGCCGCCGCGTTTTCCGTTTCCGAAATGCCGTCGATAAACACCTCGAAAGCCTTTTCAGTTTCGTTCGTCTGCTCGCGCGTGTAAGACATCACTTTGTTCTGCAAATTCAAAACCGTGGCGATATAGCGTTCCATCTCGCCGAGCGCGTTGCCGGTTTCAATCGCGTATTTGGAAAGATTCGCCGTTTCGCCGACCGTCGTTTCCAGCGAGCGGGCGACCTCGCCGATTTCCGTCTGAATCGCCTGATTCAGCGTCGAGATATGTTTATTGGTATTGCCCGCGCGTTCCGCGAGGCGTTCGACTTCTTCGGCGACGACCGCAAAGCCGTGACCTTTTTCGCCGAGTTCCGTTGCCTGAATCGAAGCGTTAAGCGCGACCAGACTGGTTCGGTGCGCCAAATCTTCAATCGTTTTCGCGATTTTGTTGATTTCCTGCGAGCGTTCGTTCAGGCGCTGGACGCGGGTCGCGGCTTCCTGGATTTGTTTGCGCAAAACGCTGACGGCATTGAGGTTCTGCTGCGCCGCCTGCGTTCCCTGACGTGCTTTTTCGATTGAATGATTCGCGGTTTGCGCCGAGCCGGAAAGCTCTTCGGAAATTTTCTGGACAATCTGCGGAACTTTTTTCAGCGACACGGAAGCCTGATTCATTTCCTGCACGCGGTTTTCGTCCTGCTGAATCAATTCCTGAATCATTTTCCGCAATTCGACGACCGCGTGGTGCGCGCCGGAAGAATTGTTTTTAACGAGCGCGGCGATTTCGCTCAAATTCTCGATAAGAAATTTTATCGTCGCGGAAAGCTCTTTGGTTTCTTTAAAATCGGAATTTATTTCGGCGTCCAGATTGCCGGATTTGACGCCCGCGACTTCGGCGGAGAGCCGGCTGACCGCCAGCTCCAGTTTTTCCAAATCCTGTTTGGCGTGAATCGATTCGGCGACTTTGGCGAGAAGCTTCTGGAAAGTCTGGCTGATGCGGTCGGAGCTCGGATTAGAAGAAAAAGCGGCGTCGAGCTTGCCGTTTGCGGCTTCGTCCATCGAGGTGACGAGTTTCTGCACCTGCTGGCTGATGCGCTGCAATGTTTCCAAAAGCTCGTCGGTTTCGGTCGAGCCGGAAGTTTTCGGGAGTCCGGCGGAAACTCCGCGTTCCAGACTTTTCGCCAGCAGCGAAACTTTTTCCACCGGACCGACGACTTCGCCCGCCAGCCACCAGCCGAAGATGACGACCGAAAAAGCGACGAAAACAAACGGGATAAAGACGGCGTAAAGCGTGTCGTTAGTCAAAAACGAGATGATTAGATAGGAAATCAAGCCGAAGATGCAAATAAAAAAAGCCAGCCCGACACTGGCGAGCCAGATTTTCCCTTTCAAGGAATTGAGCAGGGAATTTGCGGAAGTTTTTGCCATATTTTTCTTTCCGGTTAATAGGATTGAAGCTCGCTGAGGCTGAGCGATGAGAGAAGATTTTCCGCGTCGAATAAAAGCAGAGTGTTCGATTTATGAGCCGCTTTTCCGAACAGGGTCGGAAAAGAATTTTCAAAATCGGCGGCGGAAAATTTAATGTCCTGCGGCGCGAGGGTGACGATTTCGCTCAGGCGGTCGATGACAAATGCAATCTTCGTATCGTCTTTAGCGGAGCATAGAACGATGAGTTTGGTTTTCAGCGGGGAAGCGACAGAGGCGGATTTCTTTTTCCAGAATTTTCGCAAATCGACGACCGAGATTATCTCGCCGCGCAAGTTTGCAACGCCCGAAAGCCATTCCGGAACGCCGGGCAGAGGCGTCACCGGCTGAGGACTTAAAACTTCGACGACGAGATTTGAATGGACGGCGTAAAATTCTTCGTCGAGCGCGAAAACGACGTATTTCTCGCCGTAAGCCTGCGCCGGCTTTTCGGCGAGAAAAATCGAGTTGGCTTCCGGCAAATCCAGCAGCGAGGAAAAATCAATGTCAGCCAAATTTTCGGGCGTTAAGTCCTGCATAAAATTAAGAAGGCAAAAGGCAAAAGTAAGGAATTAAAATTTTGCCTTTTTACTTTTGCCTTTTCACTTTAATTTAAATAAGCGTCAATCGTCCGCATCAGCGTGTCGGGTCCGAAAGGCTTCGTAATGTAGCCGGTCGAGCCAGCCATCCGCCCGCGAACTTTATCGAAAAAGCCGTCTTTGCCGGAAATCATCACGACCGGAATATCTTTGGTCGTGTTGTTGTTGCGAATGAGCTTGCAAACCTGATAGCCGTCCATCCGCGGCATCGTAATATCGAGCAGAACCAAATCGGGCACGACTTCGTTGATTTTCGCCAGCGCGTCCATTCCGTCAACCGCCAGAACGACCGTGTGACCGCTTTTTTCGAGCTTGCCGGAAATCAATTTGCGCACCGTGGGGCTGTCGTCCACGACCAGAATCGTGCAGCTTTTCGCTTCCTGCGTTTTGCTTTCGTGCTGTTCGATTTCGTCCAGACGAATCGCCAGCGCGTTGACCTGACCGCCGAGAACGACGTTGTTTTGGTTCATCTGCGAGGCTTGCTGCAAATAAATGAAGCCCTGGCGCAGGTTTTTCGCGTTCAAATGAGCGATGCCGAGCGCCGTCAATTCGTCGCCGGTAAACGGGCGCGCCGCCATTTCGCTTTCCATTCTCTCGATCGCTTCCGCCAGCAGAGGGCGGTCGGCTTGGCTGTTCGAGAGCAGCATTTCCAAATCCGAAAGCGTCAAAACCGCCTGGCACGACGGGCAGACGAACGATTGCGGCTCGTTGACCGCCGCGCAGAACGGGCAGTCGAAAGCGGCGGGCTGCGCCAGAGATTTTTGCGCGGCGATTGAACTTTCTTCTTCCAGTTCGACATACGGCTCCGACCGCTCGCTTTCGTCAAAATGATTTTCGTCGCTTTCGTCTTCGACCTGAAAATAATTGTCGAGCGTCTCGGTTTCGTCAACGCAGATTTCCTCAATCTCGTCTACGCTTTCGAAATCGCCGTCAGCCGGGCTTTCGTTTTCCGCGGCGAGAAATCCGGTTTGCGCGAAGGCTTCGGAAGCTTGCCCGGTTTCCTGCTGGTATTCGGGAAAATTATTTTCCTGAACGGCGTTTTCCGCTCGCTGCCCGTTGTTTGACACAAAAGATTGTTCCGCGAAGGTTTCCTTTACGACGGGTTCAAAAAATTCTTCGGCAGAATATGCCGGTCGAGAAATTTCTTCGTCCTGTTTCAGAGAGTTTTCTTCGAATTGAGAAACGTTTTCCTGAGTGTAAGAATCTTCTTTTGTCATTATTTCAAAATCTTTCGATTCGTAAGCGTCCATTTCATTCGTCCGAGATGCGGAAATCGTTTCCGCGAATCGAATGTCCGGCGCTGTTTCCTGTGCAAATTCTTCGGCTTCGGTTTCGGTGGACGGCTCGGAAACCGGCGATTCCGGGAAATCGTTTTCCGCATTCTCTTCGGCGAAGAATTCCTGAATTTGCCGACCGTTTTCGTCGCCGTCGGGTTGAGACTCGAATTCGCGCCCGAAAGCGGACTGAACTTCCAGATTTTGCACAAATTCTTCTTCCAGTTCCTGCGTCGGACCGTCCTGCACAAAGCTCGATTCCGCTCTGTCGGCAGTTGAAGTTTTGTGAATATCGTCTTCCGCGTCTTCCGTATAATTGAAATCGGGATATTCTTCGTTCGCCGGATGATTTTGCGCCGCCGAGTTTAAATCAAAAAACAACTCCGGAACTTCGTTGAGAACTGCGGACTCCGGCGCTTCCGTCTGTTGAGCCGCCGCAGTTTGAAGTCTTTCCAATTCAGCTTTTTGCGCTGCCCGCTCAAGCTCTCGCTGCCGGATGGCGTTCAGCGAGTCGATGCCCGCCTGCGCCGTTTCATTTTCCGGGTTGAGCGCCAGAACTTTTTCAAAACAGGCGATTTTTTCTTCGTGCGCGGCGGAAAGATAAGCTTTTAAAATCCACGCTTCTTCCATTTCGGGCGATAAATTCATCAGCTCGTCCAGCATCTCGCGCGCCGCTTCGTGCTCGCCGGAAATCGCCGCCACGTTCGCCTTTTTCAAAAGCGCCTGCGACGCCTGCTGCCGGATTGCTCTGAGCGAGGCTTGCGCGGTTTCGTTTTCCGGATTCAGCGATAAAACTTTTTCGAGATGCGCCGCTTTCTCTTCCGGCGAATCGGCAACCGAAGCCAGCCACAGCCACGCCATCTCGTTCGCCTCGTCGTGCGCGAGAGCCTGATGAAAACACTGGCTGGCGAAATCTTTCCGATTTTCGCGCGAGGCGTTGATGCCGCGCTGAACAAAAGTTTTGGCGAGCAGTGATTTGGTCGCTTTCGACCATTCCAGCGCGCGCTCGTTGTGCGGGTTGATGTTCAGGACATTGTTCAGAAAAACGAGCAGTTCCTCCGGGTATTCGCTGATTGAAGCGAGCCACAGCCAGGCGGTTTCGTTCTCGGGCTGGCTTTCGGAGACGCGTAAAAGCAGCATTCTGGCTTCGGCGCGATTTCCTTCTTTGGCGGCGTCGATGCCGGCTTTCAGCATTTCGTTTATCTTTGCGGCGTCAAAACCGTTAAGCGATAAATCGTCGGCGGCAAATGGACTTTGCATAGTCGTAGCGGTTGATTCAAGTTCTAATTTCATAGTTTTCAGAAAATCCGGCTTGGTGAATGATTGGAGCTTGTGATTTGAGAAGTCGGAAAAACGACCAAATCGACCTTACGACAGCAAGACAAATGCCATAACGGAAAAAACTCCATATCGCCGGTCGAAGATGGAGTTTTTTCCGAAAAATCAGGCTTTGACTGGTTTTGAAACTGAGTCTGAGGCTAAATTGAAAGGTGGAAAATTTACAAAGTGACAAAAAGCGGAAGAGTAAATTGACAAAAATTGGTATTTTTTTAGTCAAATCCGCGAGAATTTGAGATAAAAGATATGAAATTTAGTGAGCGCTCTTAAAATAGAGCAAAAATCAGACCAAAAGAATTTTAGATTTTAGATTTTAGGTTTTAGATTGTTTTTATGAACTACGACGTCATCATCATCGGCGCGGGCGCGGGCGGCATTTCGGCGGCGTGCTGGTGCGCGGAACTCGGTTTGAAAGCTTTGCTTCTGGAATCGCAGCCGGAATTGGGCGGTCAGCTTCTCTGGACGCACAATCCTATAAAAAATCATCTCGGCGTCGAAACCGAAAACGGGCGCGAGATGCGCGATATTTTCGTCAGGCAATCCGCAAATTATAATTTTTCGCTGCGCACCGGCGCGGAAGTTTCCGACGCGGATTTGGAAAACAAAATCGTCACCTTGCAAAACGGCGAGACTTTTTCGGCGCGGGCTTTAATCATTGCCGCCGGCATCAGGCGCAGAAAACTCGCGGCGGCGGGCGAGGAAGAGCTAAAAAACAAAGGAATTCTGGAATCCGGCAAACGCGATGCGGAAAAAGTTAAGGAAAAAAATGTCTGTGTCGTCGGCGGCGGCGACGCGGCGCTGGAAAATGCTTTGATTTTAGCGGCGGCGCGGGCGCGGAAAGTAACGCTCGTTCATCGTGGAAAAGATTTTCGCGCCCGCGCGGAATTTCTCGAAAAAGTCCGGCAAAATCCGTCGATTGAGATTTTGACCGAAACGATGGTCACGAAAATTGTCGGTCAGGAAAAAGTCGAAGCCGTCGAAGTCGAAAATAATAATAAAGTTTTTATTTTGCCGGTCGAGGCGGTTTTAATTCGCATCGGAGTCGAACCGAACACCAAACTTTTTCGCGGAAAATTGAAGCTCGACAAAAACGGTTACATCGAAATCGACAATTGCTGCGAAACGAGCGTCGATAAAGTTTTCGCCGTCGGCGACGCGGCAAATCCGCTCGCGCCGACCATCAGCAGCGCCGTCGGAACGGGCGCGATTGCCGCCAAAGTAATTCGGGATAAACTATCCGATTAAATTTAGCAAATTAATGAAAAGTGAAAAGTAAAAAGTGAAAACATTATTCACTTTTCACTTTTCAACGCGCGGCAAAAGCATCGTTGCCGGTAATTTGCATCAGGTGGCGCGTGTCGTTGAGCGCGACGATGCGAACGTTATTGAGCCCGCGAAACTCGAAACGATTGATGCCGCAATTGGAAGTAATCAGCCACGGCGTGGTGGTCGTTTCCGGGTGAATCGCGCCGATAATATAAAGAGTTAAAAAACAAATCGTGCCGGTATGCGCGAAAATCGCAATGCGCCCGCCTTTATGTTTTTCGAGAATTTCGTGCAGCCCGCCGGTCGTGCGGTCGAGCAATTGGCGATAGCTTTCGCCGCGCGTGATAACGTGAGCGAGTTCGCGGTTAACGAGGGCGTAATAATCTTCGGGAAACTCTTTTTTCGCCTCGTCGAAAGTTAATCCTTCGAGCACGCCGACGTGCCGCTCGCGGAAAGTATCGGCAGCGTTAATTTTTAGATTTAAAGCTCGCGCCAGCGGCTCGGCGGTCTGGACGGCGCGCAGTAAATCGCTCGAATAAATTGCCGAGATGCGTTCTTTAGCCAGAGCTTTGGCGGTCAGTTCGGCTTGCTGTCTGCCGAGTCTGGAAAGCGGCGTGGCGGAATGACCGCCGAAACGCCCTTCGGCATTTCCGGCGGATTGTCCGTGTCTGATGAGATAAAGCCGCGTGACTTCCATTCCTGATTTTTCAAAATTCGTTCATTACGCGGCGACGGCTTCGGCTTTCAGTTTTTCGGCTTGAAAATGTGAAACCAGCGCGTCGATAACCTCGTCAATCATACCTTCCATAAAAAGGTGGAGCTGGTAAATCGTCAAGCCGATGCGATGGTCGGTGACGCGATTTTCCTTATAATTATAAGTGCGAATTTTTTCCGAGCGGTCGCCGCTGCCGACCATTGATTTGCGCTCGCTCGCCAGCGCGTCGTGCTGTTTCTGTTCTTCGATTTCCTGCAATCTGGCGCGCAGCACGCGCATCGCTTTCTCGCGGTTTTTAATCTGCGATTTTTCGTCCTGCATCGAGACGACGACGCCGGTCGGCAGGTGCGTCAGGCGAACCGCCGAATAAGTCGTGTTCACTGATTGACCGCCGGGACCGGACGAGCAGAAAGTGTCGATACGCAAATCGTTTTGATTAATCTGTACGTCGACTTCTTCGGCTTCGGGCAGAACGGCGACCGTAATCGCCGAAGTGTGAATGCGACCGGAAGTTTCCGTCTGCGGAACGCGCTGAACGCGGTGAACGCCCGATTCGTAACGCATTTTCGAGTAAACTCTCTCGCCTTCAATCAGCACGACGGCTTCTTTAATGCCGCCGACGCCCGTGTCGGACGAATCCATCACATCGAATTTCCAGCCCTGACGCTCGGCGTAGCGCGCATACATCCGCAGAATTTCGCCGGCAAAAAGCGTCGCTTCGTCGCCGCCCGTTCCGGCGCGGATTTCGAGAATGACGTTCTTTTCGTCGTTCGGGTCTTTCGGCAGAAGCAATACCGTCAATTCTTCTTCGGCTTTGGGCAGTTTTTCTTCGATGGCGGCGATTTCCATCTGCGCCATCTCGCGCATCTCTTCGTCGTCCGCCATTTCGAGAAGCTCTTTCGCGCCCGCGAGTTCTTCCTGCATCTTTCTGACTTCGCGAAACTTTCCGACGATTTCGCCCAGACTGCTGTGCTGTTTCATCGTCTTGGCGTAAGTCGACATATCCGACATAATTTCGGGCGAAGAAATCTGCGCGGTCAGGTCATCGTAATTTTTTTCGATTTGTTCAAGTTTTTCCAACATAAATTTAAACGACTACTTCCAATTCTCTATTCGCCGCCGGAACCGCTTCCGTATCAATCGGCTCGAATTTCAGCGATTCTTTCAGCGAAACGATGGCGACTTCCAACTGGTCGTCATCCGGGTTCTGCGTCGTGATATTTTGCAGCCAAAGTCCCGGCAGCGTCATAAATTTAAAGATTACGCCCGATTCTTTTTTCGCCGCGTAACGGATGATTTCATAGGAAAGTCCGGCGACGAGCGGCATCAACAAGATTCTGACTAAAAGATTCATCCAAAGGGCGTCGAATTTAATCACCGAAAACAAAACGATGGCGACGAGCATCACGACCATCAAAAACGATGTGCCGCAACGCGGGTGCTGGCGTTTTTGCCGGCGGGCGTTTTCAACCGTCAAATCCAAGCCTTTTTCCCAGGTGAAAACCGTTTTGTGCTCCGCGCCGTGATATTGAAAAACGCGTTTGATGTCTTTTAAAAACGACATCGAAAAAATCATTATCACGAAGAAAAGCATCCGGACGAGACCGTCAATCAGATTAAACGCAATCCACGAAGCGGGTTTGATTTCCCAGACGTAAGCCTTGGCGATTTCCCACCAGCTCGCTTCGGCAGCAATCGCCGGAGATTCCGCCCAGCCGAGTCCGATGAAAAGGAAATTCGTCAAAACCAAAGGCGCGACGATAAAAAGCAGAATATTAAAAAGCAGCGCGAAAATTATCGAGCCGACCGCGCCCGCCGCCTGTTTCGGCTTTGCTTTGGATTTTTCCGGCATCGAGACTTTCGCCGGAGCTTTCAGAAAATTTTCGTCCGTCGTGCCTTCGGCTAAAACGGGTTCTGTTTTCAGTTCGGCGGCTTTAACTTTTTCTTTCCCGGCGTTGGCGTCTTCTTCAAAGACGTTCGCGGAAAAATTCAAAGCTTTGACGCCGAGCGCCATCGATTGAATCAATGTCGCGCCGCCGCGAATCACGGGAAAATTCAAAAACTTGTGTTGGTCGCTCCATTTCGGCAGCGGTTCAGCCGTGTGCACGATTGTGCCGTCCGCTTTGCGACAGGCGATGGCGTAAGCGCTCGGCGTACGCATCATCACGCCTTCGATGACGGCTTGTCCGCCGACGATTAAATCGCGCTCGATTGATAAAAATAACGATAAAAACTTTTTCATAGTCATTCCTTTGATTTGAAACTTTCTGCTAAAGATGTCTAATCAACCCTGAATCGCAAATCCGGATGGAAATAAAAGGACGCCGCGCTTTTTTCAGCAGCTTTCCGTTTTCCTGTCGGCATTTTACACCAAGAGTGAACGGCGCGTGAACAAGCGTCGGCGTCGGATTTTTTGTGGCTAGTAATGTATGGCAGATACGCGCATCAAATATCTATTTGCGAGCGTAACGTTTGTTAAAGCGGTCAACGCGACCGGCGGTGTCGACCAATTTCTGCTTGCCCGTGAAAAACGGGTGACATTCCGAGCAGATTTCGATGTGTAAATCGTCTTTCATCGTCGAGCGTGTGCTAAATTGATTGCCGCACGCGCAGGCGACCGTAATTTCTTCGTATTTCGGATGAATTTCAGCTTTCATTTTATTTCTTACCCTGTCTATATTCAAAATCTGCGCCGCAGCGCAAACCTCAATGATACTTTTGAATGCGTTAAAAAGCAAGCCGTTTGCGCGATGAGGTCTTTAAACGATTTTCCTTGCCTTTAATGGATGGTTTGATGCTGATTTTCGCTTTCGTGTTCGCTCCGACTTTCAGGCTGTTCGGCTGCGCTGATTTCGAAGCTTCCGTTTTTCCGTTCGCCTTTGAGCGATTAACTTTGGCTTGATTAACTTTTGCCGGCTTGGTGATTTTGGATGTCTTCCTCTCATCAGCTTTTGCCGGTTTCAACGGTTTTGAATCCGCGCCTGCTTTTGTTTTGCCGGTTTTTTGTTTGGTTTTCGCTTCGGCTGAAACTTTTGTTTTAATTTGCGCCTTATTATCAACTTTCGTTTTTAAAGCTTTAAACGTCTTCGGCAGTTTTGCGTTTACAGTTTTATTCGCGGTTCTCTGCGGCGTCTCGACGGTTTTTGCTTTATTAATTTTAGCTTTATCAGCTTTTGCTTTGCCGCTTTTTTGCGCGTCGGTCTTTAATTTCGAAGCTTCGGTTTTTTTACTAATCGGTTGGTTGTCAGCCTTTGTTTTGCCGATATTTGCCGAAGTTTGCTTCGCTTTGGAAACTTCTGTTTCCTGAGTTTTTACTTTTCGAGCTTTCGTTTTAATTTTCGTATCATCGACCTTTTTATCCGGTTGAGCGGTCTTTTTCGATTTAACCGTTTCAGGTTTTTTCTCGACTTTTTGTATTTTCGGACTCGGATTAATCTTTTCGGAATCTGCTTTAGGTTTAATCGGCGCGGAAGCCTTTTTCGCTTTTTTCGGTTTTGAAGCTTCGATTTTTACTTCCGCTTTTATTTCCGCTTGTTTTTTAACGGGCTTTTTCAACGGTTTAGCCGGAATTTCTTGCGTCGGCGGCGCGGGAACGATTTTCTTCGCTTCCGTTTTTGCTTTCTGAAAAACAGGTTTTTCAATCGGTTGGAAAACAAATTCGGCTCCGACAGCATCGCGACGACACGGAATCGCGTGAGCGGCTTTTAAATCGTTCTCGACTTCCAGGCGTTTCTGCGCGTCGTCTTCCAGAATCACGGAAACCGTATTTGCCTGCAATTGCTTCACGCATTTGCCGCGCTTGTGCATTTTTATATCTTCGACTAAGGATTCGGTCTGCCCGATACAAACTAAAAAGTGATGTCCTCTGCCGTAACGGTCGATTTTGCGTTTCGAGATGATATAAACCGCCGGAACTTCGTTAAACCGGACATTCATCGGGTAAACTTCGAAATTATAGAGTGAGTTTCTGCCGCGAAAGACGGCTTCGCTGATTTGCGGCGCGGGATATTTTTTAGCCTGTTTCATATGCAATATTGTCGCATAGATGAAACGCAAAATCAACCGGGCGCGATTAATTTTATAATGAAGAATTCGGTTGAAATATAAGGGCTTAGCGGCTTTTAATGCGTATGTTTCTCGGGTTTTTTGACGTCGTCACCGGGATTTTTTTTGATGACGCTGACATTTCCTCCGGGTTCGAGATAGCTTTCCTTGACTTCCGAAATGTCTTCGACGCCTTGCAGTCGAAGCTGGCTCATCAATTCTTCTTTCGTTATCATTTCTTTCCGCATATTGCGGCGCAGCAGTTCGCCGTTTTTGATAAGACAAAGCTTTTTCGGGCTGATGAGTCGTTCGAAAAATTTCGATTTGGTGCCGAGAAAATCAAGAAAATAATCCCAGAAAACGAGCGTGCCGATTAAAACCAGACCTTCCGTGACGGATTTATAATCTTTGCTCATCCCGTTTTGCGCGGCGTCGGCAATCATCACGACGATTAAAACGTCCGTGATTCCGATTTCGCCGACGCCGCGCCGCGCGAGCCGCAGGAAAACGAAGCAAATAAGATAAATCAGCGTTCCGCGAATGATGATTTCCAGAATCGAATCGCTCGGAATAAAGATTGAACTCCAATCGACCTCAAAAAGCTTATCCGTCATAAATATAATTATGAACTATATTTTATCGGTATAAAAGAGAAATCTTTGCTCGGAAAGCGGCATCAGTTTTTCGCGAAATTTAACGTTGTGTTTTTTGAGCTCGTCGCGCAGCGAATTGCCGCCGAACAACCGGAGCGAGCTGCCGCGCGACCATTTCAAAATTCTGGGCAGTTTCTGCACGAATTTGTCCAGCGCGCGGCAGGTGACGAAAGCGGCGCTCGGTTTTTCGATTTCTTCGAACTGGCGGTTGAGAATGCGCGCGCGCCGGGCAAGATTAAATTTCGCCAGAGCTTCATCCAGAAACTTCGCTTTTTTTATTTTCGATTCAATCAGAAAGCCGTATAAATCTTCGCGCGCCAGCAGACACGGCAGCGAAGGCAAGCCCGCGCCCGTCCCGACGTCGGCGAGTTTGGCGCGCGGCGGCAGAAATTCCAGGAGCGTTAAAGATTCGAGAATGTGGCGCACGGCAAATTCTTCCGCCGTCGCGGGCGCGACCAGATGAAGCAATTCGTTGTGCGTCTCGACGAGCTCGTAATAATCGGCGAGCCGCCCGGTTTGCTTTTCGTTTAGCTCTAAGTCAAAACTGTTTTGATGTTTTTCGAGGGCTTTTATAAATCGGTCGCGCATAGAAAAATTAAACCATACCGCCAAAAGAAGAAAAAGAAAATTTTCCGAATGCAAAAAAAAATCGGTTATGCGTCAATGACTCATTGAATTGCTTTGATTTTGAATAAATATGAGACATAATGAGCGCGGAATGAGCGCGGAAAATTCTTTGACCGCTTTTCGCCGCAAAATCTGCGATTTAGACGTGGAGCAATTATTTATTCCAAGACATTTAACGGAGAAAAAAAAGAAATGAACAAATCGAAATTTATTTGGAAAAATCTCGGCTGGCTTAACCGGTTGATGGTTTCGGGATTACTCGGTCTATTGGTGATGGTTTCGCTGAGCGCCACGGTTAATGCGCAGCCACGGGCGGCTTCGTCGGGAAAGCTCGATAGGATTTGGATTGATTACGACGTGACGGAAGGCGGCAAGAAGGGAATGCGCATTCATAGCAAATTTACCGTCTACGGAATGAAAAACGTCGCTTCCTATCTGGCAATCTATTTCGAAACGAGCGACGGCAAAAGATTGAAAGATAACAATAAAAGCTTTTACAGCGCGACGGGTGAAGTCGCCGTTTATAAAGAACTGAAAATCGATTACGATCCGGGCGTTTATAACGATTTAGCAATCTTTATGCCCTACGAAGAACTGGATTTGCAGCCGGGCGAATACGATTTGCGAATGGCTGTCCAATTAATTTATAAAGCCGGCGGTTTGATTCAGCATCTGACTTCCGAGAGTTTTGTTTACACGCAGCCGGACGCAGTAGTGGACGAAGCGCCGTTGCCGCTGCCGGATAACACGCCTTCCAACCTGAAAGCGTCGGTCGAAAAAGTCTGGGTTGACTACGGCATAACCGAAAACGGCAAGCTTGGAATGCGCATCCACGTCAATTTCACCGTTCGCGGTCTGAAGGGCGTCGATTCTTATCTGGCAATTTATTTTGAACGCAAGAACGGCGACAAATTAACGAACACCAATCCGACCTATTCCAGCAAAAACGGTCAGCTAGCCGCCTTTAAGAGCCTGAAGCCGGGCTACGAGCCGACCGTCTACGAAGACGCGCAGCTGTTTGTGCCGTATGAAGAAATCAAATTAGGAAAAGGCGTCTTTGATTTGAAGATGGACATCGACCTGATTTACAAAAACGGCGATTTGTTCCAGCACCTTGACTTTCACGAATTCGTTTTCCGCCGACAGCAGTAAAATGCAAAAGAAAAAGGCGAGAATTTACAGATTCTCGCCTTTTTCTTTCCCAATCAAAATGCGGACGAGAAGAATCGAACTTCCACTCCCTCACGAGAACAGGCTTCTGAGACCTGCGCGTCTACCAGTTCCGCCACGTCCGCGCAAAAAGAAACTATACAATTTCAGACGGGCAAATGACAAGTTGCCGCGCGTCGTAAATCGCGAAACGCCGTTGAAAGCGTTTTACGATTTACGATTTTTCGCCGTTTCTTTTATCATCTAATCAATGGCGGAAAATTTGGCAGAGCGGCTGGCAAAAGTTAAAGAACAAATCGCCGCGGCGGCGCAAAAAGCGGGCAGAAACGCAGCGGAAATCACTTTGATTGCCGTCAGCAAAACTCATCCGGTCGCGGTTTTGCGCGAGGCAATCGAAGCAGGCGCGGGCGTTCTGGGCGAAAATAAAGTTCAGGAAGCCGAAGGGAAAATTCCGCAAATCGGGCGCGCAACGGCGCAGTGGCATCTCATCGGGCACCTGCAATCGAACAAGGCGCGCAAAGCGGTCAGGCTTTTCGACGCGATTCACACGCTCGATTCGGTCGAACTCGCCGCGCGTCTGGAGCGTATCTGTATTGAAGAAAATGTTTCGGCGCTTTCGGTTTTCGTGCAGGTCGATTTGGCGCGCGAAGCGACCAAAGCGGGAATCGACGAAAAGGATTTGCCGGAATTAATCGAATATTTGCGCGCGTGCCGGCATCTAAGGCTCGAAGGCTTGATGACTTTGCCGCCGTTTTTTGACGATGTCGAAAAGGTTCGACCGTTTTTCGCCGGATTGCGCGGCTGGCGCGACCGGCTTTTGCCCGGCGGAAAGCTTTCGATGGGAATGAGCCACGATTTTGAAGCGGCGATTGAAGAAGGCGCAACGCACGTGCGCGTCGGCACGGCGATTTTCGGCGAGAGAAATTATTTGAAGCGCTGAAAAAGTTTATCGAATTTATGTTAACGAGATTAATTTATCCGATTATCAGCACCGTCGTTCTTTATGCGATGTTAATTTTCATCGCGTTTTTGACGTTGCGCCTGATTTTTAATTATTCCGACCCGAATCCTTTCGGCAAAATCGGCAGATTTTCCTATCACCTGAAAAAGCGCACCGACCGTTTTGTTTATCCGGCGGCGAGATTTCTCGCCAATTTTCGCCTCGACACGCGGCTCGCGCCCATCGTCACGATTTTGATTTCCGCGTTTCTGGCTTATTTCGCGCTGCAAATTATCGGCAACGCGTTTTTTATTATTGACGTTTTGAAAGAGGGAATAACGAACGGAAACGTCAAATGGATAATCGGAATCCTGCTTTACGCCGTGCTCAGCGTTTACGTTTTGCTGATTTTTATACGCTTTATTTCGTCCTGGTTTGTGTTTACCAGAAATACGTTTCTGGGATTTGTCAAAAGAGTTACCGACCCGGTTTTGATTCCTTTTCAACGCCTGATTCCGCCCATCGGGATGTTTGATATTTCGGCGATGGTTCTTTTGATTTTAATACAATTGCTGCAAATTATGGTTTTGCGCGTGTTTGATATTTCTTGATTAGACTGGCAGAAAAAAATAACGCTCTGGTTTTTAGCGTCAAGGTCGTGCCGCGCGCCGCGAAAAGCGAAATCGTCGGAGGTTACGACGGCGCGTTGAAGATTCGCCTCGCTTCGCCGCCGGTTGACGGCGCGGCAAACGCGGAACTCGTCAGGCTTTTGTCAAAGACGTTCGGCGTTTCCAGAAGCGCGGTCGAAATCCTGAGCGGTCAGAGCGCCAGAACCAAACAGGTAAAAATTTCGGGCGTGAACGCAAAGGATTTTTTGAAGCTGACCGGCGTTTAAAGCTCTTAATGACAAGGTTTTTCGTCAAAAAACAGATTAAGAAAAAGCAGAGAGCGAAAGCTGAATTTCAAACGCGAAAAATAAAACCAACGTTTGGGCGTCCGAATTATGTTGATTTTGAATGGTTGTCCCGAGACATAGAAAATTTGCGAATAAGCCCAAAAATCCGATTATCAACACGGTTAATTCTTTCGACATACGGTTTCCTTTTATCGTTTCGCTTTGATTAAAACACGCGCAGGCAACAGCCGTGTAACAAAAGCGCCAGTTGCGCGCTAAATTTTCGGCGTGCTATATTGCCTTTTTCACTAATTCTTAAAATTCAGTCAATAAAGAGGAAAAACAAGAATGTCGGGACATTCCAAGTGGCATACTATCAAGCACAAAAAAGGCGCGCTCGACGCCAAGCGCGGCAAAATTTTTACCAAGCTGATTAAAGAAATCACGGTCGCGGCGCGCACCGGCGGCAGCGGCGACGTCGATGCCAATGCGCGTCTGCGAAAAGCGGTCAACGACGCGAAGGCGCAAAATATGCCGATTGATACGATTGCGCGCGCCATCAAACGCGGCACGGGCGAGCTCGAAGGCGTCAATTACGAGGAAATCACGTATGAAGGCTACGGCGTCGGCGGCGTCGCCGTGATGGTCGAGACGATGACCGACAACCGCAATCGGACGGTCGCCGAACTCCGGCATCTCTTCTCGAAAAACGGCGGCAATCTCGGCGAATCCGGCTCGGTCGCGTGGATGTTCGACAAAAAAGGCTACATCGTCGTGGACAAAGACGCCAAAGCGGAAGACGAGCTTTTTGAAATCGCTCTGGAAGCGGGCGCGGACGATATGCAGGCGGAAGGCGACGTTTTTGAAATCTACACCGCGCCGGAAAATTTCGAACCCGTTCACGAAGCGATAAAAACGGCGGGCATCGAGCCGCAGGCGGCGGAAATTTCGATGATTCCGCAAAACTACACCGCTCTGGAAGGCGCGGACGCCAAACAGATGCTCAAGCTTTATGAAGCGCTCGACGACCACGACGACGTACAGAAAGTCTATGCCAACTTCGATATTGACGAATCGGAAATGGAATAAGACGTAATATTCGATACGAAAATCTCCCGTTAAAACTGCCGCGCGAGATTTGGCGGAAGGAAAAAACACGAAAGATTTTCTGCGTTCTAAAGTTCGGCAAGAACCGCGCGCATTAACACGAAATGTTTATTGAGCCGCGAAAATTTTTCGGAACGAGAGCTTTTTTTCTTAACAAAATCAAATATGCCGGACAAGCTCTTCAATTTCGACAGATATAGTTAAGGATTATTATCTCGAACCAAATCAACAAGATGCGTGATTTTGCCGATTCCGCGCAGCGCTTCTTTTGAAGCTTACTGTCAGATTTTATCGCCAAAAGACTAAAAATCTATTGACGAGAGAAAATATTTGGAGTTAAATTATAATGTTGATAAAATCAAACGACAGCTTTCCCGTTAATCAGGAAAATCAGAGCTTCCTGATTGGCTTTTACGAGCGTCTTACGTGTTGCGTATTACGTATTACGAAATGAAAGTTTTAGGCATTGACCCGGGAAGCGAGACGCTCGGTTGGGGCGTGGTCGAAGGCGTCGGATTGAAATACCATCTGGTCGATTTCGGCACGGTCAAATCCAGCCCGCGCGAAAAGTTTTCCAAGCGGCTTTTGAAAGTTTACACTGGTGTTTCGGAGGTGATTCAAAAATTTCAGCCCGACGTGATTTCGGTTGAAGAAGCGTTTTATGCGGTCAATGTCAACGTCGTTTTAAAGCTCGGACAAGTCAGGGGCGTCGTGCTTCTCTTAGGTGAACAAAACAATCTGGAGATTGCCGAATACAGCCCGCGCCTTGTCAAGCAAACGGTGGTCGGCTACGGAAATGCCGAAAAACACCAGGTTCAGGAAATGGTTCGCGTGCTTTTGCGTCTTCAAAAAGCGCCCGCGCCGCACGACGCCGCCGACGCGTTGGCAAATGCCATCTGTCATTTTCATCACGCCGGCGTGCAGGACAAAATCAAAAATGCAAAATTGAAGCTCAGGCGTTAAACGATTTTGCGTTTTTCAAAGGGAGAAGCCCATATGAAACCCACGTTTCACGTACTTCTGCTCGTTTTTCTCGCTTTCGCCGTCCAAATTCAAGCGCAGAAAAAACGCCGTTCGGCGATTTCCGCCAAAAAGCCGGTCGCTCAAAATCAAATTCCGCGTGAAAACGGAAATTCGGCAATCGTCGTCGACGAACGGCTCGCCGTTTTGCGCGCGTCGCCGAGTCTTTACGCGATGCCTATTCAACGAATGCGGCGCGGGCGGGCGATTTCGATTTCTGGCGCGAAAGATGCCGACGGCGTAACGTTTTATCGCGTTAATCTGTCGGCGGAAGGCGTCGGGTGGGTGCAGGCGGAAGCGGTCGTCGGAAAATTTCGGCGCGGCGACGACGAGCGTCTGGCGCGGTTGGTGCAATCGTCCGAAGGCTTTGACCAAATCGAGCGGGCGACGATTTTTCTCGAAAATTTTCCGAAATCCGCGCTTCGTCCGGCGATGCTTTTATTGTTCGGCGATTTGGTCGAGGAAAACGCCGCGGTGATTTCACGTGAAGCCACGCGGCGTTTGAGCCGGCGCGAGATGACGGCGACGGGCGCGCCGGTTCATAGCTTTTATTTAAATTACACGAGCCTCGACCGCTATCGACGGTTGGACGTCGGATTCGTTTTCAATCCGAACACGAAAATTTTGCATTACGACGGCGCGGCGTGGCGGGAAATTTTAACGAAGTTTCCGAAATCGCCCGAAGCCGTCGAAGCGCAAAAACGGCTCGATTCGCTGAAAGAGAAATTGGAGCGCAAGCTGTAAATTTCAGCCGGCGTCAACCGTCCGACTGGAACGCTCGGAGGCGAGCGTGAAATTCGGCAAAATGCGGAAACGAACCAAGCCGACCGTCACTTTTTGCCCGACGTGAAGCGGAAAAGCCGTTGTTTCGGTTTTCGGTCTAGTGATGATAATCGGCTGGCGGGTCGATAAATCCAGCCTGACGACGACTCTTTCAAACGCGCCGACAAAATTGATTTCCTCGACCGCGGCGTCCGTTAGTTTTTGGTAATGCTGCGTCAGATTTTCCGGCTTTCGCAGAAAAACGTCTTCGGGACGAAAAACCAGCTTGACCGATTGCCCATCGCGGAAATTCGTCTGGTCTTCGATTTCTAACCGGACGTTTTCGACTTCAAAACTCTGTTCGCGAATGACGCCGAGCAAAAGATTCGCCGCGCCGACAAAGGTGGCGACGTATTCGGTCGCGGGCGTGTTGTAGACGTCGTAGGGCGTGCCGATTTGTTCGAGCCGACCGGCGTTCAGCACGGCGATGCGATCGCCCAGTTCCAAAGCTTCTTCCTGGTCGTGCGTGATAAAAATCGAAGGCACGTTGATTTTTTTCAAAAGCGCGCGAATCTCGCGCCGCAGACGCGTGCGAATCTGCGCGTCGAGCGCGCCGAACGGCTCGTCAAACAGCAAAACCTCCGGTTTATAGGCGAGCGCGCGGGCGATGGCGACGCGCTGCTGCTGCCCGCCGGAAAGCTGCGAGGGATGTTTGCGGCGATGTTCTTCCAGCCCGATAAGCTCGATTAAACCGTTGACGGTTTCCCTGATTTCGCTTTTCGGGCGACGGCGCAGGCGCAAGCCGTAACCGATATTTTGCTCGACGCTCATTTTCGGAAAAAGCGCGTAGGATTGAAAGATAACGCCGACGCCGCGTTCGCGCGCGGGCATTTCGGTAACGTCTTTGCCGTGCAGTATAATGCGCCCGGAATCGGGTTTTTCCAATCCGGCGATGACGCGCAGAATCGTCGTTTTGCCGCTTCCCGAAGCGCCGAGCAGAACGACCGTCTCGCCTTCGTCAACATCGAAATTAATGTCTTCGAGAACGACTGCCGCGCCGAAGCTCTTGCTGACATCCCGGACGCTGACGGCGATTATTTTGTTTTCGTTTGGCTCAACCATTAATTAAATGATGAACGCGTAGGCGATGAATTAAGAATAATGAAACGCGGAATGTGCAGTTCGCGCGTTCCGCGTTCATCATTCAGCGTTTATTCTGTCTCCAGCCAGTCGCGCGCGAAAAATAGGATACTGAAAATCAAAAAAGAAAAAATCGCCAGCACAATCGCAATCGCGTTTGCCGCTTCGACCTGACCTTCGTTGAATTTGGAGAAAATATACAGCGGCGCGGTTTGCGTACGCGAGGCGAGATTGCCCGAAACCAGAATCGTCGAGCCGAATTCGCCGACCGCGCGCGCAAACGTCAGCAAAGCGCCGGTCACAATCGCGCCGCGCAGGCTCGGCAAGGTAACGTGCCGGAACGTTTGCCACCGCGTCGCGCCCATCGTCGCCGACGCTTCTTCGAGCGACTGGCTCATCGTCTCGTAAACCGGCTTGATAACGCCGAACGCCAGCGGAAACGTGACAAAAATATTAGCCAGAATGACCGCCGAAGCCGTAAACATTATCTGGATGCCCTGCGGTTCGAGCAGTCGTCCGAGCGTTCCGTACGGACCCCAGAGCAGAAGCAGCGCAAATCCGGCAACCGCCGTCGGAATCGCCGTCGGCAGCGAAATGATGACGATTAGCGCGTTGCGTCCCCAGAAATTATATTTCGTCAGCACATAAGCGGCGAACAAGCCGAAAATAACGTTGAAAACCGTCGCCCAGAAGCTCGTCACAATCGAAAGCTGAAGCGCGAAAATCGCTTCCGACGCCGTTAAAGCGTGCCAGAAACTAACTAAGCCTTTGCTCGTCCCGAAAATAAAAATCGAAGCCAGCGGCAGCAGGATAAGCGGCAGCATAATCGCAACCATCGCGGTTATGCTCAACGGTTTGACAAGGTCGAAACCGCGCACGTGTCGGACGTTGGAAATATTCGCGCTCATACTTTTAAGTCTTCCAAAGCGAAAAATAGTATCAGTTTAAGACAAAATCAGCTCTGCAATCGTCAAATGCGAGCCTACAGCAGGTCGCTGCAACCTTGCGCCAAGTTGATGCAAAGTTGCAGCGACCTGCTGCAACTTTGCACCGGCTCGCTGTAACTTTGCGCCAACACGTTGCGAGCCTGCGCCGACGCGCCAAAATTCTGCATATATTCTCCGTAAACTGTGCCGGAAGGGTTTTTCAGCTCTCAGTTCTCACTTTTTCTGCACTTTATCACGAAAGATGCTTTCGATTATTTCCGGATAAGCGCGCGTCCAGCCGCCGAACATCTCGACCGTAAACGGCAGCTCGATTTTGGCAAATTCGGCGTTGGCGTCGTTATAAGATTCGTTGGTAATCGAGCGGAAATGGTATTTGACAAACGACTGCTGCGCCTCGTCGCTCCACAGATAACTCAGAAATCCCTGCACGACGGCGCGTTTGTCGGCGGTTACGTTGCGGTCGATGACGACTGCCGGGTGTTCGCTGAAAATGGTCGATTGCGGCACGACGACATCGACGGGCGCGTCCGCCTGTTTCATCAATAAGCCTTCGAGCTCATACGTAATCAGCACGTCGCCGTAGCCGGTTTCAAACTGCGTCCGCGCGGCGCGGGCGGATTCGGGCGTGGAAATGACGTTTTTCCAGACTGCCTGCAAGGTTTCGAGCGCCTGCGTCGTATTCATACTGCCTGCGCGCTCGGTTTTTTTAAGCTCCGAGCCGTAAATCGAAAGAATCGACCATTGCGCGCCGCCGGAGCTTACGGGGTCGGGATGAATGATTTTCACGCCCGGCTTTGCCAAATCGGGAAAATCGCGAATGCCGAGCGGATTGCCCTTGCGGACGAGAATAATGAAAGGCGTTTTGTTGACGATGCTGTTATGCGGCGCGGATTTCCAGTTTTGCGTCACCGCGCCGGCGGTCGAAAGCCTTTCTACATCGCGCTCGATGGAAAGAATGGCGAGGTCGGCGGGCGCGCCTTGCAGGATTTGATTGGTCACGGTTTCCGAACCGGCGAAAGACGAGACGAATTGGACGTCCTCGCCGTGCTCGCGTTTCCACTTGGCGGCAAACGCCGGATAAATTTCTTTTTCCAGCGCTTCTTTCATAATCGAAAAGCCGTAGACGGTAATCGTCCGGCTGCCGCTCTTGGTTTCCTGCGCGCTCGGCAGACAGCCCGCCGCCGTTAAAAGCGAAACGAGAGCCGCGAAAAACACGAACCGCGAAACAAAATTTTTATATAAATGTTTCATATTTCAAATCTCCTCGCCCGCGCGCCCGATTTACAGGCGCACTTTCCAGCTCGTGCCGATGACGTTCAAATCGCCGGGGCGGGAGAATCCGTCGTTTTGCCGCATATAATAAACGTCGAGCGATAATTTTTTCGTCAGAGTCTTTGTAATTCCCGCCGTAAAACGATTGCGCGAAAATTTCTTCAAGAGCGAATCATAAAAGATTTCTTCCGTAATATAAAATTTTGCGGCGGGAATAAATTTTTTCGGAATGTCTTTCTCAAACGTCAGCGACGGGCGATAGCGCCAGGAATTCAGCGGTTGGCGCAGGCGATATTCATACGTGCTGCGATGCGAAAGCCCGAATTTTTTGAATGGGAAGCGATATTGCGCGCGCAGATTCAGACGATGTTCCGTGCGGAATCTGCCTGCGGCATTGCGCGCCCGGACGTGCTGGTAAAAAGGCGAAAACGACCACGCCTTATTCGGCTTCCAGACGAATCCGAGCGCAAATCGACCGTCGCTCAGTCGCTTTACGTTGTCGCCGAAACGCATCGCGACCTGCGTGAAAAAATCGAAATGTCCAGTCATCGGAACGGTCAACTGCAAGTCGTTCCAGGACTGAAAATCTTCCTCGCCGCCGGCTGTCTGCGCGGCGGCGAATAAAGAGCAGGAGCCGAATAAAATCAAAGCGAAAATGATTTTTTTCATGCGACGCTCGCCTCGGCTTCAGTTAAAGATTCGGACTCCTGCGTCATCAGCGACGCGAAGCAGACGTCCAACGCCTCACAGATGCTGAAAACTATCTGCTGCGTGTCTTTTCTGAACAAACGATATTCGTTATTTTCCGTCGCGCCTAAAATCGTCTCGGCATCTTCAAAAACGATGCGGAATTTAATGTATTCGGGAACTTGCCAAAAAAATCTGCGATTCATATCAATTAAACCTCCGTTTTATTTTTCTCGGCAGGAACGACCGCTTCAGCCTGCGGATACAGAAAAAGGTATGAAGCACACGCATTCATACCTTCTGCAAAACCGGTCGTGTCCTCCTTCGTTACGCCTACGAGGTTAGCTGACGGGCTGGAAGCGAAGAAGTCTTCTTCTGGTTATAAAACCGGATACGCCCCGAAAAGTTGGTTCCCCCGTGTTATTTTTTAGATAACTTCGGCGACTTTTTAATTGTGTCGGTTAGATTAGCAAATCAAGAGGGGATTTGGCAATACTTTTTTTCGGTTTTTATAAAAAAATAGTTAAGTGGTAAACGGGAAACGGGAAACGGGAAGTTCGGTTCTTTGAAATTGCAACTTCCCGTTTCCCGTTTCCCGTTTACCACTTTATTGAAGCGGCGATTTGGGCAGCGATTTTGGCGTTGTTTTCCAGCAGCGCGATGTTTGCCGATAAGGTTTTTCCGGCGCTTTTTTCAGACATCTGCGCGAGCAGAAACGGAGTGATTTCCTTGCCGCGCACGTTTTTTTCGGCGGCTAGGCTCAGAGCATCGCTCAAAATCTTTTCGAGTTCTGCGGCTTCGACTTCAAATTCCGGCGGCACGGCGACAGCGACGAGAACCGTGTTTGGTAAATTCAATTCGTCGCGCGATTGCGCAATGCGTGCGGCTTCTTCCGCCGTTTCGATTCTTTCATCGACTGAAAGCCCGCTTTTCGACGAATAAAAAGCCGGAAGCTCGTCGCATTGCCAGCCGAGAAGCGGAACGCCGTTGGTTTCGAGCCATTCGCGCGTCGCGGGCAAATCCAGAACGATTTTCGCGCCCGAACAGACCACCGTAATCGGCGTTTGCGCCAGCTCCGGCAAATCCGCCGACACGTCCGCCGCCAATCCGCGATGCACGCCGCCGATGCCGCCCGTCGCAAAAACTTTGATTCCGGCGCGGTGAGCGATGAAAGTCGTCGTGGCAACGGTCGTCGCACAGTTTAGTTTTTTGGCAACGGCAATCGGCAAATCGCGGCGCGAGATTTTGCGAATGTTTTTATCGTCGGCGAGACGTTCGATTTGATTTTCGTTTAAGCCGACGCAGAATTCGCCGTCGAAAACAGCAATGGTAGCAGGCGTCGCGCCGTTTTCGCGGACGATTTGTTCAAGCCGGCGAGCGGTTTCGAGATTTTGCGGAAAGGGAAGCCCGTGCGCGATAACCGTCGATTCGAGCGCGACGACCGGCTGATTGGCTTTTAACGCGGCGGCGACTTCTTCGTTAAATTTGATGTTCATTGGGTCAATTACGAATTACGGAATTACGGAATTACGAATTGGAAGAAATAATCTTTCATTCGTAATTCGTAAATCGCAATTCGCAATCCAAAGCAGCGTTTCCGCCCTGGCTTTATTTAATAAACTTTCCGATGCGGTCGAGGCGCGGGTTTGTAATGCAGTCGAAGGTTCCGTTGCTGTTGGTGCGGTCGCACGACCAGTAAACGAACATTGCGCGCCCGATGATTAAATCGCGGTGAACAAAGCCCCAGAAACGGCTGTCGAGACTGTGGTCGCGGCTGTCGCCGAGCACGAAATAGCTGTCATCGGGAACTTTTATTTGCCCGCCCGGGACGCCGTATCTGCCGGTCACGGGCAATCTGCCTTTTTCCGCCACCTGCGACGTTCTTTCCGAATAGTAGACGCTGTAGCGTTCATTGTCCTCGCGCGATTCCTCGCCTTTGACCATCAGCGGTGCCTGGTCGTTGTCGTCGCCGTCGGCGGTAATCGGCGAATCGGCGACGATGCGGTGTTCGGGAAGCAGTTCGCCGTTAATGTAAACCTGATTGTTGCGAAACTCGATTGTATCGCCCGGCATACCGATAACGCGCTTGACGAAGTTCGTCGTATAAGGCGTTCCCGCGCCCTGGACTTCCAGAGCCGGAGCCAGCCGCTTATCCTGATAACCGGGAAATTTAAACACGATGATATCGCCGCGCTGAATATCGCGCTGCGGCAGAAGCGGAACGGGACGCCCGCCCGGCGCGAAGATAAATTTATTAACCAGAAGATAATCGCCGACCAGAATCGTGTTCTGCATCGAGCCGGTCGGAACCGTCACGGCTTGAATGACAAACGTCATTCCGAAAAGCGCCATAATCAGCGTCACGACAAACGATTCTAAATATTCGCGGAAAGCGCCTTTCGGCGGTCCGGCGGGCTTCGGGGCTGTTTCTGTAACTTCGGTTTCTGTTTTACTCATTTTAAAAATCGCGAATGCTCGGTTAATTATACGCAATAAAAATTCTTAGGTTTGATTTTCAGCCTTTTTTTCTTTCTTTAATTGTTTCAGCGCCAGATTTGCCGCCATCATCTCGGCTTGCTTTATCGAAGTTCCCTTGCCGCGCACCGCGCCGCCGTCCCACGCGGCTTCGACGTGAAATATGCGATTGTGCGGCGGTCCCGAAGTTTTGATGACATTGTAAGACGGAGCGTCGCGCTTTTCAGCCTGGAGCGTTTCCTGCAATAGAGTTTTGTAATCAATCGAAGAAGTCGGCGTCGCATTACGAATCTCGTCGGCTAAGATTCTCTGCACGCACGACCGCGCCGAGATATAGCCGCTGTCGAAAAAAATCGCGCCGAGCACGGCTTCAAGCGTATCGGCGAGCAGCGCCTGCTTGCGCCTGCCGCCGGTTTTTTCCTCGCCTTTGCCGACGCGCAGAAATTCGCCCAGATTGATTCTCTGCGCCGCCGTCGCCAGCGTTCCGGTGCTGACCAGGCGATGCTTCATCAGCGTCAAATCGCCCTCGCTGGATGTCGCGTGTTTATTATAAAGCTGTTCGACCACCGCCAGCCCGAGAACGGCATCGCCGACCAGTTCGAGCGATTCGTTCTGCAAACTGCGAGCCGCTTCGCCATTGTCGGCGAACGGCGCATTTTCGTAAGCCCAGGAGCGATGCGTCAGCGCGCGCTTGAGCAATTCGAGATTTTGAAATTTGTAACCGAGCAGTTGTTCGAGACGGGCAAGATTTTGCGACATAGACGTTATTATAGAAAAACGCTGTAAAAAAGAAAGTCAGACGCCGTAGTTTAGCGTCTGACCTCTCGTTAAGAAGTTTCTCAAAGACTGTTCACACTTTGAAGATTAGCGAGTTCCTTTCTTTTTCGGCGCGGGCGTTTTAGCCGGCGTCTTAGTCGTGGTTTTCGCTTTTGTCGTCGTTGTCGTCGCCTGTTTCGACACGCTTGCATCAGTCGTCGTCGTTCTGGCGTTCGTCGGTGTCGTGTTGTTGCTGGTCGGCGTCAACGTCAGCGAGCTGGTTGACGAAGGCGTCGTCGCGGTCGTCGTCGTCGTGGTATCGACTACCGGCGTGACCGCGCTGCTCGGGTCGGGCATCGGTTTTCCGGTCAAGCCCGAAACATAAGCCTCAAGACCATCGGTTTTGCCGTCGAAACGGAATCCGTAAAGAACTTTCAGATTGTTGGACAGAGCTTCCTGGTAAGGCTTGTCAGTCGTGGCAAGAGCCCGCGCGCGACCGTAAGCGTCAATCATCCGCTCGGCATAACCTTTTTGCAGCAGAAGCAATTCTTTGGCTCTATCCGCCAGCGCCTTGGCTTCTTCAGGCGTTTTGTCCTTGGCTTCGGCGGCTAATTTGACGCGTTCGTCGTCGAGACGATTGTATTCATCTTTGTAATAATCGCCGATTGCCTGATAGATGACCGGAAGGTTTTTCGGATTATCTTTCGCGCCCGTATTGTACTGGGTTGCTTTGTAAAGATAAGGAAGCGCTTCTTTTTTGTTTTTCTGGTTGAAATACGAGATATAGCCAATCGTGTAATTCATCCACGCCAGCGCGTTTTCTTTGTTGCCGTAGGCATAGCCGTAAGCGCCGTATTGCGTCGATGTTTTTCCGCCTTCGATTTTTTGAATCGCCTGTTTGGCGTAATTAATTGCATCGGCGTTATACGTATCGACCGGCGGTTTGGCGACGGCTTTGTCGAAACCGATTGATGCCAGCGTGAGCGGCACGTCGATTTGGTCCGGATTGCCCGCCAGAATCTCTTTGCCGCACCGGAAGGCGTTATCGGCATTGACCGTTTTCGCGTCCTTAACGGCGGTATTGAAGCACTCGATAGTTTTACCGGATTGCAGCGTTTTTTCGAGTTTCGGAACCTGCACCTGCAAATATTTGATGATTTCAGCCTGTTCCGGCGTGTTGCACTTGGAAATAAATTCCTTGCCGGCATCGACCGCCGTCTGTTTCTGGGCATCGGTTCCCTTGTAATTGTCCAGCCACTTTTTATATAAACCTTCGCATTCTTCCTGCGCGAAAGCCGGTGCGACGGCGAAAACCATCAGCATCATTCCCAACGACAAAAATTTAAATACTGTTTTCATTACCCTTAATCCTCCAAACGTTGTCCGTCTCTGCAAAACTTCTAAACTCTGCGGGCAGTTCCGTATTGCGTAATCTCAGATGTTTTCCCCGAAAAAAACGTTGCTAATCTTGTCAGGAAAATATATATGGATTCCCGCCATTCTTTTTTAAAGAATAACTGTTTTAGATACGGAAAACAAAATAATCACGCAAGTTTAATATATGTGTCAAGCTAAAAGCGAGAAAAGGCAAATGACAAAAGGCAAAAGTAAAAACTCAGAATAGATAATCGCGAGCTGAAATCAAAAATTATCTGTTACTGCTTTTCGCCTTTTGCCTTTTTACTTTTGCCTTTTGCCTTATTTATTTTACTTTTGCCTTATTTATTCGTTTTGACTATGCGCGGGCGCGTCGGCAGAGAATTGTCCGGCGCTTCGGCTCCGTCGCGTTTGTATTTAATGACGACGGGCGCGAAACTGTTTTTAGCGGCGACTTGTTTGAGTTCGGGTTTTTTCGTTGTCGGCGGCGGTGTTTTCTGCGCCGGAGTTTCTTCTTTTTTAATTTTGACGCTGTTGACGTCGCCTTCGTCGGAGTCTTCGCCTTCCTCATCGTCGAGCAGAGCGGAAGTCTGCGCGTTGATTTTCGGCTGCGGCTTGACGAGTTCGAGCGGAGTTTTGGCGACGAATTCGCGGCGCTCGTCTCGAAAACGATAGCTTATCGCCTGATAAATTTTTCCGGCGATTGCCGAAGCGTATTTGCCGCGTTCGCTTTGACCTCGCGTGATGACGACGACGGCGATTTGCGGATTGACGGCGGGCGCGACCGAGGCGAAAAGCCCGACCCACGAGCCTTGCCCGATGCACGAGCCGGTTTTTCCGGCGACGTTCAGTTCCGCGCCGTTCGAGCGGCGCGCCGTGCCGTATGTCACGGCGCCAATCATTCCCGGCAGAACGCCTTGCAGATTCTGCGCGGAAAAATTGATTTGCCGGCGCATCTGCCCGCGAAAATTCGCTTTTTCAAATTTAGTGCGCGCAATCTGCGGAACGACCAGCTTGCCGCCGTTGGAAATCGCCGAAACCATCACGGCGAGCTGTAAAGGCGTGACTTCAAAATCGTCGCCGTGCGAATAAATGCGGGGATTGCTGTTGCCGAACGGCAGTTTTCCGGCGGTTTCGCCGTCGGCGTTGATTCCGGTCGGCTCGCCCAAGCCGAGCATTCGGGCGTAGGAAATCATTTTTTCGTTGCCGACGCCGGTGACGCCGACGCGCTGAAAATAAGCGTTGTTGGAAAACGCCAGCGCATCGTTTAAATCCATCGGAAACGGGCGCGTGCGAATCTCGCCGTTCGAAGCAATCACTCTTTCGTTTAAACCCGCGACGCCCGTCACGAGCTTTATCGTCGAGCACGGTTTAAAACCCTTGCGAATCGCCCAATCCTGATTGACGATTGATAAAATTTTGCCGGTTTGCGGCTCTAAAACGACGACCGTTCCGGCGTGACCGCCGAGCGCGTTGACGGCGGCGCGGCGAATTTCCAAATCCTCGCCTTCCGGATTGTCGTTCGAGATATTTTCCAGCGTTTCGGTTTTCAGATTGCGCTCGAAGGCGCGGCGGCGCGCTTCCGCCTCGCGGGCGGCTTGCTCGCGGCGACGGCGTTCTTCCTGGGCGGCGCGTTGACGTGCCGCTTCCGCCTGGCGTGCTTCGGCGCGGCGGTTCTCGTCGGCGCGCTCTCGCTCTTTCGATTGTTTTTTATTTTCGCTTTCGCGCGCCAGTTCGGCTTTGGTCGGTTTCTTTGAGTTTTTGTCCTGTTTTTCGACTTTGTTTTTATCCTGTTTCGACGCGGATTTCCTCGTTTGCGCCTGCACGTCGGCGGAAAGCGCGGCGAGAAATAAAATTAAAAACAATCCGAAGACACGGTTAAAATACAACTTTTCGGCGGAAAAAAACATCGTCTTTACCTCTTCCTGGTTTTTTGAATTTGTTTGGGTGTTTTGAGGAGAGTTTAAAGCAAAGAATGAGCAATCCGTAGATTTGATGCTCGAAAAGTGTTTGCTCTAAGCCAAACAAGACTATAACATTTGAGACGAGAGAACGGCAAGGAAATTCGGAAGGCGAAAGTAAAAAAATAAAAGGTCGGGCGCAACGAAACCGGCACAAGACAATCGGCAACGGACATATGAATTTTTTCAACACATTTCGCGGCAGGCTTTTAATCGTTTTGGCGTGTCTGTTGATTGCCACGCTCGGCGTTCAGTATTTTATCAATTTGCAGACCGAAAGGCGGAACAAGCGCTATCGTGAAAGACAGGAACAGGCGCTGGTTGCCGGCATCGCGCTCGGCTTTAACGGAATGCAGTCGCGCGACCGCCTGAGCGATATTGTCAAACAGGAAAATCAGAGGTTTTTTGAAGAAAGCATCACTAATCGCATCAAGGATATTATCGTCATTAACGATAAATGGCAGGTTTACGACAGCCTGAATCCCGATTACCAGGAAAGTGAAGACGAAACCGGCAACACGGTTTATAAAAATCTGAAGGATTTACGGGATTTGCCGCCGCTGCTGGACGCCGAACGTCTGGGCGCGGACAAGGTAAATTTTCCGAATGCCGGAAAAGCGGAAAGCGACACCGACGAAGCCGAAGCGCACGCGATTCCGATTCAGACCGACCAGGGACGTTTTTACGTGATGGTGCTTTTGAAAACCAATCGCGCGAAAGCCGCCTGGAATGCGGCGCGCCCTTTGATGTACACGCTCAGCATTTTTTCCGTTTCGACCATAATCACGATTTTTCTGGTCTGGCGTTTTACGCGCCCGATTGCCAATCTGTCGGAAGCCGCCAAAAGAATCGCCGACGGCGATTTGACGGTGCGCGTGCCGCACGATAAACGCTCGGACGAGATGGGCAGGCTGGCGTCGCGTTTTAACGAAATGACGGCGGAGCTGGAAAAGAAAAGCGAGCTGGAAGCGATGCTGCAAGAGGCGGAAAAAAGCGCGGTCGTCGGGCGGCTCGGCTCGGCAATCGCCCACGAAATCCGCAATCCGCTTAATTACATCAACCTGACGCTCGACCACCTGCGGGCGAAATTCGCGCCGGAAGACATTGGCAAGCGGCGCGATTTTGAAAAGCTGACTCTTCAATTAAAATCCGAAGTCGCGCGCATCAATCAGCAAATCACCGATTTTTTAAGTTATTCGCGCCCGCCGAAATTAAACTTGGAGCCGACCGATTTGAAAACGGTCGTCAAAGACTCGCTCAGAATCGTCGAAGCCGAAGCTGCGGAGCAGCACATAAAAATAAATTTTGCCGAAAACGGCGGCGCGCCGAAAGTTTTCGGCGACGCCGAATACCTGCGCTCGGTGTTCAACAATCTTTTTATCAACGCCGTGCAGTCGATGGCGACGGGCGGCGGAAATCTGAACGTTTCGATTGAGCCGCTGGACGCTTACGTGAAAATCGAAGTCGAAGATACGGGCAGCGGCATTCCGGAAGAAAATCTGTCGAAGATTTTCGAGCCGTATTTTTCGACCAAAGAGACCGGAACGGGCTTGGGCTTGGCGATTGTCAAAAGAGTCGTGGACGAGCACCGCGGCATCATCGGCGTCGAATCGAAATTAAACGAAGGCACGATTTTTACCGTGAGATTACCGAAAGCTTAAAGTGATTTTATGAAAACATTTGGTAAAATTAAATCACAGTAATTATTTATACTTTTAAATTATGGCAAGAAAAGCAATCTTAGTCGTTGACGACGAAAAAAGTCAGCGCGAAATTCTGGAAATGATTCTGTCGGGCGAAGGCTACGACGTGACGACCGCATCAAGCGGTGAAGCGGCTTTGAAATTCGTCGCCGACCGGCGTTTCGACCTCGTGCTGTCGGATTTGAAAATGACGGGCATGAGCGGCATCGATTTGTTGAAAGAACTGGTCGCTTACGACAAGTCGATTATGGTCATTCTGCTGACGGCGCACGGTACGGTCGATTCGGCGTTTGAGGCGAAAGATATGGGCGCGTTCGCCTATCTGCAAAAGCCTTACGACCGCGAACGACTGCTCGAAACCGTTTCGCGCGCGCTGAATAAACTGACGCAGCTCGATACGGAAATCGTCTCGGTTTCGCCGGAAATGGACAAGGTGAAAAAGCTGATTCTGAAAGTGGCGAAATCGAGTTCGACCGTTTTGATTCGCGGCGAATCGGGAACGGGAAAGGAATTGATTGCGCGCTCGATTCATCAAAACTCGCCGCGGGCGAGCGAAGTTTTCCAGGCGGTCAACTGCGCCGCGATTAACGAAAACCTGCTCGAATCGGAGCTTTTCGGACACGAAAAAGGCAGCTTTACCGGCGCGGTCGGCGAAAAGAAAGGCTTGTTTGAAGTCGCCGACGCCGGGACTCTGTTTCTGGACGAAATCGGCGAGCTGGATATTTCGCTGCAAGCCAAAATTCTGCGTGCCTTGCAGGAGAGACAAATTCGGCGCGTCGGCGGCACGCGCGAGCTGAATGTCGACGTGCGCGTCGTCGCGGCGACCAATCGCGATTTGCTGAAAATGACGCAGGACGGTCGCTTTCGCGAAGATTTGTATTATCGGCTGAACGTTCTTTCAATCGAGATTCCGCCGCTCCGCGAGCGTCAATCGGACATTCCGGTTTTAATTGATTATTTTATCGGCAAGCACACGAAAAACAGCTCGCAGAAAATTAAAGGCTTGGCTTCGGAGGCGCGCAAGCTTCTGCTCGATTACGCCTATCCGGGCAACGTTCGCCAGCTCGAATCGGCAATCGAGCGCGCCGTTTTGCTGGCGGAAGGCGACACGATTACGCTCGACGATTTGCCGCCCGAAATGCAGTCCACGGAACGCGCCGGCGTCTCCGGCAACGGCGACACGAATTTTAAACTGCCGCCGCACGGCATTAATTTTGAAGAAGTCGAGCGCAGCTTGATTTTGCAGGCGATGGACCGAACCGATTACAACATCACGAAAGCCGCGAAACTGCTCGGCTTGACGTTTCGCACCCTGCAATATCGGCTGGAAAAATTCGGCATCAAACGCGACGGCGACGGCAGCGACGAAGCCGAAGAATAATAAATTTCAGCGAAAAATCTGAAACGGGATATACAGGATATACAGGATAATCAATTTCGATTATCCTGTGTCCTGTTTTTTATTTTCTCTGTTGAAAGGAATTTGATGAAGAAACGTCTCCAGAAAACTTTTTGTTTACGAATTAGTGTTTTACTGATTTTTTTGCTGCTCGCTTCCGGCTTGCAAGCCGCCGCAGCGCCGCATCCGCTCGACCCGCTCGACGAGAGCGAGATTACGAACGCGGTTAAAATTCTGCAAGGCGCGCCGAATTTTCCGAAAACCGCGCTTTTTTCCACCGTCGTTTTAAACGAGCCGCCGAAACCGGAAATTTTAAGTTTCAAGGCGGGCGCACGGTTTCGCCGCGAGGCTTTCGCCATCGTATTAGACCGCGAGAAAAATAAAACATTCGAGGCGCTGGTCGATTTGCGCGCCGGAAAAATTCTTTCGTGGAAAGAGATTCCGGGCGTTCAGCCGCTGGTTTTTCTGGAAGAATACGAAGTTTTGCCCGACATCGTGAAAGCCGACCGGCGCTGGCAGGAAGCGATGCGCAAGCGCGGCATCACGGATTTTGAAAAAGTCGCGGTTGACGGCTGGGCGGTCGGGCAAGCGCCCACGCAGCTTTCGGGCAGACTGCTGCGCGCGCTTTCATACTTCAAAGGCGACGCGGCGAATTATTACGGTCGCCCGATTGAAGGCGTCGTCGCCATCGTCAATATGAACACGCGAACCGTCGTTGACGTGACCGATTCGGGCGTTGTTCCGGTTTCCGGAATGAGCCAGGATTTTGACGAAAAATCGGTCGGGAAACTGCGCGAAAAGCCGAAGCCTTTGCTGATTACGCAGCCCGAAGGCGCGAGCTATCAAATAAACGGAAACGAAGTCGCGTGGCAGAAATGGCGTTTTCGCTACACGATGCACCCGCGCGAAGGCTTGGTTCTGCACACCATCGGCTACGACGACCAGGGGAAAACGAGACCGATTTTATATCGCGCGTCCCTTTCCGAAATGGTCGTGCCATACGGCGACCCGGACGAAAACTGGCGCTGGCGGGCGGCGTTCGACGTCGGTGAATACAGCGTCGGAAGATTGGCAAGCCCGCTCGAACCGAAGCTCGACGCGCCGGAAAACGCGCAGTTGATTGACGCCACATTCGCCGACGATTCGGGTAAACCGTATGTGCTGGAAAAAGCGGTCGCGATTTACGAGCGCGACGGCGGGATTTTGTGGAAGCATTACGACAGCGTTTCCGGCAAAAACGAAACGCGCCGCGCCCGCGAACTCGTAATGTTTTTTGTCGCCACCATCGGCAATTACGATTACGCCGTCAATTACGTTTTCAAACAGGACGGCTCGCTCGAAGTTGACCTTGCGTTGACCGGAATTATGCTGGCGAAAGGCGTCAAGGAAAAACGCGCCGACGAAAATCATTCGATGACGACGGACGGAATGAGCAGTCATCTCGTCGCCGAAAACATCGTCGCGCCGCATCACCAGCATTTTTTCAGCTTTCGCCTGGATTTCGACGTTGACGGCACGAACAATTCCGTAATCGAAATGAACACCGGCGCGATGCCCGCCGGGGCGAATAATCCTTATTTAAACGGCTTTGTGATGCGCGAGAGCGTTTTCAAAAAAGAATCGGAAGCGCAGCGAAAAATGGATATGCAAGCCGCGCGCGTCTGGGCGGTGACGAATCCGTCGGCGAAAAATTCTCTTGGACACAACACGAGCTTTATTTTGGCTCCGGGCGCAAATTCGCTGCCTTATATCGCGCCCGAAGCCTTGGTTAGAAAACGTGCTCAGTTTATCAACAATCATTTCTGGGCGACGCGCTATAACGCGGCGGAAATGTATGCCGCCGGAATTTATCCGAATCAAAGTCGCGGCGGCGACGGCTTGCCGCAATTTGTCGCCAACGACGAAACGCTTGAAAACACGGACGTCGTCGTCTGGTACACGCTCGGCGTGACGCACATTCCGCGACCGGAAGAATGGGCGGTGATGCCCGTCACGCACGTCGGTTTTAAAATGATTCCGGGCGGATTTTTCAGTCGCAATCCGGCGCTGGATGTGCCGCGATAAATTTTCGCGGGAAATTTATCGTCGATTTTTCAAATTGCGCCGCCTCGGACGCGCAAAAACAAACTGAGGAAGATTTACTGATGAGCATCCGATTTTCGCAGGGCAAAATTAAAAATATACTATTTCGCGCTCTTTCCGTTAAAGACGTTGATTGTCGGCTCTGACGAATCATTTTTTGATATTATTTCGTATGTCTTAACAAGGAGAAAACGATGGGCGAATGGTTTTCGGTTTTGAGTCTGGCGCTGGGTTCGGCGTGGACTTCGGGCATTAATCTCTACGCGACGGTGACGGTTCTCGGGCTTTTGCAGAGATTCGGCGCGACGAAATTGCCCGGCGGGCTGGAAGTTTTGGACAACTGGTGGATTATCGGCATCGCCGGATTTTTGTATCTGGTCGAATTCGTCGCCGACAAAGTTCCGTATGTCGATAGCGTCTGGGACGTGATTCACACGTTTATTCGCGTTCCGGCGGGCGCGATCGTCGCTTACGCGGCGACGAGTAATCTCGACCCGACCGTTTCGGTCATTGCCTGTCTGCTCGGCGGCGGATTGGCTTTTTCTTCACACGGCACGAAAGCGGCGCTGCGCGCGACGGCGAATCTTTCGCCCGAACCGATTTCCAACTGGGCTTTGTCGCTTATCGAGGACGGAATCGCGATAATCGGCTCGTTTCTCGCGGTTTTCGCGCCGGTTATCATTGCCGTCGTGCTCGTCGTTTTTCTGGTAATCTTCTTCTGGCTGATGCCGAAATTCGTCCGCGCGGTGAAAAAAATGGCGGGTGCGACACGCTCGCTTTTTACGGGCAAAGGTTTTCGGGAAACGGCGCGCAAGGCTGGTTAAATGAAAACGTTCTCTGCTTGAAACTTTTTGACAGGAGAAATTTATGGAAAAAGCCAAATTTATCGCCGTTTTGTTCTTTGCATTTTCAACCGCTTGTGTGAGCAGCAGCGGTGATGTCAGTCACAACGCTGGTAATTCTTCTGCAAATATAGCGATGAAGACGGACAACAATCAATTCGTGAATTCCGCGAACTCCACCAGAACCAGTAATTTAATTGGCGGCGGCGGTGGCGGCGGGCGCGAAGAATCACCGCTGGCTCAACAAGTCTCGCTCAATCAAGCCGAAAACAGCCAGAATCAGCCGGTTCAGATTGAGCGAAAAATTATTCGCCACGCCGATCTGAATCTCGAAGCGAATGCGCCCGAAGAATCAATGGCGAAAATTACCGCCATCGCCGAAAGCAAAGGCGGTTTTGTCGTCGAATCGCAACAGAGCAGCAGCGACGTGAAAGCGACGACGCGCGATGTCGTGACAATGACCGCGCGCGTTCCGGCGGCGAAATTTAACGAAACGCTGGACGAAATCCGCAAAACCGCCAGCCGCGTGATTGTCGAAAACGTCAAAGGCGAAGACGTGAGCGAAGAATTTATCGACATCGAAGCGCGTCTGAAAACCGAAAAAGCGCTCGAACAGCAGTTTCTCGAAATAATGAAACAGGCGAAATCGGTCGAAGACGCGCTGGAGGTTCAGCGACAGCTCGCCGAGGTTCGCGGCGAGATTGAAAAAGTCGAAGGCAGAAAACGCTTTCTGGAAAATCAGTCGAGCCTTTCGACCATCAAAATCCGCCTGCAAACGCCGACCGCTTTTTCCGCCAATTCGACGGGCTTTTCCTCGCAGCTCGGCGAGGCTTTCGGCAAAGGCTTCGACGCGGCGCTCGGTTTTATTCTCGGTCTGGTCACATTTATGACGGCGATTTTGCCGTTTCTGCTGCTGGTTGTTTTGCCGCTCGCGCTCGTTATAAGATATTTCTTAAAGAAACAGCGCAAACAGAAAATGGCGAGCGAGATTGCGCGCGAGGAAATTAAAAACGAGTGACGATGGAGAGACTTTTTCAAATATTAGCGGTGATTCTAGCGGGAGTCGCCGCGTTTTTTTTGTGGCGCGGAAACTGGGACGGCGGCTTCGTCTCGGCGGTTTTCGGCGCGGTTTGCTTTTTTCTGAGCGTGCGCTTTCAGGTCAGGGAAAGATTAAAAATCCGTGAAGCCGAAAGGCAGAAAGAAGAATTAGCCGCAGGGAACACAGAGAGCGCGAAAGAAGAAAGTGAAACCGCAGATGAGCAGAGATAAACGCGGATTTTAACAGGATAGACAGGATTTACAGGATAATTTAAAACTTAGAACGTCGAACTTCCTTATTTTATCCTGTTTATCCTGTCCATCCTGTTTGAATATTTCTCTGTGTCCGCGTCGCTAAATAATTATGGCAAGAATAGTTTTGGCAACCTTCGGCTCGCTCGGCGATTTGCACCCGATGCTGGCGCTGGCAATCGAGCTGCACCGGCGCGGGCACGAGATTGTTATCAACACTCTGGAAGTTTACCGCGAAAAAATCGACACGCTCGGCTTCGAGTTTTTCCCGATGCGTCCCGACCTCGACCCGGAAGACGACCGCGAACTGGCGCGCGAAATAATGGACGCCAAAAAAGGCTCGGAAAAATTACTGCGGGAAATTCTTTTGCCGAGCGTGCGCGCGATGTATGAGGATTTGACCGGCGCGGTCAAAAACGCCGATTTGCTTGTCAGCGGCGAAGTGGTTTTCGCCGCTAAATCGGTTGCCGAAATGACCGGAATCAAATGGGTTTCGACGAGCCTCGCGCCGGCGTCGTTTCTTTCCGCTCACGACCCGTTTCTGCCGCCGACCGCGCCGTGGCTCAAACATTTTCGATTTCTGCCGGTCGGTTTTCACCGGATTATTTTCGGTATGGCGCGCCATCTGGTGCATAAGTGGTCGGGCGATTTCCGCGCCTTTCGCCGCGAGCTCGGTCTGGAGGAAAACAGCAATCCGCTGTTTGACGGGAAATTTTCCGATTTGCTTCATCTGGCAATGTTTTCGAAAGTTTTGGGAAAGCCGCAGCCGGATTGGCATTCGCCGACTTTGCAGTGCGGTTTTTGTTTTTACGACGGGCAGGACGATTTGGGAAAAATGCCCGCGGGCTTACAGGAATTTCTCGATGCGGGCGAGCCGCCCGTTATTTTTACACTGGGTTCGGCGGCGGTGATGGACGCGCGCGATTTTTTTGAGCAGAGCGCGGAAGCGGCGCGAATTTTGCGGCGGCGAGCCGTTTTGCTTTACGGCATTTTTAACGAGCCGCCGAAAACGACTTTGGACGAATCGGTTGTCGCGTTTGATTACGCGCCTTATTCAAGGGTTTTTCCGCGAGCGGCTGGCGTCGTGCATCAGGGCGGCGTCGGCACGACGGCGCAGGTTCTGCGCGCCGGAGTTCCGCATCTTTTTATGCCTTACTCGCACGACCAGCCCGACAACGCGGCGCGCTGCGAGCGGGCGGGCGCGGCGCGCGTGATTTCGCGCGATAAATACACGGCGCAAAATGCGGCGGTCGAATTGCGAAAACTTCTTTCCGATTCGAGCTATAAATCAAACGCGCTCGAAGCGAAACGCATCGTAGATGCGGAGCACGGCACGCAGATGGCGTGTGACGCGCTTGAAGAAATGTTAAAATAACGCGAGTTGCGGAAAAGAAAAGAGTTAGGAAAATTGATGCGCCGATATTAAATCTTAAATTCTGAATTAACCGGCACAATATTTTCCGAAATAATTTAGAATTGATAATTTAGAATTTAAAATGCGGTTGATTTCTCTTTTGTGAAATTTTCTTATTCGCCGCGTGGGTTAAAATAATTTCTTTTAAAAATTGTGAGCAAACTGAAGCATCTTTTAGACGACAATAAAAACTGGGCGCGGCAGATGACGGAAAGCAAGCCGGATTTTTTTGAAAATCTGGCGCGGCTGCAAAATCCGCAATATCTCTGGATTGGCTGTTCGGACAGCCGCATCACGCCGGCGGTCAGCATCGGACTTCTGCCGGGCGAGCTTTTCGTGCATCGAAACATCGCCAATCTGGTCGTGCATACCGATATGAATTGTCTTTCGGTGATGCAGTTTGCCGTCGAAGCTTTGAAGGTCAAACATATTATCGTCTGCGGTCATTACAATTGCGGCGGCGTCATCGCGGCGTTTGAAAATGCGCGCTTGGGTTTGATTGACAACTGGCTGCGGCACATTCAGGACATCGCCAAGGATTTCAAGGATTTGCTCGACGCCGCGCCGACCGACGACGAAAAACTCGACCTTCTGTGCGAGCTGAACATCGTCGAGCAGGTGATGAACGTCGGCGAGACGACCATTTTGCAGGACGCCTGGATGAACGGTCAGAAGGTCGCGATTCACGGCTGGATTTATCGGCTCGACGAGGGCATTTTCCAGGATTTGAACGTGACGATTGAAAGCCTTGAGGATTTGGCTGAATTAAGAGAAAAATCTTTAACGAAACGGAAAAATATTGGAGTCGGAAAATGAGAAAACTGACCTTTGTCTTACTTTTGGTTTCGCTTTTCGCGCCGAACGCTTTCGGGCAGATGTCCCGCAAACCTTCGCCGACGCGCGAGCCTGCCGGCGCGATGTCGAAAAAGCCGGATTCGGCGAAACGCGCTTTGAATGAAATCAAGACGCAGGCGGATTTTGATTCGATTGCGCGCACTTATCACCAGGGCACGCCCTTCGCCTTGCCGCACTCGATGTTTGTCATCGACCGTAAAAATAAAAACAAAATTTATTACGTCAACTCGCAGCGTTTTCGTTTTCACAAGGATTTTCTTTTGGCGAGCTATCTGGTCGCGCGCGGCGAAGACGTTTTCAAGCCGATTTACATCGACGAAAAACGCCGCTTTATCGTCGGCACTATCGCGTGGCAAAAGCCGGTCGAAAAATTCACCTGGGAATTGTGGGAAGGCGATTTGGCGACCGCCGAGCACCTCAAATTAGCTAATGACGTCATCAACAAAACTTTCTTTCAGGAAGTTTTCTACAAACCGAACTCGATTCGGCAGGAAGACGTTTCGGCTGATTTGGACATCGACCGGGTTTTGCAAAGCGACATCGCCAAAAATCAGGAATATCTGGCTTTGAACACGGGCAAGGCAATCGGGCGCATTCACGTTATCGAAAAGCTCGACGACACGGTCGAAATCGGCGACAACGAAATCCTGGTTTTGAAGGAACTGCCTCTGAATCTTCCGCCCGTGCGCGGCATTATCGTCGCCAAGCCTTCGACGCCGCTTTCGCACGTCAATATCTTAGCGAAAGACTGGAATATTCCGAACGTTTATATCAAGGACGCCGACAAGCTTTTTAAGGAATTCGACACCTATTGGGTCAATCTCGAAGCCGATTTAACCGATTATAAAATAAAAAGAATAGCCGATTACAAACCCGACGAGCCAAGACCCGAGATTCCGAAATCGCCCGACCAGCAAATTCCGCCCGTCAATCTGACGGTCAAAAAACTAGCCGGTTTGCGCGAAATGCGCAAAAAAGATAGCGTCATTTACGGCTCGAAAGCGGCTAATCTGGGCGAAATGCTGAACGCGAAAGCGGCGGGCTTCATCGTTCCCGACGGTTTTACCGTGCCTTTCTACTGGTATGACAAGTTTATAAAGGAGAACGGCATCGACAAAATTATTCTGGAACTGATTGACAACAATGATTTTGTTCACAATCCGCGCATCCGGCGTCAAAAGCTGGAAGAATTGCGCGCGCAGATTCAGGACGGGAAATTCGACGAAGATTTAAAACAACAGATTATCGAGAAATGGCGCACGCAGCTCGGCGGAAAATCCGTTTTCGTTCGCAGTTCTTCGAACTCGGAAGATTTGCCGAATTTTTCCGGCGCGGGACTTTATTCGAGCGTCGCCAATGTGAAGGAAGAAGAAAAGCTTATCGAAGCCGTGAAAAAAGTCTGGGCTTCGCTCTGGAAATTCGAGGCTTACGAAGCGCGCGTGCGCAATTACGTCAGCCAGACGGACGTTTATATGTCGGCGCTGATACAACACAGCGTGGATATGGACAGAGGCGGCGTGATGATTACCAAAGACCCGTTTGACGAGGAAAACGAAAACGCGGTTTATATCAGCGTGGTGTGCGGTCATAACTCGAAAGTCGTTGATAACAAAGGCATTCCCGAACAGATTCTGTTTAACCCGAAATCGAACTCGGTTATCCTGATGACTTTTTCGCAGCAGGAAAACGCCTTCATTTTTGACGAAAGCGGCGGTTTAAAAGAAACCGCCGACAAGTGCGCGGATAAATCTTCGAAACGAATTTTAACCAATGTTCAATCGAGAAACCTGGCGAAAACGGCTCTGAATATCAAGCGGATTTTCGGCAACAAAAAAGAGCAGGACATTGAATACGGATTTATCAAAGGACAGCTTTACGTCGTGCAGGCGCGCCCGTATATCGAGAAAAAATAATATGAAAAAAGCATTAGTTGCCGGATTTCTGGCTTTCGGCTTGGCGGCGTGCGGCAATTCCGCGCAGGTTGCGCAGCAGCAAACGCCAAACGCAAATAACCCAAACGTTTCGACCGGGCAAAACGCGAATTCGCTCGTCACTTCCAGTCATTCGTCAAACAAAACGGAAAGCGCGAATAACGCGTTGCCGAACGGCGCGCCGAAAACTCAAACCGAAAGTCCGATGGCAAAAGCGATTGACGTTTCGGAATTTACAACTAACATCGAAAAAGCCGAAAAAGATTACAAGGCGAAACAAACCGGCGCGAAAGCTAAAGAAGCTCTGGCGGAAGCTTATTTCACACGCGCTTTCGCGCTGACCGAAGCGGCGCAGTATCGCGCGGCGCTCGGCGATTTTCGCAAAGGTTTAAAGCTCAATCCCGATAATAAAGACGCCAGAGCGATGCACGACCGCATCCTCAGCATTTTCCAGAGCATCAACCGCGAGCCGCCGAAAGAAGGCGAAGAACCGCCGCCGATGCCGTTTAAGCAAGGATGAAGGCTGAAAAAGTTCCGAGTGCAGAGTCCGAGTTTTGAATGAAAGATTTTGCTGACTTAAAATTCAGAATTTAAAACTCGAAACTTTCTTTATTCATCCCTCGGCTTTCATCTCTCATCCTTCATCTTTCCTGCTGGACAAACACTCGCTGCAAAAATTAAACTATTAATTTTGTAATACATCAAAAATTTATACCAGACGACGGAGATTTAAGAATGGCACTTTCAGCAAACGATATTCGCAAAGGCATGGTGATTGTTTTCGAGGGCGCGCCGTGCAAAGTGATGGAATTTCGGCATCACACGCCCGGCAACCTGCGCGCGATGGTGCAGGCGCGGCTCAGGAATCTGCGAACGGGCAGCTCGTTCGAGCATCGTTTTCGTTCAAACGACACGCTCGAACGCGCGACGATGGAGCAGCACAATATGGAATATCTTTATTCCGACGGCTCGCAGCATCATTTTATGAACGCCGAAACTTACGAGCAAATCGCGCTGTCCGAAGAAGATTTGGGCGACGCGGCGCAGTGGCTGATGCCCGGCTTGAAGCTTGAGGTCGAATTTTACGAAGGCTCGCCCATCGGCGTCAAACTGCCGGATTCGATGGAACTGACAGTCACCGAAACCGACCCGGTGCTGAAAGGCGCGACCGTTTCCAATTCAAACAAGCCCGCCAAGCTCGAAAACGGCGTGACGCTGACCGTGCCGCCGTTTATTACCGAAGGCGAGCGCATCCGCGTCAATCCGACCGAATCCAGATATATCGAAAGAGTGAAATAAAGTCGACGGGTCGAGAGTCGACGGGTCGAAAGAGTTTCTCTCCGCTCTCTATTCTCGACCCGTCGATTCTCGACTTCAGAAATGTTTCTACTTTACAGCTTCCTGCTCGTCATCGGTTTTCTCGTCTTTCTGCCGCGATTTCTTTTTCAAAAAAAATACGCGGAGAGTTGGCGCGAGCGTCTGGGAAAGCTGCCGGATTTCGACGCCGAAGGGCGCGCCGTCGTCTGGCTTCACTGCGTTTCGGTCGGCGAAACGCAAGCCGCGCGACCGCTGGTCAAAGAGCTTCTCAAAAATTTTCCCGAATATAAATTAGTCGTTTCGACGACGACGCTCGCCGGGCAGCTTCTGGCAAAGGAAATTTTTGCCGCCGATGCCGCGCTGGTTTTTTATTTTCCGTTTGATTTCCGTTTCGCCGTGCGCCGCGCGCTGCGAAAAATTCAGCCCGACATCGTTTTATTGATGGAAACCGAAATCTGGTTGAATTTTCTGCGCGAAGCCAGCCGTTCGGGCGCGAAGATTGCCATTGTCAACGGGCGTTTATCCCAAAAATCGGCGAATCGCTACGGCTGGATTCCGAAAACAATCCGCCGCGTTCTGCATCACGTCGATTGGGCTTTGATGCAGAACGCGGCGGACGCCAAACGCCTGATGGCGCTCGGCATCCGCAACACGAAAGTGAAAGTCACGGGAAACGTCAAATTCGACCAGCAGTTTAATGAAACGGAAAACGGTTTGACGAGCGAATTTCGCGAGCGTTTCGCCGTCTCCGAAGATGCGCCTTTAATCGTGGCGGCGAGCACGCACGCGCCGGAAGAAAAATGGATTATCGAGGCTTTCAGGACGGTTTACAAATCCGCAGGCGACAAACTGCCGCGTCTGATGCTCGTGCCGCGCCGCCCGGAGAGATTTGTCGAAGTTGCCGGAATAATAAAAAATTCCGGTTTTGATTGGGCGCGGCGCGGCGAAAAGCCTTCGCCGCGCGATAAAGCCGCCGAAATAATTTTACTCGACAGCATCGGCGAGCTGCGCGCGGTTTATCCGCTGGCGGAATTCGTTTTCGTCGGCGGCAGCCTGATTCCGCACGGCGGACAAAGCGTTTTAGAACCGGCAGCGGCGCAAAAAGCAATCGTGACGGGATTTTATACATCGAATTTCGACGCAGTCGTGCGCGAGTTTCTGGAAAAGGACGCGCTCGTTCAATTGCCGAAACTCGACGAGCAGAAAATTCCCGCCAAACTCGCCGAGAGTTTCACAAAACTTCTGGAAGATACGGCGAGGCGCGAAAAATTAGCCGAAAACGCTTTTCGCGTGATGCAGTCGAATCGCGGCGCAAGCGTTAAAACGATTGAGTATCTAAAGCCGATTTTTGAAGTGAAAAAATTACGCCGTAAAGACACGGATAAGAAAAACGATGAACGATGAATGCGGGATGATGAATTGCAAATTCATCGCTTCAAATTCATCCTTTCTCTGTGTTTGCGGTGATGAAAATTACTTAAAAATGTTCCGCCCTTTTCTAAAACCCTTCAGTTTGCTTTATCGCGCGGTTGTTCGCGCCAGAGCTTCGCTTTACGAAAAGGGCGTTTTCAAATCTTGCTCGCTTCAAGCTCCGACTATCAGCATCGGAAATATAACGGTCGGCGGAACGGGAAAAACTCCGCTGGTCGCCCACGTCGCACGGATTATAGCCGCGCGCGGCGCGCGCGTCTGCATCCTGACGCGCGGCTATAAACGCGAAAATCCGCGCGCCGGAGTTTTGGTTTCGGACGGCGAAAAGATTTTAGCCGACGTCAAGAAAGCGGGCGACGAGCCGTTTGAGCTTGCCCGCAAACTGGTTGGTCTTTCTGCGGTTATTGCCGACCGAAATCGCGTCGAAGCGGGAAATTGGGCGCGCGAAAATCTGGGAATTACGGCATTTGTGCTGGACGACGCGTTTCAGCACCGGCGCGTCCGACGCGATTTGGATATCGTTTGCGTTGACGCGACCAATCCGTTCGGCAACGGCGAAATTTTGCCGGGCGGAATTTTGCGCGAGCCGTTATCGAATTTGAAACGCGCCGATGCAGTTGTCATTACGCGCGCAAATCTGATTGAGGCAAAACAAATTGCGGATTTGAAATTGCAGATTTCAGAGATAAATCCGCGCTGTGAAATTTTCGTTTCGGAAAATAAAATATCGAATCTGGCAAGCCTGAAAAAATTTAACGCCGCGGCGCAAAGCGGCAAAAATGGTCAGCCGTCAGTGGTCGGTGGTCAGAGAGAAGCTGTTCAGCAAGCAGTCAAAGACCCGAACCCCGAGACCGAAGACCAAACGACAACTGACCCCGCGCGCCTGACCACTGACCACTTTATTGCCTTCGGCGCGCTCGGCAATCCCGAAAGCTTTTTCGAGCAGTTGAGACGCGAAAAATTTGATTTGATTTTTACTAAAGCTTTTCGCGACCATCATCGCTACACACAAAAAGATATTGATGACCTGGAAAGCGAAGCCGCCGCGCGCGGCGCGCAAAGGTTTTTGACGACTGCCAAAGATGCCGTGAAATTAAAAGATTTACAATTTAATCTGCCGTGTGACGTCGTGGAAAGTGAATTGATTTTTGACGATGAAGAAAACTTTCGGGAATTGATTGTGCGTGCGCTGCGCAAAAGAATCAGCCGCGAACAAACACGAAAAAGCACGAACCAAGAATAAAGAAATTTAGCCGCCGAGGACACAGAGAAACACAGAGAGAGAATTAACCGGGAATAACCGGATAGACAGGAATAAATAAAATCATTCTTCTAATCCCTGTCTATCCGGTTATTCCCGGTGTTTTTCCTCTTTCGTGCTTTTTCGTGTTTGTTCGCGGCTGATTCTCTAGCTGTCCTGCACTTTTCCGCTCGAAGTCGGCTTGTCGGTTTTGGGCTGGTCAGCCGGTTTCGCCGTCGGGCGCGGCGCGGGCGTTGTTTTCGGTTCGGTCGGCGTCGTTGTATTGGCTGTCGGTTTGGTATTTGACGGCGCGGTTTGCGTGTTTGCCGCCTGCTGCGTCGGCGAAGTTTTCGGCTTCGGCTGCGTGTTTACGTTGGTGTTCGTATTTTTCGGCACGGCGATGTAGACATTGCCGTCCGGCGCCATAAACGGGCTGCCCGGATTGATATTGCCGTCATACATTTGTCCGGTCGGCGGGACGTATTGCGGAACCGGCGCGCCGGTCGGCGGTCTGCCGCCGCGCGCCCAGGGGTCGTAATTGTCGCCGCCGGGCATCACATCCTGCGGCATCGCATTTATATTTCCGTCCTGCAAAGGGTTATACGCGCCCATATTTGAAAGACCCTGTTCAGTCATCCCGGTCGCCGGATTAACCGGCTGGACGGGCGAGCCGTTGGCGTCGGTTTGCAGCGAAGTCGCCGGATTCGTCTGTTTGACCTGCGTCATATAAATAAAAAATCCGCTCAGCACGGCGATTCCGGCAAGCACGATAAACGCCGTTTTCCATAAATTATTCTGCGGTTGAGCGTCAAGCGCGTGCGCCGCAGTTACGTCGGGCGCAGCAGCTCGTCCCGCAAAAACGGTAGCGCGATTCAGAGCGTCGGCTAACTCGTTGGCGGATTGATAGCGATTTTCAGGAACTTTCGCCAGCGCGCGCTGGACAATCGTTTCAATGTCGTTCGGCAAATCGCTGCGAAAAGCCGACAGCGAGAGCGGCGGTTCCTGCGCGTGTTTGAGCATCACGTCGGTCGCGTTCTCGCCGGTAAAGGGAACTTCGCCCGCCAGCATTTCATAAAGAATGACGCCGAGGCTGTAAATATCGGAGCGCGAATCCACGTCATCGGCGTCGGAACATCGTTCGGGCGAGAGATATTCCACAGTTTTGACGTTATCGAAAAAGCCGTGCTCATCGGTTTGAACCGCGCCGAAATCCAGCACTTTGACAAAATCCGCGCCGTCGCCGGTTTTCGATAAAAAGATGTTTTCGCTCGTCAGATTCTGATGCAGCACGCCGTTGGCGTTGGCGGCGGAAATCGCCGACGCGATTTGCTGCGTGATGCGGTTGGCGCGTTCGGGCGAAAACTGACCTTCGCGGCGAACGGCGTTTTTTAAAGTCTCGCCGTCAGACTGCTCGGTAACGATAAAAACCGCGCCGTTTTTGTCCTGCCCGTAATCGCTGACGCTCGGAATATTCGGATGCGAAAGACGCGAGAGCGTGCGAACTTCGGATGAAAACTGCCTGACGATTTCCTCGTCAACCGCCAGCGCGGGCGAGAGAATCTTGACGGCGACGGGCTTGTCCATCAAAAGATGCGTGCCGCGATAAAGCTTGCCTAAACTGCCGTCGCGAATAACCGAATCAATGCGATATTTGTCTGCTAAAGTCTGTCCGATAAATTGGTCTGCCATAATAAACTTTACGTCTTAAAATTGATTTTGTTGCTTTTTTAACAGAATGGTTTGATTCGCAAATCTTGCGTTCCGGTTGTAAAAAACACGAACTCTCAGATTTTATCACAATGTGATTCGATGAAAAGCAATAAAACCGCCGCCGTGCAAAGCATTTTTTCTTTGTGCAGCGGCGGTTTTCCGTGTGCAGAGCATATTTCGGCTGTGCAGAGCATATTTCGGCTGTGCAGAGCATATTTTCTCTGTGCGAAGCATATTTTGCGTGTGCAAAGCAAAAATTCTCTGTGCAACGTATCATTTTGTCTGTGCAGAGCATATTTTCTTTGTGCAAGTCGATTTACGTTCTTTCAGTTTCCTTATCCTGATTTACGCGCAAAGCCGGTTCCAAAGAAAAAAGACGAGAGCCGAAACTCTCGCCTTTAAAATTTTCGTTTCCCGAAAAATTATAATTTGGCGAAAACGATAACCAGCGCCAGCAGCACGAGCGATTCGATAAGCGCCAGACCGATAATCATCAGCGTTTGAATCGTGCCCGCCGCGCCCGGATTGCGCGCCGCGCCTTCGACCGCCGCCGCGCCGACTTTACCCTGACCGATAGCGCCTAAACCGGCAGCGATGCCGAAGCCGATGCCGGCGGCAATCGCTTTATACGAAGCCACCGTGTCGGGGTTTGCCTGAATGCCGCCGCCCTGCGCCATCGCCGGAATCGCCATCAAAGCCAGAGCCAGAACCGCAAAGAAAATATATTTAATTTTGTTCATTTTTATCTCCTGAATTTAGTTTTTTTTGCTGACCTCGACGCATCTTTAAAAACTCGGGCGCGGGTTATGATTACGTCAACTTCCGGTATGCCGCGCACTGTCTTGGGAGACGTGCCGCTCCTGTAAGCGTGCTGACTTCCTGCCTGCTATAAAACGCCTTGCTTCATCCGATTTGTCAAAGCCAAAAAATGCGAATCGTGAATCGAAAATCGTGAACTGACGAATGATAAACACGATTCGATTTATCATTCGTCAATCGTTCACAAAAATTTTAAGCCGCCGCCGTCGCCGCCGGAACTTCGCCGTGTTCGCCGGTATGCGCGTGTTCATTGCCGGCGTGCTCGTGGTGGTCGTGCGGCGCGTGCGAAACGCCGCTGATGTAAATCATCGAAAGCAGCGTAAACACGAATGTCTGCACCAGCGCGATAAACACCGCGAGCGGAAGCAGAATAATCGGCACGAGAAATTGCGTAAACGGCGGGAACAAACCCGAAATAATCGCCGCCACCTGCTCGTCGGCATACATATTCGCAAACAGTCGGATGCCGAGCGTCATCGGGCGAATCATATTACTGAAAAGCTCGATGGCGAAAATCAGCGGCGTGATGAGCAGCATCATAATCAGCGGCAGCTTCGGTCCCGCAAAGTGCGCCAGATAGCTGAGCAAGCCGTTCTCCTTGATGCCGATGTAGTTGTAATAAATAAACGACGCGATGCCGAGCGCAAACGTCACGCTGACGTGCGCCGTCGGCGACATAAACAGCGGGAAAAGTCCCATCAGATTGGAAATCAAAACTAGCACGGCAAACGTCGCCACGACGGGAAAATATTTGAATCCGTGCTCGCCGATGACGCTGACGACCATTTCTTTTAAAGCCAGAAATCCGGCTTCGAGCGTCAACTGCCCGTTCGACGGGTCGTCTTCGGAAAGTTTTCCTTTAAAAATCCAGATGACGACCACCGTCAGGATACACGCGATGACGAACATAACCGTGTACCACGGAATCGCGTTTTCCGGCGTGTATTCGCCGAAAACTTTGTCGGCGGTCGTGCCGAAATAGCCGAAAACGTATTTGTCCCAGAACGGCTTGGTGTAAGTCATCTGAAAATGGTGAACCGGCTCGCCCACGTAATGATTTATAAACTCGACGATGGCGGGCGTATGATGTCCGCCTTCTGCAAATAAAAGCATTTTAAAGTTCCTCTCGTTTAGAAGAGTTGGATGTAAAAATTCGTATTAAACCTTCGACCGCGACCGCCGGCGCGAGGCTCGAAATGCCGAGCAAAACGGCGACGACCGGCGCGATATTTGTAATATAAACAACGGCGACGCCTGCGCCGAGCGTCGCGTAACGCAAAAAATATTGCGCGGCTAAAAATCGAGGCTTTTCGCCCGACACCGCTATTCTGTCAAAAATATTTCTGAGCGAAAGCTTGAGCCAGTAATAATTCAGAAACGCCAAGCCGCCGCCGATTATCAAGCCGAGCGTAAAATTTCGCGGTGCGTAAATCAAACTGAAGGCGACGCCGACGCTTAAAACAATCGCCATAATCCATAAAATCCGCCGCTGCGAAAGCTGCGGCGCGTCTGCGGTTTCTTCAGTTGGTACAGGTTCGGAAATTTCGCTCATTGCGAAACCACTATTTTATAAGGCTTCGGCGAAAATTTCAAAGCCCGGGCGGGCGTTTGTGCAATTTTTCTCAAATTAAGACTTAATTAATGCAAAACGCAAAGTGCAAAATGCAAAATAGAAGAATAAATTAAATTTGCATTTTGCGTTTTGCATTCGCATCAGTCTTTTTTGAAGATTTGCGAAGTGGTGCGGAAAAATTGATAAAAGCCGATGCCCGAACCGATAATGATGCCGCCGACCAGCCCGACGGGCGACGCGCCCGTCAGCAAATCGAAAAACCAGCCGAGAATCATCATAAATAGAACTGAGCCGAACAGACCGATTGCCGCGCTCCAAGCCATTCCGCTTTGCCGAATCGTTTCGGCAGTCGTTAAAGATTGCGGCTCGGTTTGGGAGACGCTTTCGGTTTTGTAAACATTTTCAGTTTGAAAAACGCTTTCATCTGCTGGCGCATTTTCATTTTGCAGAACATTCCGGTATTGCGTGGCGGTCGAAACTTGAGGCGTCGGCACAGCTTCGGGCGGTATCGGAGCGGCTTCCAGCGGTCGCGTTTCCGTTTCTACTTCATAAAACCGATTTTCAGGAAAGACATTATCGGGCGCTGGCTCGCCGGCGTTTATATAGAGCTGTTCGATTCTCGGCAAAGTTACGGTTTCTATCTCGTCGTCCGCGCCGGGCGTTTCCGCCGAAAGATTCATTTCGTCGAGCTGCCGCCTGATTGATTCTTCGGTTTCAGTTTCGGATTTGTTTTCTTTCGGCTGAGGTTCTTCGTCGTCGTATTCAAACAGACTTTTTATCATACCCAATTCTCCCGCGTCAGATAGTTTTTCGGAACTTCCACGAGCAGCGCCTTGCGCGAATGCCGCAGCGAATCGTGAATAAAGCAGACGTGCGTGCACCAGCAGGCGCGTCCTTCGTCAATGGCGTCAATCTCGATAGTTCTTGAATTATCCGCCCAAAGTCTTCCGAAATCAAAATCGAAATCTCTGAGCGACGCAAATTTTTCGCGCAGCTCGCAGGCGCGCACGTCGCCGTTGTAATCGATGACGGCGGTCGTCGCGCCCGCCGTGCAGGGAAAAGCCCAGGCGGTCGGTTTGTCAAAATTCGCGTGCTGATGACGATAATGCGTCATAATCGTGCCGACATAAGCGATTGATTTGACGAAGCGTTTTGAGAAATCGTCGCCGGCAAACATCCGTTCGCCGTAGCGTTTCGTCAGATTAGCGGCGTGTTTGTAGATTTTCGCCAACGCTTCATTCGGGACGGCTTTTATCGAATCGCCCGATTTCGTTTCGCCGCGAACGATATTGAAATATTGCCCGTCCAGTTTAAAGTTTTCCCATAAAAACTCGGACAGCTTTTCGATTTCCGTGTAATTTTCGGCGCAGATAACCGTGTTGACGTTGAGACGGAAACGCGCGCCGAATTTTTCCTTCAGTGGATAAAGATGCCGGATGCAGTCGAGCGTTTTCTGCCAGTGGCGCGGAACGCCGCGAATTTTATCGTGCGTTTCGCCGTCGCCGTCGAGCGCGATGTTTAAATATAAATCGGTGATTTGTTCGTGAGATAAAGCGTGTTCGACCGTTTCGAAAACTCTGGCTTTAAGCAGCGCATTGGTCGGCATAATCAGGCGATTGATGCCGTTGTTGGCGACAAACAAATCGATGATTTCGTTTAAATCCCGGCGCAAGGTCGGCTCGCCGCCCGAAAGCCACAAATCCGTAATTTTCGGCATCGAAAGCGAGACTTTTTCGATTTCCGCAAACGTCAAATCGCCTTTTTTATTTAATTCTTCGTGATAAAAACAGGTTTCGCAGGCGGCGTTGCAGCGCGAGGTGACGAATAAAATCACCGTATCGAGCTTTTTCGCGCGCCCGGTGTCGCGAATCATTTGGGCAAACTGAGCGATTTTACTCATGCCAGATGATTTTCTTCCAAATTTTATTTTTCGTCCAGAACGGCAAACATAGTTTTTTGAATTTCGGGATTGCCGGTCAGGTTCTGGTGTTCCTCGCAGACGGGAAAAGAAGTCTGTTCGTTGTTGCTGATATTGCGGATCGCCGCCGTCAGAAACGAGCGTTTCGTCACCGTTCCGTCGCCGGGCGAATAAAGCAGCGGCTCCAATTCCTTGTCGGAAACTTTCGTGCCGTCTGCGCGTTCGAAAGAATCCGCCTTGAAAATCGTCCGCCAGACGTTTTTCTTCGCGTCGCGGTAAATTACCATTCCGTCCAGCGTCGGCTTGCATTCCGCGCCTAAAAAGAAAACCGGAACGGGACTTTTCGTCAAGGACGTCGCTTTCAGCGCTTCGTGAAAACGCCGCGCGCGTTCGAGCACGGCGCGCAGATAACCTTTGGCGCTGCGCTGTTCGGCAGCGCTGAATTTTTTGGGAAAATCCTCGTCCTGGTAAGCCGCCCAGCCGTATTTTTCCCACGTCTCGACATTATAAATGTCAACTTCGAGCGGTTTCAGATTTTCGTCAAAGGCGCGCAGCGTTCCCGCCTGCGGCAAAAGCTGGTAAACCGACGGAATCGTAAAAATATCGAACCGCGTTAAATTCTGCACAAACGGCAGATTCAGCCCGCCGCCGAGAAAAGAAAAGCCGTTGATAAGCGAATTGAGCGACGGCAGCGAGCCTTCGTTCGGCGTGCCGACGAGAAAAATCTTGTTGAAATGTTTGGCGCCCGACCAGTTCGGCGTGATGCGGCGCGTTCCGGCGGGCAAATCCGCGCCGCCGTACATCACCGCGTAACGCGAAATCAAGCCGCCCATCGAATGAGCGATAATGTTAAATTTCAGATTCGGTTTTCTTAAGTTGGTTTTCGCCGACTGTATTTTCTGAATCAAAATCCGCGCGGTTTCGACGTTATCGCGCCGCCAGTCATACGGGAAAACGTAAAAAACGTCCGAAGCGGCGGGCGCGTCCCATTTGGCTTCGGTGTAGCCGTCGGCTTTCAGCGCTTCGACCAATCTTTCGTAAATCTGGGTTTCGGGTAAAAATTTGACGAGCTTCACGTTGCGCAAGATATCGCCCGGCACGAGGTTGTCGCGGTTGCGCGCGATATTCGCCGAGATTGGCAGGCGCAAATCGTCCTTTTTCGCCCTTTGCAGGTGAAACCAGACATCTTCGCCGGTTTCTCTATTGACCAGCTCCGAGCCGATTAAACCGGGAATGATGATGACCGGCATTTTGCCGGTCTTGGCGGGCGTCGGCGTCGGTTTTGTTTCGGTATTCTGCGCGGGCGCAAACTGCGCGAAAATTAAAACGATTGCCAATAAAAAGAAAAACCGCGCCCGCCGCAAAATTAAAAATTTAGACATAAACCCTTTCCCTTGTTCGATAATAAATTTAAACTATTAAAAATTTACTCCAGCCGTCAGATGAAAGCAATCAATAGGAAGTTGTATTTTCCTGAATAATAATGGTTTTATCAGGCGATTTTAATTCGTAAGCGATGCCGCGCCAGAGAATTTTGCGCGAGAAAAGAGCGGCGATTGAGTTATAGAGAAACAAGGCGGGCGATAAAATCCAGAGCGTGTTCTGCGCCCGAAACTGCCGTTTCAAATCCTTTTCATAGTCTCTCAAAACCAGTTTCACCGCCTTCAGGCGAAGCCAGGCTTTGCCGGTGCTGAACGCGGAAATTAAAAACAAACTAACCAGCGCAAACCGGAATGAAACCGTATTTGCCGGGCTAAAAATAATAATCAAAATTCCCCAGACGAAAACCAGGTTGAAAAGAAACGCGCCCGTAAATGATTGTTTCCAAAGGTGCGGAGCGTAAACGCGCGTGATTTTTATCTGCCTGGTCGTAAATTCAAAAAGCTCTCTGAAAGAACAATCTTCGACCGAAGCCGTCAGCGCCTGCGGCACAAAATAAATCGGCAAATTCGCCTCTTTCAACGCCCGCGTGACGGCAAAATCGTCGGACAGAACGCCGCGCCATTTTTCGCGCATCCGCAATTTTTCAAACGTCTCGCGCCGCATCGCCATCGAACCGCCCCAGCAAAAATTCGATTTCAGATTCGCGCCCAGCGCCGAAGCGACAGAAGCGTTCCAGACCGAACGCATTTCGGAAGCAAAACCGATTTTTTTCGAAATGAACCAGCGATAACCGGTCGCCGCGCCGATTTTTTCGCCCGCTAAAGGCGCGATTAAATTTCGCAGCCAGTCTTTGCCCGGACGCGCGTCGGAATCGACAAAGACAAAAACTTCCGAATCGCCGGAAACACGCAAGACGGCTTCGCGCAGATTATGCACCTTCTGACTCTCGTCTTCGGCTTTTCCGGCAACGACGAGCTTCGACTTTGCGCGCTTTGCGCCCTGGCGGGAAACTTTTTCAATAATTTTCGTCGCTTCATCTTTTTCGGAATCGGTGACAAATAAAATTTCATAAGCCGGAAAATCCTGCTCGAAAAGCGCCGACAGATTTTTCTCCAAATCTTCGTCCAGCCCGCGGCACGGAACGATTACGGAAACAAACGGCGCAAAATTTGATTTCGGTTTGGCGAGTTCGCGCTGAAAAAATTTGAGATAATTGATTCCGCCACGAAAGGATTTGTAGCTCAGGAAAACTAAAATTGCGGCAAACAGATAAAAAATAAGCATGAAATTCAAACAGGATGACAGGATAGACAGGATAAAGAAATTTTTCCATCCGGCTCATCCTGTCTATCCTGTTTGAATTCTACGCGAGCATTTCCTGAACCTGATTGACGTCCTTGTCGCCGCGCCCGGAAACGTTCACAATCATCACTTCATTCGGCGACATTTCCGGCGCGATTTTCAGCGCGTGCGCAATGCCGTGCGAGGTTTCCAGGGCGGGAATAATGCCTTCGGTTTGCGATAAAGTCTGAAACGCTTGCAGGGCTTCCGCGTCCGAAGCCGAAACGTATTCGGCGCGCCCGAGGTCGTGCAGATAGGCGTGTTCGGGACCAATCGAAGCGTAATCCAAGCCCGCCGAAATCGAATGCGTCAGAGCGATTTGCCCGCGCTCGTCCTGCAAAATATAACTTTTCGTGCCTTGCAGAACGCCGATTTTCCCGCCGCCCGCCGCATTAAAACGCGCCGCGTGCTCGCCTAGAACATTGCCTTTTCCGCCGGCTTCGACGCCAATCATTTTCACGCTTTCGTCCTGCAAAAACGGGTGAAAAAGCCCGATGGCGTTTGAGCCGCCGCCGACGCAGGCGACCAGATAATCGGGAAGTCGTCCGGTTTGTTCCAGAATCTGCTCGCGCGCTTCGCGTCCGATGACGCTTTGAAAATCTCTGACCATCAACGGATACGGGTGCGGACCTAAAGCCGAGCCGAGCAGGTAATAAGTCGAATCGACGTTCGTCACCCAATCGCGCAAGGCTTCGTTTATCGCGTCTTTCAACGTTTTCGAGCCGGAATCGACGCCGCGCACCTCGGCGCCCAGAAGCTGCATCCGAAAAACGTTCAGCGCCTGCCGCCGCATATCTTCCGTGCCCATATAAACGACGCATTCCAGCCCGAACAGCGCGCAGACGGTCGCCGTCGCCACGCCGTGCTGACCTGCGCCGGTTTCGGCGATGATGCGGTTTTTGCCCATTCGGCGGGCGAGCAAAACCTGCCCGATAGCGTTGTTGATTTTGTGCGAGCCGGTGTGCCCCAAATCTTCGCGTTTGAGATAAATCTGCGCGCCGCCCAGAGTTTCCGAAAGCCGTTTCGCGTGAAAAAGCGGCGTCGGGCGACCGGAAAAATCTTTTAATAAACTGAGGAATTCGGCTTGAAAATCCGCGTCGTCGCGCGCGGCAAAATACGCGCCCAAAAGTTCTTCGAGCGGCGACATCAGCGTTTCGGGAACAAAACGCCCGCCGAATTCGCCCCAATAACCGTGCTCATTTGGTTGGAAATTCATAAAACTATTTTACCGCAAATATAAAATCTTTTAGCTTTTGCGAGTCTTTAAATCCTTTTTTGATTTCCAGACAGCTACAGGCGTCAACCGCAAAAGGCTGCACATTTTCAATTGCTGCGGCGATATTTTCCGCCGAAAGTCCGCCCGCGAGATACGTTTTCGGAAAAATCTCCCGCACTTTCCCCGCAATTTCCCAATCGAAAGTTTCGCCCGTGCCGCCGTGTTCCTGCGGCGAATAAGCGTCGAGCAAAATGGCGTCCGTTTCGTATCGCAAAACGTCTTCGGACTTAAATTCAGGCGAAACGCGAAAGGCTTTGATGATTTCGAGATTCGTTTTTGCTTTTATTTCGCGAACGAATTCGGGCGTTTCTTCGCCGTGAAGCTGGATTGCGTCGAGTTTGGCGATTTCGGCAATTTCGCAGATTCTTTCCGCAGTTTCATTGACGAAAACGCCGATTTTCAAAATTTCCGGCGGCAGCTGCCCGATAATCGCGCGCGCCTTTTCCGGCGCGATATAACGCGGGCTTTTCGCGTAAAAATTAAAGCCGAGCGCGTCCGCGCCGAATTTCGCCGCCAAAAGCGCGTCTTCCGGATTGGTGATGCCGCAGATTTTCACTTTCGTCATAAAAAAGAGAATTGACAGGAAGAACAGGGTAAACAAGGATAAGAAAAATATTTTGTATTTATCCCCGCATATCTTTTTATTCCTGTAAGTTTTTCAGCGCAAATTCTATGTTGTCAGATTTCATCAAAGCTTCGCCAATCAGAAAGCCGTGAAATCCTGACTTTTTTAATTCCAGCAAATCCTCGCGCGTTTGCAAGCCGCTTTCGGCAATCATCAGCGCGTCGGCGGGCGCGTGTTTTATCAATTCGCGCGAGATGTCGAGCGAAACTTTGAACGAATGCAAATCGCGATTATTGACGCCGATAAGGCGCGCGCCGTTTGATTTTGCTCTTTCCAATTCTTCCCGAGTATGAATTTCGACGAGCGCGTCCATTTTCAATTCATCTTCCGTCAAACGCCGCAAGCGCCGGAGCGTTTCGTCGTCGAGCATCGCCGCAATCAGCAAAATCACGTCTGCGCCCGCGTCCGCCGCTTCATAAATTTGGAACTCGTCAAAAATAAAATCCTTTCGCAGAACCGGCAAAGAAACCTGGGCGCGCGCCGTTCTTAAATCTTCCAGCGAGCCTTGAAATTTGTCTTCTTCGGTCAAAACGGAAATCGCGCACGCGCCGCCGCGTTCGTAATTTCGGGCAACTTCCGCCACGTCAATCTTATCGTTGATGACGCCTTTCGACGGCGAAGCGCGCTTGATTTCGGCGATGATGTTCAGTTTCGTTTGATTCTGCAAAGCTTCGCGCAAACGATGCGGCGGGCGCTGCGCGTCAATTTTGAATTTTGAATTTTGAATTTTGAATTGCCGCTTCGCCGCTTCGACTCGCCGACGCTTGAGTTTGAAAATTTCTTCGAGAAATGTTGACATGAGAAAATTTTTACCCGAAAAACAATGAAAGTAAAAAGTGAAAAGGTGAAAGAGTAAAAAAGCAAGCTTGATTATTTACAAACCGCTTTTTCACCTTTTCACTTTTTATTTATTCGTCGTTTGAATCAATCTTTCCAGCTTATTCTGCGCCTGACCGCTGTCGATGCTTTGTTCGGCGAGTCGCGCCGCGTGCATCGCATCTTTGGCGAGCCCGCCGACGACGAGCGCGGCGGCGGCGTTCATCACGACCAGACTGCGCGCTTCGTCGCGGCGTTTGCTGGCTAAAACTTCGATGATGATGCGGGCGCTTTCTTCCGGCGAACTGACTTGCAGATGCGAGATTTTTCCGCGCCTGAAGCCGAAATTTTCCGGCTCCAGCTGAAACAGATTGATTTTATTTTTCTGTACTTCGGCAACGTAAGTTTCGCGCGCCAGAGTGATTTCGTCCAAGCCGTCACCGCCGTGAAAAACCCACGCGCGCTCGGCTCCGAGCAGCGCCAGCGCTTCCGCCATCGGCTCGACCAGCGCCCTGTGCCAGACGCCGATGATTTGTTTCGGCGCTTTCGCCGGATTCGATAAAGGTCCTAAAAGATTGAGCGAGGTGCGCACGCCCAGATTGCGCCGAATATCGCCGACGCGCCGCAGGGAAGGATGAAATTTCGGCGCGAACATAAAGCAGATTCCCGCGCCGTTCAGACAGGTTTGCTCGACCTGCGGCTCGGCGGAAACTTTCACGCCGAGCTTTTCCAGAACGTCCGCGCTGCCGGTTTTGCTGGTCACGGCGCGATTTCCGTGTTTGGCGACCGCCAGTCCTGCGCCCGCGATGACGAAAGCGGCGGCGGTCGAGACGTTAAAGGTTTTCGTCTGTCCGGAGCCGGTTCCGGCGGTGTCGATAAAATTTTTGTGACGCGATTTGATATTGATGGCTTGCGCGCGCATCGCTTTCGCCATTCCCGCCAGTTCTTCAAACGTTTCGCCTTTCGCGGCAAGCGCCACGAGCGCGCCGGCAATCTGCGCCGGATTGGCGTTTTCGTCCGTCAAAGCCTCGAAAAATTTCGCGGCTTCTTTAAACGACAAATTCTCGCCGCGCATCAGGCGCGCGAGAAACGGGTGCAGCGGCGTGTCGGCTTTGCTGTTGGTCGCGGTCATCGGCGCGGCGACCAGCCATTCGGTTTTCGGCATATTTAAAATTATAACAGTAAAAGTCGACTGAAGTTGACTGAAAGTTGACGGGGTTGGCTGCGTCGTCGGAAACATTTGACTACCTCGGCAAACTCAGTCAACTTCAGTCAACCCGGTCAACTTTCAGCCAGCTAAAGATTCAGAAAATTTTGCAAAAGCTTTTTGCCTTCACTGGTCAGGATTGATTCGGGATGAAACTGCACGCCTTCGACTTTTAATTTTTTGTGACGCAAGCCCATAATCAAACCGTCGGGCGAGGTGGCGGAAACTTCCAGCTCGGGCGGCAAGCTGGCGCGCTCGACAATCAGCGAATGATAGCGTCCGGCTTTGAAGCGATAGGGAAGCGCGGCGAAAACGCCCGCGCCGTCGTGACAAATCTCGACGTATTTTCCGTGTACCGGCGCGGGCGCGCGCACAACTTTTCCGCCGAAAAACTGCCCGATTGCCTGATGACCGAGACACACGCCGAGGATGGGCAGCTTTTCCGAAAACTTTTCCAGAACTTTCAAAGAGACGCCCGCTTCGCTCGGATTTCCGGGTCCCGGAGAAATTAAAATGCGTTCGGGCTTTAAATCGTTTTCGATTTCCTCAACCGTCACCTCGTCGTTGCGGCGCACCTGCATCTGCGCGCCGAGCTCGCCCAAGTATTGCACGAGGTTGTAGGTGAATGAATCGTAATTGTCGATAACTAATAACATAAGTTGACCGAGTTGACCGAGTTAAGAGTGTTTTTGCAACTGAGTTAACTCAATTAACTTTTATTTCAGTAAATCAGCCAAATCTTTATTTCCTTGCTTGTTCGCCCAATCGAGCGCGGTTTTGCCGTCCTTGTCCTTGATTTTTTTATCCGCGCCCGCGTCGAGCAGCATTTGCGCCACCGCCCGGCGATTTTCGGCGCCGGTTTGTTTGTTGGAGGCGATGTAAATCAGCGCCGTCGCGCCGTTTTTCTCCTGATAATTGACCTTCGCGCCTTTGTCGAGCAGCATTTTGACGATGTTTTGACTGAGCCGCGCGCCGATGCAGGCTTCCGACAGCGCGACCGCGCCGTCGCTGTCGGCGATATTCGGGTCAGCGCCTTTGTCCAAAAGCTTCTGCACGAGGTCTTCGCGACCGCGCGTGACGGCGAGATACAGCACGGTTTGATTTTTCAGTTTTTCTTTCGCGCCGCCGACATTCACGTCGGCGTTTTTTTCCAGCAGATAATCAAAAATTTCCTCTTTTTGTTTCGACAGGGCGAGGTGCAGCGGCGCTTGTCCCAGATTGTCCTGCATATTGAGGTCGGCTTTTCCGGCGATGGCTTTCACGGTGTTCAATTCGGCATTGCCGACGGCGAAAGTCAAAGCCGTTTCGCCGCGCGCATTTTTCGTGTTCGGGTCCATTCCCGCGTCGAAAAAACCTTTGACTGCCACCGTGTCGTTTTGCCGGATGGCTTTGAAAAGACCGTCTCCGTTAAACTCGAAACCGCGCAGCTTCAACATATTTTTCGTCATTTCCGGCGACGGCGGCGTTTCGTCGGACGCGCCGCCGCAAGCCGCCGCGAAAACTAAACAAACAAGAACAACGAAGTAAATTTTTAGTTTCATAATTTTTAAAGTGGAAAAGTGAAAGAGTTCAAATGTGAAAAAGGAGCTTGAAATAAGTGAATCGTGACTTTTTCACTTTCACTTTTCCGCCTTTTCACTCTTTCATTTTCAAAGCCCATTTTCCGCCATTTCAATCGCTTTCATCAACGCGCGGGCTTTGTTAATCGTTTCCTCGTATTCTTTTTCCGGCACGGAATCGGCGACGACGCCCGCGCCCGCCTGCACGTTTGCCCAGCCGTTTTCGATTTCGATGGTGCGAATCGCGATACAGGTGTCGAGATTTTCGGCGTAGTCGATATAGCCGACCGTTCCGGCGTAAATGCCGCGCGGCGTCGGTTCGAGTTGGCTGATAATGCGCATCGCGCTGACTTTCGGCGCGCCGGAAACCGTGCCGGCGGGAAAACACGAGGCGAGCGCGTCGAAGCGGTCAAATCCGTCGCGCAATCTCGCTTTCAAGCTCGTCACCAGATGCTGAACGTGCGAATAACGCTCGATTTTCATCAATTCGTCGACCTCGACCGAGCCGTATTCGGCGACGCGCCCCAAATCGTTGCGCCCCAAATCGACGAGCATTACGTGCTCGGAAACTTCCTTTTCGTCCGAGCGCAAATCTTCGCCGAAAATCCAGTCTTCCGTCTCGGTTTCGCCGCGTTTTCTGGTTCCCGCAATCGGTCGGTATTCGAGTTTTCTGCCGCGACAGCGGACGAGCATTTCCGGCGAAGCGCCGATTAAAGTTTCCTTGCCGGTTTTGATAAAAAACATATACGGCGAAGGATTCATCGTGCGCAGAGCGCGATAAATATTTATCGGCGCGGCTGAAATCTGCCGTTGAAACTTCTGCGATAAAACGATTTGATAAGCGTCGCCGGCGAGAATTTTTTCCTGAATCGTTTCGACCGCCTTGAGAAAATCTTTTTTCGCCCAGTTCGAGCGAACCTGATTTTTCTTTTCTTCGGGACCTTCGGCGTTTTGCGGAAAAGTCGCCGTTTGATTCAAAAGCTGCTCGATTCTTTCCGTTTCGGCAATCGCGATTTCGTAAAGCTCGCGCAAATTTTCGACGCTGTCGGCGGCTTCGTCCGTAAAAACGACGGAAACGATTTCGATGCGCTGTTTCAGGCGGTCAAACGCCAGCACGTTGCGGAAAAACATCCAGACGGCATCGTCTTTTTCAAATTCTTTTCGGACGTCCAGCGCCGGCTCGAAAAAACGCACCGCGTCATAAGTCAAAAATCCGACCGCGCCGCCGCACAAAGGCGGAAGATTTGCCCGCCGCGCCAGCCGGTTTTGCTTAAAATGCTCGCGCAGGTAATCGAAAACCGGCGTGTTTTCCGTCTTTTCGGCTTCGCCGTTTTGCTGAACGGTCGTCTGTTTTCCGCGCGCGCGAACGGTCAGATAAGGATTCGCCGCGATGAAAGAATAACGCGCCAGCCGCTCGCCGCCTTCGATGGATTCAAATAAAAAAGCCCGCTCGGCATCGCCCGAGAGGCGCACAAAGGCGCTGACCGGCGTGTGCAAATCCCCCAAAACGCTGCGCACCACGGGCACGACGTTGCCGTTTTGCGCCGCCTTTAAAAATTCTTCAAAAGATTTCGGGGAAAGCTCAATCACCGATTGTATTTTTAACACAAAACCGCAAAGACGCAAGGCGCGAGAATTTAAAGAGTTTTTTGAAGTATTTAAACGGTCGGAAGAAATTTAAAATCCCGACGCCGAAACTCGAAAAGAAAGTGAAAAAACGGAAAATACAAAACGCAAAATACGGAATTAAAACGTTAAAAGTGAAAAAAATGAGATTTTAAATGCCGAAATTCTTTTCCTTTTTCCGCAAATTCAATCTTTTTTTTGAAAATTCCGCGAAGATTTTTAAAGATTTTTTTGAAAACCCGAAAGTTTTTTCTTTAAATTTAAAAATTCTTCGGAACTTTCTGCAAATTCTTCCGCGCTTTCCGAAGATTTTTTTATTTTTCTACAAATTCTTCGGAAGTTTTAAGGGAAAACTGAGAGCTTTTCATTAAAACTTCTCAGCTTTCCCTTAAAATCTGCGAGCTTTCCATTAAAATCTCTCAGCTTTCCATTAATTAAATTATTTTCTTTTTTAATTAAACAGGAAAAAAGACGAAAACGCGGATGTCAATTGAGCGTTTCAGCCGCCAGCGCAACGGCAACGCGGCATAATTCAAAATCTAAAAAAAAGATGTTCCCGTCAGCCAATGCGCGCCGTCAACCGTCAAAGTCACGCCGCTGATATAATTTGCCGCGTCCGAGCAAAGAAAAATCGCGGCGTTTTCGATGTCTCTGACGCGCCCGAAACGACCTAAAGGAATTCGTTTTTTGAGCTTTTCCTTGACCGGCTCCGGCACCAGCCGTTTCATTCCTTCGGTATCTTCAATCGGTCCCGGCGCGATGCCGTTGACGCGAATTCCGTATTTGCCCCATTCGACGGCGAGATTTCTGGTTATCGCGTCCACGCCGGCTTTTGCCGCCGAAACGTGAATCTGCCACGGCGTCGCCGTGTAATGCAGCGTCGCGCTGATGTTCAAAATCTGCCCGCCGGATTTTTTTAATTCCTCGAAAGCGGCGCGGCAGACGTTAAAAGTGCCTTTCGCGTCGATGTCGATAACCGTTCCGAAACCATTTGCCGAAAGCTCTTCCGCCGCGCACAGAAAATTTCCCGCCGCGCCGTTGACGACGATGTCGATTTTGCCGAATCGGTCGAGCGTTTGCTTAATCGCGTGTTCGACCGTCGCGTAATTTCGCACGTCGCAAACCGTGGCGAAACATTCGCCGCCGTTTTGTTCGATAAGCTCGCGCATCGGTTCGAGATTTTCGATTTTGCGTGAAGTAATCGCCGCTTTCGCGCCCGCTTCCGCCAGCGCGCGCGCCACGCCGCCCGTAATTCCCGTCCCGCCGCCTGTTACAAATGCGACTTTGCCCTGTAAAATGTTATCCGTGAAAACTTTGTTGCCGCTCATAATTGGAAAGATGTTATCACAAAATTTAAAACTCGGAGACGCACTGAAACAGAGGAAAGAATTAACCGCGATGAAGGCAGTGAACAGCGATAAAAACAAAATCATAAATCTTTTCTTTTTATCTTCTTTATCCGCTTTATCCCGGTTGATTTTTTCTTCGCGTCTTTGCGTTCCCATAGTTTTAATTTTCTTTATTACCGCTTGCCAATCCGCCAAACCGACCGATATGCGCAGCCTCGTGCCCGCCGGAACGCTGGTTTATCTGGAATCGAAGGATTTGGCGAAAACGCTTTCGGCTTTGACGGAAAACAAGTCGTGGCAGGAATTGGCGAAATCGAAACCCGATTTTTCATATCTGGCGAACACGCAGCTCGTCGTCGCCGTGACGGGTTTTGAAATTTCCGAAAAACAATTGACGGAAACGCAGAAAATTTTGAATTCCAAGCCGCTTTTTGTCGCCGTCGCCGACACGCACCGTTGGGAATCGACGAATTTATCGCTGGTCGAAAACCAAATCGGGAAATTCGCGCGGGAAATTTACGGCGACGACGCGCGGCTCGAAAAACCTGAAAAGAGCGGCGCAAAATGGTTTGTCTGGACGGCAGCGGCAGCGGACAATCGAAAACTTTTCGCCGCCGTCCACGAAAGCGTCATTTATCTCGGCAACGACGAAACGGCGATTGAAAAATGTCTGGCGGTCAAACGCGGCGAAGCGGAAAATCTGACGAAAAACGAATCTTTAACACTTATACGAGAGCGCGCAAACGATGAAAATCAAATCGCGTTCGGCTATATCTCGCCCGAATCTATGCCGCAGATTGCCAATCTGGCGAGCATTTTCGCCGCCTTAAGAATGAGCGAAGATGAAGACGCGCGCAGCTTTACCGCGCAGATTCTGCCGCAGATTTTGCAGAAATCCGTCAGGGAAATCGTCTGGACGGCGCGGAAAACCGAAACTGCAATCGAAGACAGATATTTAATCAAAACCGCCGCGGAAATTTCTTCCGTTTTGAAGGAAACGCTTTTGCCGGCTTCCGCCGGAGAATTTCAAAAAGCCGAATTTCTGCCGCCCGCGCTTTTTTCCGTGACGCGCTACAACCTGCAAAATCCGCAAATCGCGTGGCGCAGCGTTTTGCTGACCACGGCGAATCAGGCGGACGCGGCGAGCGCGAAAATTATCTTGCAGTTTTCGGACGCGCTGTTTGAGCCTTACGGAATCGAGCGCGCCGAAGCGTTTTTAAGCGCGGTCGGCGCGGAAATCGTCACGGCGAAATTTGACGAAGAAGGCGAAAAATCAATTGTTATTGTCGATGTCAAAGATGCGGAAAGCTTGAAAAAATCGTTGACGAGCGAAATAAATTTCAAAGCGCCGCCGGAAAAACAGGGAAATGCCGAGATTTGGAAATCCAAAGACAAGCTTTTAGCGGCGGCTTTCGTCGAAAACAAATTGATTCTGGGCGAAACCGAAAGCGTTTTGAATTGTCTGAGAGCAAAGGAAAGCGGGCGGAATTTTAAATCGACCGGAGTTTTACAAAAAATCTCAAACAGTCCGGCAGCCGCCGTCAGCCTGACGAAAGATGCGGAAACCGCCGGAAAAATCGTCGAGACTTTAGGCAATCCGAAAGAAGAAAACAAAACATCGGCGAGCTTTTACACGACCGAAACCCGCTTTGACGCAAACGGCTTCGAGCGCAAAACGATTTCGGATTTCGGTTTGCTTGGAATGATTCTGGAAAATTTGGAATAAAGAAGGCATTAGGCGAAAGGCGCAGGGCGAAAGGATAAAGGCGAAAGTAAAAAAAGAATTATCCTTTATCCTTTCGCCTTTATCCTTTTGCCTTTCCCCTGCGGTTCTGACGGCGTTGGGTCGTGACTTTTCTTTTCAGCGCGCGGGCGTTTCGCTCAATCCACGTGTCGGCTTCGGTAAAATACGCGAATTTTTCCTCGTCGCGGCGAAAGTCGGGCGTGTGGTTGTAGCGCCTGCCGTTGCGGTGAATCGTCGGGTGCTTGATGTGCAGCATCTCGTGATAAACGACGTATTCGGTGACGAAAGCGGGAACTTTTTTATCGTCCAGCGATTTGCTGATGACCAGAGTTTCGTGCGTCGAATCGTGATGACCGAGCCGGTGAAAAGTTTTTTGCGCCGACCAGGTCAAGACGGGTTTCGGAAGCCGGTTTTGAAAATAAATCCGGTTCAGGCGCGCGAAGATTTCTTCCAAATCGTAAACTTCGCCTTTCGGCGTCGTGACGATTTTTCGCCCGCGACGGCGGCGATTTTCAAAAGCCTGCGTCTGCACGGGCTCGGTTTTGACAAAGGCTCGATAATTTTCCAAATCCGTTTTCGGCACGCGCCGGCGCAGAATTTTGCTGACCAGAATCGAAGCCAGCGATTTTTGAACCGGCATCGGCGCGGCTTCGAAAATCTGCGCGATGCGCACGAAAACCTTGCCGTCGCGCACGCGAATCGTATGGTTAATACCGATATACGGATAAAAGGAAACCTCGATTTCCGGCGGCTCGGCATCGCGCTTTAAACGCCGGAAAGCGTCCTTGTAAAAATTCCCGATTTGCCGGATTGTTTCTTCCACCGATATGTTTTAACAATTTTTAACTATAAAATCTTGACAATTTTAGCCGTAAAATGCTATTCCTTTTTATGAGCATATCTTCCTTTCCGGGTATGCCGCAAACTGCCGAAACAATGTCTGTTAACGAGCCTGATTTAACATCAGCGAGAAAACCGAATTTTCCGGATGCCCGCGGGCAGGCGATTCTCTCGGCAATTATCAGCGAACATCTGGTGACGGGCGAGCCGGTCGGCTCGAAATCGGTCGCCGACAAGTTTGCCAATGCTTACGGCTGGAGCTCGGCAACCATCCGCAACGTGATGAGCGAGCTTGAAGACGCCGGTTTGGTCGAACAGCCGCACACGTCCGCCGGTCGCGTTCCGACCGACAAGGGTTATCGCTTTTACGTGGACAACCTGCTCGGCGTTTTAAGTCTTTCCGACGAGGATTTGCGGCTCATTAACGGCGAATTCAGTCTGAATGAAACGCCCGACCGCCTGATGGAACGCACTTCGCAACTGCTCTCGGCTCTTTCTCAAAATGTCGGCATCGTCGTCAGCCCGAGTCTGGCAAACGACCGCCTTCAGCATATCGAATTCGTCAATCTTTCCGAGAAGCGAATCCTGGTGGTAATGGTTTCCGCGCCGAATATTATCCACAATAAAATCGTCCGGCTCGAAGAAACCTTATCGCAGGAAGAGCTTGACCGCACGGCTCGCTATTTAAACGTGGAGTTTAGCGGCAAAAGCCTGGCGGTTATCAGAACGGAAATCCTGCGGCTGATGCACGAGGAAAAAACGCTTTTCGATAAATTGCTGCAAACGGCGATTATTCTTTGCTCGCAGAGCATCGAAAGCGAAGATTTAGGCGAGGTTTATGTCGATGGAACTTCAAACATCGTCGCAAAGCCGGATTTTTCGAACTTTGAAAGATTGCGCGGGCTGCTGCGGACGTTTGAAGAAAAATCGCGGCTCGTGCAAATCCTCAGCGAATGCATCGAGCGCGACGTTTCCGCCAAAGGCAACGTCCAGATTGTCATCGGCAGCGAAAATATCGCGCCGACCCTGCAAAACTGTTCTTTGATTACCGCTCCTTATCGCCTGGGCGTCGGCGCTGCCGCCGGAACGCTGAGCGTTTTGGGTCCGACCCGCATCGAATACGCGCGAATGATTTCGATTGTCAGCTACGTGGCGCGGATGCTCGAAAAAATGATGATAAACGACAAATCAAACTCCTGATTTTTCCAAACGAAAAATAATTTTACAAATCTAAAATGAATTCCAATAACGATTCACCAGAACAATTTATCGAAAATATCGAGGCTGACAATCTGACTTCGCTCGACGATTTTATCAAGGAGCTCGAAGCGAAGGAGAAAGACCTCAACATCACTTCCGAAATTTTTGTCGAGATTGAAGAATACGACGAGTTTGAAAACTCAAATCAGCCGGGCATTGTCGATTCGGGAAAGGTTTACGAATCGCGCAATCTTCAGGAAAATTCGCCCGCCGCGCCATCGCAGCAATTAAATAAGGAATTGGTGGCGCTTCGCCAACAGGTGCGCCTTCTGGAAAAGGAGCGCGAGGATATGCGCGAGGTTTTGAGCCGCCGCCAGAACGATTTTGAAAATTACCGCAAACGCATCGAGCGCGACCGTCGCGAAACTTTTCGCGCGCTGGTCGGCGATTTGGCGACGCAGATGCTTCCCGTGGTCGATAATCTGGAACGCGCGCTGGATTCGTCCGACGCGCTGGCGGACGGAAAATCGCCCGAATTCCAGCATTTTCTCGACGGAATCTTTCTGGTCAATCAACAGCTCGGCGAGGTTCTGGCGGAGATGGGCATCGAGCCGATTTATTCGGTCGGCAAAACGTTCGACCCGCATTTTCACGAAGCCGCGGCGACGGAAGAAACCGCCGAATACCCGCCGAACACGGTCACGAAAGAGCTTCTGCGCGGCTACCGGATGGATGAAAAAGTCATTCGCGCCGCGGTCGTCAAAGTTTCCGCCGCCGGCAGCCGCGGCAATCGCCCAAGCCCGCCCGCATTTCAGGAAATAGATTTTAATTCTTTTGAAAACGAGTAGTCGCCCGCAGCTGCTGCTCGCTTCGCTTCGATTCTCCCGTCAATTAAAGGACTCAAAAAAAAATTATGAGTAAGGTCATCGGAATAGATTTAGGAACAACCAACTGCTGCGTTTCCGTCCTCGAAGGCGGCACGGTGCAGATTATCCCGAACAAGGAAGGCGGACGAACGACGCCTTCCGTCGTCGGTTTTACGGAAAAGGGCGAGCGCCTGGTCGGTCAAATCGCCAAGCGGCAAGCCGTCACGAATCCGGCAAACACGCTTTACGCGGTCAAACGCTTAATCGGTCGCAAATTCAATTCGGCGGAAGTCGAGAAAATGCGCGAAACCGTGCCGTTTGAACTGACGCAGGCGCCGAACGGCGACGCGCATATTCGCGTGCTCGACCGCGTTTACAGCCCGCCGGAAATCTCGGCAATCGTTCTTCAGCGACTGAAGCTGGCGGCGGAAGAATTTCTGGGCGATAAAATCACCGAAGCCATCGTCACCGTGCCCGCGTATTTTGACGACGCGCAAAGGCAGGCGACGCGCGACGCCGGAAAAATCGCCGGTCTGAACGTCGAGCGCATCATCAACGAGCCGACGGCGGCGGCGCTCGCTTACGGCTTCGGGAAAAACAAAACCGAAAGAGTCGCCGTTTACGACCTCGGCGGCGGCACGTTCGACATCACGATTCTGGAAATCAACGACGGCGTTTTTGAAGTCCTTTCCACATCGGGCAACACGTTTTTAGGCGGCGAAGATTTTGACCAGCGCATTATTAATTGGCTGGTCGAGAGCTTTAAGCTGGAAAACGGCATTGATTTGAAAGAAGACCGGCTGGCTTTGCAGCGTTTGAAAGAAGCGGCGGAACGCGCCAAATGCGAGCTTTCGAGCGTTTCGGAAACAACCGTTAATCTACCGTTTATCGCGGCTGACGGAAGCGGACCGAAACACATCAACACGGTTTTGACGCGCGTTAAATTCGAAGATTTGGTTAAGGATTTGGTCGAGCTTTCGGTCGAGCCTTGCCAGAAAGCGCTCTGGGACGCGAAATTGCAGCCCGGCGATATCGACAAAGTTATTCTCGTCGGCGGGCAAACCCGCTCGCCGATTATCGCGCGCACCGTGACCGAGCTTTTCGGCAGCGAGCCTTCGTCGGAAATCAACCCGGACGAAGTCGTGGCGATGGGCGCGGCGATTCAGGGCGGCGTTTTGACGGGCGACGTGAAAGACATCGTTCTGCTCGACGTTTTGCCGCTGTCTTTGGGTTTGGAAACGCGCGGCGGCTTGTTCGTCAAATTAATCTCGCGCAACTCGACGATTCCGCTCAAAAACACGATGACTTTTACGACCGTCGTGGACAATCAGCAATCGGTCGAAATTCATATTTTGCAGGGCGAGCGCGAAATCGCCGGCGCCAATCGCAGTTTGGGTAAATTCGAGCTGGTCGGCATTCCGCCGGCGCCGCGCGGCGTTCCGCAGATTGACGTTTCGTTTGAGGTTGACGCCAACGGCATCGTCAACGTTTCGGCGCTCGACAAAATGACCGGACTCGAACAGGCGATGCAGATTACGCCTTCGTCGGGACTTTCGCCGGAAGAAATCGACCGCCTGATTATGGAAGCGGAAACTTCGACCGAAACCGACCGTCAATCCAAACAGTTGATTTTGCAGCGCAACCGGCTCGACACGCTGATTAAAAACACGCAGAAGTCAATGTCCGAATTCTCGCGCTCGCTTTCCGCCGAGCAGCAGCAGGAAATCAACGGCGTATTAAACGAAGCCGAAGCGGTTCTGGAAACCGAAGACCTCGGCGCGCTCGAACAGGCGTTGCTGAAAGTCGAAGAATCAGCCAATCAATTAACGATGCTGCTGATGGCGACCGTCTAAAAGTGGTAAGTGTTAAACGGTAAGTTCGTTGTTTTGAATTTCGAGTTTTAAATGAAAATTCGATATTCAACTCTTGCAACTTACCGTTTACCGTTTAACACTTTTTCGCAACTCACTTGAAGAAAATCGCATCTTATCGCAAAATTAAAAAACGCCGGTTCAATTGTTTGGGCTGGCGTTATCTTTATTTTGTTCGTCGTCAGTCGTCCGTTGCAAGCGGAGCATTAATTTAGAATCATAATGAAACTCAACCGACCATTGACCACCGAACACCGACCACTGATTTATGAGTAAAAGAGATTATTACGAAATTTTAGGCGTTTCGCGCACCGCCACCGACGCGGAAATCAAAGCCGCCTATCGCAAAATGGCGGTTCAGCACCATCCTGACAAAAATCCTGACAATGCCGAAGCGGAAGAAAAATTCAAGGAAGCGGCGGAAGCTTATTCGGTTCTTTCCGACGCGCAGAAACGCGCGGCTTACGACCGTTTCGGTCACTCGGGCGTCGGCGCGGGCGCAGGTTTCGGCGGCGCGGGCGGCGCGGGTTTTTCGGGCAATATCGAAGACATTTTCGATTTATTCGGTTTCGGCGATATGTTCGGCGGCGCGCGCGGACGACGCACGAGCGCGCAGCGCGGCGCGGATTTGCGATACGATTTGGAAATCACTCTGGAAGAAGCCGCCGCCGGAAAAGACGAAAAGCTTCGCATTCCGCGCCTCGAAAAATGCGTCGAATGCGACGGCAAGGGCGCGGAGAAGGGAACGCAGCCCGAAGCCTGCATCACCTGCCAGGGAAGCGGGCAGATTCGTAACCAGCAAGGTTTCTTTTCGGTTATGCGGACTTGCTCAAACTGTCGCGGAACCGGACAAATCATCAAAAATCCGTGTAAAGATTGTCACGGCGCCGGACGCATCGAAAAAGAAAAATCGCTGGAAATCAGAATTCCCGCCGGCGTCGAAACCGGCTCGCGCCTGCGCGTTTCGGGCGAAGGCGAAGCCGGCACCAACGGCGGAATGCACGGCGATTTATTTGTCGTGATTCACGTCAGGGAACACGAATTATTTGAGCGGCAGGGCGCAAATCTTTACGCTTCCGCGCCGATTTCCTTCGCGCAAGCCGCGCTCGGAGCGGAAATTCAGGTGAGAACTCTGGACGGCGAAGAAAATCTGAAAATTCCGCCCGGAACGCAGACCGGAACGGTTTTTCGGCTGAAAGGTCACGGCATGCCGAACCTGGGCGGACGCGGCAAAGGCGATTTGTTCGTCGCCGTGACGCTGGTGACGCCGAAAACTCTGACCAAAGAACAGCGCAAATTGCTCGAAAAACTCGCCGAAGTCGAAGACACCGAATTCAGCGACGAATCCTTTATGGACAAGGTGCGGAATATTTTCGGGTAAAGACGATGATTCTCAAATTTATATCGGCAATCGTCGTCGGGATGATTTTCACGTCCGTTTCTTTCGCCTTCACGACTTACTTGCTGGAAAGAACCGATACGTCGAATTCGTGGCTCGGTTCGAATCGTGATTTTGCCTGGTTAGCTGCGGCAATCGCCGCCATTTTCGGAGCAATTATCGGCGCGGTGTCCAGCGCCGTCGTGGGCGGTTTTCAGCTAAACACGCTCATCTTCGCAATTTTCGGCTTGGTTCACGGTTTTACGGTTTTCGTTTTTTTTGCTGATTTTGACCGAAGGCGGGGACGGAAACGTGATGTATTGCCTTTACTCGACACTGCCGATTAATTTTCTCAACGCGATAATCGTTTCACAATTATTTGTTAAAAAGGCGGGCGCAATGTAAAAAGATTAGACTGAAAATCATTCAGCCTAATCTTTTTACATTTTTCTAATTTTTACTTCGCCAGATTTCGCGGCACGTATTCCCAGTGCCACGGCTCATAGTAATACGGGTAAAATCCGAAGCGCGAGGCGTTTTTAACGAGCCATTTATAAGCGGGCGTTTGCACCTGAACGGCGCGGTTGGCATCAATGGTCGAAACCGGCTCGCCGCCGACATAAATATCCAGCGCGTTGCCGGTGAAATGCGGGCTATTGACAGCCAGACCGGCGCGCCCTGAATTCGGCGAGGCAGCGCGCAGCCTTGCCTGATGCTCGCGCGAACGATACGACGAAACAATCTTCAAAAAACTTTCTCCGGGTGCCAGCTCGCCGCTCGACGTGGTTTTCAGCTTAAGTTCTTTTGCCGCCGCCGCGACCATACGTTTGTAGGCGTCGTATGTTTCGCGCTCGACTTTTAACAAATCAGCGCCGCGCGTCGGATCGTAGAAGTCGCTAATCGGCGCGTCAAAAAGCCTTTCGGGCGCAGGCGTCCGGCTGCTGTTCAGACGCCGCGCCTGCCAGTCTTTAATCATTTGATAAAGCGTGTCTTCGTCTATAATGCCGGTCGGCGCGATGCCTGAAGTGTTTTGCCAGGCAGCGACGGCACGCGCAAATTCAATCGTCGCCGCGTCGGCGTCGGTTTCGATTGTTTCCTGAATCAACGAGATGTAAAGATACCAGCCGCGCTGCCCCTTTCCGCCGAAAGCCCAAACCGCAGAATCCTTTAGCCTGATGTTTTCAGCCGTTGCCAATGCCGAAACCGCAGGCGCATTTGAAATCGTTTTTCTTACGATAGCCGCACGCGGGCGCTCGAATTTGTCGATTTGAGTAATATTTTGAACAGCCGACTCATCGCCGTTTTGTCCGTAAGCCTTGAGTTTGGATAAGCCGAAAATCAAAACTGCGGCGCACAACAGCAAACCGAAAAATGCGGGAAACAAAAATTTCTTTTTTTTGAGCATAATTAAAAGCGGGTTTTAACTATGATGTCCGGTTTGCCGCTTATGTTCGCCGCGAATTCCGGCGTTCGACGTTAACCGGATTAAAGATTTTGCAGTTTCGATTTAACGGTTTCGCTGACAAGTTTCCCGTCCGCCGTTTTGCCTTGCAGATGGGCGAGCGCCGCCTTCATCACCGCGCCCATTTCCTTTATCGAAGATGCGCCGGTTTCGGAAATCGCCGCCGCGACTGCCGCTTCGATTTCTTCGACGGTCGCCGATTGCGGCAGATATTCTTCAATCACGACGACTTCCGCCCGTTCCTTTTCGGCTAATTCATTGCGTCCGGCGTTAGTGTATTGCTCGATGGAATCTTTTCTTTGCTTGACCAAAGATTGCAGTGCTTTGGTAATTTCTTCATCGGTTAATTCGCCGCCTTTTTCAATCTGGCGATTCATTAAATTCGATTTCACCATTCGCAAAACGGAAAGTCGGCTGGCGTCTTTCGCCTTCATCGCGGCGGTCAAATCGCCGATAATCTTGTCTTTTAAGCTCATATTCGACAATTTTAAACAGTCCGGAGTCGAGAGTCCAGAGTCGGGAATCGAAACAGAAACAGTCGCGAAGCGGATACGAAAAGTTTGTAAAACGCTATTTCGTGAAAATCTGCATTAAATCATTGCATTTTATGGTTTGACTGCCCGCGCAAATCATCTGACCAATCGCGCAACTCATCTGACCATCGTCGCAAGTCATCCGGACAACTGCGCGAGTTATCTAACCGAATGCGCGAACCGTCTGACCATAAGCCGGACGAATCTTTTCGCTTGATTTCCCGGCTCATTTCTTTTCTTATCGACGTTTATCTGTGCTAATCTGTGGTTTCTTTTTTTCCTATATGAAATTACGCTGGCGATTTGGAATTCTGGCAGGTCTGGTCCTGCTCGTGTGCGGAATATATCCGCAGTTGAAAATGTGGCATCTGCGCGGCGGCGATTGGCAGGGTCATTATGCCTACAACGACATTGACGAAGTGGCTTACGCTTCTTACCTGCGCGCATTGATTGACGGCAGACCGCGGCGCAACGACCCTTACACCGGACGCGACGACACGGCGGAGCACAAACAGGAAGAATCGCTTTTCTCGATACAATTCGCCGCGCCTTACACGATTGCGCTGCCGGCGCGCGCCTTTGGAATCAGCGCGCCGACGGCGATGTGGCTGGCAGGCGGAATCGCGGCGTTTCTGACGGCGCTGGCTTGTTTCTGGCTGGTCGGGCGCATCACGAACGATTCGTTTTTTGCGATGACCGGAACGCTCATTGTCCTGTGCGGCGGCGCGCTGGCGGCAGGCGAAGGCGCAATCGGCGAGATTCTCGGGACGAGGTATTCGTACCCGTATTTTCCCGGCTTTCGTCGATATATTCCCGCCATACCGTTTGCCGTTTTCTTTGCGATGGGCGCCTTTGTCTGGCTTCTGGTGACCAGCGAAAATATGCGAAAACGCATCGTTTACTGCGTTCTGGCTTCGCTGTGTTTCGCTTTTATGGTTTTTTCGTATTTTTATACGTGGACGACGGCGGCTGCCTGGCTGGCGTGCGTGGTGCTCATCTGGCTCGTCGTGCGTCCCGAAGGCTGGCAGAAGGATTTTAAAGCGTTTGTCGCGCTCGGCGTCGGCTGCGCGGCTGCGCTCGTGCCGTATGCGATACTGCTTTCCAATCGCTCGCACACGATGGACGACGTGCAGCTGCTCGTTTTGACGCGCGCGCCCGATTTGCTTCGCGTTCCGGCGATTATCTGTTACGCGGTGCTGGCGATGCTGATTCTGGCGATTTGGCTGAAGGCAATTAATTTAAAAGACCGCTCGACGCTGTTTGCGTTTTCTTTCGCCCTGGTTCCGCTAATCGTTCTCAATCAGCAAATCATCACCGGACGCTCGCTTCAGCCGATTCATTATCAGGTTTTTATCGGAAATTACGTCGCCGCGCTGGCGCTGGTTGTCGCGCTGGGTTTGCTGTGGCGCGGAATCAGCGAAAAAAATCCGGGTTTTTCAAAAATAACTTTAACGATTCTGGCTTTGGCGGCGGCAATCTGGGGAATTGTCGAATGTCATTACACGGTGCGTACTCTCGACGAGGCAAACATTGAACGCGACAAAGGAATGGCGGTTGCCCGGCGTCTCGAAGAGCTTCACAAAAACGAAACGACGCGCGGCGTGATAATGCCTTTCAGTCTGCTGCAAGGCGACGATTTGCCGACCGTCGCGCCGCAATCCGTGCTCTGGGCGCGGCACCAGCACGTTTTCGCCGGCGTCACCTGGCAGGAAAACAAGGAGCGCTATTACCAGTATCTTTACTATATGAATGTGGACGAAAATAATCTGGCGCACTCGATGAAAAAAGGCGATTTCGTCTCGATGATTGCGCTTTTCGGCTGGGGCAGGCACACCGCCCGCCTGAATTCCCAATACAAGCCTCTGACTTTCGGCGAAATTAACGAAGAAGCCGCGCGCTACGGCGAGTATCGACGAAACTTCAGTATCGGGCAGGCTTCAAACCCGACGCTTTCCTACATCGTCATACCGACGGATTGGCAGATGAATTTTACGAATCTCGATAAATGGTATGAACGCGGCGAAGCCGAAATCTTCGGCGACTACACGCTTTATCAGGTCAAGTTGAGAAGTGGTCAGTAGCCGGTGGTCAGTTAAGTAAAAATTACGTTCTCAATATCAATTCAATCAGCAACCGACCGCTCAGCACTGACCACTGACCAAAAAAAAGACCGCCGAAAACCGGCGGTCGCATTTGGTATTACTAATAAATATAAAAACAACTAGGCGACGCGAATATCGTTGGACGTTTCCGCAAAAACTCTGCGACCGTTCAACGCATCGTCGATGATTTCGCGCACGGCGGAGGCGTCCGGGTTGACGTCCATACGAGCGCACGCCCGCAGGTGCCGGATAATTCCTTCCGTCGCTATTTCTAAGGGCGCCCCGTTTAATTTTGAAAAACGGCGTGCCTGAATATGGTCAATCTGCAGGATTCTATCCTGCAAGGTCATCGGTTTAGCTGCTGCCACTTTATACTCTCCTTCCAAGTTCATAATTAATTCCCACGAACCCTTGTGAATTTTGTCGCAAACGCGACAGGTTATGTAAAAAAACGAATTAAAAAAATCCTCATCCAAAAAAATTAGTTGAAATTTGGTATTTAAAGGTTGCTAAAAAACTGCTATTAGCTTTTGTTTCCTGCATGAAAATAGAATCGTAACAAAAAAATTATCTTTTGTCACGATTTTTTTTTAGAAGTTTGTAACATTTTTCTCAAACGGGGAAAAAGGCAAAAAAAGACCGGCAAGCTGAACTGCGGCTTGCCGGTTAAAAAAGTATTAAATTTATACTTAAAATATTATTTTCCGCCGATAGTATCTTTCAGGGCTTTGCCGATGCGGAATTTGACAGTGGTTTTGGCTGGGATTTTGATGACGTCGCCGGTCGCCGGATTGCGTCCTTCGCGCGCTTTACGCGTGGCTTTCACCAATTTTCCAAAGCCGGGCACGGTAAATTCCCCGTTCTTTTTGACTTCGCTTGCCGCGAGAGCCGCCAGAGCATTAAAGAATTCTTTCGCCTGAGCTTTTTTCAAGCCGGATTTTTCCGCCAATTGATTGACGATTTCAGTTTGTGTCAAACGCTTCTTTGCAGTAGTAGCTGCCATAATTAAGTTTTACCTCCAAAGTTTTTAGTGATATTGCAATAACCTAAGTTAAAATTTTTGCTCGTAGTTTGCAAACAATGAAAGGAGTATACGCAGTCGGCTTCCAACAAAAATACAATTGGTCGGGGCGAGATGATTCGAACATCCGACCTCTCGGTCCCAAACCGAGCGCACTACCAGGCTGTGCTACGCCCCGCAACGTGCGTTTCATTGAAGAAACATCAACAAGTAACGGATTTTACGGGCGAAAAATGCGAAGGTCAAGTTGAAACAGCGATAAAATGGCGCAAATACGCAATTATTTTTTTCGAGGCGCGCGCGCGATGGCTCATTTCACGCTTTATTTCGTCGGAGAGTTCGCCGAAGGTTTCCGAAAAACCTTCGGGAACAAAAACGGGGTCGTAACCGAAGCCGTTCGCCCCTTTCGGCGCGTCGGCGATTCTGCCGTCGCAGACGCCTTCGGCGACGTATCTGATTTCGCCTCGGTCGTCGGCGACAGCCATCGCGCAGACGAATCTCGCCCGCCGGTTTTCGCTTTCGGTTTTGTTTAATTCGCTTAAAAGCTTGTTGATTCTTTCCTGGCTGGTCGCATTTTCGCCCGCGTACCGGGCGGAAAAAACGCCGGGCGCATTATCGAGCGCTTCGACTTCCAGACCGGAATCGTCCGCCACTGTCCAGTGCCCGGTTTGCCGCGCATATTCACGTGCTTTCAAAACCGCGTTTTCGATAAAATCGACGCCGGTTTCTTCCGGTTCGGAAACGTTTTCAAAATCGTTCAGGCTGCGCAAAGTCACGGGTAAACCCGCCAGAATATCGGCGAGTTCTCTGACTTTTCCGTTATTTTTTGTAGCGATTATTATTTGCATTTCTATCTTAAAACACTTTAAAACACTTTTTTCTTGCCAAACCGCCCGGCAAAAAGGTATAAATTTAATAGCGGCGTTTTTCACTCACGCCTTTTGACCTATCGAGAAAATTCTTCAAGCAGGGAAAACTAACCTTGGACGTTTCAACCACTTCTACAACAACTACCTTTAATCCGGCGAATTTGTCAACGACGAGCGCGGCGGACGAAAGTGTATTTTCCGCGCCTTTGGTTTCGGCGCGCACGCTCGGATTCGAGCTGGGATTGTGGCTTTCCGGTCTGGAAAGCTTTCTGCAAGTCAGAAATCATTCGTTTGCGTCGAACGCCGGAAACCGCTCGAAACCGTCAAACCGCGATTGGACAAAAGAATTTCGTCTGGTGCATTCGACGCTGCTTTTGTGTTCGAAGCTCACCCTGCAGCTTTCCAAAACAATCAAGGACAAAAAAAATGCGGCGAGCGACGAGCGGATTGATTTGATAACCAATCTGAACGCCGTGCCGTTTGAATTTTCCGATGCCGAAGGATTCGCCGAGCTTTCTGCGGCGCTGGTCGATTCGATTTTGCTCAACGAAGGCTTGCTGCGCGCCTCGCCGCTTCGTTTCAGCGAATGGACGGCGTGGAGCAATTTTCTTTCGGCAAAGCTCAAAGCGGCGGAAGTTTCCGGCAAGCTGATTGCGGCGGCGGAAAAGGAAGGCGAGAATTTCCTGCCGAAAAAATTAAAGGAACTGCTGGCAAACAAGCCGATTCCGTTTGCGCTCGAAGCGGATTTGCGTCTGGTTCTGCCGCGTTTCGCCAAGATTTTAAAATGGCTCGACGCCATCGAGCAGATGCACGACCGCGACGAGCCTTTGAAACCGGCGATGCTGCTTTTCGCGCGCATCAACGAGCAGACGCAGGAAATGATGCGCTTTATCAACAATCGCCTGCTGCGTTTTAAAAACGAGGAAGATTCGCTTTTCGCCGCGCTCGACTGCGCCGTCTACGCCGCTTCGATTGAGCTGCGCAAAGTTTATAATTTCGAGTTAATCGGCTTTGCCGAAGCGCGCCAATCGCCGCTTATTTACGCGCGCGTGGAAACCGCGCACGGGCTTTTAAACGATTGTTTCCAGCAAACGCTGGTTAATTTCGCGCAGCTGATTGAACCGGACGTCAAAGCGACCGAGCTTTTCCCGAATCTGCAAACCAAATTACAGCAATCGCTGGCGCTTCGCGAAGGTTTATGGCGCGTTTTGCAGGTCGTCCGAAAAGCGGAAAAAAATCCCGAAAGCGTATCCCTGCAAAATCTGCATACAAAACTCACCGATTTTCTTAACAACACGATAAAATATTTGTTTTACAAGGATTTGGAGACGGTCGAGCGCTTTATCGAAGAAGTCCTGAACACGACGAACAAATCCGAGCTGGTTTCGATTCTGCACCGCTTCGGCGCATATCTGGAAACGCTTCTCGGACAAGTCAATATGCGCGTCGTACTGTCTGACCATCCTTTCAATCCGCCGCAAGATTAGTAGAAGAAACGATGAATTAGAAACGATGAACGATGAATTACACTTTCCGGGTTCATCGTTCACCGTTTCTCTTATTGCGAGCGCAAAACCGCCAAAGGTTTCTTGAAAATCACGCCGAAGCTCGCCAAAACGCCAATCAGCATAACGATAAGCGCCGTCGCCAAGACGCCGAGAAGCATCAGGACGAAATCAAATTCCCAGTCGATTTTCAGAATGTATTTCGTCACGGCGAAAGATAAAGCCGTCGAGAACAGCGCGCCGATAATTCCCGCCAGCACGCCGAGCACGGCGTATTCCGTAAATAAAATCGCCGTCAAAGTCAGACGCCGCGCGCCGAGCGTTTTCAAAATCGCGTTTTCGTAGATTCTCTGCGATTTCGTGAGCGCGACCGAGCCGATTAAAATCAAAACTCCGGTCAGCATCACGAAGCTGCCGACAAAGGAAATCGCCAGCACGAAATTTTCAATCAGCCTGGTGATGGCTTTGATGATGTCCGCCGTGTCGAAAATTTGAATGTTCGGGAAATTGTCCAAAACGCTGCGCTGAAACCGCGCCCTTTCGGCGGCGGGAAGCTGTTTGGTAATCGGCAGAACAAAAGTCTGCGGAGCTTTTTCCAGAATGCCGGGACGAAAAACGAAAACGAAAGCCGTCCGCGAATTGCGCACGTCGATTTTGCGGATGTTTCCGACCGTCGCATTAATGCGGCGTCCGAGAATGTCGAAAGTTATCACGTCGCCGACCGAAAGTTTCAGAGTGCCGCTCATTCCTTCCTCGACGGAAACTTCCGCTTCCGTCGAAGGCGAATTTTCCCACCAGTTTCCATCAACCAGGCTTTCGTTTTCTTCCAGATTCGGGCGATACGTGACGGCGAATTCGCGCCCGATTTGACCTTGCTGCTGGCGAATTTCGCGCTGTTCGTAATCGAAAGGCTCGCCGTTTATCAGCGCAATGCGCCCGCGTACGGTCGGAATCGGCTGCTGCGCTTCGCCGGTCGCTTCTTCGGCGATTTGCTTTAATTTTTCGACCTGGCTGCGCTGAATATCGACCAGAAAAAGACTCGGCAATTTTTGATTGCGCGTGAAATCGAATTCGCGCACCAGATTTGCCTGTAAAGACTGCACCGCGAGCACGACAAACGCGCCGAGCCCGACCGCGAGCAGCACGACGCGCGTCTGATTGCCCGGACGATACAGCGAATTAACGGCTTGCGCGACCGCAAACGATGAAAATTTCTTTGTCCGTTTCAAGGCGGAAGTTAAAACGACCGCCGCCAAATATAAAATCAGCGAGGTCACGGCTAAACCGCCTAAAAACGCCGCGCCGACTTTTATCGAGCCGGCTTGCCAGATTGCCAGCGCCAGCAGTCCCGCCAGACAGACAAAGGCGAAAATCAACCGCGTCCAATCAAGCCGCCGCAGTTTTTCGTTGTTTTCGTCGCGCAGAAGCAGATTCGGCTTTATGTTTCTAATCTGCAAAAGCGGCAGCAGCGAAAACAGAAGGGAAATCAGCAAGCCGAGCAAAACGCCTTGCAGCGCGGCGGCAGTTTGCACCGCGTAAGACATATTTTCGGGCAGCGTGTCGGCGAAACGATATTGAATCAGCCACAGAGCCGCCTGCGCCAGCACGACGCCGAAAACGCTGCCCAGCACGCCGAGCGTCAGAATCTGCAAAAGATAAACCGTGATAATGCGCCAGCCGCCCGCGCCGAGACATTTTAAAACGGCGACCGTTTTGCGTTTCTGCTCGACAAAAACGCGCGCCACGTTCCACACGCCGATGCCGCCTAAAACCAGAATCAGCAAGCCCGTTAAAGCCAGATAATTTTCCGTGCGCTCGAATTGCTCGCCGAGATTTTCCTGCGCCTCCTTGTAGGAATTGACCGTCAGAATCGTGCCTTTTAAAGCCTGCCGCAATTCAGAAACCAGCGGCGTCGGGTCTTCGGACGTGCGGTAAAGAATCCGGCGGCGAATGCGCGCCTGCGTTAAACCGGCTTCGTCAAATAATTTTTTCTCGATAAAAACGCGCGGACCTAAACGAAAACCGCCCGTGCCGCCCGGCTCTTCGTCAAACGCGGCGCGAATCTCGAAAACGCTTTCGCCGATGCGGATTTTATCGCCGATTTTCAAATTTAACTTGTCTAAAAGCGTCGCCTGCACGACCGCGCCTTTGTTTTCCAAAAGCGAAAAATCGAAAGTTTTATTATCTGTCAACACGAAATCGCCGACCAGCGGAAACGGCGGCTCGATGCCTTTCAGCTCGACGAACTGAAAATTTTCGGCGGTGCGCGTCATCGCGGCGGTCGTCACGGTTTCGCTGCGCGCTTCGATGATGTTTGATTTACCGGCAACGCTTTCAATCGCGGAAAGCTCGCTCGGCGTAAAAGGATTAGTCGAGCTGATTTCGAAATCGGCGGTCAAAAGCCCGCGCGCGTCGCCCGCCACGGCGCGTCCCAGATTCTGAATCAGCGAGCGCAGCGCGACGACCGAGCCGACGCCGATGGCGATGCACAAAAAGAAAAACAAAAGCCTGCGCCACGACGAGCGGATTTCGCGAAATGTCAGGTTGAAGATAAATTGCATAGAAATTCAAACAGGATAAAAAAGGGAATAGGTGAGCAGGTGATTAAGTGTTTGAGACAAACGTGACTTAAACACTTAATCACCTGTTCCCTTTCTATCCTGTTTATTTATTTCGTCGGCGACTACTTTCCCGTCGCGCAGGCGAATTTGCCGGTGCGCCCGGTTTGCCAGCTCCCGGTCGTGCGTCACTAAAACCAGAGTCGTCTGATTATTGTCGTGCAGCCGCGTCATCAAATCGAAAATATGCGAGCCGTTGCGCGAGTCGAGATTTCCGGTCGGCTCGTCCGCCAGAAGAATTTTCGGCTGGTTGGCGAAGGCGCGCGCGATGGCGATGCGCTGCTGCTCGCCGCCCGATAGTTCCGACGGGTAATGATGCCCGCGATTCGTCAGTTCGACGTCTTCGAGCAGTTTCCGCGCGGTTTCTTTGGCATTTTTTAAACCGGAAATTTCCATCGGCACCAGCACGTTTTCAAACGCCGTCAGACTCGGAATCAGGTGAAACGATTGAAAGACAAAGCCGATTTTCTCGCTTCTCAGCCGCGCCAGAGCGTCTTCGTTCATCGCGTTAATCCGTTCGCCGTCAATCAAAATCTCGCCGGAAGTCGGCGCGTCCAGACCGGCAATCAAACCGAGCAGAGTCGATTTCCCGCTGCCCGAAGCGCCCGTCACGGCAATGAATTCGCCGTCCGGAATTTCCATCGAAACATCGTCCAGAATGGTTAAATCCTCCGCGCCCGAACGAACGGTTTTGGTAATATTTTTAAGTTGAATCATTGCGTCTAATGACAAGCTATCTTAAAAATATAAAAATTGCACTCTGCGCCGCCCGGCATCTTTTTCTTCGCGCTTTTTGCGTTAAAAATTTCTTGACCGCCAAGAGCGCGAAGGTTTTGTCAAGGTCGCCAAAGATTTTCGAGATAGCTTAAAATTAATCTTAACCAAACATTTAGACTAAACAAAATACGCGAAACTCGCATCTAAAATTTGGTTTTGAAGTAAATATTATGTTCACAGTCAGAAAAAATACATTTGCCTTAATCGGGCTTTTAGTTTTGTCTTTATTCGTCGCGGCTTGCGGAACGGAGGCGAGCAAACTGAAAAATCAAAAGCCGAAAGACGCGGCGAAGCTGCCGCCGACCGGCTCGAACAAACCGAAAATCGTCGCGTTCGGCGACAGCCTGACCGCCGGCTTCGGCTTGAGCGAAAAGGAATCTTACCCGTTTTTGCTTCAGCAGCGATTAAACGCCGAAGGTTATAATTACGAAGTCGTCAACGCGGGCGTTTCCGGCGACACGAGCCAGGGCGGGCTGGAAAGAATCGACTGGTCGCTTGAACAGGAAAACGTCCGGATTCTGATTCTCGAACTCGGCGCAAACGATTTGCTGCGCGGGCTTTCGCCGTCAAAGATGAAAAAGAATCTCGGCGAGATTATCAGGAAAGCGCAGGCGAAAAAAGTTCAGGTTCTTTTGTGCGGAATGCTCGCGCCGCCGACGATGGGCGCGAAATACCAGCAGGAATTCGTGCGCGCTTTTCCCGATTTGGCGGACGAATACGAGGTCGAATTTCTGCCGTTCGTTCTGGAAGGCATCGCGCTGGATAAAAAACTCAACCAGGCGGACGGCATTCACCCGAACGCCGAGGGCGCAAAGATTCTGGCGGAAAACGTTTATAAAGCCTTAAAGCCGCTGCTGCAAAAAAACTAATGAGAACTGAAAACTGATGGCTTGTTCCTAACTATCAGTTCTCAGTTCTCATTTCTCAGTTATTTAGATTTGCGTGCCGAGTTCGGTTCGGTCGTCGGCGTCGCGCCAGTAAAAATAGAGCAGCACAGCCATCACGCCCGCCAGCGGATGCCAGAGCAGCCCGTGCGGCTGAAACCAGCTGGTCGGGAAGCACAAACTGCCGCCGGTCTCGGACAGTCCCCGAAAGATGGTTGCCGCGATGATAGCGACGAAAGCGAATGCCCAGAGCAGAATGGTTTTCAATTTACCCTGTAATATCTTTGTGCGCCACGAGATATATATTTCGAGCACCGCGTACGCGCCGACCAGAATCCCGATATTGATAACGGAATCGACGCCGAGATTGCTCATCAAAGTGAAAAACAGGAGGCTGCAAAGATAGCCGAGCCAGAAAACGCAGTCGGAATTAAAAAAGCGGCGCGCCGAATAAAAGACGAGATACGACGCAAAGACGTACATCGACACGCCGTCCAGCAATCCGCCCCACTCCTTGAGCGAAGCGTGAAACCACATACTGCCAAGCCCGAGAAACAACACCGCAAAGATATATAAATCCGCCTTCCAGGAACTTGAGCCGATAATGTTCGGAGCCGTGTCGGCGGCGGAATGCTCGTTAGTGTATTTCTTGCGGTCTGTATAAACGAAGTAGGCAACAATAAACGACGTAATGATGGCATAAAGATTAGACCAGGTGTTAACCGGCTGCCGCACGCCCGGCTTGTCTTTGATAACGTCGTCCTTTTTAAATTCTTCGCAGTAACAGCCGTTGTGAGGCTTGGCGTCGATGCATTCGTCGGGCTTGCCTCCCCAGCCGAGGTCGCGGAAAATTAAAAAAGCAAAGAGAATAAAAAACGTGCCCAGAATCCAGACAAAGAATCCTCGATATAGTGTATATACTGTCATTATGAATCCTCCTGTGCGCCGGCGAACAGCTTATTTACCGAAATTGCCGGGTAAAATCCGAATGGTTTGGTGCAGATTACAAATACGAGACGCGCAAGCCCGGCAAACTTTGCGTAAAACGCGGAAGACAAAGAATTTGTCTTTTTGAATGCCAATCAATATAGAGAAAAAATAAAATAATGTAAAGAGAAATTATTGCTGCGCCAAGATTTTGATTCAGCTTCACCGGAGAAATTTGATGAGTCAATAAATAGAACAACTTAGCCGGCTCTGAATGCATCAATAGATGACCTGGTAATTTTGAAATCATTGTCCGGTACCAGAACCTTGCTGAGATTGGCTCTCAATAAACCGCATTGAGTTTGTTGTAATTACAGAGTTTGCGCCGAAAAATTCTCGTCATTATGCGTTAATTTTTGTAAAGTTTCCAGCATTTGCGCGGGTGAAAATTGGCAAACGGGCGGAAATTTGGTAGCCTTTAGCTTGGTTTTTTGTGTCTTTATCTTAAAAATTCTATTTAAACTGTTACAATAAAATCTATGTTTAGTGATAATTTTCGTCGCGGCGAAGGAAAAGGGAAGGGAAAAACCGGCTCGAAAGCCGCATCGAAGCTTGCCGACCTCGGCTGGAAGGCGTTTCAGGCGGTGAATAAGGCTCTGCCGGAAGGCGAGTCGATTAAGCCGGCGTGGGCGGCTGAGCCGCTTTTAAAATCGTATGAGCGCACCGCGCCGCCTTTGGGGTTTCCGCGCGAAACCGATTCACTTTGCCCGACGTGCGTGAAAAACGTGCGTGACGGCGTGATTAATAAAACGATTCCGCTCGAAATTCTGATGAACTCGCATCCGGGCGAAATCAAGGCGCAGATTGTCGAAGAAAACGGACAGGTCGTGATGCGAAAAACTTGTCCGACGCACGGCGAATTTGTCGACGTGATGGCGACCGACCCGGCTTTTCTCGAAAGAATCGAATCCTTATTTTACGGGCGCGATTTCAAAGCCGCCGAAGACAAGCACGTGCATCATCACGGAACATCGGATATTAAATACGGGCGCGGCGCGGTTCTGACGGTCGATTTGACGAACCGCTGCAATATGATGTGCAACCCGTGTTTTATGGACGCCAACCAGGTCGGCTACGTTCACGAACCGACGTTCGAAGACACGAAGGCGATTTTAGACCGCGCGATAAGTTTCAAGCCGCGCCGTCAAATCATCATTTTATTTTCGGGCGGCGAGCCGACGATTTCGCCGCATTTTCTGGAATCGGTCGCCTATGCCAAGAAAATCGGTTTTTATCGAATTTTAGCGGCGACCAACGGCATTCGCTACGCCGAAGACATCGAGTTTTGCAAAGCGGCGAAGGCGGCGGGACAACACGGCGTTTATTTGCAGTTTGACGGAACCTCGGAAGAAAAGAACAAGCATCGCGGCGTCGGGAATTTGTTTGATGTCAAGCTCAAAGCGATTGAAAATCTCGCGTCGGTCGGCATTAAAGTTACTCTGGTGACGACGATTGTCAACACGGTCAATAACGACGCCATCGGCGACATCGTCAAATTTGCCGCGCAGAATATCGACAAGGTTCAGACGATTGCGTTTCAGCCGGTGAGCTTTACGGGACGCGACGAGGACGTGCCGGATGATGTCCGCATCCAGCAGCGCTACACGCTCGCCGGGATGACGCACGATTTGAAAGACCAATTGGACGGAACTCTGCAACCTCTGCGCGACTGGTTTCCGCTTTCGAGCTATTCGGCTTTCACCAGCGTGATGGATATGCTGCAGGGCGCGGACGCTCCGTGGGGCTGGTCTTCGTGCAACTGCCATCCGAACTGCGGGATTTTTACGCTGATTGTCGTTAATAAACAAACCGGCGCGATGACCTCCTTGTTCGACTTTTTCAACTACGAGCAGTTTATGAAAGACGTCGCCACGATTACCGACACGGCGCGCGGCAAAAAACTGACGATGGCGCAGCTCGGCATGGCGATTATGCGAAATTACGACGCGTCGAAAGCGCCGGAAGGCTTCCCGATTTCGCAAATCCTGAATTTATTCAAGCCTTCGTCGGCTGATTCGAATTCGGATAGAAACGACCGGATGAAAGCGCAGCCGAAAGATGAATCGGAAGATATGTGGCGCGTTCTCTGCGTCGAGGGAATGTGGTTTCAAGACCTTTTCAATTACGATTTCCGCCGCACGGAAATGTGCGTTATTCCCTACGGCACGCAGGAAGGCGAGATTTCGTTCTGTGCTTACAATACGGGCGTCGGCTGGCGGCAAATCATCGAAGAAATGCACAAAACCGCGTCTTTGTCCGAATGGTATAAAGAACACGGTCGCCACGCGGTTTACGCAAAGGGCAAGGAAGTTCCGGGCATTAAGAAAACGCGCAGCCTGAGCCTGCCGGTAATCGCCAGAATTGTTTCGGAAGACCTCGATGCGCCGACCGTTTCGCCGTATCTGGTTGAAGAAGAAGAAAACGAAACTGTCGGCGTTTAGTTAAAAAGCGATTGACGAAAGCGGCAGCCCGCTTCATCCAAAGGACGAAAAGACGGAATGTAATTCGCCCGCAAATTGAAAAAAGCCTGAAGGTTTTGCAAAACCTTCAGGCTTTTTTCTTATCTCAAAATCCGCTTATAAAAGCTCGAAAAGTTTTTCCAAATCCGCCTTCACCTCCGAACTTAAATGCACGCGCAGCGCTCGGCGCTCTCTATCGAGCAAAACCTGAAAATCGCCGCGCGCCTGCGCCGCTTTGACGACGCCGAAAGTATATTTCTGTTCGGGAACGGGAAAATCTTCCGCGTCGTCCGACGTGATTTGCAGAAATAAGCCGTTGTTTGCTCCGCCTTTGTAAGCTTGTCCGGTCGAATGCAGAAAGCGAGGTCCGAAGCCGAGACAGGTGGCGACGAGCTTCGATTCCAGGACTTTTCCGCGTATCGTCTGCAAAAGCTTTTCATTTTCCGCATTCATCTCGATATACGCCAGCACCGCGAAATAATCGTTTTCCTGAAGATGCGCCAGATGCGCTTCGAGATATTTCTTTAAAGATTTTGCATCGCCGACGTAGACGTCCAATTCGCCGGCGTATTTTTCGGTCGTAAAAAGCTTGATTCCGTCGGCTTCGTAAAACGGAGTTTCGGGCGGCAATTCGCCTTTTTCCTCATATTCTTCCGTGATTTTTTTGGCTTCGATTTTGGCTGACTCGACGTCGGGCTGGTTAAACGGGTTGATTTTCATAATCGCGCCCGCCACCGCCGTCGCAAATTCCCAGCGGAAAAATTCCTGTCCGAGACTTTTTATATCATCAAGCTCGATGCGGACGATTGGCTGACCGCTAGCTTCAAGAACTCCGAGTTTTTCTTCGACCGATTCGCCGCTTGCATCTTTTGTTTTCAAATAAACGAAAATGCGGTCGTCACCGTAATCTTCCGCCGCGTCGAGCAGCGGTTCGCGATCAACGGGAATGATGGAAACGCCGCTTTTTCCGGTTGATTCGGCG
>DASVRT010000061.1:0-33651 GCA_036388475.1 Pyrinomonadaceae bacterium | reverse complement strand
CGTTGTTACAAAGCTTTAGCCAGGGCGGTTGAGTTATTTGTTTATTTTTACAATCAGCGGCAACTCAGAAAAAGACGACTTCCTAAGTATCCTGCTTATCTGGCAGAAAATCTGCCAACACTTATTTAGTCACTCCCATTTATGGAAAACTATTGATGTTCGCAACAGAAATAAACATATTCAATTAGGCTTATACATCACCGATATTCCTACACTCAACGACGAAGTTGTTAGAGAGTCTATCAATAATGCAGTTGCTCACCGTGATTATACGAAGGCAAGCGAAATCGTAATAAAACAATCGCCGTCGGAATTTACGGTTCTCAGTCACGGCGGTTTTCCTTTGGGAGTTAATATTGAAAATATTCTGAACACTAACAGCACTCCCAGAAACAGGTTGTTAGCTGATGTATTAACGAAGACAGGTTTGGTTGAGCGATCAGGTCAAGGCGTTGACAAAATCTTCTATCAAAATATAAGCGAGGGTAAAGGCTTTCCGTCTTATACCGATTCAGACCTTTTTCAAGTTACTTTAAGAATCCCGCTTACCATCGAGCATCAAGTGTTCGCAGTTTTTATTAGAGAGTTTAGAAATGCGCTGCCGGATGATGAAAAACTTAGCGTTCATCACGTTATTGCACTCGCTAAAATTAGGGACAAAGCGGATATTTCCGATGTTAAAGATTCGGTTATTCAACATTTGCTAGAAGTTAATGCCATAAGAAAAGACAAAGACGGTTACTTGCTGTCCGATGTTTATAACAACATTACAAGAGAAGTTGAGGGCAGCGATCAAGATAGAATTATCGAATATATTAGTAAAGTAGATTCGGCAAGAATGGGAGATATTATCGCTTTATTTGCTAATAGATTAACTAGACGACAAGTTAATAATATTGTTTTCAACTTAGTTAAAAGAGGTATCCTAAAAAGAGAAGGAAAGGGCTTTGGGACTACCTATTCAGTGAGTGTACAAGGTAACAAATAATGTGTACAAGCTAAGTGCATTTTTTGTACTTAGCTCCGCACTGCGGCAATTGAATAAAGTGAGCGTAAAGGCTTAAACCAAGTAAACAGAGTGTTTACCCTACCAGGTTAAATATTTATCGGAGTAAAGTCCCTGTAGCGGGATATGTACAAGCTAGGGACAGGAATGTACAAGCCAGGGACAGGATATAAGCTGGGACAGTATGTATAAGCCACTTCTAATTTTCTATGAATGAAGCAGACACCAGAGCGGAGTTAATTGCCCCTAAGTTAAGGGAAAGCGGTTGGGGCGTGGTCGAAGGCACAAAGGTTTTGCGCGAACATCACATCACCGCCGGAAAAATCGAAGTCGGCGGCAGACGCGCCAAACCTTTGATTGCCGATTACATTCTCGTTTATAAAAATCAAAAAATCGGCATTATCGAAGCCAAAAGCGATGAAAAAGAAGTCGGTGAAGGCGTGGCACAGGCAAAAAACTACGCCGGAAAAATGCAGATTGATTACACCTATGCCGCCAATGGAAAAGAGATTTATCAAATCTCGATGCGTTCCGGCAAAGAAAATTTAGTTGATCGTTTCCCGACGCCCGACGAGCTTTGGGCAATGACGTTTTCAGACCGCAACGAATGGAACGAAACATTCGATGCCGTGCCGTTTGAAGATGTCGGCGGAACAAAGCAAGCCAGATATTATCAGGAAATCGCCGTCAATCGCGTAATGAACGCCATCGCTGAAGAAAAACAGCGTATCCTTTTGACGCTCGCTACCGGAACAGGCAAAACTTTCATCGCCTTTCAAATCGCCTGGAAACTATTTCAAACACGTTGGAACTTAAAGCGTGATGGTTCACGCCGCCCGCGCATCCTGTTTCTGGCAGACAGAAACATTCTCGCCAATCAAGCCTTTAATGCTTTCGGCGCGTTCCCGGATGATGCGCTTGTCAGAATCAATCCAAAGGAAATCACCAAACGCGGCAAAGTGCCGACGAACGGCAGCATTTTCTTTACGATCTTTCAGACGTTTATGAGCGGCGAAAATGACACGCCGTATTTCGGCGAGTATCCGAAAGATTATTTCGATCTGATTATCATTGATGAATGTCATCGCGGCGGCGCAAACGATGAAGGCAACTGGCGCGGCATTTTAGAATACTTTTCGCCCGCCGTGCAGCTCGGTCTGACCGCTACGCCGAAGCGCGACGTGAACGCCGATACTTACCGTTATTTCGGCGAGCCTGTTTATATCTATTCGCTCAAAGAAGGCATCAACGACGGCTTTCTAACGCCTTTTAAGATAAAAAGGATACAAACCACGCTCGACGTTTACCAATACGTTTCCGACGATCAAATCATCGAAGGTGAGATAGAACGCGGCAAAGTTTACACCGAAGCCGATTTTAATACCAAAATTGAAATCAGAGCGCGCGAGGCTAAAAGAGTTGAGTTATTTCTAAGCGATATTGACCAAAACGAAAAGACAATCGTTTTCTGTGCAAAACAAGAACACGCCCTCTTAATTCGTGATTTAATCAATCAACTTAAAACAAGCAAAAATCCGAACTATTGTGCGCGTGTTACATCGAAAGATGGTGCGCTTGGCGAACAGTATTTAAGTGATTTTCAGGATAATGAAAAGACTATTCCGACGATACTGACGACATCGCAAAAACTCTCAACCGGAGTTGATGCGCGAAATGTCCGAAATATCGTTTTATTGCGTCCGGTCAATTCGATGATTGAATTTAAACAAATCATCGGACGCGGCACACGTCTTTACGACGGCAAAGAATATTTCACCATCTACGATTTTGTAAACGCATATCATCATTTTGCCGACCCTGAATGGGACGGCGAACCCATCGCGCCCGAACCACGCCCGGAACGCCCGGAACGCCCGGAAACGTCCGAAACACCGCAACCGCCGCAACCGTCAAGACAAAAAGTAAAAATCAAACTCGCCGACGGCAAAGACCGCGAAATCGGTCACACAGTTACGACATCATTTTGGAGCGCAGACGGACAGCCGGTTACAGCCGAACAGTTTTTGCAGAATCTTTTCGGAAAATTGCCGGAGTTTTTCAAGAATGAAGAAGAACTTCGCCGAATTTGGTCACATCCGATGACGCGTAAAACCCTACTTGAAAACTTATCTGATGCCGGATTCGGTAAAAATGAACTCGCCGCAATGCAAAAACTGATTGACGCGCAAAAAAGCGATTTATTCGACGTGCTAGAATATGTATCTTTCGCCGTCAAACCGATCACCAGACGAGAGAGAGTAGAAAAGGCGCAAACAAATATCTTTGCTCTTTTAAACAGTCAGCAAAGAGAGTTTTTAGAGTTTGTTTTGTCTAAGTATATTGAAACCGGAGTTGATGAACTCGATCAGGAAAAATTGCCACGCCTTTTAGAATTGAAATATCATTCCGTTAGTGATGCTATTGAAACATTGGGTGAAGCCGATGAAATCAGCAAGACGTTTATTGAATTTCAAAAGCATTTGTACGAGCGAAAAGTTGCATAATTATTATGTATCTAAAAATGTATCTATTATGTGCTGTTACTGAGTAATTTTGAGTTATATAGCAAACAATAAATCTACTAAAAAACTCTCTGTAATACTCAGTAGCTATAAGTAAAAAGGGGGCTTAGTGTTCACTGGAATTATTGAAGAATTAGGAAAAATTTCCTCGCTGGAAAAACACGCGGGCGGCGCGCGGATGACGATTTCCGCCGGAATCGTCACGAAAGATACGAGCGAAGGCGATTCGATTGCCGTCAGCGGCGTTTGTCTGACGGCTCTGGACGTTTCCGCCGATTCTTTCGCCGCCGACGTATCCGGGGAAACTTTAAAAATCTCGACGCTCGGAGTTTTAAAAATCGGTTCGGCGGTTAATCTGGAACGCGCCGTGACGCCTTCGACCAGGTTGGGCGGTCATATCGTGCAAGGTCACGTCGATGCGCGCGGCAGATTTCTCGCGGCGACGAAACAGGGCGATTTCTGGACTGTCCGCATCGGTTTTTCCGAAGAAATGGCGCGCTATCTCGTTTATAAAGGCTCGATTTCCGTCGAAGGAATCAGCCTCACGATTGCGGCTTTGACCGATTCGTATTTCGAAATCGCCGTTATTCCGAAAACGTGGGAACTGACGAATCTTCCGACTTTGAAAGCGGGCGACGAAGTTAATCTGGAAGCCGACGTCATTGCGAAATACGTCGAGCGCATTTTGAAATTTGAAAAGAATTCAAACGGCGTGACGATGGAAAAACTGAAAGAATTCGGTTACGCCTGACGCCTCTTTTCGCTTTTTATGGAAATCGAAATCATTCAAGCCGAAACGCCCGCCCAAATCGAACAGACGCGAGCGTTGTTTCGAGAATATGAAGCGTGGTTAGGAATGAGCCTTTGTTTTCAGAATTTTGACGAGGAAATCGCTCATTTGCCGGGCAAATACGCCAAGCCGGACGGGCGTTTATTTCTGGCTTCGGTCGATGAAAACCTCGCCGGCTGCATCGCGCTCAGAAAACTGCAAGAAGGCATCTGCGAAATGAAAAGATTATTTGTCAGAGAAGATTTTCGCGGGCAGAAAATAGGCATTATTCTGATTGAAAAATTGATTGAAGAAGCCAAAACAATCGGTTACCGAAAAATGCGGCTCGACACTTACCCGCCGAAAATGGCGAAAGCCGTGAAGCTTTACGAATCACACGGCTTTCGGGAAATCCCGCCTTATTATCACAATCCATACGGCGAAGTTCTTTACCTGGAAAAAGAATTGTAAGGCGAAAGGCAAAAATAAAAAGGCAAAAGCCAGAAGTAATTTCCTAACTTTTGCCTTTTGTCTTTCGCCTTTACTTTTCTTACTTCACGATTTTGCGCGGAATTTTCTCGTCCATCATCGCCGTTTGATAAACGAACGCCGCCATAATCGTCGCCGCCTGTTTCATATCTTCAGCCTGGATGCGGTCGTAATTATCCTGATTCGAATGGTGCGTTCGGGCATTGTATTCGATTTCGTCCTGGATAAACTGAAAACCGGGAAGCCCGATGGCATCAAACGCCAAGTGGTCGGTTCCGCCCGTGTTGGAAAGCGTCAAAGTCGTCGCGCCCAAATCTTTAAACGGTTCGAGCCACGAACGGAAAATCGGCGCGACCGCGCTGTTTCCCTGCATATAAACGCCGCGAATTTTGCCTGTTCCGTTGTCGAGATTGTAATAAGCGGAAAACTTGTCGTAAGGCGCTTTTTTGACCAGCGTTCTCGTTTCGCCTTCGCCCTGCCATTCGCCGAAATGATTTTTCACATAAGCGCGCGAGCCGAGCAAGCCCTGTTCTTCGCCCGACCAGAGCGCGACGCGAATCGTGCGGCGCGGTTTTAAACCGAGCGTTTGCAAGATTCGGACGGCTTCCATCGCGACGGCAACGCCGGCGGCGTTATCGGTGGCGCCGGTCGAAGAATGCCACGAATCCATATGACCGCCGAGCATCACGATTTCGTCTTTCAGCGTCGGGTCGGTGCCGGGAATTTCCGCGACGGTGTTGTAGCCCTGCAAATCGTCGTCGTGATACTGCGTCTGCACGTCAACCGTCATTTTCGGCGTCACGCCCAGCTGAATCATCCGAAACAGTCGATTGTAATCTTCGCTCGCCATCGTCAGCTGCGGAATCATTTTCGCTTCGGCTTCTTTTTGATACGGCGACAGGCGATTCGGGTTGCGCCGGAAAAGGTCTTGCGGATTGGCGGGAACTTCCTGCGCGAGGTTTGCACTCTGCACGAAAAGCGTTCCGCCGCTTCCTTCAAAGCTGTTGTCGATGACCGCCGCCGCGCCTTCTTCAACCAGGAAATTGAAGGCTTTCAAGCCGGTCATAAAACGCTGCAAGCGTTCCGTCTGCTGCGGCGTCAGCGGTTGATTTTGATTTTGCTGCGGGCGCGGCGGCGCGAGCGACGGGTCGGGCGCGTTTGCCAGTTTCGTCAGTTCTTCGTCCGTGCGTCGTGTTCCCATTCCCGTAAAATCGGCTTTTATCTCGCGCGCGCCGGAAAGCAGCACGATTTTACCGGCTATTTTGCCTTTGTATTTCGCAAAATCGGCGTCCGATTTGATGTCCAGATAAATAACTTCGCTCGTTACCGCGCCTTTGGTCGAGGGCGACCACGCTTTCGGGTAAGCGATAACCGGAAAAACCTGCGGCTCGACGACCTGCGCCGAAAACGATTTCAGCGACCAGCCGCGTCCGAACGGTCCCCACGCTTCGGCGGCGGCGTTTTGCAAACCCCATTTTTTCATCGTGTCGCGCGTCCATTCGTTGGAGCGCTTCATATTCGGCGACCCCGTGAGGCGTCCGCCGATAACGTCGGTCAGGTAGCTCAAAGTCTGCATGACCTGCGAATTTTTCAATCCTTCTTCTTTGATTCTATCGATCGTCTCTTTCGGCGCGCTATAAACTTTTACCGCCGGAACGGTTGCAGTTGTGGCAGTTGTCGCCGGCGCGGTGGTAGTTGTCTGCCCGAAAACTAAACCCGGTAGAAAAATTGCGTAAAGCAGAAAAACGACTGTCAGTTTACGTCGTAACATCTTCTGATACTCCTTGGAAAATATTGATTTGAATTTGCAGAATATTTGCTGATACTTATTACAGCAGATTTATGTAAAAGGTTTCAAATAAAGTGGTCGGCAACTACCGATTAGCTGATTGCCGACCACTGATGGCTGATTGCTTTTACGTTTTCCACGTCAGTGTGTAAGCGGGCGGCACGTTTTTCAGCACAAGCGAGCTGCGCTGGACTTTCCCGTAACGCTCTTCCATATACCGGCGAAATTTGACGGCGGGCGGCAGCCGGTAGGCGTGAGCGTATTGAAACGTGCGAAACAGGCAGCCTGCCGCCATAAATTTATCGACTTCGTGCAGAATCGCCTCGCTCACGTCTTTCGGCAGCGAAGCAAACGGCAAACCCGAAACGATATATTTTATTTTTCCGAATCCGGTGTTTTTATGAATCTCGGACGCGGCTCCGGCGCTGCCGCAAACAATTCGCAGGTCGGGAAAATCCGTTTTCAGTTTTTCGACGAATTCCTCGCTGATTTCGATTCCGAGATAAGATTTTTCGTCCGGCACGGCGTCACGCAAAAATTTCGTAATCGCGCCCGTGCCCACGCCGAGTTCGAGAACCACGTTGTTTTCATCCGGTCGGACACCTTCAATCATCGCCCGCGCCAAATCGGGCGAGCTCGGCGAAATCGCGCCGACGTAAAGCGGATTTTTCAAAAAGGCTTGCAGAAATTGAAGATGTTCGTTCATAAGAAATTTATTCAGTAATAAGTAATAGGCGATAAATGATAAGGAAGAAATTTCCTATTCCCTTTCACCTGTTACTTATTACCCATTGCTTGCGAATCAATTTACCAAAATCGCCGCATCTTTGGTTTCAGTCGAAACGGGCGCATCGCTCGCCGCCGCAGTTTTGTAATCGCATTTGTCGCAATAGCGAATCGTGCCGTCTTTCTTCGTCGTTTTTTCCAGCAAAAACGGCGCGCTGCATTGCGGGCACGGCTCGGTCACGGGCTTATCCCAGAAAACGACGTCGCATTTCGGGTAATTCGTGCAGCCGTAAAAAACTTTTCCGCGCTTCGATTTTTTGACGGCGATTTCTCCGGTTTTGCATTTCGGACACGGAATATCTAAAGTCTCGCGTTTTATATAATCGCATTTCGGATAATTCGAGCAGCTGATAAATTCGCCGAAGCGACCTTGCCGTTTGACGAGCTTTGCGCCGTCTTTCGGACAGATTTCGTCAAGTTCAACCGGCGGCGCAACGGGTTTCTGCTCGCCTTTCGCAATCTTGCGAATATTTTTGCATTCCGGATAACCCGTACAGCCGTAAAACGAACCGAAACGACCTTTTTTCAAAGACATCTCGCGCCCGCACAATTCACACACCGGAACTTCCGCGGATTGACCGTCGGATTTATTTTCCGAGTCGCCTTCCCGCGTCTCGCCGTTGCTTTGCGCTTCCGCCTTTTTGCTGCCGACTTCGCGCGTGTTTTTACATTCGGGATAATTGGCGCACGCCAGAAACTGACCGAAGCGTCCGAATTTGATGACCATTCCCGAACCGCATTTTTCACAGATTTCACTGGTCGGAATCGAGGTTTGTTTTTTGTTCTTTATCGTCTCGACGGCTGTTTCCAAATCCTTCGAGAATTTATCGTAAAAGCCGCGTAAGGCGTTGCGCCAATCAATTTTGCCTTCCTCGATTTCGTCAAGCTGACTTTCCATCCGCGCCGTGTAAGTTTCGTTAAACAAATCGTCGAAGCTCGCCACGAGCATATCGTTGACGGTCGTTCCGAGCGGCGTCGGGTGAAAGCGGCTTTCGATTCTTTCGACGTATTCGCGGTCTTGAATCGTCGTCATAATCGCCGCGTAAGTCGAAGGTCTGCCGATGCCTTTTTCTTCCAGCGCTTTGACGAGCGTAGCTTCCGTATAACGCGGCGGCGGCTCGGTAAAATGCTGTTCCGGCGTGATTTGATTCAGTTTCAACTGCTCGCCTTTTTCGACTTTCGGCAATGTCAGCTCGGCGTCCTCGTCTTCGCCTTCCGCCGGTTTTTCGTCGCGTCCTTCCTGGTAAACTTTCAGAAAGCCGTCGAATTTCTGCACCGAGCCGGTGGCGCGAAACGTAAAACGTCCGGCTTTGATGTCAATCGTCGTCTGGTCGAAAATCGCCGCCGTCATCTGCGAGGCGACAAAGCGTTTCCAAATGAGCGTGTAAAGCTTTAGCTCGTCGGCATTTAAATAATTTCTCAGGCTTTCCGGCGTGCGGTTTGCGTCGGTCGGGCGAATCGCTTCGTGCGCGTCCTGCGCGCCGCCTTTGGTTTTGTAAAAAACAGGTTTTTCCGGCAGATATTTCGCGCCGTAATTGCCGCCGATAAAATCTCGAAGGTCATTTAAAGCCGTGTCGGAAACGCGCGTCGAATCGGTGCGCATATAAGTAATCAAACCGACCGCGCCTTCCGCGCCGACTTCCACGCCTTCATAAAGCTTCTGCGCGACGGTCATCGTCTTTTTGACCGGAAAACCCAGTTTGCGCGAGGCTTCCTGCTGTAATTTTGAAGTGATAAACGGCGGCACGGGATTGCGTTTTCTTTCTTTCGTCGTCACCGAATCGACCACGAAATTTTCCTTTCCGGCTTCTTCGACGATTGATTTCGCCGTCTGCTCATCTTTAATGTGAGTTTCGTTTTTCTTTAAATCCTGGTCAAAACCGCTGGTTTTGACCGTTAAATCTTCAATTTTATAAAGCCGCGCGGCGAATTTCGGCGGAAGCTGTGCGGAAAGATTGGCGATAATCGTCCAGTATTCGGTCTGCACGAAATTTTCGATTTCGCGTTCGCGCTCGACAATCATCCTGACGGCGACCGTTTGCACGCGACCCGCCGAAAGCTTGCCGCCGATGGTTTTCCATAAAATAGGCGAGACTTTGTAGCCGACTAATCTGTCGAGAATGCGGCGCGCCTGCTGCGCGGCGACCAGATTTTGATTGACCTGTTTCGGGTCTTTAAAAGCGTCTTTAATCGCGTTTTTCGTGATTTCGTTAAACATCACGCGAAAAACCGGCTTCGCCGGACGTTTCGGCACGATTTCTTCGGCGAGGTGCTGACAGATGGCTTCGCCTTCGCGGTCAGGGTCGGCGGCGAGAAAAATAGCGTCGGATTCTTTCGCCGCTTTTTTCAAATCGGAGACGACTTTTTTATTATTTCTTTTTTTCGCGTCGGGAATAACTTCGTAACTCGGCTCGAAATTATTCTCGATGTCCACGCCGAGTTCTTTCATCGGCAAATCCTTGATGTGCCCGATGGAAGCCATTACCAAGTAATCACTTCCGAGATATTTGTTAATCGTTTTCGCCTTCGCGGGCGATTCGACAATGACTAGATTTTTGCCCATTTTTTTGAAAAAAATATGTCAGAGCGTTTCCGACGCCTGACATTTGACTTCTAACACTTGCCTGCGGCTTGTGTCAATCTAAGGTTAAAATTTCTTTACTTTGCTCTATACGTAAATTTCCCGTTTATGTCTTTTCTTCGGATGAAGATTTCCCGACTTTAGTTCGCCGCAATCGCGCCGGCAGCCAACAGGCGGATTGATTCGGAATTCTTAATCCCGGAATCCTTCTATATTTTTCGGCAGTAACTTTTGCCCGGCAGGGCGCGAATCAAATCGCGCATCTCCAGCCCGAGCAAAGCCGCCGACAAATCGCCGACTTTTAAATTGCCGGCTTCAATCAAAGCGTCGAAATGCGTCGGCGCGTCCGGCGTCAGAAGCTTGTAAATTTTCTTTTCGGTTTCGGTCAAATCGGCGGGCAGAAGCTCGGGCGGTTTCGATTCGTCTTTCGAATTTTTCTCAATTACGGGCGGCAAGATAGCCGAAGCGATTTCCGAAGGCAATTCGGAAACGACGTCCTGCCATTGCTGAACGAGCTTTGCGCCGTCTTTAATCAGGTAATTCGTGCCGAACGAGTTACGCGAAGTGATATTTCCCGGCACGGCGAAAACTTCTCGATTTTGCTCCATCGCCAGACGCGCCGTAATCAGCGAACCGCTGCGCTCCGAGGCTTCGACGATTAAAACGCCGAGACTCAAGCCTGAAATTATTCGATTGCGATACGGGAAATTATCTTTGAGCGGCGGCGTCTCCAATGGAAACTGCGACACGATTGCGCCGCCCGATTCGATAATTTGTTCAACCAATTTTGCATTTTCCTTCGGATAAACATTGTCAACGCCCGTTCCGAGCACGGCAATCGTTTTTCCTTTCGCTTCGATTGCGCCTTTGTGCGCCGCCGAATCGATACCACGCGCCAGACCGGAAACGATACAAATTCCTTTTTCCGCCAAATCACGCGCCAGCATCAGCCCGGCGTTTTCGCCGTAAGTCGAGCAGCGGCGCGAGCCGACGACCGCGACGCAAGGCGCGTCGAAACACGCCCGCCAATCGCCTTTAACGTAAAGCGTTATCGGCGGGTCGGCGATTTCGCGCAGTAGATAAGGATAACTGCCGTCGTCGAGAATCAAAACGTCGCCGCCTAAATCTCTGACATTATTTAATTCTTCTTCCGCTTTATCGTGAAATTCTCGTTTGATTATACTTTGGATTGTTTCGGGTTTGAGTCTTAAAGATTCAAGCTCGTTTCGGGTCGCGTGAAAAACGCTTTCCGCCGACCCGAAACGCTCTAATAATTTCGTTGCCGCGCGAGGTCCGACGCCCGGAGTCATATTCAGAGAAATCCATTCTTTCATAAGGGTTTCAAATTTGAGATTTCAGATTTCGATTTTTTGATTTAATAAAGAATTGAACCGCGTTTCATTTCTTACAAATCGCTAATCGGCAATCGAAAATTAGTTGGCGGAGGCGTGTCGGAGTCGAACCGACCTGAGCCTGCTCTCACAGTCTCACAAACGGTTTTGAAGACCGCGCCATTCACCGGAACAGATGCGCCTCCGCATTCGGAAAGTCAGGACTTAAAACTAAGCTTTTGAGTGAAAATCTGTCAAGTCAATTTTTTATTTCGTATTTGACGACAAACGGGCGCGAGGCGACAAACAATTCGCCTTTATCATTAAAAGTCATCCCGAAAGCCTGCCGCGCCGGAAACGAATCAATCGCTTTGCCGTCCGCGTCGAAAACGTAAATGCGGCTCGTGTCGCTGACGAAAACGCGACCTTTCGGGTCAATCGCAATCGAATTCGGCGAATTGGAATTGCTCTTAAAGCGATTCAGAAATTTTCCGTCCGCCGCGAATTTGCAGACGTCGCCGTTCTGGTCGTCGAGCGCGTAGACAACGCCGTTTCCGTCCACCGCAATCTGGTCAAAACCGAATGTCGCGTTGGCGCGCTCCGCCGCGTCCTTAAATTCCTGAATCGGTTTCAGATTGCCGTCCAGAATCACAAAGCCGTCACGACTGGCGACAACAAGGCGACCGTCCGGCGCGAGCGCCATTCCTTTCGCGGAAATTCTCCCGGTCTTTTGCAGAAATTTTCCGGTTTCGGCTTCAAACATCTGTATGTCGCTGCTTTGCTGGAGATATAAATTTCCCTTGCGGTCAGCCGCCATCGAGTGCAGAGTCGTTTTCGGGTCGGTCGTCCACTGCGTCAGAAATTTTCCGGCAGCGTCAAAAACCTGAACTTTTCCGCCCGTATAATCGGCGCTGTAAATTCTGCCGCCCGGGTCAACGGCGATAACTCGATTGTCTTTAAACATTCCTGCGCCGACGCCTTCGCCGCCGAATTTTAAAGCTTCTGCGCCGAACTGTCGCGCCTCCATCGTTTTTGCAACTGCCGGCGAAACGTTTGACAGGAGCGGAGCGGTTTTCGTCTGCTGTTTATCGCCCGCGTTCGTCACCAGCCAGATAACGGCGAGCGTGACGCCGAAAATCAAAATGATGCTGATGATAATCGTCGCCGCGAACGAACCACCGGCGACTTTCGCCGTTTTAAGAACCGCGCCGGTATTTATATTCTGCGTGTAGCTTTGAAAATTGACGTTGTGAAAATTGACGCTTTCGCCGTGTTCCAGACGCTCGACCGCGTCTTTCGCTTCGGCTAAACCGACGCCGAAAGTTTCGCGGTAAAGCTTAATGGCGGCGATTTTATTGCCCGAACGCGCGAGCCGCAAAACTTCTTTCAGCTTTTGCGCCTGCCCGAGCAGCTCACCGAAACCGAAAGACGTTTCGTTGCGCACCTCATTCGGCGACATAATCACTCGGCTTCCGCAAAAGTCGCAGGTTTCAATCCGGTCGCCGTCAAACTCCAAAGGTGCGGAACAGGACGGACATTTTATTATTTGAAGCATAGAATTTCTTTCGTGAATCGTGAATCGTCAATCGTCAATCGCTTTGTTCTTCTATTAACGATTTTCGATTTTCGATTTACGTATAACAATTCACGATTTTCGATTTACTGTTTTCGCGGTTGCCACCGCAAGTTTTTCGATTATAAACTTTCTTTGTAAAAATGTTTCTTTGGAAAGGACTATTGAAATGAAAAATTTTGCCATCGTTTTACTTTTTATTTTATCTTTGAGTTTTACCGCTTTCGGTCAGCGCAGTAAGGCTGTCGTCGTTAAACCCGACGCGAAAAAAGAAGTGCAGGCGGCTTTTGAACGTTTGACCGAAGGCATCAAGCAATCGGACGTGAAAAAGGTGATGAGCGTTTATGAAAACAGCGACCGCATTCTGTTTTTCAACAACAACGGCACGGCGACCATCGGCTGGGAAAATATGCAGAAAAACCGCGAATCGCTTTACGCCAAAACGAAAAACGTCACGCTCGACATCACCGGCTTGCGCGTCGAAATGCTCGGCACAAACAGCGCCTACGTGACCTGCAAATGGAAACAAACGCAGGAATACAACGGCAAACTGGAATCGGCTTCCGGCAGAATGACGCTGGTTTTCCGGCTCGTCGGCAAAGAATGGAAAGTCATACACCTGCACACTTCGCCCGACAATCCGGACGCGACACGACCTGTTTTCCCGTCTGAAAGAGAAACTCAGTAAATGAAAAGCATCACCGTTTTCTGCGGTTCGAGCAGCGGCTTTCGCCCCGCATATGCGGAAGCCGCCAAAAATCTGGCGCATCAATTGGTCGAAAGAAACATTCGCCTCGTTTACGGCGGCGGCAATATCGGCTTGATGGGCATTATCGCCGACGAAGTAATGCGAAACGGCGGCGAAGTCATCGGGATAATTCCCGATTCGCTTTTTAGAAAGGAAGTCGGAAAGCGCGAAATTACAGAGCTTCACGTCGTCGGCTCGATGCACGAGCGCAAGGCGATGATGGCGGAGCTTGCCGACGGCTTTATCGCAATGCCCGGCGGAATCGGCACTTTTGAAGAGTTTTTTGAAATCCTGACCTGGTCGCAGCTCGGGTTTCACGAAAAGCCGTGCGGACTCTTAAACGTCGCCAATTATTATGACGGCTTGCTCGCGCTTTGCGACAATGCCGTCGGCGAAGGTTTTCTGCGCCCCGTTCACCGCGTATTGATTCTGGATGATTCGGACGCTGTTTCACTGCTCGAAAAGATGAATAATTTTCAGCCGCCGAGCGTCGAAAAATGGATTGATAAAGACGATTTGTAATAAACGCGAAATACAAAGTGCAAAATGGAAGAATAAATTTAATCCTGAATTCTAAATCCTAAATCCGAATATTTCGCACTTTGCGTTTTGCCTTATGCGTTTTCCAGGATTACCGTCGCAATCGCGTGCTCGGTCGTGTGCGAAAGCGAAAGATGAACGAAATTTGCGCCTAAGGATTCTAAAATTTCGCGCGCCGCGCCGCGAATTTCCAGGCTCGGAACGCCGTTCTCGTCATTTGTGATTTCAATATCGTGCCACGTAATGCGCCCGCGCCAGCCGGTTTTTAAGGCTTTCAGACACGCTTCTTTCGCGGCAAAACGCGCGGCGTAGCTTTGCCCCGCCGCCGCGCCTTTCGCCTCGCAGTAAGCGCGCTCGCGCTCGGTAAAAACGCGCTCGACAAAACGCGGCGTTCTTTCGATAGTTTCCCGGATACGGTAAACTTCAATTATGTCTATGCCAACGGATAAAATCATTAATCGCGAGTCGGGAATCGAGAGCCGAGAGCCGGAAACGTTACAAGTTTCTGAAACTCAAGACCACAAGACCGAAGACCAAATTTTATCAGAAAAAGGTTTTTACTGGCGCGAAAAATCGGGCGTGAAAATTTTAGTTTGCGGCGTGCTGGAAGAAAAAGGTTTTGTTAACGGCTTTTCGACGCGGGTCGGCGGCGTCTCAAAAATGCCCGAAAATGATTTGAATCTTTCCGGCTTCGATGACGACAGCGAAGAAAATATTATGGAAAACCGTCGCCGTTTTCTGAATGTTTTCGACGGCGCTTTTACGCTCGCGACGGCGTGGCAGGTTCACGGCGTCGAGGTGAAAACGGTTGAAAATTTAGACCGCGCCAGAGACGGAAACGCGAGATTCGACGCGCTCGTTTCAAATCTGACGAATGTTTTAGTCGGCGTAAAAACGGCGGACTGCGTTCCCGTTTTGCTCGCCGACGCCAAAACAAAATCGTTCGCCGCGATTCACGCCGGTTGGCGCGGAACGGCGCAATCAATCGCCGCGAAAGCCGTCGAAAAGATGCGCGAAAATTACGGCGCGAATCCGAAAGATTTGATTTGCGCGATTGGTCCCGCCGCCGTTTGTAATTACGAAATCGGACAGGACGTGATAGACGCGTTCAGCGAAAATTTCCCACATAACAGCGAACATCTTTTCGCCCCGACGCGCGACGGTCACGCTTTTGTCGATTTACACCGCGCAAATTTTGAACAGCTTGCGACGACGGGCGTTTCGACGGAAAACATTTATTCCGCGCCGTTTTGCACACTTGAGCGAACGGATTTGTTTTTCTCGTATCGAAAAGAAAAGCGGCTGTACGGCAAGACCGGCAGACTGCTTTCGGTGATTGGAAGAAGTTAGCCACGAAGAAACGCGAAAAAGCGCGAACAAAAACAAGTCAGCCGCGAATAACGCGAATAACACGAATTATTATTTCTCTTTCATTCGTGTTATTCGCGGCTGACTTGTTTTACTGAACCCGCGCGCTCAGAGTAATTTCCTGCGTTTTCGGCGGAAAACAAACTTCGTCATTGCAGGATTGATATTTGACGACGGCGCGGATGCGGACGACATTGCCTTTAAAGCTTGCCGGAACGGTGACGTTGAAGCCGAACGCCGCGCGTCCTTCATAGACGCTAATCGGCTTTTCCGAAAAGCCGAACTTGCGACTCGCGCCGCGCGGGTAAGTGACGGCGCTTACCTTTGCTTCCCGCGAAGTAAGGCTGACGACCGTCGGAATCGCGTATTCGTTGTTCGGACGGTTGGAATTGACGTGCAGCCCGCCGGGAATGCTCAAAACAATCGTGGCACGCGTCGCGCCGCCGCGCTTGACCGTTCCGTTGCCGATTGAGCCGTCAATCGACTGCGCGTTTATCTGCGGCGAAAAAGCGCCGATGGTCAAAAGCAGACCGGCGAATAAAATAATTTTGATTGCGTTGTTTTTCATAAATTGTTTCGTTTCAAAGAAAAGCTGTTCAGCGTTTCTTTGATTTTATCAAAAAATTGCCCGCGATAATCTTTCAAAACCGAAATTTCAAGCTCGTAAATTTCGCCGGATTCATTCGTTTTCAAAATTTTGCGAAACGTCTGAATCGTGACGCCTTTTTCGGTTCTCTCGGTTTCGTCCGGCAAATTCTCGCCGCGCTCGGGATTTTTACGAACGTAGACGGTCGCTTTCCGGTATTCCGCCGCGTCATTTTCGCCGAAATCTTTTGAATAAGCTTCAAACGCATATTCGGAATTTCCGCTCGCCGGACTCAAAAAACCTTCCGGCTTGACGAGGCTGAAATCTTCGGTTTCGACCGTTTCTTTTTCAAAAGCCTGCGCCGCGCTTTTTTTTATCCTGGTCGAAACGTAAGCCATCAGCGCGACCAGAATAATTCCCAAAATAAGAATTTCCATAAAAGTTTGGAAAGTGAAAAACGAAAAATTCGGAAGAATTTATTAAACTATTTTTCGTTTTTCACTTTCAAGCCGTAATCTGCACCAGATTCGGCGAAGTTTTCGCCGCCAGCTGCCCGCAAGCCGCGTAAATGTCGCGTCCGCGCGGTCGGCGCACGTAAGCCGAAACGCCTTTTGATTCGAGAACCGCTTTAAATCTTTCGACCTGTTCGAGGCTCGAAGGCTTGTATTCGAGCGGCTCGGCGGAATTATGCGGAATCAGATTGATTTTCACTCTCTGTAAACCGTATTTATTCAACAAATTAGCCAATGCCTGCGCGTGTTCGCCCGAATCGTTGACGCCGCCGAGCAGAACGTATTCAAACGTGAAACGCTCGCCGCGCCGCAGAGATTTTTCAAACTCTTTCGCCGCCGCGAAAAGCTCTTCGAGATTCCAGCGTTTATTAATCGGCATCAGCTTGTCGCGCAATTCATCGTTCGGCGCGGACAGCGAAATCGCCAGGTGCGGGCGCTGTTCGAGCTTCGCAAACTCGTAAATCTTCGGCACGATTCCGGCGGTCGAAACCGTCACGCGGTTCGGCACGATAAAAAGACCTTCTTCGTCAGCCATAATCCGCAAAGCTCGCGTCAGATTTTCAAAATTCAGAAACGGTTCGCCCGCGCCCATCGCGACCAGATTCGTGCCGTGCGGCGTTTCCGCGCCCGCGCCGTAAACGTCGTTTAAAACAATAATAATCTGTTCGACAATCTCGCCCGCCGTCAGATTTCGCAATAAACCGAGCTTCGCCGTCAAACAAAAATCGCATTTCAGAGGACAGCCCGACTGCGACGAAAAACAAATCGTGTCACGGTTTTCGGTCGGGATAAAAACGGTTTCGACCGGCAGATTGTCGTGCGTTTTCATCAGAAAGCGGCGCGTGCCGTCTTCGGAAACGTAGCGCGATTCGACTTTCAAGGTTGAAACGGCGGCAATTTCGCCGAGCTTTTCGCGAAACGCTTTCGGCAAATCGGTGATTTCGTTGAAATCCAGCGCGCGTCTTTCGTGCAAGCCTTTAAAAATCTGCCGGGCGCGAAACTTCGGCTCGCCTTGATTTACGACAAAATCGGCAAGCTCCATTTGCGTCAAGCCTGTGAGATGAAGTTTTTCCATTGAATTTAATTTAACCAATTTTCGCCAAAAACGCACCACCGAAAATTTAACGGGTTTATGCTAAACTCTTTGTAAATTTCGCCTGCACTCAGAATTTATGAAAAACAAAGCTCTTATCGGCGGTTTAATCGCGCTGGCAATTATCGTTTTGATTATCATTTTATGCTTTTGGGTTGGCAAAAAAGGTTTGGATAATCTTCGCGGCACGGACAATACGAACGTTACGAAACCCGACGGTCAGCCGCAAACGCCGCCCGCGCAGCCGACCACGCCCGAACAAGCCGCGCAGATTTATCTCGCGCTCGGAAATCCGAGCAATGCCGGCGCGGCAGACCCGAATAATTATTTGCTCGTCAATAATTATATGGCAATCAGCTACAATCGCGAGCGCGCCATTCCGAATTGGGTGGCGTGGCGCGTGGCGCGCGCCGATATGGGCGACGTTGACCGCGAAGATTCTTTTCGTCCCGACGACCGTTTGCCGAAAGGCTGGACGCGCGTCACGCCCGCCGATTACACGGGAAGCGGTTTTGACCGCGGGCACATCTGCCCGAACGCCGACCGCAACGGCAGTCCCGATTCGATGGCGGCGACGTTTCTGATGACCAATATGACGCCGCAAACGCCGGATTTGAATCGCGGACCGTGGCAAAAGCTCGAAGCGTATCTGAGAACGCTGGTGACGCGCGGCAGCGACGTTTACGTCGTTTCGGGAGTTTACGGCGAAAACGGAAAAATTAAAAAGAAAGTGACGATTCCCACCAATAACTGGAAAATCGCCGTCGCCGTTCCCGCCGGCTCAAACGTTTCCGCCGTCAACGAAAACACGCGCGTCATCGCCGTCGATATGCCGAACGTGAAAGGCATCAAAAACGCCGACTGGCAGATGTATCGGACGACCGTCCGTGACATCGAGCAGAAAACCGGCTACAACCTTTTGTCGAATCTGCCGCAAAATTTGCAGAATGCGCTGGAAAATAAAAAGGACAACATCAACAATTGAAACCAAAACACGTTTTAAACGTAAAATCACGCACTATGAAAAGAAAATTTCTGCTTGTTTTGTTTGTTCTTGCTTTCGCCGCGGGCGCTATGGCGCAGCAAACCGAAACCACGCCCGCGCCGCAGGCAAATCCGGCGGATGTCGCCTCGCTGGACGCGATTATCAAAGCCGTCTACGACGTCATCAGCGGCGATGTCGGACAGCAGCGCGACTGGAACCGGATGCGCTCGCTGTTTCATCGCGACGCGCGGCTGATTCCGTCCGGCAAAAATCCGAACACCGGCGTTTACGGCGCGCGCGCAATGACGCCCGACGAATATATCAAACGCAACGAGCCGTTTTTCGCCAAAGAAGGTTTTTACGAAAGAGAGATGGCGCGGCGAATCGACCTTTACGGCAACATCGCGCACGTTTTTTCGACCTATGAATCGTTTCATAAAAAAGACGACAAAAAGCCTTTTGCGCGCGGCATCAACAGCATTCAGCTTCTCAATGACGGCAAGCGCTGGTGGATTATGACGATTTACTGGCAGGGCGAAACGCCGGAAACTCCGCTGCCGAAACAATATCTGAAAAGCAAAAATTAATAATTTCGTGAAATGACAAAGCGGTTTTGTAATATTACAAAATCATTTTGTCATCTCACAAAGCCATTTTGTTGTGTGACAAAGCGATTTTGTAATATTACAAAGCAGTTTTGCTACATTACAAACGGTATTTGCTACATCACAGACGGTATTTGTAAGATTACAGGCGGTATCAGTTACATTACAAGCGGTATCAGTTACATTACGAATGGTATTTGCTATATTACGAATGGTATTTGCTACATTACAAAGTGATTTTGTTATATTACAAAGCAATTTTGTTACGCTGCAAAGCGATTTTATAATGTTATAAAGCTATTTTGTAACTTTATAAAGTTATTTTGTAATACTGCAAAATCATTTTGTTACACTACAAAATGATTTTGTGAGGTAATAAAGTCGCTATGGCGGAACACATCTTAACCAGAGAATTAACTCTGGATTTGCCGCTCGAAAAAGTCTTCGAGTTTTTCGCCGACGCCGGAAATCTGGAACGCATCACGCCGCCCGAACTCAATTTTCACATCACTACGCCGCAGCCGTTTGACCTGAAAAAAGGTGCGCTAATTGATTATCGACTAAAGCTGCGCGGTTTTTCTTTGACGTGGCAAACCGTGATTTCGACCTGGAATCCGCCATTCGAATTTGTTAACGAGGCGTTGAAAAGTCCTTATAAACAATGGATTCACCGTCACGCTTTCAGCGCCGTAAACGAAAACAAAACCTTGATAAAAGACGAAGTGCGTTATCGTTTGCCGTTTGAGCCGCTCGGCGACATCGCCCATTTTTTCGTGCGCAGAGAATTAAATTATATCTTCGATTTCCGGGAAAAAACCGTGAAGGAAATTTTGCAGCCGGAAAAAATTTCCGGTTAATCCTGCCAGGGCTTTTTCACACGCGGCGGCAGATTAATCTCAAATTTTTCGTTTTCGAGCGATAAATTCGGATTGTAAAAAGGGTCGTTTTCGATTAAATCTTTCCAGCGCGCTTTAAAAATTTCCTTTTCAGCCGCATCTTTTTGATTCAGAATCTTTTCGGTTGACGAATCCGAAAGCTGCAAAATTTCCGCGTAGGGCGTCAAAACGACGCGCAGATTTTTCTCGCGCACGCGCAGGCAAAAATCAACGTCGAAAAGACCGTTCGGAAAATTACGCGCGTCGAAGCCTGCCAGCGATTCAAAAACTTCGCGCCGCGCGGCAAGCACGTTGGCGACCGCCGAGAAATTATTGACGAGCTGCGCTCTTTGCAAATAGCCGTCGCTGTTTTTCGGCAAACCGCGATGCGCAAAACCGATAAACCCGTCGATACCTAAAACAATTCCGGCGTGCCGAATCCTTTCATTCGGATCGATAATTTTCGCGCCGACCGCGCCGATTTCCTTTTGCCGCGCAAAACCGATTATTTCCTTCAGCCAGCCGGGATTTCGCGGCGCAAAATCGCCGTCGAGAAAGACCAGAATCTCGCCGCTCGCTTTTTGCGCCAGGTGATTGAAAATTTCGGCGCTTGATTTACCGGAAATCGTTTCTGACAAAATCTCAAGATTTTCATAATCGGTTTGCGCTCGGATATTTTCGCCTTCCGCTGCCGTCAACAAGCTGATTTTCGGCAAATCGGCGGGCAAATCGTAACTGACGCGGTGAAGATTATGAAAGGTTCGGCTGACTTTCGCTTTCTTTCCGGTTCTTTCCAGATGAGCGCGAATCGCTTCGCGGGCGCGTTCCGCCGCGTAAGGTTTTTCGTCGCCGCTCAGCGCGACCGAGCCTTGAATCGCCCGCCAATGATAAAGAATCTGCGGAATATGCCGGATGCGTCCGGCGGAAATTTGTTCGGTCACGCGCAAAGCCAAATCATAATCCTGACTGCCCTCGGCACCGATTCTAAAAACCCCGATGCGCCGCAAAATTTCCGTTCGATACGCTGATAGATGCGTGATTAAATTCAGCGAATAAATAAAATCCCGGCTCCAATCGGGCTTGAATTTCGGCTCGTAACGCCTGCCCCGCGCGTCGATTAAATCTTCGTCGCTGTAAATCATCGCCGTTTCGGGAAAACGGTTTAATTCCTCGGCGACAAAATAAAGAGCGTGTTCGGAAAGCTCGTCGTCGTGGTCGAGAAGCACGCAAAATTCGCCGGTCGCCAACTCTAAAGCGGAATTTGAAGCGGCGGAAATATGCCCGTTCCTTTCGCGGAAAACTACTTTAATTTTTTCGTCTTTCGCTGCGTATTCTTCGAGAATTTTCCGAACGTGAGGCGACGGCGAGCAATCGTCGGCGACGCAAAGCTCCCAGTTGGCGTAAAGCTGTTTGCGCACCGATTCGATGCACAAGCGAAGCCATTTTTCGTCAATGTCGTAAACCGGCAAAATAATGGAAATCAAAGGTTTACGGGGAAAACTCTCGATTTTTCGGCGGATTTTTCGGCGGTCTTCGCCGGATAAGGTGTCAAACTCGCGAACCCATTTTCGATATTTGCGTTTTTCCTTCAGCGAACGAAATTTAATCTCTAATAAATTTATCAATCCCTGCGAACCGTCATTCCGCCAGGTCTGAACGGCATTTTTGATTTTGCGCTGAAGATTCATTTTAGCTGTTCAAAACCTTATTTATTATCTCGACGATTTTCGGCGCGGAGGTCGAAATGTCGTGCCTTTCCCGGACTTTTCGCGCGGCGCTCGCGCCCATTTTTTCTCTCAGATTCAGGTCGGCGTAAAGCTCCAGGATTCGTTCGGCGACGGCTTCGACGTTCAGGTAAGGAACGATAAATCCGCTGTCGTTTTCGACGAATTCCGGCATTCCGCCTGCTTCGGCAAAACAAATAACCGGCTTTCCGAGCGAAGCGGTTTCCAGACAAACCAGCGGATACGGGTCTTCGCGCGAAACCATCGCAAAAACGTCGAGCGCGGCATAGTAATCCATCGGGTTCGGTTTGTGTTCCAGAAAGCGGACGTATTTTTCCAGCCCGAGTTTTTTAACGTCGTATTGCATTTCAAAAAAACGGAAATCGCCTTTTTCCGCGCCGCCGACCCAAACGAAATAAATCGGGATTGCTTGATTCCGCCGGTGAACGGCATCGGCAACCTGCACGAAAAGTTCGGGCGCTTTTCGCCAATACATTGTGCCCGAAGCGCCGACGATAAAAGCGTTTTCGGGAATTCCGAGTTCCTGACGGATTTTTTTATTTTTCTGCGCCAGCTCGGCAGCCGAAAAGTTTTCAATCGGAATAAATCCGTATTGCAGACTGATTTTTTCCAACGGAATGCCGTGATTGTCAACTAAATTTTGCCGGACGGCTTCCGAGACGGCGATAAAATGCGAAGTTCGATTTTTTGTTTGCTCGAAACCCTCTAAACCCGTGCGGCGAATGACGCTTTCCAATTCGTGACAATGCGAGATTAAAGGCACGCGCAGGTCCGGCAGAGCGGCTAAAATCTGATGATTCGTGACGGCATTGGCGTAAATTAAATTAATATTTTCCTTTGCGATTTGCTGCGCCAGTAAACGCTCGCGCCATTTTACGCGCCGAAAAATCGCGCTCAGCGAGCGGCTGTAAAGATTTTCCGCGCGCGGCTCGTAATTAAATTTAAAAGATTTGGATAAACTTTTAAAATCTTCTTCCAACTCGCCGCCGTGACCGTAAACAATCAGAAACGGAATGTCGGAATTTTGTTTAAACCATTTCAAAAAATTAAACAGGAAAATATTTCCGCCTGCCCGCGAAGCGCCGGGCGTGATAAAAAGTATTTTTGAATTCGCCTTATTTTTCACCGTTCATTTGTTTCGAAAATCGGTTTCCCACTGCAAAAGCGGACGCACGACGCCGATCATAATTCCGCCGAAATCGCCGCGCGCCGTGTCGCCGTCCAGACTGTCGAAAACGTGAAAATCAATTGCGTCGCGTTCAAAAAAATGTTCTTCATACGGCGTCGGCGTAAAAGCGGCAATCGTCACGGAAAAACTTCCTTCCGCCATAAAATTCGGCGGAACGGCGACGCGGCTCGTATAAATTCCTTTTTCGCGCGGACGATTTCGCCATTCTCGGCTGACATCGTTGGAGACGAAGACGCAGATGCCTTCTTCGTTGTAAAGGTGAATCGTCGGCGTGAAAATTTTCCCGTCCCGCAAAACTTTATAAGTCAGCTCCAGAAATACCGGACGGCGAATATCAAAGGACGAAGTCGTTTCGCCGGATTCGGAAGCGGCGCGGACGCGCATTAATTTCGTAATTTCATTTCCCGGCTGATTTGCCGGATTTTCCCAGATTTTTTCGCTTTCGGAATTTGTCTGCGCGTGCAGATATTGACTGACGACTTGCTGCGTCTCGCCGTCGAGGCGCACTTTTCCGCGCTCCAGCCAGATGACGCGGCGGCAAAGCCTGGAAACAGCCTGTAAATTGTGAGAAACGAACAAAACCGCTCTGCCTTCCCGCCGGACATCGCTCATTTTGTTGATGCATTTTTTCTGAAAAGCCATATCGCCGACGGCTAAAACTTCGTCGACAATCAAAACTTCCGGTTCGAGATGCGCGGCGACGGCAAAGGCGAGCCGCATATACATACCGGACGAATAAAATTTGACGGGCGTGTCGATAAATTTTTCGATTTCGGCGAAAGCGATGATTTCATCAAAATTTCGCTGAATCTCGCGGCGGCTCATACCCAGGATAGCGCCGTTTAAATAAATGTTTTCGCGCCCCGATAATTCGCTGTGAAATCCGGTTCCGACTTCCAGCAAGGAAGCGACGCGACCGCGAATTTCCGCCGTGCCGCGCGTCGGTTTCGTAATGCGCGAAAGAATTTTCAGAAGCGTCGATTTGCCCGCGCCGTTGTGCCCGATAATGCCGAGAGTTTCGCCGTCATCGACCGTAAAATTCAAATCCTTTAAAGCCCAGAGTTCCTGTTTTTTCTTAGAAAGAGAGGGCTTATGAACGAAACCCATCACCGTATCGCGCAGCGAATTATGCCGCGTTCCGCCGCCGAGGTAATAAAGCTTTGATAAATTTTCGACTTTAATGACCTGCATCCGTTTAAATTACAAATTACAAATTACGAATTACGAATGTGAATACTGCTGCAATTCGTAATTCGTAATTTGTAATTGATAAAAGCGTTTCCGCTTTTATTCATATTAAATCCGCAAAATCGTCTTCCATTCGTTTGAAAACGAAAATCGAAACGAACATTAAAATCAGCGTCAGGACAAACGAAATGCCGATTAGCGTCCAGTTAAATTCGCTGCCGAAAAGCGTCGCGCGAAAGCCTTCCAGAATTCCCGACATCGGATTGAAAGCAAAGAAAAGCTGCCTTTTACCGGAAAAAATACCGAGCGGGTAAAAAACCGGCGAAAGGAAAAGCCAGATTTGCAAAGCGAACGGAAGCGCGAATTTCACGTCGCGAAAACGCACGTTTAAAGCCGAAAACAAGGTGCCGAAACTCAAAGTCAGCAAAATTGTCTGCAAAACAAAAACCGGCGCGAGCAGAATCTGCCACGTCAAATTTACGCCGTAGTAAAGCATCAAACCGAGCAGAATCAGGAAACCCAGAGCCAAATCGAGAAGTCCGGCGAGCGTCGCGGAAACCGGCACAATCAGGCGCGGAAAATAAACTTTCGTGACCAGATTCGCGTTGCCGACCAGGCTGTTGCTCGACATATTTATCGAATTATTGACGAAAAGCCAGAGCAGAAGTCCGCTCAGAGCAAAAAGCGGATAAGGAATTTCCAGCGTCTCGAACCGCGCAAACTGCGTGAAAATTACGGTAAAAATCGCCGTCGTCAAAACCGGCTGCAAAATCGCCCACACGACGCCGATCGCCGTCTGCTTGTAGCGGACTTTCACGTCGCGCCACGTCAGAAAATAAAGCAGTTCGCGGTAAATCCAGAGGTCTTTTAAATCCAGATTGAGCCGCGAGCTTTCCGGTTTTATTTTGGTAATCGGCGTTTCGTGCATTAAAAAGAATGATTTTAACGCAAAGGCGCAAAGCGGCAAGGGCGCAGAGATAAAATTAAATTAAAAAGCAGTTTATATTTCTCTTGTGTCCTTGTCGCTTTGCGCCTTTGCGTTAAATTTCCAGTTTTCCGTATTTCTCGATCGCCCGTTGCCGTTTTCGCTTTCTGTTCCATTGAAAAAGCTTTTGCGGAACGGCGAGGCGAAAAAGCATTTTCCCGATTTGCGCGGCGGATTTCGCGCCGTTCAAATTATTGAAAAATAAATTTACAGCCTCGCGCCGGTGCCCGTGACGAACGTAATCGGCGACAGATTGAAACTTTAATTCGGTTTGAATTTTATCCAATTCCGCCGGCGATAAATTCAGATTCTGCGCCGCGCGATTCTGCGCCGCCAGCCATTCGGCAAGCATCAGCGGAAAATCGCCGCTCACGTTCCAGCCGTGCTGCCGCCACGCGCACAAAACTTTCTCATCGCGCGCAAACTCGCCGTCGGCGCAAAGTTTTAAGTATAGTTCGTAATCTTCCAAAACGGAATTCTCGTTCCACTCATATTTTTCAAGCGCTCGGCGGCGATAAACGACGCTCGGGCTGGAAAAAATCTGCCCGCGCAGCAAAAAAGGCAGCATATCGCCGTCGGCAAACGAACTCCAGTTGGCGGTCGAATCGATAATCCGCTCGTTTTCGTCAATTAAAAACGCGTGCCCGAATGCCAGAACGGCATCAGGGCGCGACGCTAAAAGCTTGATTCTTTCTTCTAAAAAATTCGGAAACCAGAGGTCGTCAGAGCCGAGATAAGCAAAAAATTCGCCGCCGGTTCGCGCAAAACCTTCGTTCAAAGTCGCCGAAAGCCCGCGATTTTCGCGCGTGATAAATTCACTCTCGAACGGGCACTGGCGCAAAACGCGGCGGATAATTCCGGCTGATTCGTCTTTTGAGCCGTCGTCAATTACAATCAGTTTTTTCGGCGGCAAAGTCTGCCCGAAGATTGAACGCAAAGTTCGCTCGACGAAAGGCGCGTGATTGTAAGACGGAACGAGAACCGAAACAGTCATCAGTTATCAGTTATCAGTTATCAGTTAATTAAAGTCAAACTCGGATGAAAGTCTTGCATACACTTGACACTTTAAGCCGCGGCGGCGCGGAAATGCAGGCGTTGGACGTTTGCCGCAACGCGCGAAAACACGGCTTCGAGATGACTTTCGTCGCCTGCGGCGGCGGCAAACTGGAAGAAGATTTTCGCCGCTCGGGCGTCGATTTCATTCAATTGCAGCGCCGGCTTCCCGTCGATTTCAACCTGATTTTCAAGCTGCGGAAAATTATCAAAGACCGCCGCATCGAAATCGCGCAGGCTTATCAACCCGTCGAAGGCTTGCATCTTTATCTCGCCGCTATCGGCTTAAACGTCAAAAAGGTTTTGAGCTTTCAGGGCTTTATCCAGGACGCGAAAAACCGGCGAACCGCAAAATTTCTGATTCCGCGAATGGACGCGAACATCGTCGTCAGCAACGGTTTAAAAAAATGGATTGAGCGCGAAGACCATCTGGACACGGGCAAAAATTTTCGGGTCGTCTATAACGGCGCCGACCGCGAAAGAATAATTTCAAACAATCCGGTTCTGCGCGCCGAACTGAACTTAAACGCGGACGCATTGCTTTTCGGAATGATTGCGAATTTTTACCGCGATCCGCGCAAAGACCATTTAACCGTCTGCCGCGCCTTGCCGAAAGTTTTCGCCGAAATCGAAAACGCTCGCTGCGTTTTTATCGGGCGCACGGAAGAAGGCGCGGAAAGTAAATTTAAAGAATGCGTCGATTTTTGCCGCGAAAACAAAATCGCCGAGCGCGTTCACTTTCTCGGCGCGCGCAACGATATTCCCGATGCGCTGGCTTCGCTCGACGTTTTTGTTCTGTCGTCGCTGCACGAAGGCTTGCCGGTCGCCGTTTCGGAAGCGATGCTCGCGGGTGTGCCGATGATTCTTTCCGACATCGAACCGCTTCTGGAAGTTTCCGCCGACGGAAAATACGCCGAAATATTTCAAAGGCAAAATTCGGACGAACTGGCGGAAAAGATTTTGAAATTATTAAAAAATGAAGCTTTAAGAAAAGATTTGAGCCGGTCGGCGCTCGAATTTGCAAAAGAGAATTTCAGCATCGAAGCCCACCTGCGCGAATTGAAAAAGCTTTACAATTCGATTTTATAAGAATTTTTAACGTCAAGAGACGAAATGCCGGGACGCAAGGATTTTTAAACAAAAGGTCAAATTGATTTATTGAATTTACTTTTAATCATTTTCCTTCGCGCCTCGGCGTGAAAAATTCTCTTTCCCGCTAATTTTTCCACGTTTTTCTAATCGGATGCGCTTCGGTGTTGAAGACCACGTTTTTCAGGCTAAATTCCTTCGGCGACGTGAAAAGCAGGTAGTAATATTTGAAAGTTTCGGCGAAAACAAAGCTTTCCATCACGTCCATTTTTTCCTTTGTCTCGACGTTTTTCAAAGTCGCGTAACCGGCGTCGGTGCGGCAGTATTTCCGAAAATCCTCGAAAAACGTTTCGCCCATTTGCAGGTATTTCTCATCATTGGTGAATTGATGCAGATAGTAAGCCGATTCGACGATTTCGGGACGCAGGTAATACGTCGCGCCTTCGACTTTCATTGTCTTGTAATTAAATTCTTCGGGTTCGATGCCGTAGAGAGTCCACATTTTATAGCTCGAATCCTGAAGCCGCCGCGCCCGCGCCGTGTCGCCCGACAAAGCCAAAACCGCCGGGAAAAAGGCGTCGAGCGCGCCGTAAACCGTCGCCTTGCGCTCGCCCGTGTTCATATCGGCGTGACCGTACCAAAGCCCGGTTTCGGTTTCGTCCGCCAGATATTTATTGATTGCCGCGATGCTTTCCCGCCACATTTTCCGGCAATCCTCGTCGCCGAACAGAAGCCAGCATTTCAGCAAATATTCATAGTAAGAATCAATCTCCGCGCTGATGCTTGTGTTCGTATTCGTCCACGCGCCGGTTTCGACGTTGATGCGCTGACCGACCAAACCGATTTTTGAGCGGCGTTTGTAAGTCTCGACCAGCGCCTTTTTCGCTTTCTCGTAATAAACAGGTTTTCCGGTCAGTTTGCTGAGCGTGCCGAACTCGACCAGAAGAGTTCCCGCTTCCGCCGGATTCGTCACCGCGCCGCGCACTTTGCCCGTTTTCAGATTGACGAACATATACGGAATTCCGGTCGGCGATTCGAACGCGGGCAGAAGCCTTTTGCCCAAATCGTCGGCGAGATTCAAAAGGCGCTTGTCTTTCGTCAATTGATAGCTCGAAAGCAGACCGCCGAGCAGCCGAATCGTGATTTCAAAATTTTTGACGGAAATGTCCCTATCGAACGAAAGATTCGCGGCTATATACTCGCGGGTTTTGTCGGCTTCTTCCTTCAAACCCATCACAATCATCGTGTCCAGAGCATCTACCGGCGACATCAGAAGCGGCTCGGCATACCAATCCTTAAATCCTTTGCTCAGAGGCTTTAAATCGTCGTGTCCCCAGGCGTATTGCTTGTAGCCGTTCCAGGCGTGCAGAAATTCGGCTTTGACTTCGCGCGCCAGCCTTGCTTTATCGACTTTCGAATTTTTCACAGTCTGCTGTGCGCGAACCGGCACTGGCGCGAAGGCGGAAGATAAACCGGCGAATAATAAAATAACGGCGATTATTCTGGATTTCATAGCTCGTCAGAATATTAAACGAAACCGCGAAGCTTTACAAAATCTGCTTCAATTGCGAGGTTTGAATTTGAAGTTTAATATTCCAGCCAGCCGTCAAACGCCCAGCCCGTTTCGCCCGCGTAGGAAACCATACACCAGCGCCCGCGCCGTCCGGCAATCGTTTGATAGCTCTGCCGGCAGTCTTCAAGCTCGACCGTCGCGCCCGAAGGTATTTTAAGAATCTGATAGCCGGTTTCCGCGTTCGGCGCGCTGCGCATTGCCAGAAAGCCGTCGCTCGCCGGTTTAACGCGCGCCGTAGCTTTGCCGCTCGGATTCAGCGGCGCGGGCAAATTTGACGACGAAGGCGCGGGCGATTTTTTCAAATCCTGAATCTGCCGTTCGAGATTGGCGATTTTTTCGTTTTGTTTGTCGTCTTTGGGCGTCGGAGTCGGCGCATTGGAAATCGAATTTCCGTTATCGCGCGGCACGAGGATAAAAGCGGCGACTGCGCCGAGAACGATGAGCAGCAGCAGAGCGGCGAGCGCCGCCACGATAAAGGCGGTTTTACTGCTCTGCCGCGTCGGCGTTGACGTTTGATTTTGAAAGTTCGGTGCGGCGTTTGCGGCGTCCGGTCTGAAATCCGTCCGGTTTGTGTTTCTAATCGACGCGACCTGCGTTACCTGCTCGTCGGCTGCGGAAAGCAAAGTCGCGCCGTCGTTCAGGCAAAAACTCAAACTGTCGTCGGCGTAAGCGGCTTTGCATACAGGACATTGTTTCATAATCTGAAAACGGGAGCCGGGAAGCGAAAACTAAATTATTTCAGTCTCGCTTTCTACCTGTCATTTAATAACGCGGAGGTTATCTCAAAAATACGAATAAAGCTCTAAGTCCAGCTTTTAGATGGTTTTGTCATCCGGCGCGGCACCGATTACTGCGCGGCTCAAAACGCTAAAAGTCGAAGATTTAGATTATGCGCTCACTTCAGTTTAAATTCAAAAAATCCCGCGCCTTCCGTAACTCTTTCCCGTTCTGAATAAATCGCAAAGATTCCGGACGTTTATTTTTGTGCAAATCCGAGAATTACTCAAATATTATTTTCTCTGTGTTGATAAATAAATTATCAATCGAGAGCAGCGGCGTTTGGGATGCTTGCTCGTCAGAGGCGGCGCCGAAAATTTCAAGCCGGATATTATATTCCGAAGAAGAATCGAGCACCGGCTGATTTGCTCTCGTCCAGTCTATTATCATATTCGCCAGCCCGGATATTACGGGCAAAGCCGCGCCGTTTTGCGGAATTACCTGTTCCGGCGGGAGTAATGCCACCGGCAAAATAGTGCGCGGGGAATCAGGCAGCGAAGGCGAAACCGCGCAGGAGAATGACACCGTCATTTTGAGCCATATGGCAATGCCAGCCGCATCTTTCAGTAAGGCGGTAAAGAAGGCGTTAAGATAATTTTTCAGCGTCGGACTGTTTCCCTGCAACGCGCCCAGGTCAAAATTAGTATAATTGAGCGACGGAGCAATTGAATCCGTAAAACTTATTTGCGGTGTCAGGAACTTAAATAAATCGCTGATTGCAGCGGTTTCGCTCGTTCCTGTATTGCCATTCCTGATAATCTGAATTTGCCCGACGGCATTTTGCATCGTGAAAGCGTTCAATCCTTTCAAAACAACCGTCCGGTCGATAATGTTCAGCGCGTCCGCGTAGGAAAGATAAACTGCCTGCCCGGATTCTCCGGCAGCAGCAAGCGGCGGCGGCGGTTCGGACAGAACATAATTATAAGAAACAAGTGCATTATCGGGTTTGTCCGGCGCTGGTTTCGGGATATAAGACTCGATTTCAACCAGCGGCGGAAACTCCGGAAGCGGCTCGGAAATTTCGGGGTTGATTACATCAATCCGCGCCTTTCCGTCCAAGTCCGATTTTAAAACAATATCGAAAGCATAATTTGCGGACACGGGCGGCTCGCCCGCCGGCGGTCGCTGCGACGGCGAATTAACCCATTGAATATGTGCTGCGGCTACCGCCGCGACGATTTGCTCGAAGGCGTCCAATGCCGCGTTTGCATTTGTTACATCAGTTTCATCCGGCTTGCTCGAAGCGTTTATCTTACTCACGGCGGTTTCATAATCCGTCGAAATTTCGTTATAGACAGCGACAAATTGGGCTAGCGGAGCAAACATCGGATGCCCGGCGGCGAATGGAAGCGTTAGCGAATTTTGCCGGTTAAACGCGACAGCCGCCGCTGCATAATCCTGCGCGTTGTTCTCAGAGCGATATTTGAAAGAGTAATCCCAAAGCGTTAATTCAGACGGCGCGAGCGCGGAAGCGCCCGCATCTATTGATTCGACATTCGCATCTGCCGCTTGCGTTGTAAGAATCGGCGGAACCGGCAGTTGACGCAGAATTACCGGAAACTCAATGTCGTTCGCGCCGATTGGTTTCAGAAGCGGCGCGTTGACAAGCTGAATCCACGTGTTTTGCTCGTTCTTCGGAATGCCCGGCAGCCGTGCAATATCGCTTTCCAGATGCGTTAACAGGTAGGCGAGCGGAAAGGATAAAAGGCTTTGCTGCCCGACATTTTCAGCCGAGAAAAGAAAAGGCAGACGCCAATCGCCGGATTTTCCGTCTTTGGATTTGAAATACTGAACCTTTCCGGCTGTCAGCGAATAATTCTGCTGCGGTTCGACAGCCGTCGAATCAACCGTTTCAAGCTTTGACAGGTCGGCATCGAATTTTTGCAGCTGCCCGTAAAAACGCGAAGGTGAAATATCTTCCGACTGTGGCGGGTCAACCGAAACGTTTGAAACGCCGAAAACCGTCACGGCACTGGAAATAAAAGCATTACTCAGACGCTCAAGCAGCGATTGGTAAAATTTTTCCTGCGCGGCTGACTGACTGATTTCATCGCTCGCGCCGGCGCCGCCGCTGAAAATCGGTACCAGTGTTTTAGCGATTGCGCCGGCAAGTGTTTTTTTATGCCGCCGAATTTTAGCTAGACAGCCGTCCGTTTCGGGATTGTCCGGTAAAGGTGAATCAAATGCGTCACAGGATATTGAAAGAAATGCGTCAATCGCCGCCAGCGCCGTATTTGTCCATTGATTAAGGTCAACGTCGCTAAAAGTCATCGCCGCTTTCTCGCCGGGAAAGGAATTTCCGGTGGAATACCGGCTGATTGAAAACGTCGCCGTTACCGGAACGTCGGAAACTGGTTTCGGCGCGTAGAAGGTCGCCTGATTTTGGATTTCATAATAAAAACCGATGTTCGGTTTCCTGCCTATTCTGAGCGCCCAGAGCGTTACGATTGGCTTTCTGTTCGATTGACTCGAACCGATCGAACTCGTCCCGACGCGCAAGTGCCAATCTTCATTAAAAAAAACACTTTCAAAAGCGTTTGCAAAAATTTCTATGCTTTGTTGCGGCGGGATAATTGAGCTTTCAACGGCACAGTTAATTTCCGCCGTCTTTTCCTTTGACGGCTCGGTTATGGAAACGGTTTCGGCAACTGCCGGCGACGCCTCGTCTTTGCCGCCGTGACTCTCGAATACGAGCGTAAGTGAAAGTTTTATGACGTGAGAAGCGGAAATATCGTTGAGCGAAATCGGAATTCGCAGCTGACATACCGGCGTCGCGCCGCCGTCTTTTTGCTCGCTGCGGTCGGTCACATAAGCCAGGCAAGCCGCGACAAAATCCCGCAGGCTCTGAGCATCTTTTGACGCGAGCGAAGTTTTGCCGCCGGTCAGCAAGGTATCGTTTAAAAACATCGAAACGGCTTTTTCCGGCGGCTCGGAAGCGCTCTGTTCGTCACGATTTCGGTTAAGCTGCGAATAGATGTCGGCAAACAGCTTTCGGTCATTAATAGCGTTCTGCCGCCAGATTGGTATGTCATCTTCCGCCGCCTGAGCGTCCGTCTCAAAAAACTCGGCGGCGGGCTGATAGGCGGAGATTTGCAGCTCGAAATTCAGAATCAATTGCGGATTTTCCGGTGTTCCGTCGTAGAGATAAAAAAAGCGAACATTATTCCACTGTTCGAGGCTGATTAAACGGTCAACAGCATCAGTTTCCATAGGTATTTTATTTAGCGCGGTTTCGCGGTTATAAGAATATCAATTATGTATTATAAAAAAGCAATTTATTTCGGTTGTTTTTGTTGTCGAAAAAATAGTATTCCGAAAATCGGTCACGGCGGGTTTGTAAAGGCGGCGAAGCGCGCGGCTTGTGAGGCACGTTTTGAGACGCTGAAAAACATTTGTTTTCCGGCGCTGTCGGATTGAGACATTACGCTCTGATCGAATTTACGCAGGCTCAGGTGAGATATTTTTCCAGCAGAGGCTCAAGTTTTCCGTAGTCGAGAGGCTTGTCAATCATCTCGGCACAGCCCGCTTGCAGCGACTTATGAAAATATGAACTGCTGTAAGCGGTCAAAGCTATAATCGGAGTTTCGTCGAAACCGTCTAAATTACTGATGATACTGGTCGCCGTCAAACCGTCCATCACCGGCATTGCCAAATCCATCAAAATCAAATCGGGATGATATTGTTTGGCTTTTTCGACCGCTTCCGAGCCGTCCGCCGCCTCGACCACTTCATAACCGTAGCCTTCGAGCAGAATCTTCATTAACCTCCGCGTGTCGGCGTAATCTTCGGCAACTAAAATGGTTTTGGGCATATCGTGGAACCTCCTTGTTAAAACCTTTTTAACAGAATACAGAAATAGAGCCTTTAATACAATAATTTTTTTATTTTGCCTGA
>DASVRT010000060.1:0-17269 GCA_036388475.1 Pyrinomonadaceae bacterium | reverse complement strand
TTTGCCGCAACTGCGGCATAAATATCGCTGCGTGCCGCAGTGACTCTTTCCGTTTTTTATTTGTTTCTCTGAATTTTCACAATTTGGACAAGCTGGCATTGACAAAGTTTATCCTATCAACATTCGTTTAGTCACTCCCTTAGGCTGGATAAAGTTTTAACTTAAGCGTATCTCGAAATTATTTCTTTTCTTCGTCCTTTGTTTCCTGCAAGGAAAAAAGAAGCGGATTTACTTTTTCGTCGTGACTTTTAGGCGGTTCTCCGATTCCGAGCTTGAAGCACGCCCAAACGGCTAAGGCGACGAACACGGCAGGTATTATAAAAATCCAAATCATAGATAACCAGAACATATCGCCGCCGTGAAAATAAAATAACATTTAATATTCCTCTGCCCCGGTAGATTAACCTCGCGGTCAATTATAGCCGAGCTACTGCCGCCAAAAAAATATAACTTCAGTTTTTAAAAAGAAAAATCCGAAAGCCGCGAAAATGACGGACTCGATTTATTACTTTATAGAAAGCGAAATAAAAATAGAAAATGGAAAGCGAAATAAAAATAGAAAGCGAAAAAATATTTCAAAGATTCTAATAATTAATTGACAAACGTCTGAAATTAAGCTATTAAAAATACGAACGTCCGTTCATTTTATGCCGAAACTCAGTGAAAAAGTAATTGCGGAAAAACGTTCCGTAATCGCCACGGCGGCAAAAGAGCTTTTTATCAAACAGGGCTTCCACGCGACTTCAATGCGTGATATTTCCAAACGGGCGGACGTTTCGTTAGGCAATCTTTATAATTATTTCGAGACTAAAGAAGCGATTTTTGAATCAATCATCAACGGCTATTTGACCGTCATCGACGCCAAATTAAAGACGATTATGGAAGAAATCGACGAGCCGCTCGAACCGACGAGCCTGCGCCATCTCGGACAAATGGCGGGCGAGCTGGTCAACGAGCATTCGGATTTCTGGCTGCTGATGTATATCGACGTTTTGGAATTCAGAAACAGGCACTTTCGAAAGATGTTCGACGGTTTAGCCGAAAGCTTCCGGCGCGTTTTCGGCGAAAAGTTCGACGGCGCGGTGCGGCGCGGCGACGTTCGCAAAGGCGTCGATCCGGCGGTGGTTTTTACGGCGGCGTATATGCAGTTTTTTAATTATTTTCTGGTCGAAAAGCTTTTCGGCGGAAATTCTCATCTGGGTTTGACGGACGAGCAGGCGCTGAATGTTTTGACCAAGATTTTCAGCTACGGCGTTTTGAGCGAGGAAAAACTCGCACAGTTTAAGAAACAGATTATCACGACGGCTTGAAAAAAAAGTTTTCATCGAAAGATGAAATTTTAAATGGCGAAAAACAAAAACGGACGTTCGTTTTTATTTAAAAAGAAAAATAGGAGAGCGAGATGTTGCGGAAGACAATTTTCAGTATTTTCTTTGTTATTTGTTTGCTGGTTGGCGGCGCGAACGCGATTTACGCGCAGGGCACGACCGGACAAATCAGCGGCACTGTAACGGACCAGAACGGCGCGGTCGTGCAGGGCGCGAGCGTCACCATTTCCAGTCAGGAAACAGGTTTGTCGCGTCAGGCGACAACCAGCGGCGACGGTATTTATTCATTCCAGCTTCTGCCGCCGGGGCGTTATAAAGTCGAGGTGACGGCAAGCGGATTTCAAAAATCCGAAGCCGAAGCCGTCGTCAATATTACGCAGACGACCACTCTGGACGTGCAGCTCGGCGTGACGGGCGGAACGGCGAACGTCACAGTCGAAGCCGAAGCGCCGGTTTTGCAGACTGAAACTTCGCAGAACGGACGGGTTATCGAAGCGGCGACGTTGCGCCAATTGCCGCTCCCGACACGCAATTTTCAACAGCTTCTGACCTTGCAAGCCGGCGCGCAGTCGTCGGTTTCCAATAACACGGAGCTCGGACGCGGCGACGCGACCATTTCCGTCAACGGGCAGCGCACGACTTCCAACAGCGTTCGCATCAACGGCGTCGACGCCAACTCCATCGGCACGAATTCGACGCCGAACATTGCCGTCCCGGCAAGCGACAGTCTACAGGAATTTGTCGTGCAGACGTCGCTTTACGACGCTTCGAACGGACGCAACGCGGGCGGCAACGTCGAAGCCGTCACGCGTTCCGGCACAAATGATTTTCACGGCAACGTCTATTACTTTTTCCGCGACCGACGGCTGACGGCAAACGAGCCGTTTATTAAAGGCAGAGGTTTGGAAAAACCGGAATTTTCGAGGCATCAATACGGGATGACATTCGGCGGACCGGTCGTCCGCGACCGTATTTTCTTTTTCGGTTCGTATCAGGGAACGAGAGAAAGAAACGGTTATTCGCTCATCAACAGTCTGACGTCGCCGACCGTCCCGCTCGGATTGCGCGATGATAACCGGACGGCGGCAGGGCTGAACGCGACGTTCGGGATTCCCGTCGCTAGCGTCAACCCGGTCGCTCTCACCATTCTGAACGCGCGTTTGGCGAACGGACAGTTTGTGATTCCTTCTTCGGGCGTCACCGCGAGACCTTCCGACTGTCTTCCCACGCTGCCGACGAATCTTTGTCCGATTACGGTGCCGCAATCGGGCGTTTCGCGTTTTCGCGAAAATCAATTTAACGCCAACGGCGATTTCGTTATCAGCGACAATCACAACCTTTCCGCGAAATTTTTCGTCGCCGACAATCCTACTTTTCAAGCCAATTACAATTTTGCCGGGCTCGGCAACGGCGAGCGCCAGCTTATCGGCTTCGGCGGCGATTTGACCATCAAGCAGAAGCTTTATTCGATTACCGACAACTACATTTTTTCGTCGAACGTCGTTAATCAGGCGCGTTTCGGCTTTAATCGCCTGCGCGTGACGAGCGTGCCGGAAGAGCCTTTTACCGCCGCTTCTCTGGGAATTACCAATCCGCTCGCCTCTCTGTTTCCGGGCGCGCCGACGATACAGCTTGCCGGTCTGGACTCGCAGTTTTTCTTCGGCTCGGCGCCGCTCGCCGACCAGTCTTCGCGCATCAACGGCTACAATTTCAGCGACGTGCTTTCGGTCACGGCTGGCAATCACCGCCTGCGTTTCGGCGGCGAGTATCGCTTCTCGCAGGTCAAATTCTATTTTAACGCCTTCTCGCGCGGGCAGATTATTTTCGGCAGCTTTAATAATTTCCTGTCCGGCGTGGGAACGTCCCTGCTCGGCTCCGGCGTATTCGACCGTTATTTCAAAGTCAAAGACACCAACTTTTTTGTTCAGGACGATTGGAAAGTCAATAAACGCCTGAGCTTAAATCTCGGCTTGCGCTACGACTTATACGGTCTGCCGGTCGAAAATCAGGGACGGCTGGTAAACTTTTTATTTGACCAGGTCAGGGTCGGCTCGACTGCCTCGCCCGCTCTGCCGCCGAACGGTTTTGTGCAGGCGGAAGGCGGTATGCTCGCCGGTGTTCCGACGGTCGAAAAAACGCTCGCGCCGGTCGATAAAAATAATTTCGCGCCGCGCGTCGGCTTCGCCTATCTGCTGGACGAAGATTTGAACATCGTCGTGCGCGGCGGCTACGGTATCTATTACGACCGCATCTCGACACGCTTTGCGAACACGCAGCTTTTTAACTTCCCGTATTTCGCGCTCGGCGTCGGGCTGCCGGGCTCGACTCTGCCGGGCATCACGCAGAGATTCGCCAACCCGTTTATTCCGCTTCCGGCTCCGTCGCAGTTTCCGGTGGCGGCAACTCTGCCTTCGCCGCTCGCGCCGCTTTCGCCGTTTGTCGGCGTGCCGGTCGCCGGAGTCTACGTGGACCCGGAACTGAAAACGCCGTATGTCCAGCAGTACAACATCGGCTTGCAGTGGGAGCTTTGGAAAAATTTCGTTTTGGACGTCGGTTACGTCGGCAACAAGGGCACCAACCTTTTGCAGCTTATCAGTCCGAACCAGCCGGTTTATAATCCGGCGACGAATTCTTTCGCCACGCCTTTTCCCGCCGCCGTCTCGGCGCTCAAAAACGCGACCGGCGGCGTCCAGCAGGTGCAGACGACTTCGCTCTCGACCTATAATTCGCTGCAAATGTCGCTCGCCAAACGCTTCGACAACGGGATGCAGTTTCTTGCCGCTTACACTTTCGGAAAGTCGATTGATTATTATTCCGGCTCGGCTTTGAATGAACTGTCAAACGTGGCGGGCGACCAGTTTAACTGGCGCGCCAATCGCGGGCGCTCGGATTTCAACCGCGAGCAGCGGCTGGTCGTCAGCGGCGTTTACGCTTTCCCGAAACGCAATTTCGAATCCGGTTTTGCCAGAGCGCTGTTTAACGACTGGCAAATCGCCGGAATCGCCGTTTTCCAATCCGGCTTGCCGTTTTCGATTATCGACAATCCGGGCAACGGCGTTATCCAGCGCGCGAATTTCAACCAGAATTTCAACGGCGATATTTACACGAGCGGCGGCGTTTCCGAGCGGCTGAACGGTTATTTCAACACGGCGGCATTCGTTCGCTCGTGCCCGATTGGGACGGTCGTCGCCGGAGTTTTCGTCGCCTGCGCCAACAACGGCGTCGGTGCAGTCAACAATCCGACTTTCGACCCGTCAAATCCGTTCGGCAACACTCTGCGCAACGGTTTTACCGGACCCGGACAAAAGAACGTGGACATCTCGCTTATCAGAATTATTCCGTTTACCGAACAATTTCGCGGCGAATTTCGCATCGAAGCCTTTAACGTCTTTAACTGGGTAAATTACGCCAATCCGAACAATAATATTTCGGGCGCGAATTTCGGACGCATCGAGCGCGCCTCGACCGGTCCGCGCGTTATTCAACTGGGCTTTAAATTGAATTTCTAAAGTTAAACGACACCGAACAGGCAAGGGCTTTCAGCCGTGAAAAGTTGAAAGCCTTTTTCATCCGCCATAATTTTTATAAAGGAAAAGAGAGCAATGAACAGAAAAAAAAGTTTTATTCACTTATGTTCTGTCCTGGTGTTGATTCTGATTTCGGTTTCGACCGCGACGGCGCAATTGACGACGCATTTTCAAAATTGGCTCGGCGCCAACGGTTACGGCGGTTATAATTTTAATTACAGCGGCAACAGCTTCGGCGGCAAGGCGAGCGCGTCGGACACGGTCGTCAATCAACCCGTAATTTTCATTCACGGAAATTCCGATTCGGCGCTCGGTCAAAGCTCGACTTTAACGGGCTGGAACAGCTCGCTGAATTATTTTCTGTCGCAGGGCTATAAAACGTCGGAGCTTTACGCGACCACCTGGGGCGATGCCAGCCCGGCGCTGTCGGCTTATCAATATCACTCGAAGCCGAATCTGCAAAAAATTCGCGCGTTTATCCAAGCCGTCAAAGCTTACACGGGCGCAGCGAAAGTCGACGTCGTAACGCACTCGATGGGCGTCACGCTGGCGCGCAAAGCGATTTTGGGCGGTTCGGCAAACGATGCGGCAAACGGCGGAAGTTATGATTTAGGCTCGCCTCTGACTTCGAGCGTCGATGCTTTTGTCGGCATCGCGGGCGCAAATTACGGCTTGGTTTCCTGCTATCAAACCGGCGGCTCGACGCCGACCTGTGCGGCGACGAACGGTCTTTATCCCGGTTACGCGTCAGGCTCGCCGCCGTTCGGTTTGTCGAATATTTTATATAATATTAATTACTCGGCGGCTTCGCATTACGAGGGCGGATTTGTTTATACAATCTGGTCGACCGCCGACGAAGTTATCGGTTACGGCGACGTGGTTTACGGTCGCTACACTTCGCGGATTCCCGGTCAAAACGGCGAGGTCGTCTTCGGCGCGTATCCGTACGGTCACATCAATTCGAAAGATTTAACCGGCTATTATCAATGGCGAATGGTGAAGTACCACGCCGCGAATTAGTTTTTGGGAAGTTGACAGGAAGTTGCAGAAAGCTGCGGAAAGTTAAAACGGTTGTCGAAACTTGAAACTCTGGAACTGTTTTCAACTATCTGCTGTTATCCGCCGCTTCCTGTCAATTATCTGCAACTCGATGGAAATTTATTACGAATCACACGGCGCGGGCGAGCCTCTGGTTTTGATTCCCGGTTTTGCCGCCGGCGCGTGGACTTGGTTTGAACAGATTGAGGATTTATCGAAAACGTTTCAGGTCATCGCGTTTGACCCGCGCGGCGTTTCGCGCTCGCCGGTGAACGGGAATTCGACGGAAACGGTTTCGCTGCAAACGATTGCCGCCGATATTGCCGGTTTGCTCGATTTTCTGCAAATTGAAAAAGCGCACGTTCTGGGCGTATCATTCGGCGGATTTGTCGCGCAGGAATTCGCCCTCGCTTTTCCCGAACGTTTGAAAAAACTGATTCTGGCTTGCACGAGCTTCGGCGGAAAAAATCACGTCGCGCCGGATTTGGAAGTTTTGGCGGCGTTTGTCGCCGCCGACGATTTGAATAAACGGGAGCGCGTCCGGCGATTTATGATTCCGGCTTTTACGCCCGAATTTGTCGCCGCGCGCGCCGATGTAATCGAAAAAGTCTGTCGCCTGCGCGTGGAAAACGTCGTGCCGGAAAAAGTTTATTCGCAGCAGATGACTTCCGCCGTGACGTTTGACGCCGAATGTCGCATCGCGCAGATTCAAGCCGAAACTTTAGTTCTGACCGGCGACCGCGACATCGTCGTGCCGCCGCCAAACTCGGAGAATTTAGCAAAAGCGATTCCGAATTCGACTCTGAAAATTATCGAAAGCGGCAGTCATATGTTTTTTATCGAAAATAGTAAGGAATTTAATCGAATAATCACGGATTTCCTAAAAAGCTAAAAGCTAAAAGCTGATAGCTGACAGCTAATTTATGCGAAACGGAAAAATTATCGGCAGCGGAGTTCACGTTCCCGAAAAAGTTATCACCAACGACGATTTGAGCCGGTTGCTCGGCGAAGATATTAACGAGTTCGTCTCGCAAAATCTCGGAATTTTGGAGCGTCACGTTCTGGCGGAAGACGAAAGCGCGGCTGATTTGGCGACCGTCGCCGCCGAAAATGCGCTGAAAGACGCCGGAATTTCCGCCGGAGAAATTGATTTAATCGTCGTTTCGACCGACACGCCCGAATACATCTCGCCGTCGACATCGGTCGTCGTGCAGCATCGCCTCGGCGCGAAAAACGCCGGAACTTTCGACACGAACGCCGCCTGCGCCGGTTTCGTGACGGCTTTCGACGCCGCTTTGAAATACATTATCGCCGACAAAAATTACAAAAACGTTCTCGTCGTCGGCGTCTACGCGATGTCGAAATTTCTGGACTGGACGGAAAAGAAAACCGCGACGATTTTCGCCGACGGCGCGGGCGCGGTCGTCATTCAGGCGACAGAGGAAGAAAATGCGGGCTGGCTCGCGTCAAAGCTCGAAGCGAAAGGCGAATATCACGATTTTCTGGGAATTTTCGCGGGCGGCTCAAAATACCCGATTAACGCCGAAGAATTGCAGAGCGGCTATCGCAACAAAGTTCGCTTCGCCAAAAGAACGCCGCCGGAAATCAATTTTGAAGGCTGGCAGCGCATCGTCAAAGAGCTTCTCGAACGCGCGGAATTGACGCTCGACGATGTCAACCTGTTTCTCTGGACGCAGGTCAATCTTTCGACCATTAAACAAGTTATGGCGGCGCTGAATCAGCCGTTTGAAAAAACGCACACGATTATGGACAAATGGGGCTACACCGGCTCGGCTTGTATCCCGATGGTTCTGCACGACGCTATCGAAGCCGGAAAATTAAAGCGCGGCGACACGGTCGTTTTCTGCGCTTCGGGCGGCGGCATAAATATGGCGGCGATGGTTTTTCGATATTAAAACACGTGTGGAATTTATATAATTCGGAGTATGAAACCGTCTTTCAAAAACATCGTCATCTTATTCGTTTTGTCTTTCCTGGTGACTGCCGTTTTTTCCGTTTCTATCAAGAAATTTTTCGCGGCGGAATCGTGGACGCTCAATTTGAGCAAAGGCTTGCTGATTCCGTGTTTTACCTGGACGGTGCAGCTTGTTTTGTCGGCTCTTTTGCTGCGCGGCGCGGAACGCCTTTTTTACTGGACGCAGCTTGGAATTATTTGTCTGGTCGGCTCAATCGCGCTGCTTCCGGCGGCTTTTTACAACATTGCGGTCGATGCGCCGTCGCCGCTGGTTTCAATCGCCAGCGTTTTGCTGTGCGTGGCGATAATGTGCGGGACGCTGTATTTTCGCCTGAAACCGTGCGGCTATAACCTGCTTTGGACAATCGGCTGGACGGCGACCATTATCGTTAATATGTCGCTCTACGCGCGTTCGATAAATTTGATTTAATGAAGTTTCAAAACATCTACAGCCTTTTTCGCGAGCAAACCGTCAAATATCGCGGCAAGCCGATTTTCTATTCGCGTAATCACTACGACAACTGGAAATCGCAGAATTGGGAAGATTTTGAACAGCAGGTTCACGATTTCGCCTGCGCTCTTTTGGCGAAAGGCTTGACGCGCGGCGCGAGCGCGGCGATTTTGGCGGGAAACGTGCCCGAATGGACGATTGTCGATATTGCGACGATTGCGGCGGGCGGCGTCGGCGTCGGAATCTACCCGACCAGCTCGACGGAACAATGCGAATATATTATCAATCATTCGGACGCCGAGTTTTTGCTGGTTGACAGTTATGAGCAATATGAAAAAGTTACCGACACGAATGCGCCTTTTCCAAAATTGAAAGAAATAATTATTCTTGAGCAAATTGACGAAACATCGGTTGAAGTCGTCGAAAAAGTAAACGGGTTGAGCTTAAGCGTAAAGTATATTCCGGTTACAAATTATAAAGATTTCCTCGCTTTCGGAAAAGAAAACCGTGAAAAGTTTCTGCCGCAAGTCGAAGAAATCGGCTTTAACGCGAAACCGCAGGAAACGGCGATAATGGTTTACACTTCCGGCACGACCGGACAGCCGAAAGGCGCGATGCTCTCGCACGGATATATTTTAAATTCGTGCGAATCGCTGCGCCAAGCCGTGCCGGTTTACGACACGGACGTTTCGTTTTCGTATTTGCCGGGCTGTCACGTCGCCGAGCGGATTTCGGGCATTTACAATCGTCTCTACAACGGCGCGAGCGTTTATTTTGTTGACGATTTGGCAAAGCTTTACGCGTATATGCTCGAAGTCAAGCCGACGGTTTTCGCTTCACTTCCGCGTTTTTTCGAGAAGGTTTACGCGCGCGTCGTTTCCGAAGCGCAGAATCTTCCGGTGCGCGAGCGCGATGAATTTGAAAAATCTCTGAACGTCGGGCGCGGAATCGTGCGCCTGCAAATGGCGAAACAGGAAATTTCAAATGATTTGCGAGAAAGATTCGCCGATGTTTCGACGAATTTGCAGCGCGTGCGCGAGGCTTTCGGCGGAAATATTCGACTGGCGACCAGCGGCGGCGCGCCTTTGCCGAATGAAATCGCGGAATTTTTCGCCAGCGCCGGACTGCCGATTTTGCAGGCTTACGGCTTGACCGAAAACATCTGCGTCGCGTTTAATCGCGCCGACGATTTCAAATTCGGCACGGTCGGCAAACCGATGCCGATGTGCGAGGTGAAAATCGCGGCGGACGGCGAAATTCTGGTGAAAAGTCCGATGATGTTTTCCGGTTATTACAAAGAGCCCGCGAAAACGGCGGAAATGTTTGACGCCGAAGGCTGGCTGAAAACCGGCGATTTGGGCGCGCTGGACGCGGACGGTTTTTTGAAAATTACGGGACGCAAAAAAGAAATCATCGTGCTTTCGACCGGCAAAAACGTCGCGCCCGCGCTGCTCGAAAATCTTTTGAAGGAAAATCATTTAATCAGCCAGGCGTTTATTTACGGCGACGGGCGCAGCTATCTGACGGCGATTATCACGCTCAATCAAATCGAAGCCGAAGCTGACGCGCGCGCCAATAATATCGCTTTTTCGGATTTTGCCGAATTGACGCGGAAAGAAGAAATCAGGGCAATCGTCGCGGCGCAAATCGAAAAAACGAATTCGCGCGTTGCTTCCAGCGAGCAAATCAAAAAATTCGTGATTTTAGAGCGCGATTTTTCGGCGGAAATGGACGAAGTGACGCCGACTTTGAAAATAAAACGCGCGGTGGTCGCCGAGCGTTTTCAGGATGTTTTAAAAGGTCTTTATTAAGTGGAAAGTGGTAAACGGTAAGCGGTAAGTTCGTTTCTTTGAAATTGCAACTTTATCAGTTGCAACTTACCGTTTACCGTTTACCACTTTCCGCTCATTCGCTGCTGTTTGAAAATTTTTACGTGAAAACGGTTGTCTAAACTCGCCTTGATGGTTGAAGATAAAAGAAAACTCTAAGAACAAAGGGAAGCGTTTTTATGCAGGAACTTTTCAGGGATTATCTGGAGCCGGTCTCGAATATTTTAAATTACACGATTTTCACGCTCGGCGAAGCCCGCATCACGCCTTTGAGCATTATTTACCTGCTCGTCCTGCTGACTTTACTTTTCGTTTTATCGAATAAGTTAAAGAATTTGCTGGTCGAGCGAGTGCTCGGACACACGAAGCTGGATTTGGGCGCGCGGCAGGCTATCGGAACGATAAGTCGTTATTTTATATTGTTTATCGGTTTTTTGATTATCCTGCAAACGGTCGGAATCAATTTGACGACGCTCAACGTTCTGGCGGGCGCGGTCGGCATCGGCGTCGGTTTCGGCTTGCAGAATATCGCCAGTAATTTTATCAGCGGCTTGATAATTTTGTTTGAACGCCCGGTGCAGGTCGGCGACCGCATCGAGATTGACAAGGTGAACGGAAAAGTGATTTCCATCGGCGCGCGCAGCACGATTGTCAGGACGAACGACAACATCACGATTATCGTGCCGAACAGCAAGTTTATTTCCGAAAACGTCATCAACTGGAGCTTTGAAGGTAGGGTACGTTTTCGCGTGCCCGTCGGCGTCGGCTACAACGCCGATATTAATCTGGCGAAAAAGCTGCTTTTGCGAGTGGCAGAGGAAAACGGAGATGTTTTGAAAGAGCCGAAGCCGTCCGTGCGCCTGATTCAATTCGGCGAAAGCTCGATTGATTTGGAGCTTTGGGTTTGGAGCAAGGAGAAATTGCAGCGCAAAGTCGCTTTCGTCAGCGATTTGAATTTTGCCATCTGGGAAAAATTCCGCGCCAACAACGTCGAGATTCCGTTTCCGCAAACCGATTTGCACATTCGCAGCGGGAAATTGAAAGTCGAAAACGGCGAGATTGCATTTACCGGGACGGATGCAGACGAGGGAAATTCTGAAAATGAAACGAGCAAGAAAGATGAAAATTAATTTAAAACAATTATTGATAATTGCGATTTTTACGCTGCTGTTTGCGGCAAACGCTTTTGCGCAAAGCGCCTCGCCGCAGGAAAAAACGGCGACGGTTTTCGGCGCGAAAATTCATTACATCGAAGCCGGAGACGCGTCGAAACCGGCAATCGTTTTGCTGCACGGACTCGGCTCAAGCTCGGTCGCGTGGCAGTTTAACGTCGCGGCTCTGGCGGCAAAATATCGTGTCATCGTGCCCGACCAAATCGGTTTCGGCAAATCCGACAAACCGATGCTGAAATATCGCGTCGGCACATACGTCGATTTTCTCGACAAATTTCTGTCGGAGATAAAAGTCGAAAAAGCGACGCTCGTCGGCAATTCGCTCGGCGGCTGGGTCGCGGCGTGGACGGCGATTAAATATCCGAATCGCGTGGAGAAAATCGTTCTGGCGGACGCCGCCGGACTGAAGCCGAGCGAAGTCGATTTCAATTTGATTTATTCGTTGAATTACTCGACGCGCGACGAAGTCCGGCAGCTTGTGAAACTCGTTTTCTACAATCAGGCGATTTTCGGCAGCGAAATGTTTATCGAGCAATCAATGAACGTCCGCGTCGCGGCAAACGACGGCTACACGATAAACAGCCTGATTGAATCAATCAAGCGCAACGAGGATTTTCTCGACGGACAATTGGCGCAAATCAAAAAGCCGACTTTAATAATCTGGGGCAAACAGGACGGTTTACTAAAACTCGCCGACGGCGAACGTTTTAACCGTGAAATCGACGGCTCGCGGCTCGTCGTCTTCGACCAGTGCGGTCACGTTCCGCAGGTCGAAAAAGCGGCTGATTTCAACGCGGCGGTTTTGAAGTTTTTAGAAGGGAAATAAGTGGTCAGAGGTCGGTGGTCAGTTGCTCGTTGAAATAAATTCAGGAACCTGAGTTTCATTTAATCGGCAACTGACCATCGACCTCTGTTCACTGTCCACTAACATTATGCAATTAAAAATCGGGGACAAATTCTCCACCAGCAAACAAATTACCGACGCGGTCGTGCGGGCTTTTGCCGAGCTTTCGGGCGATTATAACCCGATTCACCTGGACGAAGAATTCGCCGCCAAAACGCGTTTCGGGAAACGAATCGCGCACGGGATGATTTCGGGCGCTTTGATTTCCGCCGTTCTCGGATACGAATTGAAGGATAGAAAAATCGTCTATCTTTCGCAGACTTTGAAATTTACCGCGCCGGTTTTTATCGACGACACCGTGACCGTGACGGCGACGGTCATAAACATTCGTGAAGATAAAAATATTGTCACGGTCGAAACGATTTGCACGAATCAAAACGGCGAAGCGGTCGTCAAAGGCGAAGCCGCGATAATGGTTTTGCCCGACTAAATTATGCAGGAAAATTTTCAAATTGAAGCGCCGCCGAAGGCGTCGTCGTATGCCTGGTATGCGCTGGTTTTACTGACGCTCGTTTACACGCTGAATTTTCTCGACCGGCAGATAATCTACATTCTTTTTCAGCCGATAAAACAGGAAATGGCTTTGAGCGACACGCAGCTGGCGCTTTTGGGCACGACATCTTTTGTTATTTTTTACACTTTGCTCGGCATTCCGTTCGGCTGGCTGGCGGATAAAGGCTCGCGCAAGCTGTTGATTGCGGGCGGGTTGGTCGTCTGGAGCTTGTTTTCCGGCTTGACCGGGTTCGCGACCGATTTCTGGACGCTTTTTTTCTGCCGCTTGATGGTCGGCGTCGGCGAAGCGACTCTGGGTCCGGCGGCGATTTCGCTTTTGAGCGATTATTTTCCGCCGACCAAGCGCGCGACCGTGACGAGCATTTATTCGATGGGAATCGCCGTCGGCGCGGGACTGGCGGCATTTTTAGGCGGTTGGATTGGCTTGAATTACGGCTGGCGCTGGGCTTTTTATTTGCTCGGATTTCCCGGAATCATTATCGCCGCGCTGGTTTTTCTTTTGCGCGAACCGGCGCGCAGCAAAGACGCGAAAACATCGGAAACGGAATATTCGCGCGCCGACTGGAAACGGCTTCTGACCGGCAAGCCGTTTATTTTGCTTTGTCTCGGCTACGCGCTGCTCGGTCTGGCGACGAACAATCTTTCGATTTGGGGAGCGGTTTTTTACACGCGCGTTTTCGGGCTTAACATTGCGACCATCGGTTTTTACACGGGAATATTCGTGATTATTGCCGGAGTTCCGGCGACGCTCTACGGCGGCGTTCTGGCTGACTGGTTTCGGCGCAAATCGCGCGGCGGGCGAATGCTTTACGGCGCGATTTTGTGCGTGCTTTCGATTCCTTTCTGGCTCGTTCTGCTTTTCGCGCCGAATTATCAAATCGCTTTCGCCGCCCAATTTGTACTGCTGGGCATCGCTCTGGCGTGGCTCGGCGCGGCGGCGGCGGACGCCACGGAAATTGCCGGAGCGAATCTGCGCGGCTTGGCGGTCGCAATTTATTTTTTCGCCGTTAATATCGCGGCTTATCTGATTGGCTCGAATTTGATTGGAAAACTAAACGACCTCGCCGGAATCGTGACCGACCCGAAAAGCGGTGTCACCGCGAACGCCGAGATGATGCGCTACACAATGCTGGTTTGTCCGGCTTCCTGTTTAATCGGCGGTCTTTGTTTGTGGTTCGGCAGTAAAATCCTGGATAAAACAGACGAGTAGCGGCAATCTTCAAAACATAAATTTTGTTCCCCGCATACGTATTATATTGTTTTAGCTAATATTCTTGACACTCGAAAAAAACTGCGCATAATAACAGGAGCATTAATAGAGATTCAATTACTTGACCCTCAACTTATTTACTCTGTTTTGCTGAGGCGCAAGGCGCTTTTCAGGCGCTTGCCGTCCACGCTCAAAACTATTGCCGCCCAATTAATTATTTCGCTTTTGTTAAAAAGAGAGGTTTATCCGAATGTTATTTCAAACCGGCAGAAGAAATCTGCACGTTAAATTATTTTTTTGCGCTTTATTCGTCATTTCATTAACCGCCATTATTTTCGGTTCGATACAATCCTTTGCCCAATCAAACGACGAATCTCAAAACCGTCGGGAAAATTCGATTATTGCCGCATCAAAAGCGGAAAAGCGGCGACCGCAGCTTGAGCCGTCGCGTCGTTTGCCGAAACAGATTTCGAGAGAATCCGCATCCATTTTCGAAGCGGCGCGGGCGAATAATCTTTTTCAACCGTTAGCGTCAGGCGATTTGGACTCAACCTTCGCCGGCGGCGGGAAAGTGACGACGCCGGTTGGCAGCTCGACGAGCGAGGCATTTGCCGTCGCGCTTCAGGCGGACGGGAAATTCGTCGCGGCAGGTTACAGCTCCAACGCGTCGAACAGAGATTTCGCTCTCGTCCGTTACGATGTAAACGGCTCGCTTGACGCCTCATTCGGCACGGGCGGCAAGGTAACAACCGACATCGGGAACGACAATAACGAGATTCTCGCCGTGGCGATTCAACCGGCGGACGGCAAAATTATCGCCGCCGGTTACAGCTCCAACGGCGCGAACGACGATTTTACGCTTGCCCGCTACAACCCGGACGGAATGCTGGATTCGACTTTCGGAACGGGCGGCATCGTCAAGACGAATTTTAATAATTCTTTTGATTACAGCGAAGCGCTTTTAATTCAGCCGGACGGCAAAATTGTCGCCGCCGGTTACAGCTTTAACGGTTCTTTTTACGACTTTGCTTTAGCCCGCTACAATGCGGACGGCACGCCCGACACGAGCTTTGACGGCGACGGCATCCTGACCACCGACTTTACGAACGGTGATGATTTGGCGTTTGCGCTCGCTCTGCAAACGGACGGAAAACTCGTCGCCGCGGGCGTCACCGATACGGATTTCGGACTGGCGCGTTATAACCCGAACGGTTCGCTCGACGCGGGCTTCGATGCCGACGGCAAAGCTTCCACGTCAATCAATAATTTCGATGCGGCTTACGCGCTGGCGATTCAGGCGGACGGCAAAATCGTTGCCGCCGGCGAGACGGACGCCGCCACTAATTCCGATTTCGCTTTAGTTCGCTACAATGCGGACGGCACGCTCGATTCGAGTTTCGACGACGACGGCAAAGTATCGACGTCGATCGGCGGCGGCAATGAGTTTGCCGAGGCGCTCGTAATTCAGTCCGGCGGCAAAATAATCGCTGGCGGACACAGCTTTAACGCCGCCGGTAACGCCGATTTCGCGCTGGTTCGCTACAACGCGGACGGCGCGCTCGATTCGACATTCGGCACAGGCGGCAAAGTCACGACTGATTTCGGAAATTCCTCGAACGATTTCGCCTCGGCATTGTTGATGCAGTCAAACAGCAGGCTTATTGCCGTCGGCAGCAGCAATCTGAATTTCGCCGCCGCCGCCTACGTTCTGGAAACGCCGACCTGTTCTTATTCCCTTAACCCGACCAGCGCCGCAATTCCGGCGGCTGGCGGCGGCGGCGCTTTCGTGGTCACTACAAGCCCGGGCTGTAATTGGGTGGCGACGCCAAGTCATTCGTGGATAACGATAACGGGCATCGGCATTGGGTCGGGAAGCGGCACTGTCACCTTCTCCGTCGAGCCGAATACAGGTCCGGCACGGACAGGCACAATCGCGGTCGCCGGACAAATTTTTACCATTAATCAGGCTTCGGGCTGTTCTTATATGCTCTCGGCAAGCAGTCAGAATTTTCCGGCAAACGGCGGCAGCGGAAATTTCAACGTTTCGACAAATGCCGGCTGCACCTGGACCGCGCAGGCAAACGATAGCTGGATTACAGTCACCGGAGGAAGTCCGGGCAACGGCAACGGAACGGTTTCATTTACAGTTGCCGCCAATGCCGGACCGGCGCGAACCGGAACAATCACCGCTGCCGGATTAACGTTTACCGTCAATCAGGCTTCGGGCTGTTCATACTCATTATCGGCGACGAGCGCCAATTTCCCGGCGACCGGCGGAAACGGAACCGTCAACGTGACGACTGCAAGCGGCTGCGCGTGGACGGCGGCGAGCAACGTCAGCTGGATTTCGATTACCGGCGGCGCAAGCGGCAGCGGAAACGGCTCTGTAACTTATACTGTGCAGGCGAATACGGGACCGGAGCGCACCGGCACGCTGACGATTGCCGGACAAACTTACACGGTCGCGCAGGCAAACGGCTGCACATTTTCCATCGCCCCGACCGGAACGACCCTGACGGCGGCGGGCGGCAACGGAAGCTTCAACGTCACCGCATCAAACTCCGCCTGCGCGTGGACGGCAGCGACGACCGCTTCGTGGATTTCAATCACTTCGGGCAGCGGAACGGGCAACGGCTCGGTTTCCTTCACGGTGCAGGCAAACGCCGGAATTGCCAGAACCGGAACGATTACAGCGGGCGGGCAAACTTTTACAATCAATCAGGCAAGCGGATGTACATACGGCATTAATCCGACCAGCCAGAATTTTAACGCGACCGGCGGAAGCGGAAGTTTTGCCGTTACTTCTTCTGACGGCAGTTGTCCCTGGTCTTCAGCCAGCAATAGTCTGTGGATAACCGTCACCGGCGGTTCGACAGGAAACGGAAACGGAACCGTTACGTTTTCCGTCGCGGCAAACACCGGCGCGGCGAGAACCGGAACCATTACAACCGGAGGACAGACATTTACAATCAATCAGGCAGCCGCGCCTGTTGTGACTCGCAAAAGCTTCGATTACGACGGCGACGGGAAAGCGGATTTATCGGTCTTTCGTCCTTCGGCGGGAAGCTGGTATATCTCGCAAAGCTCGAACAACGCTTTTATTGCCGTCCAATTCGGCGCATCGGGAGATTTAATCGCGCCAGCAGATTTCGACGGCGACGGCAAAACCGATATTTCCGTGTTTCGTCCTTCTGACGGCGGCTGGTATCGTTTGAATAGTTCTAATAATACTTTCTCCGCCTTTCAGTTTGGCAGCAATGGAGATTTGCCCGTACCCGGAGATTTTGACGGCGACGGCAAAGCTGATTTGACAGTTTACAGA
>DASVRT010000059.1:0-12621 GCA_036388475.1 Pyrinomonadaceae bacterium | reverse complement strand
TTCCCGTGCCGTCTGATTACGACGGAGATTCTAAAGCCGATTTAGCAGTTTACCGGCAAGGAAATTGGTATATCTTAAACAGCTCGGACAATTCATTCCGCGCCGAGCAATTCGGTATTTCCACCGATAAACCAATCATCGGAGATTTTGACGGCGACGGGAAAGCTGATTTAACCGTTTATCGCGACGGCATCTGGTACGGGCAAAGAAGCCGCGACGGTTTCTTTGGAGCGCAATTCGGTCTCAATACTGATAAGTCTGTGGCGGCGGATTACGACAGCGACGGAAAAACCGATCTGGCGGTTTATCGCCCATCAGACGGAACCTGGTATCTGCTGCGCTCGCATCTGGGATTTACGGCAACGCAATTCGGCATCGCGACCGACAAATCCGTTCCGGCTGATTATGACGGCGACGGTAAAACCGATTTGGCTGTTTATCGAGATGGCGACTGGTATTTGCTGCAATCGACTGCTGGTTTTGCGGCAAAACAATTCGGAACCGCTAATGACAGACCGATTCCTAATACGTTTGTCCCTTAAAAAACATTTGACTATTTACTGACGGCTGGGCGAGTTTAAACATAGTCTCAAAAACGCCCGTTTTTGACGTGCTAATTTTCTTTTGCCTTTCCTGGTAACTTTCTCACCATATATTTGTTAAGGCTTAGTTGTCTTTTTTCTTGCCGGGACAGCACTGTCAGTTGTTGAAGCAACGCCGGCAATTCTTTCTGAAAACGTGCAGAGCTTTATCACAAATCAAAATTCAAGAAAATCACAGTTTGGGGAGAAATGATTAAAAAAAGAAGCGATTTTTACGGCAAGCTACTTATGATGTTGTTCTGCACTCTAACAATTTTCGTTTTTGCTTCCGTCGTTTCGGCGCAAGCCGTTACTTTCCGCGGCACGATGATGCAGACTGGCGGGCAATACCTGACCACCGCCGATTTTAACGGTGACGGCAAAATCGACATTGCCGCCGTCGGTCTGAATCTTGAAATTTATCTCGGCGGCGGCGACGGCTCGTTTCAAAAAGGCGCGGCGTATCCGGTTGTCACGCCAGGCGGCGCGGCGTCGGCGATGAACGTCGTCAAGGGCGATTTTAACGGCGACGGCAAAACGGACCTGGCGATAGCGATAGACGCGGCGTATAAAATCGCCGTTTTTCTTGGAGTCGGCGACGGCACTTTTCAGCCGGTCGAAAGATTTTCGACCGGCTCGAACGCCTCGCCGGACTCGATGGTCGCCGCCGATTTTAACCGCGACGGCAAGTTGGATTTGATGACGACCGACGGCTTGGTTTGCTTGAGCGGTTGCGTCAATTCGCAGACGGTCGCCGTTTTCGACGGCAACGGCGACGGAACTTTTGCCGCGCCGCGCCGAATAGTTGTCGGTACGGGAATGAGTAAAGCGACGGTCGGCGAGTTTAACGGCGACGGCATCGCGGATGTGGCGATAACGAGCGGAATCGGCGGCAGAGTTTTCATTCTTTTGAATAACGGCGACGGCACGTTTCGACAGATGCCGGATGTTGTTACCGTTGCAGCGACTGATAATACGGACGTCGCAGTCGGCGATTTTAATAGCGATTCGATTCAGGATTTGGCGGTTGCCGCCGACGGCGAAAGCAAAGTCGGAATCTTTTTAGGCAGAGGCGACGGCACTTTCAACGCGGCGACGTTAATTACCGACTCGTTTCAACATCGCGGCGCGACACTGACCGTCGGCGATGTTAATCGAGACGGCAGGCTGGACATAGTCGTTGGACTCACTGCTTGTTGCGCGGGCAGCACGACGGCGGGAATGTACGGCATTTTATACGGCAACGGCAACGGCACTTTTCAGGCGATGACGCGCTATTTCCAGCCCGTTAACGGCAGAGTCAATCTGTCCGGCTGGAATCCGGTGCTGGCTGATTTTAACGCCGACGGAAAATTAGACCTCGCCGGTCAATACGCCACCACTATGGGCGGCACTTTCGCCGGAATTTTTACGGCGACAAATACGACCGGCGTCGCTCCGGCGCGTTTCGCACTAGGTTCTATGACTGTCGCGCCGACGAGCGTTGTCGGCGGTGAAACCGCATTGATTAATCTCGCGCTCACGCCGAATGCTGTCGCGCCGACCGGATTGACGACTTTTACGGTAACAAGCAGCGACTCTTCCATTGCCGTTCCTAAAACGAATACAACCAGCACGCCGCTCGGCATCGTCGGCGGAATGACCAATATTCGCTTTCAGGTTCAAACATCGCAGGTTACGACAGCGCGCACCGTAACAATTACGGCGAGCAATTCGACGCTTGGCTCGCGCAGCTTGAATTTAACGATTACGCCGCCGAACACGCCGCTTTCAGTCGGCTCGATTCAGATGCAGCCGCGAGGCGTGTTCGGCGGCGATGATACAACCGGCGTCGTAACTTTAGCGACCGGACACGTCGCGCCCGCCGGCGGCGCGTTCGTCACGCTTTCGAACGACAATCCGAATCTGGTTTCGACGCCTTCGAGCGTCACGATTCCCGCCGGACAGACGAGCGCGAGCTTCCCGGTTCAGACCGACACGACGGGCGTCACGACGGTCGTCAACGTCGGCGCGAGCTACGGCGGCGTGACGAAAACCACCGACTTAACGGTTGCCGCGCCGTCGCAGAATATTTCGATTTCTTCGGTCACGCTTTCGCCCTCGACCGTGGTCGGCGGCGGCAGTATCGGCGTGCGCATAACGGTGACGCTGGCTTCGGGTTCGCCGCTCGAAGGCGCGAGAATTATGCTTTCGAGCAGCAACCCGGCGATTGTTCCCGTTCCGCGCGTGATTCGGACGAATTTCGAAGGACAAACCAGCGCGTTTGCGGATGTCGCTCCGACGACGGTTTCCGCACCGACACAGGTTACAATCACGGCGACCTACGGCAGCTCGACTCAAAGCGAGGTTTTAACCGTTATGCCTCCGCCGAACAACGCCCCGGCGATTACTAATTTATTGCTGAATCCGGCAAGCGTCGTGGGCGGCAGTTCGTCGCAGGGAACTATAGCTTTGAGCGCGGCGGCTTCCGCGCCGACGACAATTACTTTGTCGAGTTCGAGTGCGGTCGCCTCCGTTCCATCCAGCGTCACCGTCCCGGCGGGCGCGACAGGCGTCAATTTCCCGGTCAATACAATTTCGATCTCATCGCCGGTCACTTCGACCATCACGGCGACGCAGAACGGAATTTCGCTTTCTGCAACCCTAACCGTAACTCCGACGCAGGCGGCGAGCGATACGGTTTCGATTTCCCGCGCCGAATACGATTCGCGAAATCGCAGCCTGCGCGTTGAAGCGAGCAGTAATCGCTCCAATGCGGTTCTGCAGGCTTTCGTTACTTCGAGCGGACAGTTGATCGGAACACTCTCAAACAACGGCGGCAAATACAGCGGGCAGTTTACAGTAAATGTTAACCCGCAAAATATTACCGTTCGCAGCAGTTTTGGGGGACAGGCTTCTCGGGCGATAACGTTAAAATAATTGTCCTGCTCGAGTGAAATAAATAAAGCGGGCTTCGTTTACATTCAAACGAAGCCCGCTTACCTATATAAGTGGTGCGTCTCGAAAAGGGTCGTTTTTGAGACTACGCCATCTTTCAAAGGTTTTCAATATCACGAACTGGCACCAATGGTTGATTAGCAAAATCTGTATTTGGTATTTCATAAATATCCGACCTTTTTGCGCATTAAATTATTTGTAAAATAGCTTATGATAAGGTGAAAAGGGTTAGGTAAAACCGGCTGCAAAAAACATTTTTAGAAAATTAAATGAAAATTGAAGAACTCGCCTATCACAAAACGCCTTTAGGTGAACTCACGCTTCGCCGGAGAGTGGAAACTCTTTGGCAAAACAAGGAGGTTTTCGAAGTTAAACTCGGCGATGATTTTTTGATGTCGAGCCTCTTTACCGAGGGAGAACGGGAACTCTCGCGTCTCGGATTGGCAGATCTCAAAGGCGAACTCGATGTCGTCGTCGGCGGTCTCGGACTGGGTTATACGGCAGCCGCGGCGCTGGAAAATAAAGCTGTGCGCTCATTGCTTGTGATTGATTTGTTTCAGGAAGTTATTGATTGGCACCGAAACAAACTAGTTCCGATGGGCGAGATTTTATCTGAAGATGCGAGATGCGAGATGCGGCAAGGCAACTTTTTCGAGCTGGCGCGGACGGGTTTTGACGTTTCTGATGAGAAAAGAAAATTTGATGCGGTGCTGCTCGATATAGACCATTCGCCCGAACATTTTCTCGATGAAAAGAACGCCTCCTTTTACGGCTTGGTAGGACTGAATTTACTTCGGAGACAAATTAAGGCGGGCGGCGCGTTCGCTCTTTGGTCAAATGATTCCGCTGATGAGAAATTTACCAAACATTTAGAATCCGTATTCGGCATTGCGGCGGCTCATAACGTAGAGTTTGCAAATCCTTACACGAATTCCATATCGGTTAATTCCGTCTATGTTGCGCATAGAAAATGAAGCCGGAATTGAAAGTGTCTCAAAACCGACCCTTTTTGAGTTTGTATCGTCCCCAATTAAATTCCGTATAATAATTCAGGCTTTAATATATTTCTTTGACCTGGGTATGTTTAAGTCGAGAAGAAATAGACCGTCGATGACGGAGATAAAATCAGTGAAAATCTGGTTTATCCGTGTCATCGACGGTCTATTTCTTTGGCATTTTACTTGCTTTTAAAAATTTGCGGCGACGCCGGCGTTAAAGGCTTCGATGATATTCAAGGTTAAAAGATACGAGCTGCCGACCTGTCCCTTATCGTTCAGGATGCCGGAATTGACAATCCCGACGGCGTAATAGTCGTTGGGAAGCTTGACGATAGTCGCGTGCGCTCCGCCGTGGTCGCCGCCCATATACGGTGAAATGTTCCATCCGAAGTTTTTTAACAAATTGCCGTCCGGTATATTCATAGACCAAACCAGCTGGTCTTGCGGAGCGTCGTCGTTGAACATCAAATTACGCGTCGATTGGTTGACAATCTCGTCGGTCGCGGCGTAATTTGCCACGTAAGCCGCCAGCTCGCGCGCGCTCATATACCAGCCGCCCGCCGCGTGACACCCGCCGTCGTTCTTTTTTGAAGTGTATTCGCTGCCCTCTGTCGCCGTCGTCGGCAGGCTATACATTTTTGCGTAAAGGATGTTTTTCTTCGGGTATTCGTTCGGCGCGTCGCAGCTCGGGAAAATCGCCGGTTTATTCTGTTGGAAATATGCCACTTTCATATGATTTTCAAAAGCCTGACCTAAAAAAGCTTGAATCGCCGGGTCGTCGGCGGCGAGTTTTTCGTCGGCGATTTTTTGATTGAGCGCCTTTAAAAACGACGGATTATTAACCGCCACCAGCACATAACCGACGGTCGTAATGTTGGCGTTGGCGTAGTTTCTTTTGCCGTAAGCGTAGGCTTGCGACTGGTCGCTGCTCACGCCTTTTTTCAGGTAATCGAAATAAATTTTCGCGTCCTTGTCGTTGTGAATAAAGCCGCTTTCGTGCTGAAGCAAATCACGAAACTTGATTTTCTTGATGCTGTCGTGCATTTCATCCTGCCAGATTTTGGGCAGATACTTGTAAACCGCTTCGTTTAACCACGCATTCATGCCGATGCCGTTCGGTCTTTGAAATTTATTCAACAGCGCCGTGCCGCCGAAAAATTTCACCGTGCTGCCGATATTGGCGGGCGTGTTGAGAGTCATTTTCACATTTCCGTCAATTACGTTGCGCGCCAAACCGTCCGCCAGCTCGGAAACGATTTGTCCTTTTTTCAGCAAAATGACCTGATAGCCCATCACTCTGCCGTTAAAATTCCTTTTAATTTCCGTTTCAAAGCTTGCTTTGTCGAATTTGATTGTATTTGTTTCCCGGTTTAATAAAACCGTTTGTGCCGGAGCGACCGTCGGATTGAGCAGCAATCCGAAAACTATTAACGCGATTAGAACTTTTAGATTTTTCATAACTATCTCCTTTGTACTTATTTCCTTTGTATAATTTCGGCGCGTTTTCCGCCGTTCGATAGCTATGGCGTCGGAGTTCGCCAAAACCTATCACCCCGCCGAAAAATATTTTTCGTTTCGCCCCGACTGTGTTAAATTGAATTCTTGGTTTTTGCCGAAACCCGCGCCGACTCTGGTGCGTAATTGCGATAAATAAAACATTTGTTTCGCGCGTTTCCGCATTTTTGACCGTCGAATCCGTAAGCGAAAATGGCTTCTGAGAATCAAAACGTAACCGAACTCCTCAAAAAATGGAGCGGCGGCGACGCTGCCGCGCTTGAAGAATTAACGCCGATGATTTACGCCGAGCTGCACCGCTTAGCCAAAAGCTATATGCGCCGCGAGCGCGACGGGCACACTTTACAAACCACCGCGCTGGTCAACGAAGCCTATCTGCGCCTGATTGACTGGAAAACCGTCGAATGGGAAAATCGGGCGCATTTTTTCGGCGTTTCGGCAAATTTAATGCGAAAAATTCTGGTTGATTTCGCCCGCCGCCGACCAAAATCAAAAGACGGCAAAATGCAGCAGATTTCTCTGGATGAAGCCTTGACCATAACGACGAAGTCCGCGAATTTAGTCGCGCTCGACGAAGCCTTAAACAAACTTGCGGAGTGGGACGAACGCAAGGCAAAAATCGTCGAGATGAAATTTTTCGGCGGCTTGAGCGTCGAGGAAACGGCGGAAGTCCTGAAAATCTCCGGCGTCACGGTCATGCGCGAATGGGCGAGGGCGAAAGCGTGGCTTTACCGCGAGCTGTCAAATGCTTAATTTTCAACACAAGAACACAAGGAACACGAAGAAGATTTATAATAAAACTTTGTGTTCTTTGTCTTCTCGTGTTGAAAAAAACTTATGAATGCCGACCGTTACAGACAAATTGACGAGATTTTCGCCGAGGCTTTGGAGATTCCGGGCGCCGGGCGCGAAGCGTTTTTGTCTGAAAGGTGCGGCGGCGACGTTGAATTAAAGACGGAAGTTCTGAGTTTATTAAAAGCCCAAACCGAAGCGGAAGGATTTATGGAAAATTCGGCGATGAACCTGATGGCACAGGAACTCGCCGAAGAAACTCTGGACGCGCATCTCTGGCTCGTCGGCAAGCAATTCGGCACATATAAAATAGAAAAGCCGATCGGCGCGGGCGGAATGGGCGAAGTTTATCTGGCGCTCGACTCGAAATTAAACCGCAAGGTCGCGCTGAAAATTTTGCCCGCCGAATTTTTGACGGACGAGGAAAGAGTTAAAAGATTCGAGCGCGAAGCGCTTGCCGTTTCCGCTCTGAATCATCCGTATATCGTGACGATTCACGATGTCGGAAGCGCAGAAGGAATTAATTATATCGCCACCGAATACGTCGAAGGCGAAACCGTCCGAGATTTGATAAATCGCGGCGCTCAGCTCAAACAAACGCTTTCGGTTATCTCGCAGGTTTGCGAAGCGCTTTCAGCCGCGCACAAAGCCGGAATCATTCATCGCGACATCAAGCCGGAAAATATAATGCTGCGCCCGGACGGTTACGTCAAAGTTCTGGATTTCGGTCTGGCAAAGCTCGTCGAAAATACCGAATTTCAGCAAAGTCTTTCAAACTACACGCAAAAAGGCATCATCATCGGGACGCCCGCTTATATGTCGCCCGAACAGGTGAGCGACGACCGGGTTGACCATCGCACGGATTTGTGGAGCATCAGCGTCTGTTTATACGAAATGCTGACGGGCGTCAACCCGTTCAAAGGCGAAACCCGGCAGGCGACGTTTCAGAAAATCTTATCCGAAGAGCCGCCGCTCGTTTCGGAACTGAAGCCGAATCTGCCAGCCGAACTGGACAGGATTTTAAGCAAAGCTCTGGAAAAGGACGCGGACGTTTCTTATCAAACCGCGTCGGAGCTGCGCGCCGATTTGAAGCGCGTCCGCCGCGAGATTGATTCGTCGCCTTCGCTCGAAAGCGCCGGCGCGGCGCGCAGGCGACTCGGAGAAGACGCGGAGAAGACGCGAAGAAATTATCTGGTTCCGGCGTTCGGCGCTTTTCTTTTGGCTTTAATCGGCGCGGGCATCTGGTTTTTTGTATTGCGGCAGAATCAAACCGGCGCGATTGATTGGAGCAAAGCGACGAACATTCAGCTGACCGACCAGCAAGGAACGGAATATTTTCCGGCGCTTTCGCCCGACGGCAAATCCTTTGTTTATGCTTCGGACGCGGGCGGCAGACTTGACGTTTTTATTCAGCGCGTCGGCGGTAAAAATCCGACGAACCTGACGAAAGATTCGCCAGCCGACGACACGCAGCCCGCTTTTTCGCCGAACGGCGAGCAAATCGCCTTTCGTTCCGAGCGTGAGCCGAAAGGCATTTATGTAATGGGCGCGTCAGGCGAAAATCAACGACGCGTCTCCGATTTCGGTCATCAGCCTTCCTGGTCGCCGGACGGCAAGGAAATCGTCGTCGGAACTTTCGGGCTTGCCGCGCCGAACGTCCGCATCGGACACGATAACGGCTTATGGATTGTTAACGTCGAAACCGGAGCAAAACGCGAGCTGCTCAAAGAAGACGCGACGTTTCCCGCCTGGTCGCCGCACGGAAAGCGCATCGCGTATTGGTATTATCCGGAAACTTTAGCCCGCCGCGACATCGCCACGATTCCGGCGGGCGGCGGCGAACCCGTTGTTATTACCAAAGATTTCGCCACGTCAAACTGGAATCCGGTCTGGTCGCCGGACGGAAAGTTTTTGTATTTCGTTTCCGATAAAAACGGAAACCTGAATTTCTGGCGCGTTTCGATTGACGAAACGACCGGCGAAGCTCTTTCAGCGCCGGAGCCGATTGTTTCGCCTTCAAAATTCAGCCGCCATCTGAATTTTTCGCGCGACGGAAAGCGAATGATTTACGCGCAGACCGATACTCAATCGAACATTCAGGGCGTCGAATTCGATTCGCCAAACGAGCGCACCGTCGGCGATTGGTTTTGGATAACGCGCGGCGACCGGGTAATTTTGCGGGCGGAGCTGTCGCCCGACGGCAAGCAGTTTGTGATGCGACAGGCGCGCCGCACGCAGGACGACATCGTCGTCGTCAATCGCGACGGCAGCGATTGGCGCGACATCACTAACGACGCGCCGTTTGACCGTTTTCCGCGCTGGTCGCCGGACGGCAAGCAAATCGCCTTCGCCTCGGACCGAAACGTCGGGATGGAAATCTGGGTTTGCGACGCCGACGGCAGCAATATGCGGCAAGTCACTTTTGAATACACGCCCAAACTCGGCTCGTCTTTTCCCACCTGGTCGGCGGACGGCAAACATCTTATTTACACGAACGACTCGCAATCGTGGCTGATTGATTTAACCAAAAACTGGCAGCAGCAATCGCCGCAGAGAGTTTTGCCGCCGGAAATCGAAAATCGCTTTATCACCTGGGATTGGTCGCCCGACGGCAAAAAAGTCGTTGGCGTTTTTCCGCTCGAAAAGTACGTTGTCGGCTTTTATTCGCTGGAAACAAAACGTCTCGAACGACTCTCGGACGAAACCGCCGACGGCGAAATGACTCCGTCGTGGCTCGCCGACAGTCGCCGCTTCGTTTTCGTCCGCGAAAATAAAATTTACCTCGCCGACAGCGAAACAAAAAAAATAAAGGAAATATTTTCACGCCAGCCCGAACAGATTCGCACGCCGTTCGTCAGCCGCGACGGACGCCTTCTTTATTACACGGCTCTTTCCAATCAATCGGACATTTGGCTGCTCGATAATTCTCAAAATCAATAAAAAAAGAAAACGGTTTCGAGGTTTATAAACAACAGTTATTTTTAAAATGGATTTGCCTCGCCAGGAGTTTTCAAAAATCAGCCCGTACTTTGCATTAAGATAAGAAATTGTATAAATTTATACTTCTCTTTCCGGCTAAACTCGGAGAGACCACACTTAACTAAAAAATTGCAAAAGTTTTTTTATTAGCCCAAAACCTCTAGTCATAAAAATAAGGAATTATAGAGATGCTGAAAAATAGAAGTATATGTTTTTTTGCGCTTATTCTGGTACTCGTTACCACTTTAACCGCCGCCGCGGTTCAAAATGTCGATATTGTTGACCCGACCTTCAATGCTCAAATTCAAACCACGACATTTCGCTCCAAAATTGTTAGTCACTTAGTTACATTACCGGATGGAAAGACATTGGCGTCAGGTAATTTTAATACGTATAACGGGCAGCCCGTCGGCGGCTTGATTCGTTTGAACGCCGACGCCAGCCTCGATACCACATTTAATAATGATTTATTGGAAACAGGTTCCGTGCCGACTTCCATTACGCTGCAAGCTGACGGCAAGATTCTTCTGCAAGGCAGCTTTACCTTAACGAACGGAACTACATACATCAATAAAATTGTCCGTCTGAACGGCGACGGCACGATTGATTCTTCCTTCAATTATCCGTATGGCGGTAATATTTTTGAAGTCAGAATAGACGCCGCCGGCAGAATCCTGGTTTCGGGCTTTATTCCGGTCCCCGTCAATGGCGGCACGGTTAACAAACCCGTCGCTCGATTGAATGAGAACGGCACGATTGATTCATCCTTCGATTCACAAACGAATGGAGTCGAGAGATTTACCACGCAGAATAACAAGATTCTTTATACCCGTTACGATTCCGGCGCGCAGCAATACCGGCTTTTCCGTTTAAATGAAGACGGAACGATTGATTCCGGTTTCGCCGCCACGCCGGTCGGCTCGTTTCAAATCCTGGAAATGAGAGCGCAAACCGATAATAAAATTCTCGTTTTGGCGGACAATAAAATTTTTCGCATCAGCGAAAACGGCGGCATCGACCCGGATTTTCAAATTACTACAAACTTTCTTCCACGGCAGCCGCGAAAGATACTTTTGCAAAGCGACGGGCGAATTACAATCGCCTACGGCGTCAATTCTCCATTCGGAACCAGAGTAATTCGTTTGCTTCCGAATGGAACGTTCGACCCGTCATTTACTCCTTACATTTACTTAAACTCCGATATCCAAGGTCACACGCTTCAGCCGGACGGAGGCGTTCTCATCGGCGACGAGAGCACCAATGCGTCCACCAACAGATTTATTCGGTTAATGCCGGACGGAACGCCCGACCCTTCATTTAATCCCGGCGGGAGCGGTTTTCAAAACATAAACCCCGGCAAAATCAGAGCCATAAGCCTTTTGGCAAACGAAAAAATTCTTATCGGCGGTGATTTTGATAAAGTTAATAACGTTGACCGGACAAAAATCGCCCGCTTAAATGCCGACAGCACTTTGGACGCCGCGTTTCAAATCAATACGAGCGGAACGGGAAATTATTTTTCGCAGATTAGGGATATTTACCATTTTGCAATTCAAAGCGACGGAAAAATAATCGTCAGCGGAAACTTTAACTATTTTGTCAACGGCGCCGAGAAATCGTCTTTGGTCCGGCTCAATCAGGACGGCAGCATCGACGCCGGTTTTAATCTTTCGCTTTATATCGGCGATTGGTATGTAATTTCCGCGCTCGGTCAGAATAAACCCTTTCAAACCGCCGACGGAAAAATTTTGGTTGGAACGACCCGCACGATTATTACGGATACGATGAGTATTCCGCTGCGCTTAACTTCCGGCGGTTCAAAAGATACGGCTTTCAACCCGACTATATTCAACACAAAAAACGTCGTTACAATCTTCGACCTGACCGTTCAAACGGACGGCAAGATTTTGATTGCCGGCAGACACGTCACTCATAGCGGAAATGATTCATTTCTGAGAGGTTTTATCGCCCGTCTTAATTCGGACGGGACGGTTGACCAGAGCTTTCAGTTTGTCGAACTGGTTGACAAGGATGTATTTACCCTGAAACTGCTCCCGAATGGACAAATACTTATTGTTTCCCGCAACAATCTTCAAAGTAATGTTTGGCGCTTAAATTCGGACGGCAGTTACGACAATTCGTTTAACACCGGAATCGGGGCGAACGGAAGAATAAATGCAATCGCAGTTTTGCCAAATAATAAGATTTTAGTCGGTGGTTTATTTTCAACCTACAACAATCAACCCCGACAAAATCTGGCGCTGCTCAATGCAGACGGTTCTCTTGATGCAACTTTAGCAAATATAAATCGTGAAGTTTTATGCATTACCATCGATAGTCAAGGACGGGTGCTTATCGGAGGACATTTTACTTCGATTAGCGGCGGACAAAGCAGCAATAGTAGTGCGCAAACTTCTACTTTAGACACCAACAGCAGCGTGCCGACTGTCCGTTCCTATATTGCTCGATTGATTGTTTCCTTTGAGACGACCGGACATACTAACTTCGATTATGACGGCGACGGGAAAGCGGATTTATCGGTCTTTCGTCCTTCGGCGGGAAGCTGGTATATCTCGCAAAGCTCGAACAACGCTTTTATTGCCGTCCAATTCGGAGCCGCAGGAGATTTAATCGCGCCGGCGGATTTCGACGGCGACGGCAAAACCGATATTTCCGTATTTCGTCCTTCTGACGGCGGCTGGTATCGTTTGAATAGTTCTAATAATACTTTCTCCGCCTTTCAGTTTGGCAGCAATGGAGATTTGCCCGTACCCGGAGATTTTGACGGCGACGGCAAAGCTGATTTGACAGTTTACAGA
>DASVRT010000058.1:0-31790 GCA_036388475.1 Pyrinomonadaceae bacterium | reverse complement strand
GCCGAGCGCGGGAATGAAAACTTTTCAGGAATCAATCGCCGAATTTTACGCCGAACAATTCGGCGCAGGGTTCGCGCCGACGGAAGTCGCGGCGGCGTGCGGCGGAAAACAGGCGCTTTTTAACGCCGCCTGCACTTTATTAAATCCCGGCGACGATTGTCTAATTCCGAAGCCTTATTGGGTGACCTTTCCCGAAATAGCGACATTTTGCCGGGTGAACAGCCGTTTTATCGAAACCGAAGAAACCGATTTTGCTCTGACCGCCGAACAGGTCAAAGCCGCCATTACCGACAAAACCAAACTTTTAATCGTCAATTCGCCGAACAATCCGACCGGGCGCGTGATTCCGCCTGCCGAGATGCGAAAAATCATCGAGGTCTGCGCCGAAAAAAACGTCTATGTTCTGACCGACGAATGTTACCTGTTTTTCGCTTATTCGCCGTCGGAAGTTTTCACGTCCGCCGCTTTGCCGGACGAATTGCGACGTTTTGTTTGTGTCGGCGGCTCGTTTTCGAAAACTTATGCGATGACCGGCTGGCGCATCGGCTACACGATTGCCAATGAGGAATGGACGCGCGCGATGGTCAAGCTGCAAAGCCACTCGGCGACGCATCCGACCAGCTTTGTGCAATACGCCTGCGCCCGCGCGATGCAGCAGCGCGAAAAATCTATGGCGACGGTCGAGTCGATGCTCGCCGAATATCGCCGACGCCGCGACTGGCTGATTCCGGCGCTGCGGGAAATTAACGGCTTCCGATGCGCGATGCCCGAAGGCGCGTTTTACGCTTTCGTCGATGTCCGCGATTTAATAGGCGAGCGATTCGGAAATTCCAGCGCCGTCGCCGAACATCTTTTGCGCGAAGCGCAGACGGTCGTCACCGACGGCGAAGGTTTCGGCGCGGAAGGCTTTTTGCGGCTTTCCTACGCGACGTCGCTGGAAAATCTGCAAAAAGCGGTCGAGCGAATGAAAAATTTATTTAATTCGGAAACGCAGACGGTTGCCGGATAAAAATTAAACAGTAGATAAAGTCCGAAAATCAACAAGGGTAGTGAAAGGCAAAAGGCAAAAGGCAAAAATAAAAAAATAGAAAGTAAAATCTTACTTTTGCCTTTTACCTTTTGCCTTTTTATTTACCTGTTAATTTTTCTTTGAAAACAACTTTTTATGACAGAAATAATCGGTTGGGCAAGCTCGATAATCTTGCTCGCAACACTCATCAAACAGGTTTATAAACAATGGAAGGAAGGCACGGGCGAAGGCGTCTCGAAATGGCTTTTCGTCGGTCAGGTTTTCGCTTCCATCGGTTTCACGATTTACAGCTATATGGTCGGCAACTGGGTTTTTACCATAACGAACGCGATTTTGACGGTGAACAATTTTATCGGTCTCGGACTTTCTTTTTATTTCCGACGCCGTGACAAAAACTAAACGAGCCGGGCAAGTTTTTTAAGACCTGCCCGGCTCGTTTGCCGAAAAGAACCTTACGGTTTTCGGTTGTTATTGAACGTTATAACCGCTCAGAATTCCGCTGACGTTGGTACCATTGCCGTCAACCCGGTTATTGGTCGAGCGCATAGTGCCGCCTGAGACAAGCACGCCGGTTCCGTTGCCGGAGATTAAATTATTTGCAATCTGGGCAATCGGCGAGCCGGTCACCGTCGAGACGCCCGTTCCGTTGTTTGTAATCACGCTGCTGTCGATAGCGGCGAAGGTGCCCGCCACGTCGGCTTCGACGACGATTCCGAAATTCAGATTGCCGGAAAAGACCGAATTCGTGATGGACGCTTTGCTGCCGCCGCGAATCGCCGCGCCGGAATTGCTGGTGCTGCCCAAAAAGTGCGAGTTATTCACCTGGACGACGATTCCCGGACCGCCGAGCGTCGGACCGACGAAAAGATTCGACTGGACGTTCTTTTCAACCGTCGTGTTGTTAATATATAAAGCTCCGCCGGTCGAGCGTTCGTCGGTAATTCCGCGTCCGGTCGTCGCGCCCGAACCGACAAAATTGAAAATCACGCAATTTTCGATATAGACGGCTTTCGCGCTCAGGATTCTGATGCCGTTGACGCCGGTTCCCGCGCCGTTGATGGTCAGGTTGCGCAGAATCACGGTGTCGGTCGAAAGAGCATTGACGATGACGCCGGTGGTGCCGGCGGCAAGAATCGAAGCCATACCCGGATTCACGCCGTCGATGACCAAGCTTTTCGTAATGTTAATCGTTCCGAAACCGCCCGGATCGAGCGCGTTGATTTCGCCGTTGGCGGCGGTTTTGGAAACAGCGCCGGCAAAGGTTTTACAAGGCGCGGTGCGGCTGCACGGATTAACGTCGTCGCCGACGCCGGAAACCCAGGTACGCGTTGCTTGAGCGTTAATTGCTGTTGAGAACGTAATAGCGAAGGCAAAAATTGCCAATACACGCAAAGACAGATTTAATTTGTTTTTCATCGAACCTCCAGATGTTTTTAGAAAATAATAATTTGGTTGAAATCAACGTAGTTGATTTTTCGGTTGAAACTTTGTGCGTCTATCACAGAGACGGACGCGATTTTATTTTTTGCAAAACTTTTTGATTTTTTTTGCGGGCAGCGCCTGTTGAATAGATAAGCGTCGGGACGGACGTTTAAAATGCAATTTGAAACTTAAATTAATCAAGTAATACGCCGGAAATGCCGGTAAGCTTAAAATTGTGAAATTTCAAGAGTTAAAAATCTCTACGCGACGGCTCCCGGCAGGAAATAATATCGAAATTGATAATCGGACTATCAATTTCGATATAGAGTAGTCAATTCAGGCTGCTCTTTTTGTTTTAGCACAAAACAAAATACACGTCTTTAATGCAAAACGCAAAATGCAAAGCGCAAAATATTAGAATTTAAGATTCCGAAATTAAATCTTTCCTTCCATTTCGCGCTTTGCATTTTGCGTTTTGCGTTTATTTCAATGTCCTCCGGTCATCATCAAACCGATTTCTTCGTTTGAAGTTTCTTTCGGGTTGACCTCGCCGACAAATTTTCCTTTATAAATGACCAGCAGGCGGTCAGCCAGCGCCGTGACTTCTTCAAGCTCCGCCGAAACCAGCAAAACGGCGCTGCCCGCGTCGCGCAGGGCAATCAGCTTGCGGTGAATAAATTCGATGGCGCCGATGTCGACGCCGCGCGTCGGCTGCGAAACCAGCAGCAGTTTCGGATTAAGCTCGAATTCCCTGCCGATGATAAGTTTCTGCTGGTTGCCGCCCGAAAGCGCTTTTGCCGCCAGCTGCGGATTCGGCGGGCGCACGTCGAAATTTCCGATAATTTCCTTAGCGCGTTTTTCGATAGCGGGCGCGTTCAGAAAGCCGCCCGTCGTGACCGGCGGGCGATAATGCACGCCGAGAATCGAATTTTCCGCCAAATCCGAGTCGAGCAGCAAGCCGCGTTTGTGACGGTCTTCGGGAATATGCGCGACGCCGAGCTCTTTGCGCCGACGCGTCGAAAGATTCGTAATATTTTTACCGAAAAGCTCGATTGAGCCTGCGGAAATCGGAATCAAACCGGCAATCGCTTCGATAAGCTCGGTCTGCCCGTTGCCTTCGATTCCGGCAATGCCGACGATTTCGCCGCCGCGAACATTGAACGAAACATTATCGAGCGCCTCGCCGTGTTTGCCGACGACCGATAAATTCTGCACATTTAAAACATTGTCGCGCGGCGCGGCATCGTTTTTTTCGACGCGCAATAAAACATCGCGCCCGACAATCATTCGCGCCAGGTCTTTCGCGCTGGTTTCCGCCGTTTTCACATTGCCGACGACCTTTCCGTCGCGCATCACCGTCACATTTTCGGAAATCGCCAGAACTTCTTCGAGCTTGTGCGTGATGATGACGATGGTTTTGCCCTGCTCGCGCATCCGGCGCAGGATTTTGAAAAAATCTTCGGTTTCCTGCGGCGTCAAAACGGCGGTCGGCTCGTCCAGAATCAAAAGCTGCGCGTTGCGGTAAAGCGCCTTCAAAAGCTCGACCCGCTGCTGCGCGCCGACCGACAAATCTTCGATGCTCGCCTTCGGATTGACGCCGAGTCGCAACTCGTTCGACAAAGCCAGAATATCTTTGTTCGCCTTGTCCAGATCCAGATTCGCCGCGCCGCCCGTCTCCGCGCCCAAAATAATATTTTCGGCGACCGTCATCGTATCGACGAGCATAAAATGCTGGTGCACCATCCCGATTCCCAAAGCAATCGCGTCGTGCGGATTTCTGATTTGCACCGTTTTCCCGTCAACCAGAATTTCGCCCGAATCCGCCGTGTAAAAGCCGTAAGCGATGCGCATAATCGTCGATTTGCCCGCGCCGTTTTCGCCGACAATCGCGTGAATCGTGCCTTTTTCGATATTGATGGAAACGTCGTCGTTGGCGACGACATCGCCGAAAGTTTTCGTGATATTTTTAAGTTCTAACATTTTAATTATTTCGCCGCCATCGCGTCCGTCACTTTGATTTCGCCCGCCACGATTTTGCCTTTCGCTTCTTCGACTTTCTGCAAAACCTCGTCGGGAATCAAGCCTTTGTTATGCTCGTCCATCGAGTAAGCGACGCCGTCTTTATCCAGCCCGAAGGCGTGAAAGCCGCCTTTGAATTGCCCGCCGAGAACTTCTTTGACCACGTCGTAAACGGCGTTATCGACGCGCTTGACCATCGAGGTCAAGACGAATCCGGGTTTGACGCCGTTCTGGTTTGAATCGACGCCGATGACGAATTTATTTGCCTGACCGTTTGGGTCTTTGCCGTATTGCTCGACCGCGTCGAACGCGCCCAAGCCGGAATTACCCGCCGCCGTGAAAATTATGTCCGCGCCTTTTTCGATTTGATTCAGAGCCAGTTCCTTGCCTTTGCCCGGATTGTTCCACGCGCTGTCGGTGACGCCGACGTAACTGTCAAACACTTGAATATTCGGATTAACGCTGCGCGCGCCTTCTTCGTAGCCGGTTTCAAATTTATGAATAAGAGGAATGTCCATTCCGCCGACAAAGCCCAGCTTCCCGGTTTTCGATTTTGCCGCGGCAATCATCCCGACCAGAAAAGAGCCTTCGTGCTCGCGGAAGACTAACGAGGCGACATTCTGCTTCGGCGTTTTGCCGTCGGCTTCGAAAATCACGCCGTCGACGATGGCGAATTTGATATTCGGATAATCGTTGGCGACCTTTTGCATAATCGGACCCTGCGCGAAGCCGACGCCGATTATCAAATCGAAATTTTCTTCGGCAAAGGCGCGCATCGCCGGTTCAATCGAAGTCGGGTTGCCCGGCTCGACGTCGCGCAGAACGATGTCCAAATCCTTCTGCGCGCGCTTGACGCCTTCCCACGCCGCCGCGTTAAACGAGCGGTCGTTTTTGCCGCCGATGTCGAAAACGATGCCGACCTTGATTTTGCCGTTCGATTCGGCTTCCGTTTTCGCGCACGAAGAAATGAACACGGACAAAACAAGAATGAGCAGAACTGATAAAACTTTGATTTTCATAACTTTATTTTAATAAAGGTCGATTCAAACAGCTTGAGGTTAGTGAAAAGTAAATAACGAAAAACGAAAAACTATTCACTGTTCACTTTCATCGTCCTCTTTGAATTTCCCTTTAGTTAAATGACCTCTTTGACGAGTTCAAATTTTCTGACCGGCTTTTCGTCTCCAATTTTGTATGCCATTTGCAATTTGGCAAGCACTTTCGCCGCCTGGACTTCGCTGCGACAGAAAAGCGTGCCTAAAACTTCGTGTTCGGCGACCTTTTCGCCCAGTTTTTTCCGGCAGGCGTAGCCGACCGCCGCGTCGATTTTATCTTCGACCTTCTGTCGCCCGCCGCCGATTGCCGAAATCGCTTTGCCGATTTCCGTCGTGTCGATTTCGTCTATAAACCCGCTTGCCGGACATTTTATCGGAACTTCGATGATGCTTTGCTCCAAAAGGATTCCGGGTTCGTCGCAGATTTTCGGATTGCCGCCTTGCAGTTTAATGTTTTCGCGGAATTTTTCCAATGCCGCGCCGCTCGTCAAAGCGTTCTGAATTTTTTCCTTCGCCGCTTTCAGAGTTTTTTCCGTTTTGGTCAAAACCAGAATGCGCGTCGCCAGCTCGATTGACAGTTCGAGCGTCTGCCGGCTTTGCTCGTCCGATTCATTTTGCAAAAGCTTGATGCATTCGAAAACTTCGAGCGCGTTGCCGACATATTTTCCGAGCGGCTGGTTCATATCGGTCAAAAGCGCTTCGGTGCGGACGCCGAAAGCGTTGCCGGTTTTGACCAGCGCTTTCGCCAGTTTGCGGGCTTCGGTTTCTTCCTGCATAAACGCGCCGCTGCCGGTTTTGACGTCCAGAACGAGCGCGTCCAAGCCTTCCGCCAGTTTTTTCGACATAATCGAAGCGACGATTAAAGGAATAGATTCGACCGTCGCCGTCGCGTCGCGCAGGGCATAAAGCTTTCGGTCAGCCGGAACGATGTCGGCGGTTTGTCCCGCCATCGCGTAACCGCATTTTTTGATGATTTCTTTAAATTCGGCGGTCGAAAGATTGACGTTGTAGCCATTGATGGATTCGAGCTTGTCGAGCGTTCCGCCCGTGTGCCCGAGTCCGCGACCGGAAATCATCGGCACGGCGACGCCGCAAGACGCAACCAGAGGCGCGATTATCAAGGAAGTTTTGTCGCCGACGCCGCCCGTCGAATGCTTGTCGGCGAGCGGCGCGTCGATGTCTGAAAAATCGAGCGTTGCGCCCGATTTGAGCATCGCTTCGACCAGCGCGTTCTGTTCCGTCTGGCGCAAGCCGTTGATAAAACAAGCCATCACGAGCGCGGAAATTTGATAATCCGCCCAGCTGCCGTCGCAGACGCCCGTGATAAAAGCGTTGATTTCCTCGGGCAGAAATCTTTCGCCGTCGCGTTTTTTACGAATTAATTCCTGTGGTTTCATTTACGGGAATACTTTAACAGAATTATTTGCGCGAATAAATTCGACAAATTTCTCAGAAAATATTTTACCTTTTGCCCCTCGATGAGCGATAATAAAATTGTTATGAGAAGTAAAGCAGTATTATCAATCATCGCATTTCTGGCGGCATTCGGAATTTCGGTCGCCGTCACGCCGCGCCAATCGAAACCGAGCATCGCGCCGTATGTCAGCCGAGGCTGCGCCAAAACGGAAACCGCGCGCCGAATCACGAATCTGCTGTCGCAGGACATTGAAAACGGTCGCCGCAGAGACCGGAGAATTGACAGCTTAAGCGAAGTCAGGGGCGACGAGTTACCTTATGGTCCGACAAACAGCTTTGCTGATTTTGCGACCGCCATCAACCAATACGTCGATGCGTCGGCGAGCATCGACGATTCGGATTTGCCGCGTGATTTCAAAGCCGCGTGGCGCAGGCATCTGAAGGCTTGGGAAAATCATTCCGACTTTCTTAACGAAGTAAAAGGCGCGGCGCAGAAACGCAACGATAGCAATTACGGGTTTTCACGAAAAGAATACCGGGAGCAAATCAGGGAAATTTCGGAAACCTGGTCTGAAGTTTTGCGTGTTGCCCGAACATACGATACTTACGTTCCGGTAGGCGCGTATTAAATTTGATTTTCCGCGAGTAAAATTATCACTTCCGCTTTGATGGCGCGGTTTTCTCCGACCGCGTCAACTTTTTCTCCCGTTTTCGCTTTGACGCTCACGCAGTCGATATTGATTTCCAGAATTTTCGCTAAATTGACGCGCATCGCCTCAATATACGGGCGCAGTTTCGGGCGTTCCAAACTAACGGTCGAATCGACGTTGACGACGCGAAAACCTTTTTCCTTCATCAAACCGGCGGCGCGGCGCAGAAAAACAACGCTGTCGGCGTTTCGCCAACGCTCGTCTTTATCGGAAAAATGCGAGCCGATGTCGCCGAGCGCAAGCGCGCCTAAAATCGCGTCGGCGGCGGCGTGCAAAAGCGCGTCGGCATCGGAATGCCCTTCCGCGCCTTTGTCGGATTCAACCTGCACGCCGCCGAGAAGCAGCGGTTTTCCTTCTATAAGCCGGTGAATGTCATTTCCAAATCCGATACGAAACATTTTTATAATGTTGTCTGTTTTAGCAAACTTTCCGCCAGAATCAAATCTTCCGCGTGCGTGATTTTGATATTTCGCGCGCTGCCTTCGACGACGGCGATTTTCTGTCCGAGCTTTTCGACCAGAAAACATTCGTCCGTCGCCGCTTCGCTCAAATCGGCGTTTTCAAACGCGCGTTTCAGGATTTCGTAGCGAAAACACTGCGGCGTCAACGCGCGGCGCAGCGTCGAGCGGTCAATCGTCCGCGCGATTTTCCCGTTTTCGATTTCTTTAATCGTGTCGGTCACGTTTGAAACCAGGCAAGCCGCGCCGGTTTCCTGCGCTTTTTTTACGGTCTCCGAAATTTCTTCAATCGAAACCAGCGGACGCGCGCCGTCGTGCACGGCGACGATTTCAGCCGTCGCGAAACGAATCGCGCTCAAGCCTTTCCAGACCGATTCGGCGCGCGTCTCTCCGCCCGCCAATACTTTCGATAATTTTTTTAAGCCGTATTTTCCGGTTATTTGCAGAAATTTCGCGCTTTCGGTAGAAGGCAGAACGAGAATGATTTCGTCTATTTCGGGGCAGGCTTCAAATCGCTGAAGGGTGTGAATAACGAGCGGCTTTCCGAGAATTTCCAGAAACTGTTTCGGAGTTTTCCCGCCAAAGCGCGTTCCGCTTCCGGCGGCGACGATAATTGCTGTATTCATTCGAGTGCTGAGTGCTAAGTGCTGAGTGCTGAGTCAAAGCCGATAGTCAGCACTCAGCACTTAGCACTCAGCACTTTATTCAATTTCTTCTTCCATCCGAATCGGCATCGCGCTGGTGTGGCGCATATCGCGAAATTGCTTGCGGAAACCGGGCGTGCGCGAATCGTGAATGTTCGAATTGCTGACCTCGCCGCCGCCTTCGTCTTTTTCTTCCCACAGGCGACCGAAAATCATTTTTCCGGCGGTCGTCTGCAAAACGCTGGTGACGGCAATATCCGCATTTTTTCCGATGAGCTTGCGCGCGTTGTCGATGACGACCATCGTGCCGTCGTCCAGGTAAGCGACGCCCTGATTGTATTCCTTGCCTTCTTTCAAAACGAAAACGCGCATCGCTTCGCCCGGCAGAACGACCGGTTTCAGAGCGTTGGCAAGCTCGTTGACGTTCAGAACGCTGACGCCGCGCAGCTGCGAGACTTTGTTCAGATTAAAATCGTTCGTGATAATGACGGCTTCGAGCTGTTTGCCGAGTTCGATAAGTTTTAAATCGACTTCTTTCACCGCCGGAAAATCGGTTTCGACGATTTGAATATCGAGCTTCGAGTTGTTGCGCAATCTTTGCAGCATATCCAGCCCGCGCCGTCCGCGCTGGCGTTTTGACGAATCGGGCGAATCGGCGACCTGCTGCAATTCGCGCAGAACGAATTGCGGAATGACGAGCGTGCCGCCTAAGAATCCGGTTTCGGCGACGTCGGCGATGCGCCCGTCGATAATCACGCTGGTGTCGAGAATCTTGTAATCGCGGCGCACGTTTTTATCGCTGAAAAGTCCGCCTAAAACGGATAAGTCGATATATTCGCCTTTTGCCGCGCCGACCATCAAACCGATGTAGCCCATAAAAAAGGCGAGCGCGATGGTCAGAAAAACTTTCATTTCGCCGGGAACCGTATTGATGTCCTGCGAGCTGATGAGCATTCCGATTAAGTATGCGCCGATGATGCCGAGAGTCGAGCCGATTGCAGCGCCAATCAGGGTTTTGAGCGAAGCTTTGCGCGCCCGCATTTCAAAAATGATGACGAAAGCCGCGACGACGACGCCGAAAAGCGCGGAAAGTATTTGTCTGACCTCGTAGCTTGCGGTGTATAAATGCCCGGTTTTTTGCAGAGGATTCAGTAGATAGCCGACTATTGCCAGCAATACTACAAATGCGATTCTGATGATGAGCACGTCCGATTTCATATCCAAATGAATTTTAACATTTAATTTTTCATATCCAACCGAATTTTAACACGGATTTAATTATTGTTAATAGTAAAAAACGACTAGCGCCGGTCAACCGTCAAAATCTGTCCGCTGAGAGCCTTTGCTTCCGAAGATAAAAGGTAGACGACGACGCGCGCGACATCGTCGGCGGCGACGTTTTGAGAGGTTTTGAAAAGCTCGAACTCATTGCTTTTTTCCTCCGGTTTTTCGTTGACCGAAACGCAGTTGACGCGGAAATTTTTCGGCAGTTGTCTGGCAAATTGTTTCGTCAAACCGATAATCGCCGTTTGCGCGGCGGCAAAGGCGGGATTTTTTTCGTCCTGTTCGCAATTTGTCACGACGTTGACAATCGACGGTTTCGGGCGCGGCGACATCAGCGGCAGAGCTGCCTGCGTGACGAAAAAAACCGATTTTAAATTCACGTCAATCGCCCGCTGCCAGACGTCTTCGACGGTTTCTTCAAACGACGTCGGCGGCTCGAATTTCAGAGTATTGACCAGCAAATCGATTCGACCGTAAAGCTTTTCGACTTCGGCAACTAAATTTCGCGCGCCTTCGACCCTTGAAGCGTCGGCTTCGACGGCGTTTGCCAGAGTTCCGAGCGATTTCAGTTCTTCCAGCGCGCGTTTCGCTTCTACCGATGCGCCCGAAAAACCGACGACGACATAGCTTCCCAGCAAAGCAAGCTGCAAAGCGACGGCGCGCCCGATTGGATTTGTTCCGTCCGTAATGAGCGTGACTTTCTCGGCGAAAGCGTGAATCGGTTGTGATGCAGGCATCAATTTAATATTCGCTAAATTCGCGCAAAAAGCAAAAAGCGCAAGAAAGAAAATTAACGCTTCTCTCTTACGCTTTTTTTGAAATAATCAGTTAACTTTACGGATTGCGCTAACTTGCGCCTCCGCTGCGACTTTCGCTGCTGCCCGTCTGGTCTGCATCCGAATGTCTCTGCTGCGCGCTCGCATCGCCGACGTCGCCGAGCGGGCTTTGATTATCGCTGTAATTATCCAGAATGTCCTGCCCCTGATTTCCGGCTGATTGTCCGGTGTTGCCGACTTCCTGCACCTGCGTTCCGGGACCGCCGGTCGTCTGCCCTTCGTTGCCTGTTTCGATTTGCTCGTCTGCCATTTTATTTTCCCTTCCTTGAAATTGGATTCTCGCTTCCGGGAAACGAGTAAATAATTCGACACACAAATTTTGTGCCGCGCGATTTCCGCTTATTTTCGCCGTTTTATAGTAAAATTAAAGTAATCAGCGTCTCGGAAAAATACAAAATACCAAGCGACGAATGTATCATTCCGAAACTGTTTCTTATTTATGGCAAAAAATCCGGCAACAATTTACGTTTGTCAAAACTGCGGTCATCAGGCGCGCAAATGGCTCGGCAAATGTCCCGACTGTAACGAATATAATACTTTTGTCGAAGAACGTTTTCGCCCGTCGGCGCAGGCTGTCGGCAAAGGCTCGACGATTTCAAATCTGCGCCTCGTGCGCGAAACGAAACCGATTTCCTACGGCGAGATTGAATCGCAGGACGACGCGCGGACGAGTTCGGGCATCGACGAATTCGACCGCGTTTTGGGCGGCGGCATCGTTCCCGGCTCGCTGGTTTTAATCGGCGGCTCGCCCGGAATCGGAAAATCGACATTGGTCGCGCAGGTTGCCGATAAGCTCAGCGCCAACGATTTAAAAGTTTTATACATTTCCGGCGAAGAATCCGAGCGTCAAATCAAGATGCGCGGCGAGCGTCTGGGCTTAAACGCCGAAAATCTTTTTCTGCTGCCGGAAACGAATCTCGAAGCGATTCTCGCGGAAACCGATAAAATGAAGCCCGACATCGTCATCGTCGATTCGATTCAGACGGTTTTTTCGCCGAATATCGAATCCGCGCCCGGCTCCGTCAGCCAGGTGCGCGAAGTCGCCGGGCAGTTTATGATTTTCGCCAAGCAGACCGCGACGCCCGTGTTTCTCATCGGTCACGTGACGAAAGAAGGCTCGATTGCGGGACCGAAAGCGCTCGAACACATTGTCGATACGGTTTTGTACTTTGAAGGCGACCGTCATCACAATCACCGCATTATTCGCGCCACTAAAAACCGTTTCGGCGCGGCAAACGAAATCGGCGTGTTTGAAATGACGGGCGAAGGCTTAATCGCCGTCGGCAATCCGTCTGAAGTTTTTTTGCAGGAGCGACCCGAAGGCGCGAGCGGCTCGGTCGTCACGGTTTGTATGGAAGGCACGCGCCCGATGCTGGTCGAAATTCAGGCGCTCGTTTCCGGCTCGAAATACGGGACGGGCAGACGAATGGCGCAGGGCTTTGACCAGAACCGAACGGCGCTTTTGATTGCCGTTTTGGAAAAACGTCTCGGCTTTCATCTGATGGGCGACGACGTTTTTATCAACATCGCGGGCGGTTTGGAAGTTGACGAGCCGGCGGCGGATTTGGGCGTCATTGCGGCGATTGCTTCGAGCTATCGAAACTTGCCGATTCCGGCGGACGTTGCCGTTTTCGGCGAAGTCGGTTTGACCGGCGAAGTGCGCGGCGCGCTTCAGGCGCAGGTTCGCGCGCGCGAAGCGCAAACGCTCGGCTTTAAAAAATTAATTTTGCCCGCGACGAATAAAACCGGCTTGGAAAAGCTGCTCGGCACCCGCGTCGTCGGCGTGCGCAATCTGGACGAGGCGCTCGACGAGTTATTTTAAAGAATGTAATGCTCGTCGAATATTTCACGATTGCAAATGTTGTTTTAGCAATAAGTTTATTGCTTTTATTTCTGGCAAATTGTCTTTTCATTAAAAATTTAGACATACCGGGATGAGACGGAGTAGCCGTCGTCTTATATTATTTAATGTTTATTAACTTTGTTCTGAAACAAAGGCTCGGTTCAAACGTAGAAACTCTGTTTTTTATTTAGCAATTTATAAAGGAGCTTTTATGAAATCCCGAGTTTTTATTTTTCTCTCGCTTTTTATTTTTTCGTGCAGCCTTGCTTTCGCTCAGGCGCAAAGCAAAGACGACGCGAAACTGACCGCGCTGGTCAAACAAATGACCGACGCGCAGATGAGTTACCAGCCCGCCGCGCTCGATAAAATTTTCGCTTCCGATTACATCGAGATTTCGCCCGTCGGCGAGTTTGACCCGCGCGAAAAGGTTCTCGGATTTTACAAGCCCGAAGCCAAACCCGATTCGTCAAAAATGACGGCGAGCGTCGAAGCGACGGATTTTTCGATTCGCCAATACGATAAATTCGCCATCGTCATAGCGCGCCTGAATTACACGCGAACCGTCGAAGGCAAAACGCTTCCGCCAATCAGTATGCGCGCGACAATCGTCTGCCGGAAAGAAAAAGGCGAGTGGAAAATCGCCTCGGCGCAATACACCGGAATTCGCCCGCCGCCCGCGTCTAAATCCTGATAAGACAAATCGTTTTAAAATTAAAGGCTGAGAAAAAATTCTCTCAGCCTTTGAATCCTGTCTCGTTTTTTTTCAGAAATCACCAATGTCTTTAATTATCGGCGGAAAGAATCTGTTCGACGATTTCTTCTTTCTCGATGCGCGGATTGGCGAGCTTTTCTTCTTCGGTGGCGTGCTGGTAGATTTGACGCGGCGGATGCGCGAACGGGTCAACCTGTAACGGCAAGCCTTCGGCTTCCAGCGTTTGCGAGATTACGTCGGCGAGCAGTTGCTGTTCGAACTCGGTGATTTCCACAAATTTCGCGCCGATGCCCGAACCGGCAAATTTATAAAGCGCCTTGCAGACAAGCGGCAGAAAATTGCCGTTCGGCAAGCGCAGCAGAATACGAAATTCGTCGCCCGTGTAGATGTTTTCGTCGATGCTGGTCAAACAGCCGCCGACGCTGATTTGATGAAGCACAATCGGATGCCTTTCGCCGTTTTCGTCCTGGCGAATCGCTGGAATGTCGAGAGAAAATCTGATATGTCGTCTTTGTTCGATTGACATCGGAGAGAAACCTGAAAAGTTTTTCGGAAGGTTGCCGAACGGCGCGAAACCGTCGTCAAAAGTTATTTTACAGGTTTCCTTTCGGGAAAAGCAACAAAAAAGTGGTGAGCGGAAAACGGTAAACGGTAAATTCGTTTCTTTAAAACTGCAACTTACCGCTTACCCTTTTCCGCTTACCACTTTTATTTGTTTAGTTTGAAGCGGCGTTTGAAGTCGCGCAGTGCGCGTTGAAAGCGTCGATTAAAGTCTGTGCAATCTGGAGCGGATGACGACCTTCGAGGTCGCGGCGCTCGAACATCTGGACGAGCTGTCCGTCTTTCAAAATGCCGATTGCCGGCGACGACGGCTGATAACCCGTAAAATAATCGCGCGCCACGTCGGTCGCGTCGATGTCCGCGCCCGCGAAAACCGTAATTGCTTTGTCCGGTTTGGATTCCGCGTTCTGCAAAGCCATCGCGATGCCCGGACGCACGCCGCCCGCCGCGCAGCCGCAGACCGAATTGACGACGACCATCAAAGTTCCTTCCGTGTTTTCGACCGCTTCTTTGACCGCTTCCGGCGTTTTGGTTTCTTCGATTCCGAGCTGCGCCAGTTCCTGTCGCATTCCGTGAATCATAATTTCTGGATATGGCATTTTATTTAACCTCTCAAAATATCAAAATATAATCTTTACTTTATTTTCCAGTATCTTTCCTGCTTCGTCAAGCAGCAAAAATTGTTTGTTAAAGCCAAAGGTGAAAATATTAACGCGTAAAATAAAAATGAGGCGCACTCTGATTATCGCGCTAAACGCCGCAGGCGAGGATTACAAATAAAAATCACAGCCCCTAAAATCGGCTGTGATTTTTAAGACGCCGTTTTTCAAAATCTTACGAAAGCGGTTTGCCGCCGGTCACGCCGATTATTTCGCCGCTGATGTAGCTCGATTCGTCCGAAGCGAGAAAGACGTAAACCGGAGCCAGCTCAGACGGCTGTCCGGGTCGCTGCATCGGCGTGTCTTTACCGAACTCCGCGGTTTTTTCGGGCGGCATCGTCGCCGGAATCAAAGGCGTCCAGATAGGACCGGGCGCGACGGCATTGACGCGAATTCCCTTTTCTATCGCTGCCTGACTGAGTCCTTTCGTGAAATTGGCGATGGCGCCTTTCGTCGCCGCGTAAGCCAGCAGATTCGGCGACGGTTGATAAGCCTGAATCGAAGTCGTGTTGATAATCGTGCCGCCTTCTTTCATCAGCGGCAGAGCGAATTTGCACAAATAAAACATCGCGTAAACGTTCGTGCGAAACGTGCGGTCGAATTCTTCCGTCGAAATTTCTCCGATTCCTTCGTGCGACATCTGAAACGCGGCATTGTTAATCAGCACGTCGATTTTACCGAACTCGTCCATCGCGCGGTTTATAATTTCGCGGCAATGCGATTCTTCGCGGATGTCGCCCGGCATCGTCACGCAGCGCCGTCCGGCTTCTTCCACGACGCGCCGAGTTTTCTGCGCGTCTTCTTCCTCTTCGCTTAAATAAGAAATCAAAACGTCCGCGCCTTCGCGGGCAAAGGCGAGCGCAACGGCGCGCCCGATGCCGGAGTCGCCGCCGGTAATAATCGCTGCTTTGTCCTGCAATCTGCCCGTGCCTTTATAGCTCTGCTCGCCGAAATCCGGCGCGGGCTGCATCTCGGATTCGAGACCGGGCGGCGTCTGCGGCTGTTCGGGAAACGGCGGCTGCGGTTCTTTTTCTTTCGGATTTTCCGACATATAAAAATATCTTTCGCTTTAAAGTTTCTGAAATTTTCCTGAAAAACTTTGAGCTTTGTTCCTTTGATTTATTTCAAATATTGATTGAACAATTTAAACATTTTCGGGGAGCGATTTCTGTCGCTTAGCGAACAAAGCTCCGCCCCGCGCAATGTTTTTTTCATTTTATGCGCATTTTTCAAAGCTATTGATTTTGCCCGGAGGCTGATTTCAATTTATGAGAAATCTCGCAAAGCGGCTTATTGCCGTAAGGATTATTTAGCTGAAACCGGAGCCGTGAAAGAAAGACTCGACGGCGCAAGTAAAATTTCAGCCAGCCGTTTTGGCTCATCGACAAAACGTATTTCAAATCCGGCAGGCAATTAGACATACTGAACTTTAACACGCTTCATAACCGCCGCGTTTCCGCCTTTTCGCTTCGCTCCGGCAAATTATCCACTATCTGCTTCAAGGCTGAATCAATACATTCGTTCCGACCGGAATCACCGCAAAAAGCTCTTTTATTTCCTCGTTCGGCAAAGCCATACAGCCTTCCGTCCAATCATTGGCGATGCCGCCGCCGTGAATATAAATCTCGCCGCCGAGCGCGGTTTTCTGCGGCGGCATCCGTTTTTCCGCAATGGCTTTCAGAATCTCGTCGTGTTCTTCGCGCGTAATTAAATTCTCCTGCAAACCGCGCTGCGCCGCTTCGCGGTTCGGATAGCTGAGCCCGAGCGAAAGATAAAATTTGCTTTTGTCGTTTTTCGTGAAAACGTAAAATTTGCCTTCGGGCGTTTTGCCGTCGCCTTCCGTTTCCTTATCGCCCTGCGCCGCGCGCCCGAGCGCGACCGTGTAGGTTTTGATTAATTCGCCCTCTTCAAAAACCTGCAAAAGACGCTCTTTTTTCTTAACGACGAGCTGCGGATTTTTGACTTCCGACAAAGATTTCGGTTCTTTTTTCTGAGTCGGCACAAAGATAAAAACTCCTGTTAAAATCGAGATAACGGCAAAGCCGATAAAAACTTTTTTGTTCGAAAAACGCTTCATAAAAACTATTGTTCTGACGCCGCGCTAAAGGCTTCGGCTTTTTTTAAAGATAATTCCTTTTCTTCAGTCCAATTCTGTTTTTCCCAAAACGCGGCTAAATTCCGGTAACGCTCCGCCGGTTCGTAATTCATCGCCCACGCAATTTTTGCCATACATTCCGGGCACGCGTCCGGCGCGCGACGGTCGGCTTCGCCGAGATGATTGGTGCCCGGCATCAAACATTCGTATTTGGCGCAGTGCCGCATCGAAAACATATGTCCGGTTTCGTGCATCGCGATTTTCAAAGCGCGGGCGAGAAATTTTTTGAAATCCGCGGCGCTTTTATCGGGATTGCCGAAGCGGTAAAGCGACCCGACGCCGACGCGGTTTTCGAGCGATGCCTGACCGAAAACGTAATTCCAGTGTTCATCCGGGTAAAGGTCGATATTGGTGAAACAGATAAACGCGGCGGCATCTTCGGGCGGCATTTCGGGCAGCATTTCGCCGATAAAATAGTGCGTTCTGATTTGGCGCTGACCTTCGTAAGGATTTTTGCGCTCCATTTCCGGCGGCACGTTTTCGAGCTTCATTTCGGATTTCAACTCGACCGGCGAATAACGAAGCGAATAAAAAAACGTGCAGCCTTTTCATATTTTGTTAGACACCGCTGGCAGATTTTTGTTCCGTCTAAAAAATTATAATTTTTCTCGCTTCCTCACCGTCGCCTTCGATTTTGACACGAAACGTTTTTTCGGGAAAGGGAAATTTTTTCAGGCGCTCCGACCATTCGACGATGACGACCGCCGTTTTATCTTCCAGAATCTCGTCCAGCCCGACGGCGAACGCGGCGTCGGAATTTTCGTCGATGCGCCACAAATCAATGTGATAAACGTCGAATTTTTCGGCTTTGTAAAGATTGACGAGCGTAAAACTCGGACTCGTCACTTCATCGACGTCGAAATCCAGCCCGCTCAAAATTCCCTTCGTAAAAAGCGTTTTTCCCGCGCCGAGCCCGCCCGAAAGCAGAATCATCTCGCCGCCGCGCAAACTTCCGCCGATTTTTTCGCCGAGCGCGAAAGTTTCTTCGGGCGCGTTTGATTCAAACTCACCTTTATCCATAATAATAAAACGATGAATGCGGAACGCGGAACGATGAATTGCAAATTTCGCGTTTCGAATTCATCGTTCCGCGTTCCGCATTCATCGTTTCTTTCTATTCTTCTTCCAGTTCCCGAAACGCCTCGGTCAGACATTCGCTGACGTTCGAAGCCAGCATCGCACGCTTGCCGAATTTTTGCTCGGCGAGGTCGCCCGCCAGCGCGGCGATGTAAACCGCCGCAATGACGGTTTCAAAAATATCGACTTTCAGCTGCGCGGCTTGCGCGACGAAGCCGGTGATAATTCCCGCCAAAACGTCGCCGTTTCCCGCCTTTCCGAGTCCGGCGTTTCCCGTCGGATTGATAACGACTCTGCCGTCGGGCGCGGCAATCAGATTTCGCTCGCCTTTTAAAACCACGATGACGTTGTGTTTTTGCGCAAAATCGCGGACGGCTTTAACGCGGTCTTTCAGCGCTTCCTTGTCTTTCGCGCCAATCAGCTTCAGAAACTCGCCCGCGTGCGGCGTTAAAATCAGCGGCAATTCGTCCGAGCCTTTCAGCTTAAAAGGCGCGAGCAGATTCAAGCCGTCGGCATCAATTACGATTGGCGTTTTACGTTTTTCGACGACTTTGCGCACGAGTTTTTTCGTGCCGGCGTCAGTCGAAGAAAGACCGCTTCCGATGGCAACGGCGTCGATTTTCCCTTCGATAAATTCGTCGATTTCCTCAAACGCTTTCTCGGCAACCGCGCCCGATTTCGTTTCCGCGACGCCGCGCGTCATCACTTCGGACAAAACGCGCGAGGCAATCGCGTTTTGCATAGATTCCGGCGTGGCGATTGTCACCAGCCCGACTCCCGAGCGAATCGCCGCGTTGCCGCTCAAAACAGCGGCGCCCGCGTAATTGTTCGAGCCGGCAATCAAAAGCGCGTGCCCGCGTTTGTTTTTGTAGGAAGCGGACGAAAATTTTGTTTGTTCGAGCCAGCGCCGCGCGTCTTTTTCGTCGGCTAAAAACAGTTGCGAGGGCTGGCTTTCGACCAGCTCGCACGGCGAGCCGATATCGACCGTGACGAGTGCGCCGTTGCAGTTTGACGCGGGCGGCAGAACGTTTGCCGGTTTCGGCGCGGTAAAAGTTATCGTCAAATGCGCCTGCGGGTTGACGCCGATATTTTCCGCGCAGTCGGCGTCCAGACCCGACGGCACGTCGAGCGAGACGACCAGCACATCCTGCTCAAAGCCTTCCATATTAAAGGCTTTTATATAGCTGACGACTTCGCGATATTCGTCGTCGAGCGGGCGCGTCAAGCCCGTGCCGAAAAGCGCATCGACCAGAACGTCCGGGTCGTCTTGATGAAAATTCGCCGAGACGTATTCGCGCCATTCTTCCAATTGCGTGAATTCTTCGAAAGAGATGTCCGGCTTCGTCAAATCGACGAATTCCTGCTCGGACAATTTTCGGAGAATTTCGAGATTAGCCCGCGCGTCGGGCTTCGCTTCCTCGACTCTGCCGAAATAACAAACTTCGACGTCCGCGCCGCGCTGCCACAAAATTCTCGCCAGCGCCGCGCCGTCGCCGCCGTTGTGCCCCTTGCCGCACAAAATTAAAAATGATTTTTCACAGAGCGAGCCGCCTAGTTTTTCCGCAATCACGCAGGCGGCGGCGTGAGCGGCGTTTTCCATTAAAAGAAACGACGGAATGCCGTATTTTTCCGTCGTCAAACGGTCGACTTCGCGCATTTCGGCGGCTGAAAGAATTTTCTGCATACTTAATAAATTGCCACAAAAGATATATAAGACGCAAAGGATTAGCGCTAAAAGTGAAAAAGTGGAAAGGTGAAAAGGTGAAAAAGCAAGTTGAGTTTATTCGACAAACTTTTTCACTCTTTCACTTTTCCACTTTTTCGCTTTCCGTTGCGGCAGACAAAATAAAAGCCGCATCGGATAAATGCGGCTTCGGATTCAAAGCTTCGGAGAATGTGAATAAGACTCGCGGAAAAAGTCGGGAAAGCCTTTTTAAATGCTTGCCGTGCGCTGGACTAACCTGTTTTCTTCCGTTGTTTATAGAAAGTTTTATTCGCAGTTTGATTCCAGAGTTTTGCAAAAATAATTTAAAATCACTCGAATAATCGAAAAACTATTGTCTTTTAAACCGGAGTCAAACGTTTTCAGATACGAATTATAAGTTTTCGTCTGAACGTAAAATATATCTCTATCCTAAAAACCGGCTTGAGGGCTTCGGGCTGCGCCGTCATTAGATTTATGCGCCGGCTTTTTTCTGTTCTTCTCTATCTTTATCGTCAAACTGCAGAGCCGTCGCGTCGTTTGAAACACGATAATTCGCCACTTTTTCCATCATTGCGCTGTAAACCGCCTGCGTTCCTGCCGCATTAGGAGCGTAAGTCAAAGCGGCGTGAGTCGGCAGACCGATTTCTTTCGCGCTTAGAACCGCATCCTGATTCGCGCCGATAAACATAAATTCCCATTTGTAAAAGCTGCGCTGGTGATTAATCATTTCGGCGATTTTGGCGGCGTTAAATTCCCGCGAGGAGTTTTCAAAACCGTCCGTCATAATCACTAACAAAACTTTGTCCGGTCGCTCGTTTTCCGTTAAAGCGGCTAATCTTTGACCGACCGCGTTGATTGTTCGACCGATGGCGTCATAAAGCGCGGTCATCCCGCGCGGCTGGAATGTCGCGTCAGTCAATTTGTCGGCAATATTTATATTTTTGTCAATGTAGACGGCTTCATACTGGTCGTCAAACTGAACCAGTGAAAGCGCCGCCTCGCCGGCAATCTTCTGCTGCCCTTCCAGAAAGCTGTTAAACCCGCCGATGGTGTCCGTTTTGACGCTGTCCATCGAGCCGGAACGGTCAAGAATAATCGTAATATCTGTTTTGTTTTTCATAGCTTTATTTTCCTTTGTCTTATTTCGACGCTATCTGCCGCCGGTTTAGTCTTTAAGCCGTCCTGCCGCAATCATACCCCAAATATAACACGAAAAAATAACCCGCAAAATTGGGAAAAACATCTTTCGCGGATTTATAAAAATGACGCGCCGGAGTTGTCGGAAGTATCTACGAAAACAGCGATATTTTAAACAAAAGTGTATATAACGAGGTAGATGAAAAGCCAGTAGCGAAGTCAGTTTGGCGTAACTTACTGATTTTAAATGCTCCCGGCAGAATTTGAATCTGCGACCTTTCACTTAGGAGGCGAACGCTCTATCCAACTGAGCTACGGGAGCAAACGATTTTAGATTTTAGATTCTAGATTCCAGATTGTCCAGAAGTTTCGGCAATAATTGCGCCCTTGCCGACGCGCGGGCTTCCGCCTTATGTATCATATTGCAATAATGAACTGACGTTGTAGCCGTTAAACTTGGCGCGCCCGTTGAGAAAATTCAATTCGACGACGAACGAAAGACCGACGATTTTGCCGCCCAAGCCTTCGACCAAATCGACGACCGCTTTCGCCGTTCCGCCGGTCGCCAGCAAATCGTCGACAATCAATACGCGATGACCTTCGCCGACCGCGTCCTTGTGCATTTCGAGCGTGTCCTGCCCGTATTCCAAATCATACGAAACCGAAACTTTTTCGGCGGGCAGCTTTTTCGGCTTGCGCACGGGCACGAAACCGGCGTTCAGGTGATAGGCGAGCGGCGCGGCAAAGATAAAACCGCGCGATTCGACGCCGATAACCGTGTCGATTTGCTGTCCCTGAAAGCCGTCAGCCAGCGCGTCAATCGTCTGTTTTAAGCCGTCGGCGTCTTTTAAAAGCGTCGTAATGTCGTAAAAATTAATACCTTCTTTCGGAAAATCCGGCACTTCGCGGATAAGCTGTTTTAAATGTTCCATACTTTGAAAATTAAGAATTAAAAATGACGGAAATATACCGCCAATTCTTAATTTTTAATTCTTAATTCTTAATTGACCTTTACCTTTCAATTCTAAATGATGAATAAAGCTTGTCGGGTTCTAAAACCAATTCTTCGATATGCTCGACTTTGGAAAATGTCGGACCGGTTAACAATTCGTGTTTAAAGCCTTCGACCGCCTCGGCTTTTCCTTCGGCGAAAGCTTCGACGCGTCCGTCTTCCAGATTGCGAACGTAACCCGAAACCTGGTGCCGCGCGGCGGCGCGCTGGGCGAAAAATCTGTAACCGACGCCTTGCACAAGCCCGCTGATGAAGAATTTTCTGGCTACAACCATAATTCAATTATGAATTATGAATTATGAATTTCAAATTTCAAATTACGAATTGGAAGAATATTTTCTTCATTCGTAATTCTTAATTTTTAATTCGTAATTGATTATCCGAGCGCATCGAGGCATTCGGTCAGGCTTCTCTGCCGGCAAGTGTAAATCGGCGTTCCGCGCAAGGTGAACCGGCTCGCCTGCGTTTGCCGCAGCTCTTCGGCTAAAGACAGAAAATCTTTCGGCTCGTCCGTCTCAAACGAGATGATAAATTCCGGCTCGCTAAAGCCGAAGGCGTGCGTCAGGTGAATTTTTATGTTCTGAAATTTTTTGCCGACCATAAAATTTTCTTCAATCATCGTCTCGCGTTCTTCGTCCGGTTTGGCATACCAGTCGCGATGTTTCGCGCACGGGTAAACGAAATGATACTTTTTCTCGCCCGCCTTGATGTGATAACGGTCTTCGCAGCCGCCGTTTTCCGAAGGCGCAATAAACATCATTTTTTTGGTGACGGAAAGATAATTGTCGGTCGTTTCCAGAAAGCTGCCCAAGTTTGTGCGATAAAGCTTCGCCGTCATATCCTGAAGCAAATCGAGCGAATCGCCGATGCGCCAAAGCATGAAATCGGCTTTCGAATCAAAGCCGACCAGCGAATAGCTGAACAATAAAAATTCGCGGCTGAAATCGTTAAAGACGTTTTCAAATTCCTGTTTGAAAAGAGTTTTCGTTTCCGCGTCACGCTTGCGCCAGTCGGGGCTGACGCGAAAAAAGATAAAATTGACAAACTGTTTTTCGATGAGCGGAAACTGTTGAGGCTCACGATTATCCGAGACCAGCCGCAGAGACTTGTTTTCGGGCGTGTCTTTTTCCAATTCGACTAATTCCATAATTTGATTTGCGATTTGCGATTGCCGATTTCAGGATTGGACAAGGAATTTTAATTTATTGTATTCGTCTTCGAGCCAAATTCCGGTTCCAATCCTGAAATCGGCAATCGCAAATCTAAAATTAGAACATCTGCTCGTCCGCCGTCGGACCGTAGACGGACGGAAGCGGCACGTCGTTGAGCCGCAGGTAAACCGAAAGCTGCCCGCGATGATGAATCAGGTGTTTTAAAACCATCGCGCGGAGGACGGCGACCTTCGGCATTTCCATTAAAACTTTTTCGCCGTTTCGCATTTGCCAGCTGCGCATCAAATCCGCGTCCGACGCGTTTTGTAAAAGCTCGACCGAATCGGTAATGGTTTTATCGAACAGTTCGACGAGTTCCGCCGCGTTGTTTAAGGTCACAGGTTTGTAATCGGATTTGGCAAAATCCAACTCATCCTGCGTGACGATGGAGCGCGTCCACTGCGGAATTTCCGCGACGTGCGTCGCCAGTCGTCCGAGCGGCATGGATTTTTCATGCGGCTGCCAGGCGAATTTATCGGGAACTCGTTCGAGCATCTTTCGCGTCGATTGCGCCTCGTATTGAAGTTCCTGCGCTAAAATCTGACCTAAATTCATATTTTCTCCGTGACTGATTTTTTGAATTTGAGAGAAATTTAACCCGCTTATTGTGCCAATTTTTCAACGCAATGTCCAAAGCAGAACGAATCTTTCCCGGCAGATAAATTTCTATTAATTATTAAGCCGAATTTTAGCGGCTGATTTATTCTTTAAAGCTCGTCCAAAAAGCCTTTGCATAGCTCGATTATTTGTTGTATAAGTGTTCGGCAATTTATTTATTCTAAAAAAGAGGTTCTCCATATGAGCAAAGAAAAATCTTCTGCAAAAACTTCTCCGAAAACGGTTAAAGACGACCGAATCAAATCGCTGCCGGGGCTCGGCGGCTCGCCGGGAACGCAGTTTGCCGGCTACGCCTCGATATACGGACCGTTTAACGCGCCTCCCGCGGGCAGCGACAGCAATGAAGAACTGTTTTACTGGTTCGTCGGAGCGCCGGATTACGAGCAGCGACCGACTATTCTCTGGACTAACGGCGGACCGGGCGCCAGCAGTTTCTGGGGCTTCTTTCTTGAGAACGGACCTTTTGAAGTTGACGATAAAGGAAAGGTCACGCCGCGCCCGGACGGCTGGAACAATTACGCAAATTATATGATTTTCGAGCACCCGCTGAGCGTCGGGTTGTCCTTTGCCGAAGACCCGGAGGCTCTGCCGAAGGACGTCAAAGCAGGCAGCCGACAGCTCTACCAGGCTTTGCTCAATTTTATGACTAAACATCCGGAAATTGCCGCTAACCCGCTCATTCTGGCTGGCGAATCTTACGCCGGAACCTATTTGCCGCTGCTGTCGGAAGCAATTCTCGCAGGTAATGCATTTCCCGCCTCGAAGTTAAATTTAAAGGGCACGGTATTGCTCGACGCGTGGGTCAACCCGCCTGTTCAGATGGCTAGCGGGACGACTTACGCCTTAAATCACGGAATGATTTCGGCGTATGAGAAAACGGTGCTTGACGAAACCTATACGGCTTCGAACCTGTCGAACATTAATGACGCCATCCAGGGCATCTGCGGGCTTTATATGACCAACATCGCTCAACTCGCCGACCCTTCGACGGATGCGATGGTAGCCTATCTAAACCGCAGCGAGGTGCGGGAGGCGATTCACGCCAAGAAAGGTCCGCCGATGGCTCTGTTTTCAGAGGCTATTTCGGAACTTTACGCCGGCTGCGTGAATGATTCCTTCGCCGACACGGTGCAGGAGCTGCTCGGCAAAAAGCTGCCGATTCTGGTCATCTCAGGGCTTAACGACGCCAAGGATTGTAATTTTCTGGGCACCGACGCCTGGCTGAATCTACTTGAAGGCAACGCCGCGCTGAAGTTCAAGCTGGCTCCGACCAGCCGTTGGGAGATTCCCGACGCGGCTTCAAAATCGCAGGTGCTCGGCTACATTCAGGACGGCGGACTGCTGTGCTGGGTGAAAGTCTTAAATGCCGGTCATATGGCGGCGATGGATCAACCGCAAATCATTCAGTTGATTTTGAACAAGCTATTGGGCGGCAATTGATTCGGGCGCGACCGCAAGAATGCCGAATCCTGTGTCGCTGCTTTGTCTTTGAATAATTCGCAAAACTGAAATGCTCTCACGAGGGCATTATAAAACGCCGCGCGGGTGAACGTAATATCGACCAGGCGGAAAAACCGCACGACCTGACGAAAAGCCGTATCACGTTTGATTCAGGCTTTAAATCAAATCAATAACAACCTAAAAAAAGGGCGACTTTGCAGTCGCCCTTAATTTTCCAAATTGTCCCGAACCCGCTAAAACGGTAAAAAGTTGAGCGTCGAGAACGGGAAATTGGCGATGTTCGGAAAGACGAGCGGAACGTCTGCCGCGGACAAGCCGAACCAGCGCGCCAGCGTCGCCGCGTAGGCTTCGACCGGAACGGACGGAATAAAACGTCCGCGCGAGTCGGCGTCGTCGGGACCGCTGTTGACGAGCGTCGGGAAAACCGAGCCGTTTGCCGTCTGTCTGCCGTAAAAATCGCCGCCGAGAACCGAGCCGCCCATCACCAGATGATGTCCGCCCCAAGCGTGGTCCGTGCCGACGTTTGAACCGGCGCCCGCCGGATTGAAAGTGCGATTGAAATCGGACATCGTAAAAGTGGTGACGTCGCCAGCGATGCCCTGCGCGACGGTTTCGTCGTAAAACGCTTTCAGCGCCTGGCTTACCTGCGTCAGAAGATTGCCCTGACCCGTCAATTGCCCGCTATGCGTGTCAAAGCTGCCGACATTGACGTAAAAAATCTGACGACTCATATTCAGCTGCGTGCGGAATTTCATCAATTTCGCCACCTGCGCCAACTGGTTGCCGAGCGTGGTCGTCGGAAACGTCACGGTCAGCGTCGGATTCTGGCTGAGCTGCTGGCTGACGTTGACGGCTTGCTGCGTCAAAACGCTCGTCGTCTGAATCATCGAATAATTTAAATCCGCCGTGCGAATATTATCCATCGCCGTTTTCCGCGCCGTTTCGTCGGCGGCAGTGCCGAAGCCGTTCAAGGTCAAAACCTGATTAAGCGGCGTCGGCGCGGCGGCGACAATCAGCGGCGCGGTGTTATTGCCGATATTGAAAACCGTCGCTCCGGCAATCGAAGTCACCATCGGAATCGCGGCGCCCGGGTTTAGAGCGCCCGTCCGGTCGGCGACGCGCCCGCCCCAGCCGGTCGTCGAACGGTAACTCGAAATCGCCGTGCGAAACTGCTCGACCTGGTCGGAATGCGAAAAAAGCTGCATCGGACGCGGCGCGCCCGCTTGATACTGCGCCCGGGTTATCGGCTGGACAAGCGTTCCGACGTTAGTCACGACGGCGAGTTTTCCTTCTCCCCAAAGCGTGTGCAGACCGGTCAAAGACGGATGCAGACCGAATTCCAAGCCGCCCATCGCCGGCGGCATCATCGACAGCAGGCTGGCTTGCGGTATCGCCAAACCCTGCGCCTGCCGCCCCGCCGCGTATTGGCTATAGCCTTCGGTGTGTTTCGGGACGACCATATTGTTGCTGTCATTGCCGCCCGACAGAAAAACGCAGACCAGAGCCTTATATCCTTCGGTCGGTTCGAGATTATCATCCATTCTCTTCTGCGCCAGCGCGCTGACCATCCCGAAATGCCGCATCTGCGTGGCGATTGCCGCCATGCTCAAAGCGCGACAAGATGTTTTTAAGAATTCCCTTCTACTTTTCATAATTCTCCTAATTTGTCCTTGGTCATTTATTCTTTTGTCTTTTGCCGGTTGAATGAAAACTGCATTCTCAAATTTATTTCAACGAACCACCGACAAAGAACAAATGACTAAGGACTAATAACTATCTTTGCACTTGAAATTGCGGCGAAGTCGCCACTAAATAAACGGCGGTGCGGGCGCGTTTCAGCCCGGCGTCCGATGCCGTCACGGCTTGCACGGCAGTCATAATATAACTGCGCATCTGCGACGACATCGCGCCGTGCATCATTTCCCGGTTGAGCGTGTCAACCAGAGCCGCGCCGGTCGGATCGGAAGTCGCCAGCGACTGCAATCGCACCAAGTCAATCCGCGTTCCGCAGGGCGTGTAATTACCGGCAGCGGCGTTGCCGACAACAGCGATGCCGGTCGCGCCGCCCGCGCCCGGACCAATCATCTGATGAACAAAATTCGGACGCTTCAAAGCCGTTCCGGTCGAGAAAATGCCGAACTCCGGTCCCGCCAGCGGCGTGTTCGGAATAACGTAATCCATCGGATAATAATTGAATACGCTCGGCGGATTGTAAACGTCCTGGTCAAGCGTCAGAGTGACGTTGTTTATCATTCCGTCGCTCAGCCCGGCGCAATTTTCGGCAGCCACCGGATTGGCTTGCGCCGCCGGATTAAACGGGCGCAGGAAATTCGTGACATACAATACAGGCTCGCGCAAATGTCCGTAATCGGGGTCGGTTTTAACGTTGCCGCGCGCTTCGGGGTCGAGCAGAATCGCACGGATAACCGCTTTCAAATCGCCGCGAATGCCGCTGCCGTTATTATTGAAAACGCCGGCGACGCGTCCGACATAGGCGGGCGTCGGATTGCTGGTGACAAGCTGCTGGATAAGCATTTTGCTGACGAACGGCGCGACGTTCGGATGATAAAAGATGTTATCGAGCGCCTGTTTCATATCCAGCTCAGGCGCTTGTCCGGCGGGAATAATCGAAGACGAGCCCGGATAACTCAAAACCTGTTTGGAGCTCGGGTCGTGATTCGCCGGATTGACGACAATCATCGGGTCGATGAAGTTCACGGCGTTTAAAGTTCGGTTCGGGCATTGCGCTCCGGTCACTTCACAGAATGTCCAGCCGGTGAAAACTTTGGTGAAACCGTTGACGGTAGACTGGTCGTAACTCGGAAGCGGGTTGCCGCTTCCATCCAGTTTGACCGTGCCGTCCTGATTGAGCATAAACACGCCGATAGAAAACAGCTGCAAAATCTCGCGCGCGTAATTTTCGTTCGGACTCTGCCGCGTGCTAATCGCCATATCCAGATAATTGCCCATCGACGGATTCAGCGTCATCTCCTCCATCAGGTTGCGATAGTTGCCGAAAGCGTTGCGGTCGAGAACTTCGATGTAACGCAGCAATCGCGACGGCTGGACGGTTTCGCGTCCCGATACCACCCAGATTTGACCGAGCGCCCACGAAACGCGCCGCCGGAGCTGCTGGTCTTCGCCGTAAAGAGCTTCTTTGTAAAACCATCTCTGCAACGGATACATCGTGTAGCCGTCGCGGTTACACGCGGTTCCCGTGCCGCACGTCGCGACCGGCAGGGTCGGCATCAGCGGCAGATTCGGATACGGAAACGTCGAATAACGGATAGCGCCGTTGGCGTTGCGTTTTTCTTCCATCTGCTCGGCAATCCAGGTCGGATAGCTGACGCGGCGCAGGCGGGTTTCGAGCGAGGCTTTCGGTCCGAAAGTCGCCTGCTCCATAAAGCGCACGCGGTCGCCCGTCCACGGCAAGCCGACGAGTGATTCGGTCGATTCTTCGACGGGCGGATTTTCCGGCATCGGCGTCGGAAAGGCTCCGGGGTCGTCCTGAATTTTTCCGCCTTCGTGCCCGATGGCGACGCGCACGCGGTTGCTCGACATTCCGCGCCAGGTAACGCGCATCAGAACGTCGCCGACGTCGCCGAGCTGACCGTTCATCCGCACGGTCAGCGCGTAAACCCATTTGCGCTCAGCCGTCTGTTCAAACGAAACGATTTCGAGCGGATAGCGATAATACCGCGCGTCTTGAAATTCGGCGCGGAAAGCCGTCACGCCCTCGCCGTCCATCAGTTCTTTCAGATTCGTGACGAACACCGTAATCCGCGTTTTCGTCGTGGGCTGAAAAACGCCGGCGGAAACGAGCCCGCCGCGGGTCGGCTGCGCCGTCAAAGCCCGCGTCGAATCCGGCTGGCTAATTAAAATCGGCGCATCTTCATATAAAGACTGCGCCGAAACGTTTAAACCGGAAATTAAGCACAAAAAAACGCCGAGCGGCACAAACAACGTACGCCAGCGGCGACCGACAAAAGAAAGTCGTAACATCGAATTTTCCTCCGAGGCTCCTCAGGCAAGCCGAATCAGAAACTCTTGATAGGGACTATACAGAATAAAAGTTGGGCAACAAGAATAAAGACTTGTATAACTCTTTTTGAACAAAAAATCAAGTTTTTTGAAAAAAATGTTGACAAATTTTACTAATGGCTCTTAATCTTGATTAAATCGCAGTCCAATCCCCCGAAAGCGCCCAAAAATTCTACGAGGTCAAGGTCAAGGGTATGAAAAATTCGTCTTCCATCTTTCGTCGCCGCGCGGTTAAATTTTCCGTCACTACTTTTTTATTTCTTTCCGCGTTGATTTTTTTCGCTTTCCGGCAACAGCCGGCGAGCCGGGCGCAAAATGAAATCAGCCCGGAAGCGATTCGCTTCGCCGAAAATTTCGACGGCGTGACTGCGCCGGCGCTGCCGGTCGGCTGGACGACAGCCGTCACCGGAGCCAACGCGCTTTTTACGACCGCCGTCGCCACGCCCGATTCGCCGCCGAACGCCGTTGTGACAAATAATCCGGCATCGGCAGGTTCAGCCGAAATTACTTCGCCGAACATTACGCTCGGCAATTTGCCGACTCGTTTGGCTTTCCGGCATCTTTATAATACCGAGGCTGATGTGGGTTTCGACGGCGGCGTTTTGGAAATCAGCATCGCGGGCGGCGCGTTTCAGGACATTCTGGCGGCAGGCGGAAGCTTTTTAAACGGCGGCTACGTGCAGGCGATTAGCGGAAGCGCGACGGGCAATCCGCTTATCGGAAGACAGTCGTGGACGGGCAATTCGGGAAATTATATCCTGACGCTCGTCAATCTGCCGGCGAACGCCGCCAACCAAGCCGTCAGATTTCGCTGGCGCTACGGGACGGACGCCGTCGAAAGCGGCGTCGGCTGGCGAATCGACAGCATTCAGATAACCGAAGAAGCGAGCGCGGCAATCGTCGGATTTTCAGAAACTTTTGACAGTGTGACCGCGCCGCAGCTGCCGCAGAACTGGGCGGCGGCGGTGACGGGAACGGGCGCGACACCGTTCGCTACCAACACGACGAGTCCGAGCAGCCCGCCGAACTGCGTTTTCACAAACGACCCGGCGACCGTCTCCACCTCGGAAATCGTTTCGCCGGTCATCAGAGTCGGAGCCAATTCGCCGAAATTAATTTTCAAACATTTCTATAATTCCGAAAACGGTTTCGACGGCGGCGTGCTGGAAATCAAAATCGGAAACGGAAATTTTCAGGACATCATCAGCGCGGGCGGCTCGTTCGTCAGCGGCGGCTACAACCGCACCTTGAGCACTTGCTGCGGAAATCCGCTGCCCGGACGGATGGCTTGGTCGGGAACCAGCACCAATTACATTACGACGGAAGTCAATCTGCCGCCCGCCGCTTTCCGGCAGCAGGTTCAATTCAGATGGAAGCACGGCTCGGACGACACGATTGGCGGCACCGGCTGGCGGATTGACAACGTCCTGGTGACAAACGCCGTGACGGGCGAAAACCCGAACGCGATTGCTTTTTCAAACGCCGGCACGGCTTCGCCGTATCCGAGTGAGATTCAAATTTCGGATTTACCCGGCAAGGTTACGAAAGTCAGCATTAACGTAACGAATTTTACGCACACCGCGCCGGACGACGTCGATTTGCTGCTGGTCTCGCCGAGCGGTCGAAGCATCGTTTTGATGTCGGATGTCGGCGGAAGTAATGCGGTGAGCAACTTGAATTTATCTTTCGAAGACATAGCTCCCGATTCGCTGCCGGATAATACGGCGCTGACGTCCGGAAATTATAAACCGACTAATTTCGACGCGGGCGACTCATTTCCCGCGCCCGCGCCGGGAAATCCGCCGACGGGCACGAAACTGAGCGCATTTTTCAACGACCAGCCGAACGGCACCTGGAAATTGTTTGCCGTTAACGATACGGGCGCGAATGCGGGCAATATTTCCGGCGGCTGGAGCATTGTCATCGACACCTCGACGTCCGCCATCGGCATTCCCGCCGTCGGAACATCTGACCCGTATCCCTCGGAAATTCAGGTTTCCGGTCAATCGGGTTTGGTATCCAAAGTCACCGTCGGCGTGGAAAATTTCAGTCACAGCTCGCCGGGCGACGTCGATTTGATGCTGGTTGCGCCGAACGGTCGAAAAGTCGTTCTGATGTCGGATGCCGGCGGCGCTAACGAGGTTAATAATGTATCTCTGACTTTTGACGACGCCGCAGCCGCTTCCCTGCCCGACAACACCATTCTGACATCGGGAAACTACAAACCGACCGATTTTGAAGCGAGTGATGCTTTTCCCGCGCCCGCGCCGCAAGGCGCGCCAACCGGCAGAATGCTTTCCGCTTTGAACGGCAGCGAGCCGAACGGCGCGTGGCAGTTGTTTCTGGTTGACGATAACGGCAATAACACGGGTACTATAAATGCCTGGACGCTCAACGTCCAAACCTCGCCGACCGCGATTTCGATTCCGGCGAGCGGCGCGGCGGAACCGTATCCGTCGAACCTGGCGATTACCGGTCAACAGGGTTCGGTCACTAAAGTAACCGTGACTTTAAATAACTTTAGTCATACTTCGCCGGACGACGCCGATTTAATGTTGGTCGCGCCGAACGGGCGACGTATCATTTTAATGTCGGACGTCGGCGGAAATACGGAAGTCGGCGGGCTTAATTTAACGCTTGACGATGCCGCCGCCGGGAATCTGCCGGATAACGAGCCGCTCGCGTCCGGAACTTTCAAGCCGACCGATTTCGAACCGGGCGAGG
>DASVRT010000057.1:0-20005 GCA_036388475.1 Pyrinomonadaceae bacterium | reverse complement strand
ACTGTAAGCAGTGCTGACAATTCCTTCGTATTCAGAAACGCCTAAACCACGATGCCAAGCCCATAAACTGTTAATAACTAAGTCTCCTTTTTTACAAAGTTTATAACCTTGATAATTTTCAGCCTGAAACATTGTTACGTTAATAGAATCTCTAGGAACAACGCCTTTATGTTCTGAAACGGAAAGTAACTGTTCCTTGCCATCTTTTGACCTTTCGTTAATTTCCTTAAAGACGAACTTTCCTCTTAAAGTTTTCCAATCAATAGGAATTTGTTCGGCAAAGTTTAAGTCTATTGATTTATATTGACTATACATTTTGTGATTTGCTAGATTATTCACTTATAATTTCCTGCAAGATTCCAACTGTTTCCTCTTCTAATGCAAAAATTTCTTTAGTGATTTCTTCAAGATTTCTCGGTGGCACGTATTCATAAAAACATCGTGTGTAAGGAATTTCATAACCTTTGACGGTTTTGCTTTCGTCAATCCAAGCATCAGGAATATGCTGTAAAACTTCTCTTTCAAAATACTCGTGAATATCCTGGTCAAGCGGAACATTTTCCGAGTCTCTTAAATCGGAGTCGGCTTCATATTCAATCGTGCCGTCTTTTTCAACTTTCTTGATGATTCTTTCAGCATCTTCATTTTTCCAACTGACAGCATTAAGAATTGCTTTCAAGTCTTTTGCATCAGTATTGATTTTCAATTCTTTGAGAGTCTTTTTTACCATCGGCTCAAATTTATTGAAATCGTCAAATTGCTCATCACCAATTTTTTCAAAAAATCTTTCGGCAATTAGCATCAGTTTTCTTTGATAATTCCAAACGTCTTTGCTAAACAGATTCTTTTTACCTGCGGGTGAAAGTTTAATGTCGTTTTTGGTAAGATAATTTAGAAACTTCTCTTTGTAATCCTTAAAGTTTTCATATAAATCATCTCCAAAATGCTGATAAGCCCATTCCATTTCATCCTGAATGCTCTTGTCGTAGCGTAAAGACTCGATTGCTTCTGTTGTGAATTTAGAAGACAGGCGTAAAGGTCTTTCAACTGTGATTTTGTTATAGCCGAAAAACTCATTCGGATATATTTTAGAAATCTCATTTTCCGTAAAATCCATATATAAATCGGTTATTCGGTCAATGTGTTCAGGAGCTAATTCACAGTTTTTGTTGCCAAGATTCCTACGCATTTTTCGATATAACTCTAAACCGTTTATCAGTTGAACTTTGCCTTTACGATGTTCGGGCTTGCGGTTTGAAAGAATCCAAACATAAGTCGGAATGCCTGTGTTATAAAAGATATTTTTTGGCAAAGCGATAATACATTCGAGCCAATCATTTTCAATCAGATATTTACGAATCTCGCTTTCTCCGCTACCTGCATCACCTGTAAATAAAGCTGAGCCGTTATGGACTGTGGCAATACGGCTTCCAATTTCCGTATTATGCTTAATTTTGCTTACCATATTGGCGAGAAACAAAAGCTGTCCGTCTGAAATGCTCGGCAAACCAACTTGAAAACGTGAATCTTTGATTACTTCTTTTCCTTTCTTTCCTCTGTCGCTGACAATCGCATCTTCATCGAGTTTCCAAGTTTTTCCGTAAGGCGGATTGGAAAGCATAAAATCGAACTTCAAATGTGAAAATCCATCTTTGGAAAGTGTCGAGCCGTAAAAGATATTTTCAGGCTGATTATCTTTTATGAGCATATCGCTTGTGCAGATAGCATAAGTTTCGGGATTAACTTCCTGCCCGTATAAGCCGAAATTAACACGATTTTCCGTTATGCTGTGAGCAAATTCTTCGGCTTCCGTAAGCATTCCACCCGAACCGCAAGCAGGGTCATAAATCAAATATGTTCCTCTTTGAATTTTGTCTTTTACAGGCAAAAACAAAATATGCGTCATTAACTTAATAATCTCGCGTGGCGTAAAATGTTCTCCTGCTTCTTCGTTGTTATCCTCGTTAAATTTACGAATCAATTCCTCAAAGACATAACCCATTCCCAAATTCGTCAATGGTGGCAAAGTTTCGCCTCTGCTGTTTTTCGCCTCAAATGGGCTGAGATTGATTTCCTTTGACGCGAATTTATCAATCAGCAAATAGGTTATACCTGCTTCTTTCATCGTTTGGAGTTGGTTTCGTAGTTTGAATTTACTGATTATTTCCTGAACATTAGGGCTATATCCGTCAAGATAAGTTTCTAAGTTGCTGTCTATGTTGTCAGCATCATTTAGCAGGTTTTCAAAGGTAAATTTTGAAATATTCCAAAAAGGATATTTTGAGGCTTGAGTTAAAGCGGATTTATTATCAATTCCTTCCTTTATCAAAAATTTATTTGCTTCCAAAACTTCCGTTTTAGTCAGAACTAAAAGAGCGTCCAAACGCCTGATAACCGTAAAAGGCAAAATAATATCGCGGTATTTGCCTCTGACAAACACATCTCTTAAAACATCATCGGCAATGCTCCAAATGAAGCTGACAATTTGATTGTGAACTCTTTGATTCATAAAAATTATTTGATTTTATTGTTGCAAAGGCTTGATAAACTTTTCCCAAAAATATTCTGCTCCGCCTTCCAAACTTAGTGTTATTTCTTTGTTCGATTGATAATAAGCATTCATCGGGGTTAAAAATAAATTGTAACCATCTTCTATAACTGAAAGAGAATCGTTTATTCCATTACTGAATGAGCGTCCTTCTGAATAAGCTATACCACGAAAGAATCTATTATCGCTAAATCCAATACTACAAGCATTAACTTGAGAACCATTGAAGAAAATAGTTGCCGAAAAGTGGTTAGCATCAATACGCTTAAAATTGAAGTCTATTTGAGTGTTTCTGTTTTTCAACTCATTTAGCGAGTTCTCAAAGTAATTAGCAACATATTCAAAGGCTTCATCCTTAAATTTTTCTTTTTCGAGGTCAGTAAATGTTTTCTTAACCCGTAAATTACTAGACCTGACCTGCGGAACAATTCGAGGGGCAAGTTTATCGCTTGTTGAGCTAGTTATTTCTTTTGGATAGGCTGTTTCGACATCAAATTCTTTTGCAGTTTCTCTTATTGCTTGAGTAATTTCCAAAAATGCATCGTGCTGATTAGGAAATTTAGAAACAGGCTTCCCATCAGTTGGAATGGCTAACAATTGACCGAAAGGTAAAGTGTGCCAATCGCTAGGATGTAAAATTACGGGAATAACGCGAGCTGTTCCTTCGCTATGTTTTTCCATAGCTCTTTTCATCTCTATTTCATAACAATAATCCGATGCTATAAAATACGGACTAATTAAAAGAAGAATGATTTGAGCTTCTTCAAGGTGTTTACTAATTTCATTGCCAAACTCATTACCTGCTGCAATTCGTCTGTCGTGCCAGCTTTCAATAATACCTTGACGCTTTAAGCTAGATAAATGAATTTCCAATTCATCTCGCATTGCTTCATCTCGATGAGAATAAGAGAAAAATAATTTGACCATATAAATATATTACAAGTTTCGTTTAAGTTTTAACTTTATTTTTAATTTTCAAATTTCTTTCAACTGTTTCCAATGCCAAAGGCAAATAAGGTGGAATAGCCCTATCGTCGCGCTCCCAACGCGAAACAGTATTAGAAGCGACTTGTAGGGCTTCAGCAAGCTGCTCTTGCGTCAAGCCTATTCTCTCACGGTATTCTTTTAGCTCTTTTCCATTCACGGAAAGATTCTACCAATGGTTTAATTTAAAAGCAAATTATTTGCTAAATTTTCTCTACCATTGGTTGATTTATTTGTATACCAATGGTAGAATTAGATTGTTGGTTGTTACTGACAAAATAAAAACTGAGAGGAAATAAAATGATTAAATTAACCAAAGAAAATACGGCAAAAGCTGTTGAGAAATGCCGACAACTCAAACCGAGAGTCCGCTTTATCGCTGACAGAGTTTTTTCTGTCCAGTCGGCAAACAACGGCAATTCTTACACTGTCCGCTTTAACGTCCTGAACGGCGAAAAATTCGGTCAATGCGAGTGCAAAGCTAGTGAGCGCGGGCTTGTCTGTTATCACATCGCGGGCGCGGCACAGGTCAACATCATCAGGCAATCAATAAAACGCCAAACAGCGTAAAAAGCGAAAGGCTTTCCTAAACGGCGAATCTAGGAAAGCCTCTCTTACCACCCAAAACTAAATTTGAATGGAGTCAATTATGAATTTAACACAAACCCAAAAAGACGCGAAACAAGCGTATTTGAACAGTCAGCAAGAGCAAATGCTTGCTCTTTACGAAAAAGCAGACACAGGCGAAAGAAACGCGATTATCAAGCACGTTGATTCGTTTCTTTCAACCTGTAATCAAGAGGAAAAAATCTTCTGGCTGAAGTTCAGGCGAAAACTGGAAGTCTTGAATGAAATAACTGTCTTGTTTCCTCTTGGAAATGTTTATATGACAATTGGAGCGAGAGAGGCTTTAAAGGAAGCAGAACAAGAACCTTTTGACTTTTTAGCGCGTCATCAGCGCGGCGATTGGGGAATCGTTGGTAAAGAAGATGCTAAAGAAAATGATTTTTCGGTTAAAAATGGTTTTCGTATTCTTTCGGCATATAAGACCAATTTAGCTGAAAAGATTTGGATTTTGACCGAATCAGATAGGTCGTCTTCAACAATACTTTTACCCGAAGAGTATTGATAAGATTAGAAGGGCAGACCGATTCAATTCAGTTTGCCCTTTCTATTCAGCCATCTCAAAACAGGCGAAAGTAACAACAAAATGATAAGTTGAAAATCTCTTGTGAAATTGTTTATTTTGAGATAGATTTTTAATGGTATTTTTGAAAATTAGAATTTCAAGGTAGAAGTCAAGGTAGAAGCCGTTTAATCGCGCGAGAATCGCTTTGCGAAATAACCACTTGCACATTAAACTTGACAACAGAGGCGCAAGATTTGTAGTCTAATTATTCGCCTTGTGCACCCGTAGCTCAGCTGGATAGAGTGCTTGACTACGAATCAAGAGGTCGCATGTTCGAATCATGCCGGGTGTACTCAATATTTTCAATAGCTTAGAGACATCAAAAGATGTCTCTTTTCCTTTGACTCACATCTTCAACCAAATTTTCAACAATTTCGCCCTAACTCGATAAATACACGAATTTCTTTTGTTTCAATTCTGCTTTGCAATATTCGTCGTTAAAGCTGATAGAAAGCCGTTTGGTAATTCTAACGCCGACAATTTTTGATTTTCCGGTTTTATAAACAAAACATCTGCATACTGAAAACCAGCGACAAATATCTTCCTTGATTAGTTCAGTGCTTAAATATTTGTGAAGTCGAATTAATAGTTGACGGCAGCCGGATCTGGCTGCCGTTTTCGTTTGGCTCAGGTAACTCGCGAATTCGGATTTAGCCTTTTATTTAAAAGCATATCTCTAACTTATGCGCTGCCTACCGTATATTGGGAAAACAGATTGGAGCATTGAATGTGAATATACTGCTTTTAATTTACTTAGGGCACAAACGCGTTCGAAACGGGTTTATCGCCGATTGCGCCAAACTGAAAACCGTTGAAGCCCTGCGTCGATTGCTGTAAATACCAGGAATTATCGCGATAAACTGCTATATCGGTTTTGCCGTCGCCGTCATAATCGGCGGGCGCGGGCAAATCCGTCGAAATGCCAAACTGAACGGCGGTAAAACCTTGTGTGCTTCTCAAAAAATACCAGACTCCGTTTCTGTAAACCGCCTGGTCGGCTTTGCCGTCGCCGTCGTAATCGCCGACGACAGGTTTATCCGAAGATATTCCAAACTGCACGCCGGTAAATCCGGCTTGGCTTCTGAGCAGATACCAGACGCCGTCCGCCGGACGATAAACCGCATAATCGGCTTTGCCGTCGCCGTCGTAATCGGCAACGACAGGCTTATCGCCATTAGCGCCGAATTGTAACGCGCTGGATTGATTATTAGTTAAATTCAGCACATACCAACTGCTGGTTGACGCGCGAAAAACAGCTAGTTCCGCTTTCCCGTCGCCGTCAAAATCCGCCGGCTGCGGAGTGTCGCCGGAAGCGCCGAACTGCACCGCCGCAAAGCCCGCCGTCGAGCGCAGCAGATACCAGTTTCCGTCGCGGAACACGCCGAAATCGGTTTTGCCGTCGCCGTCGTAATCGGCGGGCGCGAGCTTATCCGTGGAAATACCGAATTGCACGGCGGTAAATCCCTGCGCCGAGCGATTCAGATACCAAACGCCGTCCGAAGGGCGAAAAACGGCAATATCGGCTTTCCCGTCGCCGTCAAAATCGAATTGCCGCGCTGTCGCTCCGGCTTGCGTGATGATAAAAGTTCTCGCGCCGAGCGAGATGGTCGCGCTTCGCAGGCTTCCGCCCGTATTCGGCTGAACATTAAAAGTAACTGCGCCGTCGCCCGTCTGCTGCCCGGAAGTTATCTGAATCCAATTCGCGTTGGTGGTCGCCTGCCAAGTGCAGATGTTTCCCGCCGTCACCGCCACGTTTCCGCTGCCGCCGGACGCGCCGAAATTAATCGCGGTTTGACTGAGCGCGAACGGGCAGCCGGAAGGCTGCTGAACCTGAAACGAGCGCGTGACAGCGCCGTTTGAAACGTCGATGGTACCGGCGCGCCCGCCGTTCATATTCGGCGCGACCGAGAAATTAAGCGTGCCTCTGCCCGTACCGCTAGCGCTCGAATTTATCGTGATAAAAGAAGAATTTGTCGAAGCCGCCCACGCGCAGCCGAGCGGCATATTGATATTGAAGCTGCCGCTGCCGCCGGTTATCGGAAACGCCTGAGCTATCGGCGAAAGCGTAAAGGCGCAGGCGGTCGTGGAAGTTTGCAGATTGACGCTCCAGGTGCCGCCGATGCTGCCGGAATTTTCGCCGTTGTCATCGACGACGAACAATTTCCACGTTCCATTCGGCGCGCCGCCGTAGAAAGCGTCGAGCGTCGTGCCGCTGGTCGCGCCCTGCGGCGCGGGCGCGGGAAACGCCTCGCCCGGTTCGAAATCGGTCGGCTTGAAAGTTCCGGACGCGAGCGGCTCGTTATCCGGCAGATTCCCGGCGGCGGCATCGTCAAACGTTAAATTAAGCCCGCCGACTTCCGTATTTCCGCCGACGTCCGACATTAAAACGATGCGTCGCCCGTTCGGCGCGACCAGCAGTAAATCGGCATCGTCGGGCGCGGTGTGGCTGAAATTCGCAAGCGTGACGGTCGCTTTGGTAATCGTTCCCTGATTGCCGGAAATTTGTTTTTCCGACGCGTAAGGCTGCGCCGTGCCGACATCGGGAATGGAAATCGCGTCGGGCGAGCTTTGCACGAAAATATTCCAGCCGCCGGAGATGCTGCCCGCATTATTGCCGTTGTCGTCAACCAGAAAAAGCTGCCACGCGCCGTTCGCCGTCGAGCCGTTGAGCGCCGAAAGCCTCGTGCCGGTCGGCGCGCCGCCGGGCGCAGGCGCGGAAAACGTATCGTCCGGCTCGAAATTCGTCGGTTTGTAAGTGCCGCCGGCAAGAGCCGAATTGTCGGGCAGCGAAGCGGTCGCGGCGTCGCTGAAAAACAAATTCAGATTGGTCGCCGGATTGCCGCCGCCGACGTCCGACATCAGAACGACTTTCCGACCGCTCGGGGAAACCAGCAGCAAATCGACGTCGTCCGGCGAATTGTGACTGAAGTTCGTCAAAGTAACCTGCACGCCCGTCACGAATCCCTCGTGATTCGTCACGTTTATTTCCGAAGGATACGGCGATGCCGTGCCGGCGTTCGGAATCGAAATCGCGGCGGCGTTGACGCCGGAGATGGCGTTCGTGATTTGAATGCTGTCAATCCACCAGCCGGTTCCGGCTTCCATCGGGTCGGTCGCTATCCGCCAGCGCAGCCGTATGCTTTGATTGGCGGTGCCGGACGGAAGATTTACTTCCGTCGTGACGTAGCCGGATTGCTGTCCGGTCCAGGCGCGCCTGCCCGCCAATGAGCTGCCGACCAGCGGCGTATCGTAGCCGCCGCTGACAAATGTGCCGCCAGCCGTGACGATGTCCGTAAAGCTTCCGCCGTTAATGCTGATTTCCAGCACGCCGCCGTCAAATTCAAAATCGGTTTGATAAAAATGCCGGAAAATTAATTTATGTTGAATATTGCCGAGCGCAATCGCGGGCGAGACCAGCTCGGCGATGCCCTGCGTGTTCGGGTCGTGGACGAAAGCCGCGTTCGGCAGCGTGTCCGGAAAATTCGTCACCGTTTTAAAGGAGTCAATCTCGCCCGAATTGGCGGTCGTCCAGCCCGCCGGCAGCGCGGGCGCGGTCACGTTGTCGAAGCTTTCGCTGAAGACGACTATCGCCGGACTCAACTCATCTTCCGCCTGCGCCCCGACCGGCGCGGAGCGAAGCCAGAACGCCGTCGAAATAATCGCCAGCAGACCGGCAAGACTCAGGATAAATAATCGCGGATAATAAAAGGACACGGCGGATTGTTGTTGATTCATTAAACTTTTCTCACTGGATAAAATCGGGCGCGCGGGCAGATGCCGACTTTACGAAATACTAAAGCGTAAACTCAAAACTTTATCAATTCAGACTGCGTATTAATGACCCGACAGACCAAAAGATTGCAGGCGTTGGCGAAGAATTATCAACTTTTTTGAGAGAATTAGCAAGAAATCCGGCGATAAGTTTGAACCGGCAGGTTTTCGTGCATTAAATTCATTCATTTCCATTCCCGCGAAGCTCTGCGCAGATGCTGCGACGTATTGCGCCGACCGAAATTGAGGTGAAAATCCGCCGGCGCGCCGGTTTTCGCAAAATTTATTGCCTTTTCTTTATGAAAGAGTTATAAATCAATGTTATCTTTTTATCGCGTTCTATGATTTCCTGCCCCACTGAATCGGATTTCTTGTTTCGGGTGAAAGGCTCGGGAGAAAAAAATAATGTTATTAATATCTAATGCCGGTCGCCGTCGGCGGCTTTCGGCGCTCGGCGCTTTTTGTTGTCTTTTATTGTTCGGCAATGCGTTTGCCCAAACAATCACGCTGCCCGAAGACGCCGCGCCGGTTTTGATTAGCGAGCCGAATTCGACCAGAGCTTTGATGACCGTCGCCGACGGGAAACGCGGCGCGAGCTTGCCGACGCGAGTCATTCAGCCCGGCAGGCAGGCGGTCGTCACTTTTTTCGTGACGAATCTGGATTTGCTCGAAGGCGAAGGCGTCAATGCTTTTCGCGCCGAGTTTGAAGATTCGAGCCATTATCGCTATCCGCTCGAAATCGTTCGCTTCGAGCGCACGGGCGAGCGCAAACAGGTCTACGCTTTGAGCGTTCGGGTGGGCGCGGAAATCGGCAGCGTCGGCGACGTTCTGGCGCGCGTCACCTGGCGCGGGATGTCGAGCAATCGCGTCAGGCTTTCCATCGGCTACGAAGGCGGAAAAATCGCGGACGACGACGGCGCGGTTCCGACGCCGATGCCGGGAACGCAGCCGGTAGCCGTCGCCCGCAAATTGTCCGCCAATCGCGCCGTTCTGCCGTGGGCGGGCGACCGCGTGCGCTTTATGGAGCAGGCGACTTTCGGCGTCAACGCCGCGCTCGAACTGCGCCTGCGCCGTCTCGGTTACAGTACGTGGCTCGAAGAACAGATGGACGAAGCGAGCTATTCGACGTTTACCTATCCGAATTACCCGCTGCAACCGACGACGCCTTCGACGACCTGCGACGGCGACGCGCAGCCCGCCGACGTTCCCGTCACCTGCTTCCGTGACAATTACACGATGTATCCGCTGCAAAACTGGTTTTATAAAGAAGCGCTCTACAACGAGAATCAGCAATTGCGGCGGCGCGTTTCGTGGGCTTTGAGCCAGGTTTTAGTCACTTCCGGGCGCACCATCGTGCAGCCGAGCCGGATGATGCCTTATGTCCAGACGCTCGACCGCAACGCGTTCGGCAATTTCCGCACGCTGCTCGAAGAAATAACGCTCAATCCGGCGATGGGACAATATCTGGATATGGCAATCAGCACGCGCACCAGCCCGAACGAGAATTACGCGCGCGAGATTTTGCAGCTTTTCAGCATCGGCGTCGATTTGCTGAATCAGGACGGAACGCCCGTGCTCGATAATCAGGGCAACCGCGTTCCGAGCTACAATCAGGAAACCATCAACAATTTCACCAAAGTTTTTACGGGCTGGTCGTATTGTCAAAATCCGGCTAATTGCCCGAACTGGCAGCCCGGGCTGGTCAATTACCGTGACCCGATGTTCGTCACGCCCGCCAATCACGACACCGGCGCGAAAACTCTGCTGAATTACGCGGGCGCGACGCCGAACATTCCCGCCGGACAAACGCCGGAAGAGGATTTGGACACGGCGCTGAATAATATTTTCTATCATCCGAACGTCGCGCCGTTTATCAGCAAATTACTGATTCGCCAGCTCGTCACCAGCAATCCGACGCCCGCTTACGTGGGACGCATCTCGGCTGTTTTCAACGATAACGGCACCGGCACGCGCGGCGATTTGAAAGCCGTTACCCGTGCGATTCTGCTCGACCCGGAAGCGCGCGGCAACGTCAAAACCGACCCCGATTACGGCAAACTGCGCGAGCCGGTTTTGTTTATCACCGGCGTTCTGCGCCCGTTTAATCCGGCGGCGAACAACAACCTCGCCGTTCCCGCAAGCTGCAACGGGCAGAGCGACGGCGTTATCAACGGCATCACGCAGCCGCTCGACCAGGACGTTTTTAATTCGCCGAATGTTTTTAATTATTATTCGATGGATTATATTATTCCGGGCACGCCGCTGGCAGGACCGGAATTCGGAATTTTCTCGACCGGCACGGCTTTGAAACGCCCGAATTTCGTCAATCAAATGGCGCCGCCCGGCTCCGCCTCGGCGACCGCCGGAATTTTAGCCGTGACCGGAACCGCCGCTAATCCGACGAGTATTCCCTGCGGAACGCGGATTGATTTGAGCCGCCTGCAAGCGCTCGCGGCTTCGGACACGACCGGCGCGGCGCTGGTCGATACGCTCAACCGCGAATTAATGCACGGCTCGATGAGCGCCGCCGTCCGCAGCGACATTTTGACCGCCGTTCAAGCCGTCGCGTCCGCCAACACGTTGAAACGCGCGCGAACTGCGTTTTATCTGGTGACGACGCTGGCGCAATATCAGGTGCAAAGGTAAGTTGACCGAAAGTTTAGCGAGTTGACTGAGTCAGCTGACTCAGTCAACTAATTTAGAGAATTATGAAAGAGAACAGAAGAGAATTTTTAAAAACATCCTGCCGCGTGCTGAGTATGACGGCAATCGCCACGCAGATGCGGCATTTCGGATTGGTCAACGTGATGGCGCAGGAAAGGGCGGACAGCGTCCAATCGGCGGGCGGCGATGATTACAAGGCTTTGGTCTGCGTTTTTCTCGACGGCGGCAACGACGGCAATAATTCGGTCATTCCCAATTACGACGAGGGTTATAATCAATACGCGGCGGCGCGCGGCGGCTCGTTCGGTTTGGCAATTCCGCGCAATTCGCTGCTTCCGATAACGCCGCCGAATATGGGCGGGCAGGTTTACGGTCTGAATCCGGCTTTGAACGAACTGCACCAGCTCTGGCAGCAAGGGAAAATGGCTGTCGTCTGCAACGCCGGCTGTCTCGTCCAGCCGTTGACGCGGGCGACGTATCAGGCGGGCGCGCCGCGTCCCTACCAGCTTTTTTCGCATCCCGACCAGGCTGAGCAATTCAAGACCGGAATTTCGAGTTTTAAATCGACGACCGGCTGGGGCGGCAGAACCGCCGACCGCACGAGCACTCTGAATCCGGGCGGCGCGCTGCCGATGATTACCTCGATTGCGGGCGCATCCGTTTTTAATAACGGCGCGAACACCAAACCGCTGATTATCAATGCCGCGCCGACGCCGCTCAATCAGCTTTTGACCTTGAACGGCTTCGGCACCGCCGCCGACGAGCTGGCGCGGCTGGCGGCGATGAACAACGCGCGGACGCGCGATTTAAATTACACGCTCGTTCAACAGGCGAGCGCGATTACGCAGCAAGCCGTCAATGTCAGCCAGCAGTTAAGCACCGACCCGACTTTAACCGTTACTTTTCCGAGCACGTCTTTGGGCAATCAACTGCGGCAGGTCGCCAAGCTGATAAAGCTCCGAACGCTGCTCGGAATGAGCCGCCAGATTTTCTTCGTCCAGATTGGCGGCTTCGACCACCACAGCAACCAACTTGGGAATCACGACAGTTTGCTGACGCAGGTGAGCCGCGCGATAAAAGCTTTTTACGACGAAACGGTGGTGCAGGGCGTCGCCTCGCAGGTGACGACCTTTACGATGTCGGACTTTAACCGCACGCTCAATCCGGCGGGCGGCGGCAGCAGCGTCGGCACCGACCACGGCTGGGGCGGATATTATTTCGTTGTGGGCGGCGCGGTCGCGGGCGGCAATTTCTACGGCAGACCGACTTCGAACGGCACTTTCGTGCCGACGCTCGTGATGGGCGCGGGCGACGATGCGGACACGCGCGGGCGCTTTATTCCGACGGTTTCGGTCGAGCAATACGCGGCGACGCTGGCGCGCTGGTACGGCTTGGCGGACGCCGACGTCCCGCTCGTCTTTCCGAATATCACCAACTTCCCCGTCTCTAATCTCGGCTTTATGACGTAAACGGCAAGCCGAAAAATAATTGAAAAAGGCTGTTTGTTCGTAAACAGCCTTTTTGTTTTGTATTAGAGAGAATTTTATTGAAAAGAAACACAAAGACAGAAACGCCGGCGTTGAGGTAAACGACGAATGCGAAACGATTTTGCGATGAATTCGATCGCCGAAGCTGCAATTCCGCCTTCATCGTTTCGCGTTCGGCATTGTATCCTGCCTTCAAATTATTGAAGCGCGAAGTTATACACGATGACTCCGGTGACCTTAACAGGCTGACCGGTTAAAAACGTCGGCGTAAATTTGCTGGCGCGTGCGGCTTGCTCCGCCGACTGGCGCAGCAGTTGATGACCTGAAACCGCCGAGGCGGAAACCACGTTGCCTTTTTCGTCGATTAAGACCTGCACGTTAACCGCGCCGCTCGCCTTGACCGCTTTTGCCGCCGGCGAAAACTGCGGCTTCACTAAATTGATGGCTTTGCCGTTGACGACGCCGCCCGTGACGACAACGGGTTTTTCTTTTTTCGGCGGCTCGACCGCCGGTTTCGGCAACGGTTTCGGCATAATCGGCGGCGGCTCGATTTCTTTTTCCGTCGAAGTATTATTCCCGCTTACGCCTTCGCCCGTCGCGTTGTTGTTGCGGGACGGCAAGCCGGTCTGACCCGACGGATTTAAATCTGCCGCACCGAGCTTCGCGTCTTTCGTCCAGCTTTGAATGCCTTTTTGCCCGTTCGTCTCGGCAGGCGGTTTGGTGGTCTGTTCAATCGTGGCAAAAGCCTCTTTTCTCATCACCACATTTGACTGCGCCGAGGCGATTTGTCTTTCTTCGGGTTGTTTCTGAACTTCGGGCTGCGGCGGCGTTTCGGCTTCGGGAACGGGCGCAACCAGAGTTGAAAGCTCCAAGCCGCCGCCGTCCAATCCTAAATCTTTGGCGAAAAGGCTGTAGGTCAATGACACGAGAAACAGCGACACGACCGTAAAAAGCGTAGTTATCAAAAATCCGGCTCGGCGTCCGTTTTCTCCGGCGTTGCTTTTCGATTCGACTAAATTATCCAACATTCTATTTTTCTCCTCTTTTTGCCGGTGCCATTCGCGCGGGTCAAGGCGAAAACATATCTGCTCGTCGTGAGATTAGACACCGCAATCTGGAATTTGTTCCCGAAATAAAGGAAAATGTTTTTATGGACGGAAAACAGCGAAAAGACGTGCGCCCCGGATTGCGCGTGGCGATTGTCCTGAAACAAGACCAGCGAACGGGCAAACAAACAATCGGGACGGTGAAGGATTTATTAACTAACTCGGCTTTTCACCCGCACGGGATAAAGGTTCGCCTAACGGACGGACAAGTCGGGCGCGTGCAGGAAATTTTAGGCGATGAAGATTGAGGAAAATGAAAAACGCAAAAGGCAAAGTGCAAAATGAAGTCTCTCCTTACATTTTGCACTTTGCCTTTTGCGTTTTTCACAAACTACTTTCTATCTTTAAACTGCTCGTAAAGCTCGGTGTGCCGGCTCGTCAGCGGCAGCATCCGACCGTTAATAAACAAATATCTGATATTCGTGCGCGGTTCGAGCAAATCGCCGTCCGTCACGACGACATTCGCCATTTTCCCCTGCTCAATCGAGCCGAGCCGGTCGGAGATTCCGAGAATCTGCGCCGGATAAAGCGTGACGGATTTCAGGGCTTCTTCTTTCGACAAACCGTACGCCGCCGCCAGCCCCGCCTGATACGGCAAATCGCGCACTTCCGCGCCGTCGTTGCCGGTCGAGATAGCAAATCTGACGCCCGCTTTTTGCAGCTTCGACGGCGCTTCATACAAATAATCGTATTCGTCGTCGTCGCGGACGGGCAGATTGTAAATATTCGTGTAAATCACCGGAATATTGTTTTTAGCCAATAAATCCGCCGCTTTCCACGCTTCCTGCCCGCCGCTGATGACGCCTTTGATTTTCATTTCCTCGACGAACCGGACGATGGCGCGAATGTCTCGCTCGCGTTCGGCGCGGAAAATAACGGGACGCTCGCCGCGAACGTACGGAATCATCGCGTCCATTTTCAGATTGACGCCCGGATACGGCAAGCTCCGGTCTTTCGCGTAGGCGTCTTTCACGCGCGCGTAATTTTCGGCATCTTTAAAAGTTTTCTTTAAATCTTCCAGCCGCTTGTCGCGCTGTATGACGGCTTGGCTGAATTCGAGCTGCTGTTGACCGAAACCGGCAAAAGTCGTGACGCGCGGAAAGTTGACGAGCAAGCCGAAAGACGGCACGACCGCCATCTCGCCCTGCGTCGCGCCCCAGAGATTGATAACGGTGGTTTGTCCGGCAATCGTTCCGCCGACCGGCATCGAAAGCACGGTCGTGATGCCGTTGACGCGCGTCACGTTGACGTGCGAGCTGTGCGGGTTAATGCCGGTCAGCGCTTTCGCGTTGGCGTTCATATCGCCCGTTTCGGCGACATCGACGGTCGCGGTTGCGCCGAGCGGAATTTCCGCCAAGCCGAGATTCGTCGCCGCGTCAATCATTCCCGGATAAACCGACAAACCTCTGCCGTCGATTCTTTCCGCATTCGACGGCACGGAAACGTTCGCGCCGACCGCCGCAATGCGCCCGTCCTGAATCAAAACCGTCCCGTTTTCAATCGTCGCGCCCGAAACCGTCACGATGCGCGCGTTAGTGACGGCAAAAATTCCCGCTTTGCCCAGAACGTTCTGCTGCGAACCGTCACTTTGAGCGAAAGAAAAAGCGGAAAGCAATCCACCGATGAACACGGATAAACACAGATGAAGAAACAACTTTTTAATTCGTAATTCGTAATTCGTAATTCGTAATTTCATTATTTATTGTCTCCTTCCATCTCGGCTTCGTCGCGGTCTTCGACGCGTTTTTCCGACGGAATGCGCGGCTGCGTCGTCGCGCCGCCGCTGCCCGGAGCTTTATTGACATCCATTTTTTCCAAAGCTTCGCGTTCGCGGTCGAATTCCTGTCTTCTGAGCAAATCGCGGCTGCGCTCGAAATAAAATTCGCCGTCAATCATCGTCATTTCCGGGCGCGAATAAACGCTGAACGGATGCGCGTTCCAGACGACCAAATCCGCGTCTTTGCCGATTTCAATCGAGCCGGTGCGTTTATCGACGCCGAGCTGCTTTGCCGCGTTGAGCGTAATCATTTTCAAAGCTTCTTCTTCGGGCACGCCGCCGTATTTCATCACTTTCGCCGCGTCCAGATTCAACCGGCGCATACGCTCGTCGGAATCGGAATTTATCGAAACGACGACGCCCGCTTTCCACAAAATCGCGGCGTTATACGGAATCGCGTCGTAAGCTTCGAGCTTATACGACCAGCTATCGACGAAAATCGAAACGCCCGCGCCGTGTTTGGCAATTTCCGGCGCGATTTTGTAGGCTTCCAATCCGTGCTGCAAGGTCGAGATTTTAAAACCGAATTCATCGGCTAAAAGCATTAAATTCAGATGCTCGTCCGAGCGATAGCCGTGCGCGTGAACCAGACGTTTGCCTTCCAGAATTTCGACGAGCGGCTCCAATTCCAAATCGCGGCGCGGCTGGATTTTCATTTTCTTCGCGCGAAAATCGTCCCACGACTGCTTGTAATCGCGCGCGCGCAAAAACGCGTCGCGGATAACTTCCATCGTGCCCATTCTGGTGCGCGGGTAGCGCGCCTGCTGTCCCGCGCCGGGATTGAAATTCGTCCGTTTCGGGTTTTCGCCGAGCGCGAATTTGATGCCGGCGGGCGCGCCCTGAAAAATAAAATCTTCGACCGGGCGACCGAATTTGAATTTGACGACCGTGTTCTGCCCGCCGATGGGGTTTGCCGAGCCGTGCAGCAGATTCGCCGTCGTCACGCCGCCCGCCAGCGCGCGATAAATCGTGATGTCGTTCGGATTCAGAACGTCCTGCATCCGCGTCATCGAGGTCACGCTGAACGAAAATTCGTTAATCGCGTCGAGCATCGAATGCGAGTGACAGTCGATAATGCCGGGCGACACGAATTTTCCGCTGCCGTCGATTATCTGCGCGTTTGACGACGCGCTCAGATTTTTTCCGAGGCGCGCGATTCTGCCGTTCTGAATTAGAATGTCAGTGTTTTGAAGCGTTCCTCGCGCGGCGGTTAAAACGGTCGCGTTGCGAATCAAAACGTCGTTCGGTTTTCGAGCCTGCGCAAAAACGGCGACGTTCGAGGTCGTCAGTAAAAATAAACTCAGAAGAATAAAAGCCTTTATTTTTCTCATTCTCGGTTCTTCCCTTTTTCTAAACTCCTATGGAACTTTCGCTCCGCTAAACGGCGTCGCGCCCTGCGCCGAAGTCGCCGTGCCGCTGATTTGCGTGCCGCTCACTTTTCCGGTAAAAGCAGCGTCGAGATTCTGACCGCCGACCGCAACCGTGACATCGAAGCTGAAGCTGTCGCCCGTCACCGAACCGTTGCGGATTTGCGCCGTTCCGAAAAATCCCGACTGCACGTTGCCCGAAAGCTTTTCGCCTTCCTGCTTGAAGCTCAGCGTCACCGGAACGCTCTGACCCGAAACCTGAACCGTGACGTTCCACGCGCCGCTGATGTCGAGCTTCGGCGCAGTCGGAACCAACCCGCCGTTAAAGCTCGTGCCGGTCGGCAGACCTTTTATGACCGCCGGTTTCTGCTCGAAAAGCTTTCCGTCCACGAAAACGTGCGTAATCGCTTTGTCTTTCGCGAAAATATCGCCGCGCGCGACAATCAGATTAGCGATTTTTCCCGGCTCGATTGAGCCGAGACGATTTTCGACGCCGAAGATTTCCGCCGTTCCCAGAGTCATCGCCCGGAGAGCCGCGTCTTTATTTAAACCGTTTTCAATCGCCTTGCCGGCGTTCGTCCAGAAATCGCCGATGTTCGTCATTCCGCCGGATTGAAACGCGAATTTGACGCCCGCCTGCGCCAGTCGCGCCGCGCCTTTCGGCGTTTCCGCGCGCAGCCGCAGAAGGTCTAAATCTTCCGGGTCGGCGTCGGGCGTCACGGCGGTCGTGCGTTTCGGAAAATTCAGCGAAAGCAGCACCGGGATGTTTTGTTCCTTTAATCTGCCCGCCACTTTCCACGCCTCGCCGCCGCCGGAAATAATCGCTCTTAAATTAAATTCTTTCGCCAGATCCAGCGCGCGGATGATTTCGCGCTCGGTGTTGGCGTTAAAGACGACCGGCATCTGTCGATTTAAAACCGGAAGCAGCGCTTCGAGCGATTTGTCCGTTTCGGGGCGCTTCATTCCGCGCGGGTTGGCGGCATAGTTTTTCTGCCATTCCTGAAGGCGCTGCGCATCGAGCAGCATCTGGCGAATCGCGGAAAAAGTCCCCATCAAAGCCGTCGGGTAGACGCCGCCCGGCAGCGTTCGGAAAGTGATGTGCTGCGCGAAAGGCGATTTGATGACCATCGTCGAAACCGACTCGCCAGCCAGATTGATGACCGCCGATTGACCGTTGAAAACGCCGTCGCGCGAAACGGTCAAAACGGTCGTGAAACCGTTGTTGCGCGGCGTTTCAAACTGCGCGTCGCCCGCTTTCAAAGTTTCGAGCGCCGATGTTTCGGGCTGTAATCCGTTCGGGTAATTTGAATTCGACGGCGTCGGCGCCTGCTGCGCGGGTTGTTGTCCCGGCGGACGCGCGGGCGGCAAGCCGAGATTCGTGTTGGCGTCGAAAAAGCCGGGATAAACGGTCAAGCCCGCGCCGTCGAAAATGCGCGCATCAGCCGGAACGCGCGCATTTTCGCCGACCGCTTCAATCAAGCCGTCGCGAATCACGATAGTGCCGCGCTCAATCGCCGCGCCCGAAACCGTCACGATGCGCGCGTTCGTAATCGCAAACGAGCCGGAAGTTTGCGCCGCGAGCGGAAGCGCGCAAAGCGAGATAAACGCAGAAATAACGAGCGTAAAACGCAGGATAAGTTTTTTCATAACTTTATTTGGAAGTTGAAACCGGATTTGCAAACTCGTGTTACGCATTGTCTCGTAAAAGAGTTTCAGTTGCAAATGAAATTTAGTTTCCCGCGCGGCTATTTACGATTCACGTCGAAAGTTTTACCATTGAAATATGAGCGCAGTAATTTTATTCGACGGAGTTTGTAATTTCTGCAACGGCGCGGTCAATTTCATTATCGACCGCGACAAGACGGGCTATTTCAAATTCGCGCCCTTGCAGTCGGAAATCGGCGAAAAGCTGCTGGCGGAAAACGGCATCGACAAAATCGAAACCGATTCGGTCGTGCTGATTGAAGACGGCAAAGTCTACACGCATTCGACCGCCGCGCTGCGCATTGCGCGCAAACTCGACGGCGCGTGGAAATTCACTTACGGTTTCGTGGTTGTGCCGCGCTTCGTTCGCAATTTTTTCTATAGATTGTTTGCGAAATACCGCTATAAAATGTTCGGCAAACAGGACGCCTGTATGCTGCCGACGCCGGAGATTCGGCAGCGATTTCTGGCGATGAGTTAAGCTCGATTGATATTTGCCAAAGCCCGATTTACGCTTGTGAATCTTCGTCGTTCGCCTGTGAATCTTTAAAGGTAAGCTGTGAATCTTCGCCGTTCACCTGTGAATGTGTGTCGGTCACCTGTGAATCTTCATCGTTCACTTGTGAATCTTCATCGGTCACTTGTGAATGTGCGTCGGTCACCTGTGAATATGTGTCGGTCACCTGTGAATCTTCATCGGTCAGTTGTGAATCTTCATCTTTCACCTGTGAATCTGTGTTCATCACTTGTGAATGTTCGTTCGTCAGGTGTGAATGCTCGATTTTCGACACAAAAAAGCGGTTTTCGTTAGATTTGGCATAAAATAAGGAGTTTTTACAATGAAAGCAATCTGGAACGGCGCGGTTTTAGCCGAAAGCGACGAGACAATCGTCGTCGAAGGAAATCATTATTTTCCCGAAAACTCGATAAACAAAGAATATTTTCAGCCTTCGGAGACGCACACAATTTGCGGCTGGAAAGGCACGGCGAGTTATTACGATGTCGTCGCGGGCGGCGCGACGAATAAAGACGCCGCTTGGTTTTATCCCGACGCGAAAACGGAAGCGAAAGAGATTGAAAATTACGTCGCCTTCTGGAAAGGCGTCGAAGTCGTGGCGTGAAAATGTTTTGCGGCAAACGGTTATGATAATTTCTAGAACCTATGAACCTGCTGACGAAGATATTTTGTATCACTACTGCGATGCGAACGCATTTTTAGCTATCTGCACAAACAAGAAAATACGTTTTAGCGATTTATTCTCTATGAATGATTTTATGGAGATGCATTGGGGATATTCAATATGGGAGCAAGCTGCAACTGAATTACTTGATGAGGTTGGAAGGGATTTTTTAGATGAGATTGATTCGATTATTCATTCATCTGGTGCTCACTTATTAGTAGTTGCTT
>DASVRT010000056.1:0-36898 GCA_036388475.1 Pyrinomonadaceae bacterium | reverse complement strand
GGATTTTATTTTTCTTATCCGCGTCGTCCGCGCAAACCGGCGGCTAATTTATTATTTTCACCCGTGTGCCCAAAGGGATTCTTTAATGAACGGTTACACGATTTCTTTTACAGTCTCTTATCAGCATCAACTTCAACTGTTCTTTCCACTGTAACTTTTGGAGTTATTTCCGCGTGCGGAGTAGCTTTATTTACATTAATATTAATATGCGGAGCAATAATTAATGCAACAATACTCATAAGCTTGATTAAGATATTCATTGAAGGTCCTGAGGTATCTTTGAACGGGTCGCCGACAGTATCGCCTGTCACACTCGCTTTATGAGCTTCACTTCCTTTGTACTGCATTTTCCCGTTAATCTCTACGCCGGCTTCAAATGATTTTTTAGCATTGTCCCAGGCTCCGCCGGCATTGTTTTGGAACATTCCCATCAGCACGCCTGAAACAGTGACGCCGGCTAATAAACCTCCGAGAACTTCCGGTCCGAAAACAAATCCGACGACAACCGGAGTAATTAAAGCGATTGCGCCCGGAAGCATCATCTCTCTCAGAGATGCTTTGGTAGAAATAGCGACGCATTTCTCGTATTCCGGTCTGGCTTTATACTCCATAATGCCCGGAATTTCTTTAAACTGACGTCTGACTTCCTTCACCATCGCCATTGCCGCTCGACCCACTGCGGCAATACAAAGAGAAGAAAAGATAAAAGGAATCATTCCGCCGACTAGTAAACCGGCAAGAACATCCGCTTTATAGATATCAATTGAGCTAATACCGGCAAGACCGACATAGGCTGCAAATAATGCCAGAGCCGTCAGCGCAGCCGAAGCGATAGCAAAACCTTTACCTGTCGCCGCGGTAGTATTTCCGACGGCATCTAAAATATCCGTTCTTTGTCTAACTTCTTTGGGAAGTCTGCTCATCTCGGCAATACCGCCGGCGTTATCGGCAATAGGTCCGAAAGCATCGATTGCAAGCTGCATCGCCGTCGTTGCCATCATTCCCGCCGCTGCAATCGCAACCCCGTATAATCCGGCAAAGTAGTGAGATAAATAAATACCGGACGCCAGAACAAGCGTAGGCACCAGAGTTGACTCCATTCCAACAGAAAGACCGCCGATAATATTAGTGGCAGCGCCTGTTTCGGATTGTCGAATGATTGAGTTAACGGGACGTTTCCCCATCGCTGTGTAGTATTCGGTCACAATACTCATCAGCGCACCGACAACTGAGCCTACTAAGATTGCCAGAAAAACGCCCGTATTCGTGAAATTATGACCTCTGAGAGTCATATTTTCAGGCATCATCCACATCACGATAAAGTAACAGGCAATTGTCGTAATAATAATCGAAGTCCAGTTCCCGATATTCAGTGCCTTTTGAACATTACCTTTATCATCGGAAATTCTAACCAGTGAAAAACCGATAATAGAAAATATAATTCCGAGTCCGGCAATAAGCATTGGAAGAAGAATCGGAGAAAGACCGCCGAATTGATCGTTTCTGACGACAATCTCGCGTCCCAGAACCATCGTTGCAAGAATTGTCGCCACGTAAGAGCCGAAAAGATCGGCTCCCATTCCGGCAACGTCGCCGACGTTATCTCCGACGTTATCTGCAATAGTCGCCGGATTTCTCACGTCATCTTCAGGAATCCCCGCTTCAACCTTACCGACCAGGTCTGCCCCGACGTCAGCCGCTTTGGTATAAATACCGCCGCCGACTCTGGCAAAAAGAGCGATTGATTCAGCGCCCAGAGAAAATCCTGCCAGAACCTCAATTGCTTTTTCCATAGGAATACCGTTTACTGCGGCAACGCCGTTGACCGGACCGCCGGCGCTCACAACATAGATTTGATAGAAGATTATAAATAAACCGCTCAGACCCAATACCGCTAGACCGGCAACTCCGAGTCCCATTACCGTGCCGCCGGTAAAAGCTACTTTAAGTGCGCCTTTCAGACTGGTTCGGGCGGCTTGTGTTGTTCTGACATTTGCTTTTGTTGCAATATTCATCCCGAAGTATCCGGCAGTCGCGCTGAATACCGCACCGATAAGAAATGAAAGTGCGATCACGGGAGAAGAAGTTTCAACTAATGTTCCGGACCAGCCGAGAAGAAATGCGGCAATGACGGCAAAATAAGCTAAAATTATCCATTCCGCTTTTAAAAACGCCATGGCGCCTTTAGCAATATAAGTCGCCAGCTCAACCATGTTTTCTTCACCGGCAGCCTGCTTGCTGACCCATGCCGATTGAACTGCCATCACAACTAATCCAAAAATCCCTAATGCCGGGATCATATAAAGAATTGTAGATTCCATTAAAAAATCACCTGTCTTGTCTAATCTAAAAATTGAGATATTTGCAAACCTTCGCTTTGCTTGTCGGAACACCGAAGTTTGGCATAACAAAGGCAAAAGGGTAATTATTGCCGATTTGGACAATAATTTTCAACCGTCAACGCCGCTTTCTTGCCGAATTTGCATTAAAGCAAGAAAATCAGCCCGGGCGAGCACGCGAAACAGATGAAAAAGACGAACGAGTTTCTGAAAAAGACGAACGAGTTTCGGCTTTTCTTTTTCGCATTTTTCGCGTGCCTGCCGGGGCAATATCTTTATCGCAGAAACGGCGCGAGCAAACTCAGCAGAACGATAATCACGATTGCGCCGAAAATATCGAGCAGAATCCCGTAGCGCACCATTTTCATCAACGGAATATAGCCCGAACCGTAAACAATCGCGTTGCACGGCGTCGAAACCGGAAGCATAAAGCCGAGACTCGCGCCGAAAGTCGCGCCGAGCGCGGGCATCAGCGGGTCGGCGCCCTGCGTCTGCGCAATCGCAATCACGACCGGCACGACCATATTCGCCGAAGCCGTGTTGGAAGTCGTTTCGGAGATAACGACGGCGACCAGCACCGAAGCAATCAAAAGCCCGAAATCGCCGCTCAAAGGCAGAAGCGCGGTCAGATTTCTGCCGATTGATTCGGCTAAACCCGTCTGAAAAGACAAAACGCCGAGCGCAAATCCGCCGCCGTAAAGCAAAATCACGCCCCAGTCAATCTTGACGGCTTCGTTCCACGTAATCGCCTTTTCGCCTTTCGCGCTTCCGGGCAAAAGAAACAATAAAACCGCGCCCGCAATCGCGCCGACGGCTTCCGGCAGACGCGAGTTTATCGCCTTGTAAATCTCGCTCGTTTCGCCGACGAAAAGCGCAATCAAACCGGAAAAAATCCAGAGCGCGATGGCAGTTGAAAAAGCTATCACGGTGGATTTTTGCCCGCGCGTCCACGCGCCCAAGCTCGCTTTTTCGCGTTGAATCATTTCCGCGCTGCCGGCGATTTCCCTGATGCCGGCGGGCGCGAGTTTATTCAGATAAAAATAAAGAAACAAATAAAGAATAACGACAATCGGCACGCCAATCATCATCCATTTGAAAAAGGAAATTTCCGCTCCGATTATTTGCCGGATAAAGCCGAGTCCGATGACGTTCGGCGGCGTTCCGATTGGCGTCGCGAGTCCGCCGACCGAAGCGGCGAAAGACGTTATCAGCATCAGCGCCGTCGCGTAATTACGGCTGATTTTGATGCCCGTTTCCTTTTCCTGCTTAAATAAAAACGTGATGATTGACAGCCCGATGGCAAACATCATCGCGGTCGTCGCCGTATTGGAAATCCACGCGGAAATAAACGCCGTGACCGCGCCGAAAGCGAATAAAATCCTTGAAGGTCGCGCGCCGATCCATTTCAGCGAAAGCACGCCGTAAGCAAATCGCTTGTCCAAATCGTGCAGAAAAATCGCCCGCGCCAGAATAAAAGAACCGATAAAAAGAAACATCAACGGGTCGGCAAACGGCGCGAAAACCTCTCTGGCAGGCGCGACTTTGAGCAAAACGCACAGCGCCGCGCCGATTAAAGCCGTGACCGGCATCGGCAAACTTTCGCAAATCCAGAGCACGATGACCGCGGAAATGACCGCCGCCAAGCTGTGCGCTTCGGTTTTTAAATTTAAAGGCGCGAAAAATATAATTAGAAAAACGAGCGGCGCGAGAAAAAATCCGGCGCGATTGCGCCAAACCTCAAACCGCGCCTCGGCTGGACTGATGACTTCTTCGATATTTAAATCTTCTTCAACTGGTGACATTTTTTATTAAGATTAGCCTGCGCGAAACACGCGAAAAGCCCGAAAAGAAAAACAAATACAGAGATTAAATCATTCCGCCTTTTCTTTTCGTCTGTTTCGCGTGTTTCGCGCGCAATATATTCTTTGATTAAATGTTCTCAACTGCCAACTCGCCTTGTCGTTTCGCGCCGCGCAGTTTCAGAATCGCCGTCACGACCAGATAAATCGCCAGCGAAATCAAAGCCAGCGACGCGACGCCGTTGACGAATTTAATATCAAAGCCGTTTGCCGCGCGGAAATTTCCGACGACCATACTCGTCAAAGCCCAGAGCGTGATTGCCAGCACGAAAAGCATCGGCAAAAGCGTGAAAGCGATTCGCTGGCGCGCCTGATAAAGCCACGCCGTAATCGAAAGCAGCGTCAAAGCCGCAAGCAATTGGTTCGACGCGCCGAACAGCGTCCAGAAATCCGTCCAGCTTCCTTTCGGCGCAATCAAAACGCAGACGAACGGCACGAAAATCGTTCCCAGAGTTCCGATAATCGCGCCGGTTCTGCCCTTTAAGCCGAAAAGCTCCTGCACGATATAACGCCCTAGTCGCAAGCTCACGTCGAGCGTATCGAAAACGAAAGTCGAAAAAGCCATCGCGCCGAAGGTGACGGCAAACGACATATTTTCCTTTCCGATTAAAAGCGTTAAAAATTTGCCGATGCCGTCGCCGTAAATCTTTCCGGGCGCGACGCCTTTCGACGCGTCCGCGGCGACAATCATAATTGTGACGAGCGCGATAAAAGCGACGAAACCTTCCGCCAGCATCGCGCCGTAGCCGACCGATTTGGCGTGCGATTCCTTATCGAGCTGCTTCGAGGTCGTGCCCGAACAAACCAGCCCGTGAAAACCGGAACACGCGCCGCAGGCAATCGTCACGAACAGAAACGGAAACAGCATTCCGGTCATTCCGCCGATGTCGAAAGATTTGAAATGCGGCTGCTGAATCTCGTAACCGCCGAAGAAAATCCCGATAACGCCGACCGCAATCGCCGTGTAAAGCACAAAACCGCCGAGATAGCCGCGCGGCTGAAGCAAAGCCCAGACCGGAACTAAGGATGCGATAATGCAGTAAATCAAAATCAAAACCGCCCAGCTCGTATGTCCGAATAAAAAAACGGTCGAAAATTTTGTGCCGAGATACGAAAGCGCGAAAGTCGCGGGAACGAAAACGATAGTCGAAACCCAGAGCGGCGGCTTTAAATATCTTTCCACCAATCCTAAAACGATTGACAAAACCAGATAAGCGACGCTGGCGAAAGCGACCGCGCCGCCCGGATTAAATCCCGCGGCGTTTTGCAGAGCCTCGTCGCCCGCGACAAAAGTTCCGGCGGTAATGTCCGTAAAAGCGACGATAACGTAAACCAGCGCAATCCAGATAAACGCCATCATCGCGCGTCCCGCGCCGTTTCCCAGCTTTTCGCGCGTGATTTCGGCAATCGACGTCGCGCCGTGTCGAATCGAGGAAGTCAAGCTGGAAAAATCGTGCACCGCGCCGATTAAAACCACGCCGAGCGCAATCCACAAAAGACACGGCAGCCAGCCGAACGCCTGGCAGGCGAGAATCGGACCCGCAATCGGACCTGCCGCGGCGATTGCCGAAAAATGCTGCCCGAAAAGATAGAAGGATTTGGTCGGCACAAAATCTTCGCCGTCGTTGATTTTATTTGCCGGAGTTTCGCGGGCGTCGTCAAGCCGGAATTGTTTCGCAATCCAGCGCCCGTAGGCGAAATAGCCGAACACGAGCCAGATTAAAAAGACGATTGCCAAAGCCGCAAGCATAAATTTTCTCCGAATTAATATTTGGAAATACCGGAAGCGAAATAAATTTACGCTAACTTTAATATAAAAAACAAGTTATAAATCAAGAAGACGGAAGTCGGAAGACAGAAGATAAATTTCTACCGTCTTCTGTCTTCCGACTTCCGTCTTCTTGATTTTTAATCGGAGGCAATCGGGCTTGAAACGTTCAGATTCTTATTTGTATTCGAGGCGGCGATAAAGCGTTCGACCATTTTCGATTCTTCCGGGACGCCGGTCAGCGGCGCGAATCTGAATTTCGCTTCTTCCTTGCCGATTTTGAGAAAGATTTTAAAGATGCTGCGTTTTTTCCAGACGCGTGTGGTTTCGGTGTCCAATTTGATTTTATCGACGTTTGCCATCGAAGTTTCAAAGGTATGCAGGTTCTCGTCCGACTCGAATCGCAAGCTGTCCTGCGAAATATACAGCGAGCCGGTGCAGCGTCCGGTAAATTTTCCGTTATCGTCGTGATAGACGCGAAAAACCGCGCTGCCGCCGTTGGTAAAGGATTCGCGCATAGATTTTTCCGCTTGCGCGAGATTGTTCAGCTCGTAGAGATAAATAAAACCGAGCATTTGATACGCCGCCGGACTCGCCGGATTTATTCTGGCGGCATTTTCCAGAATGCGCACTGCGGCTTTCGGATTTTTCTGGTCTTTATAGGAATAAATCGCCTGCTCAAGTAAATCATCGTAATCCGCCGCGGGAGCGGGATTTTTCTTGCGCGCCCGATTGTTTTTTCCGGCTTTGGCGATGAAGACATTGTCGTTTTTCGACGGCACGCGCGGATTGCCGGACACGGCTTTGATTACTTCGGGGCGCGCGCCGGCGGCAATCAGACTTTTTCTGACTGCCGGCGTTAATTCGAAATCGACTCCGTTGCGGTTGATAATGGTGACAATGTCGCGGGTTTGCAACTGTCTCGAACGAAGCGCCTGAATAAGCCGGTCTTTTTTAACGGGCGCGCCTTTGTATTGCGCAAATAAATCACCGCCCGCCGCCAGAATTAAAAAACAGGCTGCCGTAATTTTAATAAAATTTCTGTAAGTCCTGATTGTAAAAATCGGATAATTCATTATTTTTACAATTTCCTTTCCCGCTTGAATAAAATTTATGGAAATCTAAACTCCCGTTAAAAGCCTTTCGGCGCGACGCAGGCGTTCCGCTCTGGATTCGCCGCCGCGCGGCTCTTTTTTCTTTATGACAGCCCGCGAGGGCGCGCTTGTGGGTTCAGGCTGAACAACCGGCGGAACCGTCTTCGGCTTGGTTACAGACCGCGGCTTTTTCGCGGCGGATTCCGTTTCGATTTCGGCGATTTGGTTATTTTCAGGTCTGATTTCGGCTTCAGGCTGGATTTCAACGCTTTGATGATTGATTGCTTCGGTTTTCGGCGCGGTTTTTTCGCTCTGCAAAAAGATAAACTGCGAAACGAAATGTAAAATAATGATAACAAAAATAGCCGCGCCCGCTCTGGTATAATGCCGCGGCGCGGGTTTATTCAACAATGACGGTCGAATGTTCGATTCGCTGCTTCCGCCCTCGCTCGCCTGGATTGGATTTTGATTAAATCTTTTCATCGCTGTAAAGCTTTTTTTGATGCGTTCATTCGGAGATGAGTTGCCGCAAAGAAAAACATGGTTTAACACGAAGACTGGATTTTTGTGGTTGATTCCGTCTGCCGGGGAAATTACCTTTTTTAAAAGCGTCAATGAATCTTTGCCGGTCAGCCGACTCTTTAAGTATAACACGAAGTTATCGCCGGCAAATAATTAATCTTTAAACATTTTTGTTTTTATCGGCGGGTGAAAATTAACGGGTTTTTGGCAAAAGAAAATTGAGCTATTATAAAACTATGAACGAAGAAAAATCTCTCCAGGAAACCTTTGCGCCGAACGGCATCTGCTTCGGCTGCGGCGTCGCCAACGAAAAAGGCTTGCGCATCCGCAGCTTTCCCGGCGGCGAAGAAGTCGTCTGCGAATGGCACGCCGAGCCGCATCACCAGGCTTTTCCCGGAATGCTTTCCGGCGGCATTATCGGCAGCCTGCTCGATTGTCATTCCAATTGGACGGCGGCTTATCATTTGATGAAAAAGACCGGAAAATCCGCGCCGGACTGCACGGTGACGGCAAATTATTCGGTCAAATTACTGCGCCCGACGCCTTTCGACGCGACGATAAAATTAACGGCGCGCGTCGTCGAATCCACGGAAGACCGCGCGACCGTCGAAGCCGAATTGATTGCCAACGATAAAGTCTGCGCGACCTGCAAAGGCTTGTTCGTCGTCGTCAAAGAAGGTCATCCGGCGTATCATCGCTGGTAGACTACATAAAAATTCAAGCGCGCGCGACGTTTTCCGGCGGGCATTTAAGAAACTCCGATGGGCGCTTGAAATATTAGAATGGGCAATATCTTTTTACGATGGGCGCGAAAGATATTAGGATGGGCAATATCTTTTTCCGATGGGCAGCGTAGATGTTTCGATGGGCGCGTGAATAGTTCGATGGGCAGTCGCATAATGACGCCGGGCAACGTTAGAGTTCCGATGGGCACGAGATTTTTACGATGGGCGCTTTAAAAATCAGAACGGGCGAAAAATCTTTCTGCCGCGCGTGTCGAAATTATCAAAATGCGCCGCTCAGGTTATAAAGCGCGCCGATTGTTTTTCATATTCCGCCCGCAGTCCCAGACGCTCAAGCCAAAGTTCCTGCTCGCGCTTCAGTTTCAGCAGATAAACCACGTCCGAGAGCGCGTAATGAACAAGCTCGTCCGTCCAGACGCCGTTCCAGTTTTTGGTAAACGTGTGGCGGTGCGATTTTTCCAAATCGACGGCGAAATAGCGATAAAGCGTTTCCGCCAGCGAAGCCGATTGGTCGGCGCCTTTGGTCAGAACCTTTTCGGCAATCATCGTATCGAAAACATTCTGCGCCTGATAGCCGTTTGCGCGCAGGAATCCCAAATCGAATTTCGCGTTATGAAAGATTTTCGTAATCGACGGATTTTCTAAAACGCGCGCCAGCTTGCCTAGCGCGACGCCTTCCGAAATCGGCACTAAAACATTAAAATCGCCGTCGGAAAACTGTACGGAAAACAGCTTTCCGTAATGCGCGCTTAAAGCGGACGTTTCCGTATCGCAGCCGATTTCCGCCGCCGCCGAGAGTTTTGTAAAAGCCGCTTCGATTTCATTCGCCGTGCGCGCCACAAGTATTTTCACACTTCGATTGTAAATTAATAAATAAACAACTGAGAAATGCCGCGATAAGTGAAGCCGGCAATTTGAAATTTCAAATCCCGGATTTGAAACTGTATGCAAAGCCTGGCGCGTTTTCACTTCTCGGATTTTTGATTTATGCTGTTAAACCGGATATGTCTGAAAAATTAACCGAAACGGAAGCCCGCGTCGTCGGCGCGCTGATCGAAAAACAACTGACGACGCCCGAATATTATCCTTTGACGCTGAACGCGCTGGTCGCCGCCTGCAACCAGAAAACCAACCGCGAGCCGGTCGTTTCCTATGACGAGCAAACCGTCCAGCAGGCGCTCGACAACCTGCGCGAGAGAAATATCGTCTATGTTTTTTACGGCAGCACGAGCCGCGTGCCGAAATATAAACATATGCTGCCGGACGTTTACGAGCTAGAGCCGTCGGAAACCGCCGTGATTTGCGTTCTTTTGCTGAGAGGCGCGCAGACCTTAGGCGAATTGCGCGAGCGCACCGGCAGGCTTTACGAATTTCGCGGTCTCGGCGACGTCAACGAAACGCTCGACGCGCTGATGAAAAGGGACGAGCCGCTCATCGTTAAACTGGAACGCCAGCCCGGGCAGAAAGAAGCGCGCTTCGCGCATCTCTTATCGGGCGAAGTCATTAATTATTCTCCGCCTGAAAAATCTCCTTCCGCGAGTCCGGCGGCAAATGAAAAAATAGAAAATCTCGAACGCGAGCTGGAAAATCTGCGCGGCGAATTTAATCTGTTTCGACAGGAATTTGAAGATTTCAGAAAGCAGTTTGAATAACGTTGTTTCCGAACAATTAGTGAGCCGCTATAAAGAAAGAGCGATTGCCTAATCGCTCTAAAATATTGATTTTATTAAAGCCGGTAAAAGAGCCGCCGATTATTGCGGCTCGGAAAAATTGCCCGCGTCGGCGACGAAATCAATGTCCTGCGTGTCATCTGAAATTTCTCTCGCCTGCGAAGATTGTGCAAACGTATATCGCTTGGCGGCGACGCTGAAAATGTAAATCTCGCCCGCCGGAATATCTGCAAAACGATAATAACCGAAGGCGCTGGAAATCGCCGTGCGCGTTTGCCCGCTCGGAAAAGTAACCGTCACCGGAACGTTTTTGATGCCTCTGCCGTCGGCGGTTTTCACCTGCCCGCCGACCACGACATTCGCCGCCGTCGGGGCAAAATCTTCAGGCGTCCAGAAGCCGGAATACAGGGAAAAATTTCCGCCGCTCGATTTATATCCGGCGATTGTCTGACCGGCGGTTCCCGTCTGCTTCATCGACGATTGCTGCATCTGATTGCCGCCGCCGGCGACCACCTGTTTTTCCAGAGTAAAGCTGCCGCCGCTCGACTGAAGCTCAGTCGTCTGCGCTCTCGCCGACAAAGCGAAAAGTAAAACGACCAGGACAATGACGGCGAAAAAAATTAAATCGAATAATTGTAGATTTTTGTATTTCATTATTTTCCTTTTATTTCCGGCACACCGCAGCGTTCGGGTTCGATTGACAGACCAGAGCTTTGAGCGCGTCAATCTGCGCCTGCTGCTGCCGGATTTGTTCCTGCTGCCGTTCGATTTGCGCTTGCTGTTCCTGTGCCGCGCCGACGAGGGCGGGGATGATTTGTCTGTATCTGACGCCGCCTTCGACAGAACCGTCGGCGCTTCTGCTGCTGAAAAGCGGCTGCACGGCGGAAGCGTCGGCGAATATCAAACCGAGGTCCGGTTTATCGTCGACATTCGAATTAAATGTCACCGCGCGAAGATTTTTAATCACCTTCAAACCGCCCGCAAAGTTTTCGACGTTTTTAGCATTTGAATTAAACCCGGCGAAACAAGGTCTGAGAACGTTGTCGTCTTCGCCCTTGCAGATAAAATCAGAATCGCCGCCCGCGCCGTTATTGCTTCCATACTTGATAGTGGTTATGTGAGTCACTCCGTTCATCACCGCTCCGCTCGTGAGTAATTGAGTGACGCTTAATTGCGAAAACTGCCCGTTCTTTCCGTTAAAATACCCGTCAACGCCAATCCCGCCCGTAACGTCCATACTTCCGCCGACATCGAGGTCGCCGCCGAAATTTCCGCTGCCGCCCGCGCTAAACGCGGTTCCGACAGAGAGCGAGCTGCCTATCTCGACGCTGCCGGGCAATTTAACGGTCGTCAGATTCGTTCCGATTTGAGCCGTGTAACTGGCGGCGACTTTGACGTTCGCGCCGATGGCTATCGAATTGAAAACATTCCCGGTGCTGCCGGCGTTCGAGCCGATAAAGACGTTGCCCGTCCCGTTCGTGACCAGATTGCCGGCGTTATTGCCGACAAAAGTATTATCGCTGCCGGTCGTGTTAAAGACGCCCGAGTTTCTGCCGACGAAAACGTTAAAACTGCCGGTCGTGTTCAGCAAGCCGGCTGTGCCGCCGAAAAACACGTTACTGCTGCCGTCGGCATTGGTTTGCCCCGCCGCCGTCCCGAAAAACGCGTTGTTGCTGCCGTTTGTGTTGGCAAATCCGGCGTTGCGCCCGAAAAAGGCGTTGGCATTGCCCGTCGTATTTGTCTTTCCGGCATTGGCGCCGAAAAAGGAGTTGTTCGTGCCGCCGGCGGCGTTGTTGATTCCCGCGTTCACGCCCGCGAATAAATTATCGGTTCCGGGATTACTTAAAATGCGGTTCGCGCCGATGTTGAACTGCGTCGCGGCGGTGAATTTATCCGCCTTGCCCTCGCCGGAAATATTAAAATTTGAACTTGCTTGTTGATTCGCTGAATTTTGAATATAGTTGCCGCTTCCCGGCAGCGGGTCGCGGTCGTCAGACATGCGCGGGTCGGTCGTGACGACGTATTGATTTGCCGGAACGCCGCCGAGATTCAAGGAATTGTTTGCCGTCGTTGCCTGATTGGCGTTGAGCGAGCGAACCGCATACGGCGTCGAGGTCACAGCCTGACGCGGATTGAGCGTTGTATACGGCTGATTGCCGCCGTTCAGACGCACGCCGATTTCCAGAAATCGCGGCGTGCCGTCAAAGTTTGACGCGCCGAAATCCAGATTGACGGCGAAGATGCCGCCCGTCACGGTCGCCGGAAGATTGGAAATCGTATTGCCGATTTGATTTCCGCCCGCCGCCGCGTCGAACAGTTTGAACTCGAACTGGTATGTGCCGTTTGCCGCAACGCCGCCGTCCTGTAATTTTCCCTGATATACAAACGCCGACGTCTGCGCCGAAGCGATTGTGCTAAACGATAAAATCGAAACTAAAATAACAAAACCGATGATTAAATTTTTTGACATATATCTTTGCTCCCTTACAATTTCAAAAACTGCTGAAGCCAAGATAGAGAATTCAAAAAACATATTCACCACCTATTTACGTAGGAAGTTTAGTATTTCTTTTGATTATGGATTTGCGCGGCGTTTTTACCGATAAAGGATCGAAAAGCGGGTCGGGCTCTGTCGGCGACGGAGTTTGTCCTAAAAAATATTGAACGGGCTGACCGATGTCAATGAACGTTTTTAAAACGATGAAGGGCAGATAGACCGAGAGACCGATGGCGGCGGCGAAAAAACCGAGGAAAATCGAGACGAATATGACAGCCATTCCGCCGAAACTATATGACAGCAAATGCTCGCTTTCTTTCAAAGAAAGCGGGCGCAGCAAATAAAGATTTGAAAAAAACTCGAACAGTTGAAACGCCAGAATAAACTTCAAACCGAATATAACTGCCGGAAGCGTAACGCCCGCGCCTTGTTTTAAGACAAAAATAAGGTGCGCCGGAAAAACTAAAATAACAAACGTGCAGAATCCGAATATCAACACAAAATCCCTGATTATTTTCCATTTATAGCGCTCTCGCGGCGCGAGCAAAAGCACGCATAAAACGGCGAAAACCATTGCCAGAACGCTTTCCAGCGCATACAGAGCCACAATCGTTTCGACCGTATAATCTTCAAAAAACCACAATGCCAGCGGGATGACATTAAGGGCGACCGCCGTGATTTCCGAGATTATTAATTTGAATGTCGATTTGCCTTTCGATGCCATATGTTAGCCTGCTGATTTTTTAATAACCGACGAGGCAAGACGCTCTCAGGATTCCAGAATTGCTTTCCGGCAAAAATTTTACCCGCTCTCCTTTTACTTGATGAGCCGGTGCTGCAAAGCCTTGGCGACGGCTTCGGATTTTGAATGAACCTGAAGTTTTTCGTAGATGTTTTTCAGATGAAAGGAAATCGTGTTGGTCGTCACGCTCAGGCGCGCGGCGGCGGTTTTGTAGCTGTGACCTTCGACCAGCAGCTTCAAAAGGCGGATTTCGTGCGGCGATAAATCATAATCCACTTTTTCCGGCGGACTGAAATCCCTGAACAATGTAATCACTTTGCGCGCGACTTCCGGCGACATCGGCGAGCCGCCCAGAACGGCTTCGCGCAAAGATTCAATCAATTTCGCGGGCGGCGTTTTTTTCAAAAGATAACCGCTGGCTCCGGCGCACAAAGCGTGAAAAATGCGCTCGTTGTCTTCGTAAACCGAAAGCATCAGAATCGTCATCTGCGGATACATCTGCTTGATTCGCTTGATGCCTTCGATGCCGTCTATTCCCGGCAGCCCGATGTCGGACAAGACGATGTCCGGCGTGCGGTGACGAATCCCCGCCAGCGCTTCCTCCATCGAGCCGTATTTTCCGTTGCATACAAAACCGTCGGTATAATTGATGAGCATTCCCAAACCTTCGCGGATGTCGCGCTCGTCTTCGATAATAACGACGTTGATTGTTTTATTCTCTTCTGTTGTTTCGGTCATTGTTTTTACTCGATGGTCGCCTGCCGCCTATAAAAATTTCGTCTCAACTTTTCGACAATAGCAAGATAACCTTTTAAAAACGATTTTTCACTACATAAATACGTAGCGGCGCGCTTTAGACCGAAAAATAATTTTTGCCGACCGGAATTTCCAAAACGATGCTCGTGCCGTTTCCGATTTCGGAAGCTATCCGACACGCGCCGCCGCATTTTTTCGCCCGCTTTTTAATGTTTCTCAAACCGTTTCCGCCGAAGCCGTTTTGCGAGCCGCCGGATTTTTCCGTGACATCAAATCCGCGCCCGTTGTCTTTAATCCCGATTATCAAATTTCCATTTTCCAGACTAACGACAAATTCGGTTTCGGTCGCGCCGGAATGTTTTGCCAGATTGTTGACGCATTCCTTGAAAATCAGATAAATCTCGCGCCGGTGGTCAGCGCCGAGCGCGATGTCTTTCAGATTTTCCGCCACTATAAATTGATAACCGATGTCCTGCGCGTCGAGCAGTTCTTCGGTAAAGTGGCGCATTCGCTGAATCAAATCCGAAAGATGGTCGCGTTCGGGATTTATCGCCCAGACAATGTCCGACATCGAATCGACCATCTCGCGCGACGTTTCGGCGATGATTTCCACTTGCCGTCCGACGCGCAGATGATTGAGTAGATTTCCGGTTTGAGATAATCAGGTTTTGACGAGTTTTCCGCGTCGCGCCGCAAAATGTCGGCAAACGAAAAAACAGCGGCTTCGCCCGGCTGTTCGGGAAGCTGCGCTTGTCCTTCTGCATTGAAAACGCCTTGTTTAAGGGCGATGCGGCGCGATGTGAAATCGTTCAAATCAGTCGATTCCGGGAACGCGTCCGTCTTTAGAACGACGAGTCCTTTGGGGCGGGCAATCCAGACTCTTCGCGCTTTGTCTTCCGCATAACCGAAAACCGAGTCGCTGTCATTTTGCGGATTAATCGCATAGTGAATCGTTTTCCCGTCAGGCTGGCGGCGCACCAAACCCCAATGCGTTCCAATCCAAAAGCCGGTACCCGCCTGCTCCGAGTTTTTGAAAACGACTCTTGTTAAGCCCCGGTTGGGATTTCCGGGCAGATTCAGCTCGATTACTTCGCTCGTCATCCGACCGTCAATTTTCCGCAAGAGGAGAATTCCTTTCTCGTTAAACGCCCAGAGATTGCCCGTCGCGTCTTCAAATTCCGGCAAAGACGCGTCCGGCGGCAAAGGCTCGGTAAGCAGCGGAATCCGCGCTTCGTTTTTCGCCGGAGATTGCCGGATTTGTTCAACTAAAGTGTTCTCGCTTTTGGGAATAAAGCGATAATCCGTACCCGATTAAGAGCTACCCAATAGACATCATTGCGCGCCGGCAGTAAATTAAAAAACGCCGGGTCGGCATCGTCAGCGCCGATGCGATAAGTGATAAAGCGGTAGCCGTCAAAACGAACCAGCCCGTCGCGCGAGCAAATCCAGATAAATCCGCGCGAGTCGCGCACAAGGTTAAAAGTCGCGCTGCTGCCGAGACCGCCGGCGCTGGTATAAATCTTTAACGGCAAACGCTCGGCATCGGCGACGAAAGCCGTCAACAACAATAAACACGCCGCCCGGCAGAAAGCGAACGAGTGACTTGGATTATCGCGAAGCAGATTTCTGCATCTCCTTTTGTTGTTCGGCGGAGACCGGCAAATGTTCATTTAAATAACGGGTTAATAAACTATACAGATGCCGGGTCGTATTTTCTCCTTCTGAAATGCTGTGCGTCCGGTTCGGATAAGCCATCATCGAAAACGGCTTATTAAGTTTGATTAACTCGTTGATTAAAACCTCCGTGCCCTGATAATGAACGTTGTCGTCGCCCGTGCCGTGAACGATGAGCAAATCGCCTTTCAGCCCGCCGGCAAAAGAAATCGGCGAGCTTTGCTTATAATCGGCGGCATTTTCCTGCGGCAAGCCCATATAGCGCTCGGTGTAAATCGTGTCGTAAAAGCGCTGGTCGGGGACGGGCGCGACCGACATTCCCATTTTATAAACGTCCGGATAGCGGAACATCGCGTTTAAGGTCGAGACGCCGCCGCCGCTCCAGCCCCAGATGCCGACGCGCGCGGCGTCGATAAAAGGCATTTTGGCAATCAGCGCTTTGACCGCGCCTGCCTGGTCGGCGGAATTTACTATGCCGTTTTTGCGATAGATGGCTTTGCGCCAGGCGCGTCCCCTGGGCGCGGGCGTTCCGCGATTATCGACGCTGGCGACGATATAGCCTTGCTGCGAAAGCATCAGATGCCATAAATATTCGGTATCGCCCCACGCGTCGGTGACGGTTTGCGCCGCCGGTTCGCCGTAAGCGTAAAACAAAATCGGATATTTTTTGGACGGGTCAAAGCCCGGCGGCTTCAGCATATAACCGTCGAGCGCGACGCCTCCGCCGATGTCGATGCGGAAAAATTCCTGCGGTCCTTTTTTCAGTTTGTCTATTTTCGCCTGTAATTCGGCGTTATCGACCATCGTGCGGGCGACCGTTTTATTCGTTAAATTAACGACTTCATAGCGCCACGCGTTCGTGAAAGACGAATAATTGTGAATCGCCCAGGTGCCTTTCGGCGAGACGTTGTAATTATGCCAGCCTTTCTGCGCGTCGGGCGTCACGCGCTCAGCCGTGCCGCTGCCGTCGATTTTCGTGCGGAAAAGATAACGCTGCGTCGCGTTCTCCGGCGAAGCGAGGTAATAAAGCCAGCCGTTCGCCTCGTCATATCCCGTGAGACTTATCACGTCAAAATCGCCGGGCGTGACTAATTTCACGTCGGAGCCGTCGCGCGAAACCGTGTAAAGGTGCTGCCAGCCGTCGCGCTCGCTCATCCACAGAAAACGCTTTCCGCCGTCAACCCAGCGCATTCGCGGCATCGTCAGTTCAATCCACGAGTCGTCTTTTTCGGTCAGAATCGTCCGCGCCGCGCCGGTTTTCGCGTCGGCAATCATCACCTGGTCGGTGTTCTGCAAGCGGTTCATATGCTGGAGAATCAATTCGTTTGAGTTGTCCATCCATTCGACCATCACGATATAATTCTGCCGCAAATCGCCCGGCGTGTTCATCCACGTTGTCTTCCCGCCGTCCGCGCTGACGACTCCGGCGCGAACCGCCGCGTTCGTCGTTCCCGCTTTCGGATAAGGAAAATAATTCAAAACCGGATAGAGGTCTTTGGTCGTGTCAATCAGCACATAATCCTTTGAGCCTTCGGTGTTGAACTGCCAGTAGGCGATTGATTTGCCGTCCGGACTCCAGCGCCAGCAATCGCGCAGAAAAAATTCTTCCTCGTTGACCCAATCCGAAGTCCCGTTAATCAAATTCTTCCCGCCGTCCGTCGTCACCGGCGTAATGCGCCCGTCCGCCAGATTCTCGACATAGATGTTGTTTTCCCTGACGTAGCCGACGCGCGTTCCGTCGGGCGAAAACTTGGCGAACATCAAGGTCGAAGGCTGGGCGCTGCCGCCGAGTTTTTTCAAACTGCCGCTCGCCAAATCCAAAACCCAGTAATCGCCGCGCGTGTTTGCCCGCCAGACTTTTTTCGAGTTTGTATAAATCAGCATCTTCGTGTTGTCCGCCGACCAATCGTAGCCGTTAATCGGCAGCGGCGCGCTGCCGCCCTGCGGAACGAGCTTTTCGGCGGAAAGCAAAACCGTGCGCTGATTGGTCGCCGCGTCGTAGCTGACCAAATCCGTGCCGCCTTTGCCGCTCGCCGAGCGTTCGAGCTTGGTGTAAGCATCGCCGGATTTGAGCCAGCGCAGCCCGCCGACGCCTTGCGAGTTAAAATCGTCCGAACTGAATATCCGGTCGATGCTTAACAGTGAAGCGTCAACCTGCGGACTCTGGGCGGCGACACCGATACTGAACAGTAAAATCCAAATTAAAATAAATTTATTGCGGCGATGATGAAACATAATTTTCTCCTGAAACGTTTGATTATTGCTTTTACGGCAGACAATTCGATGAACGAAGCGGCGCGTAAAACCACGAATTTCGGCTATTGTAACTCGCATCGAGTTCGGCGCAAAACAATCAGCGGAAATAAACTGTTAAATAATGCGGAAGGCAGAATGCAAAATGTAAAATTTCCGCTTCGGCTCAAGGCTCATTTTCCTTTTGCGCCGGTAAAAAAGATTTTTGAAAAAAGAGCAAAATAAAAAGAGACACGTGCCGAACGCGTCTCTTTCGAGTGTCTATCTGTTTAAAATAAATTATTCATCTCTGCCGTAGACGCCGATGCGTTTCTGCACGAGTTTTTCGACTTCGAGCGGAACGCCTTCGGATTTCGCCTGACGAATAAACGCGCCGTCAATCTTGAAAATTCTCATTTTCACAAGGTCTTCGATGTCGAGATTCGACAAGCCTTCGTTGCGCACTTCGGTGATAAATTCCGGCGTCACTTTAAAGATGCGCATTTTGACGAGGCTTTCAAACGGTTCTTTGTCAAAGCCCATCTGCGTGACCTCGCGGACGAAATTGGCGTCAATCTTGAAAATCCGCGCTTTGACGAGTTCTTCCATTCCGAGATTCGGAAAACCGCTCGCCTTCATTTCCGACATAAACTGCGGCGTGATTTTGAAAATAGCGGCTTTAAACAAATCGTCAACGGTTAATTTGCCGAAGTTTGCCGACAGCAAATCGTCAGCAAAAGCGGTCGTCACACCGATTGTCGTGGCGGCGAAAAGTCTCTCGTCGAGGTCGCCGCGTTTCTTTCCCGCGTCGGTCGCTTCAAAATCGAAACCGCGGCTTTTCATCGCCGAAACGAACTGCTGATTTCCGGTGAAACGAAAAGTGCCCGCGCCTTTGCCGGCGCCGTCAAATCTGCCTTCGCATTCAATCGTGCCGGCTTCGCGGACGAGACTGAATTTAACCGCGCCGCCGCCCAGCGCCTGCTCGCGGCTCAAGCCCTGCAAATCGGCGTATTCAAAGCTGGAACCGTGCTGGTTCATCCCGCCTTTTTCGCTGCGGCGGGTAAATGATAAATAAATTTTTTCGGGGTGTTTTTCCGTTTTGGCTTCGGCTTTCCATTCGCCCGTCAAAGTCGTCTGCGCGACGATGACGTAAGAGCCGAGAACCAAAACGATAAACGCAAAACTAAAAACGGAACGCAGTAGAACCTGAAACTTTTTCGACATAAACATTCTCCTTCGGTAGATATTATTATTATTAAAATATAAATGCGGCGTGCATTACATAAAAGAAACACCGCGCGGCGAAGGTTTGTGACAGAAATTTTAAGCGGAGATTTTTTGTTTTCGTTTTCTGGAAAATTCGATGATGATTATAACGATGTAAGAAGCGAGCAAAAAGGGAAAAGCCAGCATCGCAAAAAAAGAAATCAAAGCTAAAACGGCAAACGCCTGGTCGTTCGGCGTCGTGTCGACGAATCCGCCCATCACGCTGAAAACGGCTTTTTCCAGATTCAGCATCACCAGCGCGAAAACAATCATAGTTATCGGCAGCAGCGTCGCGACCGGCACATAAACGGGATTAAGCGCGGCAAAGCGTTTCAGAAAAAATACCAGCAAAGCCAGGCGCCAGATTGAAACAAACAGCAAAAACACGGCGTTTATGTCATTTGCCCGGTCGATGCCGAAAAACATCTGAACCGGAATCGCATCCAAAATCGCGGGCGGCGAAACCAGCGCGACAAATGTCAAGACGTAAAAATACGACCAGTCTTTCGGGCGCAGAGGCTTGACGACAAACCACAAAAGCAGCGAAAGAGCGAAAATATAAACGACCGACCCAACGCCCGCCTGCTGCAAAAATTCCGCTTTCGGATTGTCCCAGTAACGCCCGATGCCGACCAGCCACGTCGAAATCAAACCGAACGCGAGATGCGCCCAGCCGAAAGCGAGCATTTCCGCGCGCGTGACGCGAAAAGTCAACAACCGAAAAACATCGGAAATTACTCGTTTAATCGACATTTTTATTCAGCCAGTTGAGCAAAGCTTTCGCCGACAAAGCGAAAATGTCTTTCTTCTTCGTCACGCGCGCCGCCGAGTTTTTCGTAAAACTTAATGGCGGGCGCGTTCCATTCCAGAACCTGGAAATCAATCCGCTCGAAACCGCGCTCTTTTCCGATTTTGGCGATAAATTTCAGCATCGCTTTGCCGACGGCTTTTCCGCGAAATTCCTGTTTAATGTAAATGTCTTCGAGATAAAACCCGCGCTGCCCGCGAAAGCTGGCGAAATTCGGATAAAAAATGGCATAGCCGAGCGGCTCGTCTGCCTGCAAAACAATTATCGCTTCGGCAACTTTCGTTTCGCCGAAAAGCGCCGTATTAAGACGTTCTTCCGTCACCTCGAAAAAATCCGAGAGATTTTCATACTCGGCAAACTCGCGGATTAAAGCGATGATTTGCGGAACGTTTTCGGCGGCAGCTTTTTTAATTCGGAACGTCATTTTTCAAATATTCCAGGCGATTTGACTGCGCAGTCGCAAAATTGATTTCTCTTTGCCAATCGTTTCAAAAACCGCGAGCATCGAAGGTCCGACGGCGACGCCGGTCAGCAAAGTCCGCGCGCCGTTCATAATCACGCCGAGTTTCGTTCCTTTTTCTTCGGTGAATTGTTTGACGACTTCTTCAATTCGGTCGTGCGTGAAATCCTGCATCGGCTCGAATCGTTCAGCCAGTTCCGGCAGCCACGTTTTTAAGTCGGGAAATTTTTTCAGATTTTTTTCGAGCGCCGCCGCGTCGAAATCGAAATCTTCCGAGAAAAACGCGCGCCCTTGCGACGAGAAATCTTTCAAAGTAAAAAATCGCTGCCGAATCAAATCAATCGTCTGCTCAAACCACGCTTTATCGTCGTCCTCGTATTCGTCGCGCCAGAGCCGGGCGGCTTTCAGCTCGGCTTTGACAAACGGCAAAAGCTCGTCCGGATTCATCGTGCGAATATATTCGGCGTTCATCCAGAGCGCTTTATCGTCCGTCCAGCGCTTCGGGTTGTTCGCGTCGAAATTGAACATCGCAGGGTTGCGGTGAACGCCTTCAAGCGAGAATTTTTCGATTAACTCGTCGAGCGAATAAATTTCGCGTTCTTCGCCCGCCGACCAGCCCATCAGCGCGAGAAAATTGCGAAACGCGGCGGCTAAGAAACCGGCGTCACGGTAAGTTGTCAGGCTGACGATTTCGCCGTGAATGCGTTTCGACAATTTTTTTCCGCCCGGCGCGAGAATTAACGGAAGATGCGCGAAACGCGGCACGGGCTTGCCGAGCGCTTCGTAAAGCAAAATCTGTTTGTGCGTGTTGGTCAGGTGGTCTTGCCCGCGAATCACGTCCGTGATTTCCATCTCGATGTCGTCGCAGACAACGCTGAGATTGTAAAGCGGAGAGCCGTCGGAACGCAGCAAAACGAGGTCTTCGATTTCGGCGTAATCGCGTTCCTGCACGCCGTAGACGGCGTCTTCAAAACTCGTTTTTCCGTTTTCGGCGACTTTCAGGCGAATCGCAAACGGCTCGCCCGCGCCGCTGCGGGCGTCCGATTCCGCTTTCGACAAATCGCGATAAACATTGTCGCGCATATGTTTTTCGCCCTGGTGCTGGCGCGCGCGTTCGGCGATTGCTTCTTTCACGTTTTTGTCGGAAGCCGCTTCCTTCGGCGTGAAATCACGATACGCTTTGCCCGCTTCCAAAAGTTCGAGCGCCGCCCGGCGATGCTTGTCGGCGTTGGCGGATTGGAAAACGATTTCTTCTTCGGGTTCGAGTCCGAGCCATTTTAAGCCTTCGAGAATCGAGCGCGTCGATTCATCGGTCGAGCGCTGCAAATCCGTGTCTTCGATTCGCAGCAGAAATTTTCCGCCGACTTTTCGGGCGTAAAGATAATTAAAAAGCGCGCTGCGAGCCGCGCCGATGTGCAGATAACCCGTCGGGCTCGGGGCAAATCTAACTCTTGTCGTCATAAAATCTACTATAAAGAAATTTAATTCTTGTTTTTTATATCTAACTTGTTTTCAGTAATTTACCAGACAAATAAGCTAACTCAAAACGATTTGGCTTATTTGTTTTGGTCGCCAAATGTATGCCAACTTTCAAAAAGGTTATTTTCAGCCTTTGCATAGTGTCTTGTAATTGTCTCACAAGTCAGCAAAGTTGTTGAGCTTTGGGATTTTGATAAGGAGACGGTTTATGAGACAAAACGGTAAAATGCGGAAATTGAGTTTGGAGGCTTAATTAGTGACAGGTCAGTAATTAGACCGCCTCAAAAAGGATGACTTATGAGACGCTTTCGGGCAGCGGTCAGCGGACTCAAAAAGGAACGTTTTCGAGTTATTATTGGCTTTGTGTCTAAAGTCACTTATGAGACGGACTTTAGACACAACCTTAAGCGGACATTTAAATAGGCTCGGAAGCCGCAGTTTTGGTATATATTCCCCTTTTAAAACATCTGCACGAAGCAATAATAATTTACATTTTTACGGTATAGAAATATACTTAGGTGGAAAATATCAAATTAATCCAAATAGACAAATGACAACTGCCCTTTTCGCGTCCATATAAGGAGAAAAGCAATGCTTCTGTATTCAAAAACGTTATGCCCAAAAATTTTTACAACACTTTTAATTTTCGGACTTTTGGTTTTGCTAAATCCAATCGCCAGGGCGGCTGGCGAGGTGGACACGAGTTTTATCGCGTCGGTCTCCGAGTTTGGCGGGACGGTATATTCGACCGCCGTCCAGCCGGACGGTAAAATTCTCGTCGCGGGCACCTTTAAGGTTGCCGACAAGTATTCCAGAACGGGCATCGTTCGTCTGAACCCGGACGGGTCGGTCGACACGAGTTTTAATCCGCCGCTGCTTTATCCCGCTTCAAGCAGCTTCGACACTGGGCTGGTTAACACGGTCGTTCTGCAATCGACCGGCAAAATATTAATCGGCGGCAGATTTTTCTACCAAGGACAACAAAAGGGCTTTTTAAGACTTAACCCGGACGGCTCGCCCGACACCGAATTTAACAACAAGCCGCCAGTCAGCGAAATGGCGATGGTTTCCACCATCGAGCTTTACCCCGACGAAAGAATTATCGTTTCGGGTCAGATTATGGTTCAATCAAGTTTCTCGCCGCGCCTCAGGCGGCTGACCGCCGACGGAGATTTGCAGGTCGAAATAGGCGCGAACCCTGACCGCATAGCGATCGCGCCGGACGGAAAGCTGGCAATTATTTCAAGCTTTAACCTGCAACGGCTGAATGCCGATCTGACGCTCGACAATACGTTTCCATCCTCATCGAGCGGTTATCTGGACCTCGTCGTGCAGGCGGACGGGAAAGTCGTCGTGGTCGGCAACTTCGGCAACCTGTTCGGCTTTCCGGTTAGTCGCACCGCGCGCTTTAACCAGGACGGGACGCTCGATTCTTCGTTCAACACGACCAACCCGGGCAGACCGGACGGCGAGGTGCGGTCCGTCAAATTGTTGGCGAACGGAAAATTTCTGATCGGCGGAGCTTTTCACAACCTGAACGGAAACTTTCTGACCGAAGGCGTGGCGATTTTAAACGCTGACGGAGGCGTGGACACGACTTTCAGTTCGCAGCTGGTTTCCGCCAACATCTACGACGTTTCTATCCAGCCGGACGGCAAAGTCATCGCCGGCGGTCGGAACCGCTTGAACCCGAACGGGACAGTAGACGCTTCCTACGCGCCGTTTCTCGGCATCGTCGGCTCGGTAGTCGACTTGCTCGTCCAGCCGGACAATAAAATTCTCGCCGCCGGCAATTTCAGCCGGGCGAACGAGAAGTTTGTTGCCGGCATAGCCAGGTACAACGCCGACGGCAGCATCGACAATTCCTTCAATCTGACGTTTGCGATCGGCGACTACACTGGTCCTTACGTCAGCGCCCTCGCGCTCCAGCCCGACGGGAAGATACTGTTCGGCGGCTTCATTTCGAACAATATATACCGCGTCAACCAGGACGGCTCGCTGGATTTGACCATCCCGATCGGCACGCGCAGCACGCAGGACATACTGGTGACGGGTAACGGGAAAATCCGTATCGCCAGAGAGCAGATGATTCTCGGGTATAATTCCGACGGCACGCCCGACCTGTCGTTCACCAATCCGCTGTACGGCGTCAACAATTACGTTTACAAAATGATCGAGCAGCCCGACGGGAAAATTATCGTCGTCGGCAGCTTCACGCAAATCGCCGGCGTAAACCGCTTCCGAATCGCGCGGCTGAACGCCGACGGTTCGGTCGACACGACGTTTAACCCGAACGGCGGAGCCAACGGAACCATCTACGATGCCGCCCTTCAGCCGGATGGGAAAATCATCGTCGGCGGAGCTTTCACCGGCTTGAATTTTGATCTGAACAAGAAATATCTCGCTCGGTTAAACTCTGACGGCTCGCTCGACACAACCTTCGCGCCGGTCGAGAACACGCCGGTCGCCGCCGTCACCTTGCAGCCGAACGGAAAGATTCTGATCGGCGGAGCGGCTAACCAATCGACCTCCGTTCCGCCTTTCCTGCCGGGTAAAATCAAGCGATATAATCAGAACGGAACGCTCGATTTGACTTTTAACAATTCGCTGTTGATTGACGCTCCGGTCAACGACATCGCTTTACAACAAGAAAAAATCATCATCGGAGGCGCGTTCACCCGCGTCAACGAAATCTCGAACGTCGGCATCGCGCGGCTATTGAATGCCGCCGCGCCGGCAAGGACGCCTTTCGATTTTGACGGCGACGGCAAGAGCGATCTGGCGGTCTTCCGCCCGTCGAACGGCACCTGGTACATCATCAACAGTCAGAACAACTCGTTCACCGGTATGCAGTTCGGCGCAAACGGCGATTTGATCGTTCCGGCTGATTACGACGGCGACGGTAAAACCGATGTCGCGATATTTCGCCCGTCTGACGGCACCTGGTATCTACAGGAGTCATCTAATGGATTCCGCGCCGCGCAGTTTGGTGCAAACGGGGATATTCCGGTGCCCGGAGATTTCGACGGCGACGGACGAGCGAATTTAGCCGTTTTCCGACCTTCGACCGGCTCTTGGTACATCGCCGGCGCGAACGGAATTCCTTCGCAGAATTTCGCTACCGTGCCGTTCGGCGCCAGCGGCGATAAGCCGCTCGCCGGTGCGGATTTCGACGGCGACGGCAGGGCTGACGTGGCGGTCTTCCGCCCGAGCGACGGAAACTGGTATCGTTTGAATTCTTCAAACAATCAGTTTGTCGGCGTGCATTTCGGCATCAGCGAAGACAAGCCGGTGGCGGCGGATTACGACGGCGACGGAAAGACCGATTTGGCTGTCTTCAGACCGAGTGACGGAGTCTGGTATCGGATTAACAGCCAGACAGACTCTTTCACGGCGACGCAGTTCGGCATTGCCGAAGACCGCCCTTCGCCGGGCGATTTTGACGGCGACGGACGAGCGGATCTGGCGGTCTTCAGACCTTCGCAGGGAACCTGGTATCTGCTCAGATCCACGTCGGGCTTTACCGCTGTTCAGTTCGGCTCAAACGGCGACGCGCCGGCTCCCAATGCCTTTGTCAGATAGAATCCATCTTTACCTGGCAATAAAAAGGCTTCGCTCATAATTGAGTGAAGCCTTTTTAAGTTTTTTCTGTGCTCGCTCGTCAGAAGTTTCGGAGCCGGCTGCGGGTTTCTAAAACCGAGACCTTATTTGACACTCGTCGTCAATCTTAATCCGGTCAATCAGTATTCCGATGAACCTCTTTCATATAATTCGCAATCAATTTTTCATTCTCGCGGTCGCTTTTTTCAAACGCTTTGATGACATTTTCCGCCGACTGTCCGGGTTTATTTTGATTGAGTTTTTTCTTGCCCTGCAAATCCGTCACTTCGATTTCAAAGGCGACTACGCCGCGCGCCAGATTTATTTTGTAGTCGTCGGAAATTTCGCGCCACTCGCTCTGGAAATAATGCGGGTCGAAAGCCTCGACCATTTTTGCCAGAAAAGCCAGGTTTTCTTCGGCGGTTTTAAACGCTTCGACTTTTCCGTAAGCGTGAACGGCGACGTAGTTCCAGGTCGGAACGTTGTTTTTTTCGCCGTAAAGCAAAGGCGAAACGTAGGCGTGCGGCTCGTGGAAAATTACCAGAGCTTCTTTGTTTTCAAATTGTTTCCATTGCAGATTGGCTTTCGCCAGATGCGCCGACAGAACGATTTTTTCATCGCGTTTTTCGATGATGAAAGGCAGATGCGATGCCGTCGGAAAATCGTCCGCCGCCGTGACGAGCGTGGCGAAATTAAACTCGCGCATAAAAGCCAGCAGATTTTCCTCGTCGGTTTCGGCAAAGAATTTCGGAATATACATATTAGCCGTCAGTTGCCGGCAATCAGCGGTCAGCTTTTCGCCGCCAACGATTATATTTGAAAATATGCATCAAAATAATTATAGCCGGAAATCAGAGGTCAGCGGTCAGGAGAAAAATCTACTGACTACTGACTGCTGACTACCGGCTACTTAAAAACTGGCGGAGACGACAGGATTCGAACCTGTGAAGGGCTTTTGACCCTTAACGATTTAGCAAACCGCCGCTTTCAGCCGCTCAGCCACGTCTCCTTACAGAAAAGCTTTTCGAGAAAAGCAATTTTTAATTCTAGTCTTTGAGCAAACTTTGTCAAGTTCGCCGTCATATTTCGGCGGCATTTCGTCGAAAACTATTTTTCCGGCGCGCCGACAAACCTTCGTCGAAGCGGGCGCATCAAACAAATGAAAGTTTACGCGAAATGAAAGTTTACGGCGTCGAAGGGCTTGACACATTTGACTTTAATCACGAAAATAGCAGAACGTATGCGTAGAGTCTGTTTTTTCGACGAACGCGAAAGTTTTTAGCGCTCCCATATCATAAGAGTCTCCCCGAACTCGGCGAAAAGGAGTTGGCTGTATATTAATGTTTTCTTCAATCAGGCAAAGTAAAACGATTATCCGATTGAGTTTTGTCTCGCTCGTCGCTTTCCTTGTGTCTTTTGTTTCGATTCCCGGCGCGCGGGCGACAGTTGTCGTTCAACAAAATCGAACCGGCTTGGGCGTCATCAAGGGCATCGTGCGCGACGAATCGGGCAAACCGATTGCCGATGCGATGGTCGCCGTTTTTCGCGTCGGCACGTCGAAGCTTTTAAAACAGGTGCGCTCGGCGGCGGACGGAAGCTTTCTGGCGAAAATCGTTCCCGGAACGTATACGGTTTTAGCCGTTGCGCAGGGATTTAATTCGGTCACTTTAGCGGAAGTGCAGGTGAACAATTCCTCCGAATTGACCTACGGTTTTAAACTGGAACGTTCGGGCAGCGGCAACACTCTGCCGGAAAAACGCGCCGACCGCAGCAGCCCGAAATGGGTTATCCGCTCGGCACAAAACCGCCGCTCGATTTATCAAAATCGGGAAGACGAAACCACCACAATTGACGAAAACGCGACTGCCGAAAATAAAAACGTCGAAGAAAGCATCGGCGTAGTCGAAGAAGACGAAACCGAAACCCGTCGCAAAGGGCAATCGGTGGTCGAAACTTTTGTCGCCGGTTCCGGCGCGGGCGGCGCCTATACGGGTTTTAATTTCGCGACGCTTCAGCCTTTGGGCGAAAATACGGAAATTATCATTGTCGGTCAGACGGGCACCGGCAAAACCGCGCCGCAGAGATTCGAGACGACCGTCAAATTCCGACCGAACGAATCGCATCAGCTTCGCCTGACGACTTCCGCCGCCAAGCTCGGCAATATACAAGACACCGAAGAACAACTCGGGCAAGTTTCTTTTCAGGCGCTCGACGAATGGAAAGTGCGCGAAGGCGTCATTTTGGTTTTCGGCGTCGATTATTCGCGTTTCTTCGGCGCGAGCGACGATTTTTCAGTCAGCCCGCGTTTCGGCTTGCAGTTTGACATTGACGCTAAAACTCGTTTCCGCACCGCTTTTACCACGCAAACCGAAGAACGCACGTGGTCGCACGCCATCGAACTGGAGGACAGCTCGGTTGTTTTCCGCGAGCAGATCGCTTCGCCGGTAGTCGTGGTCGAAGACGGTAAAGCCGTGATGAATAAGAGCCGCCGGCTTGAATTCGGCGTGGAAAGAATCCTGGACAATAAGTCCAGCATCGAAGCGACGGCGTTTTTCGATTCCGTCAGCAGTCGCGGCGTCGGGCTGGTGAACCTGCCGTTTGATTTATTGTCGCCGGAAGATGCTTTTGTCGCCAATCAGCAGGGCAAAACGCAGGGCGTGCGCTTTGTTTACTCGCGCCGTCTGAACGGAATTTTGAGCGCCTCCGCCGGATACGCGTTCGGCAAAGGGCAAAAACTCTCGTCGCAAGCCGTAACCAATCCGGCTGACGTTTTCGAAAACGACTTTTTCCAAACCTTTGTCGGGCAGCTAAACGCCGATTTGAGCACCGGCACCAAAGTTAAAACGATTTTCCGCCTCTCGCCCGATGCGACCGTGTTTGCGATTGACCCTTTTCAGGGACGACTCGCGATTTACGACCCGAGCTTAAGCGTGCTGGTAACGCAGTCGCTGCCGACTTTAGGACTTCCGATTCGCGCCGAAGCGACGATTGACGCTCGCAATTTGTTTGATAATCAAACCGGCGTGGGCGGCGAAGAAGGCAGCCTGCGGCTCAACTCGCAGCGCCGGACACTGCGCGGCGGAATTTCCGTCAGATTTTAAGAATCATAATCAGCCACGAACAGGCGCGAGCCAGCACGAACAGTTTATTTTTATATTCGTGTTCCAGCGTGCGCTTTCGTGGCTGATTCTTTGGCGGCAAAAGTTTTTCCAAATTCTCGGATTGCAAAGCAAAAAACTGAATAAATAAAGTTTTATTAATCGTTTATTAAAGCGAAAGCCTTTGTTTATCGCGCGGTTAGGTGATTCGCGCGGGATAAACTCTTGGAACGCGTATTGCGTTAGAGACCAACGGCGAGGTCTGCCTTTAAAAGATGACAGGCAAAATGCTGACAAGTTGGAGCCTGATGTGGCTTCTGGCAACGGTTTTACTGGTTGTCGGCGGCGCGCTGAACCTGTCGCAAAGAGCCAATCACTGGCTTCCGCCGACCGACGGCATCTATTGGGTTCAAAAAGACGATGGAGTTTACGCCGAAAAGGTCGAGCCGAATTTTGCGGGCGCGCGTGCCGGAGTTTTCGTCGGCGATAAATTAATCGGCGTCAGCCTCGACGGCAGTCAGCGTTTTGAAGAAGTCGTTTTACCGTCGGACGTGCAGATGTATCTGGAAGCGGCGGGCGTTGACGGTCACTTGACTTATTCTCTCGAACGCACTTCCTATTCGTTTTCCAACCGTCTTTATTTTGCCGATTTAGTTCATATCGACAGCGCGCCGCGCTGGACGGCGGCGATAGTTTTTCTGACGCTGGTCGGGCTGATTTGGCTCGGCGTCGGCATTTTCGTGCTTTTCAAACAGGGCGGACACGCGCCGTTTGTTCTGCATTTTGCCATTGTTTGTCTCGCCGCTTTTGTTTTTCACGTTTACAAACCGCTCGGTCTGGGTGCGGATTTCGACTTGGCAATCACGCTGCTGGACGATATGGCTTTTGCCTTTTTCATTCCGCTTTTTCTGCATTTCTGTCTGCGTTATCCGGTGCGCAGCGAGATTTTCGAGACGCCGCGCCGGAAAACTTTCGCGCTCTATGTGCCGGCGGCGATTGTTTCGCTCGCCAATTTATTTTTCTCTCTGACTTTAGCTCTTCCGCTCGGTGAAAATTTTAAACTGGGACTAGCGAAATTTATCAATACTTACGATGTTTTCGGAGTCATCAGCAAAACTTTGCTCGCGCACTTCGTCATCGGAATCGGGCTCGGCTCGATAGTTTTGCTCTGGCGGTTTTTCAAAAATCGCCAGCCGCTCGTCCGCCAGCGTCTGAAATGGGCGGTCTGGGGAACGATTATCGCGGTGCTGCCGGTGTTTGCGTTTCAAATCGCCAAAAGATTCGTTTATCTGCCCGACGACGGTTTGACGACCGGGTTGACGACGATTCCGCTCGCTTTGATTCCTTTGAGCTTCGGTCATTCGGTCGTGCGTTATCGCCTGATGGACGTTGATGTCGTCGTGCGGCGCGCGCTGGTTTACGCGATGACGACGCTGGCGATTGCCGCGATGATTGGAACGGTCGCGCTCGGTCTGGTTTATCTGGCTATCGGCAATAATCTTTCGACGACGGAAATCACGCTTCGCGCTTTGATCGCGATTGTAGCGATGGCTGGAATCGTGCTTTTAAGCGAGCCGCTCAAGAATTTTTTGCAGGAACGCGCCGACCGTTTTTTCTACGGCGAACGTTACGATATGCGCCGCGGGCTGCTCGATTTCGGCAGAACGCTTTCGTCCACGACCGCGCTCGATTCATTGCTTAATGCGCTGGTCAGCCGTCTGCAACAGGTTCTCGACGTTGAAAAGGTCGCCGTTTTTATCGAAGACGAAACGGACGCGAAAAATTACAAATTAGCCCGCGCCGTTCACCTGGATTTGCAAACCGTTCCGGCTGATTTCCGGCAGATGATTCGCGAAAAATCGGCGCAGAAGGGAATTGTCCGCGCCGACGAGCTGGAACTGGAAACCGAAACCAGCGACCCGCAGAATTTTGTCCGGCAGGAGCTGCATTATTACGTGCCGTGCGTCGTGCGCGGGCGGATGGTCGCCGTCATCGGTTTGGGGCGCGCGTCGGACGGCTCGCTTCTTTCGTCGGAAGATTTGGACATTTTGCAGACGATTTCCGGCTATGTTGCCGTGGCGATTGAAAACAGTCTGCTTTACCAGGAGCAGGAAAAACGCGCCGCCGAGCTGGCGCTTTTGAAAGAATTTAACGAATCAATCGTCGAATCGGTCAACGTCGGCTTGCTGGCGGTTGACGAAAACGGTCGCGTCACACGCTCTAATTCGATGTTTGAAGAAATGCTCGGACTGCGCCGCGAGGAAACGGTCGGGAAACTCGTCGAAGAGCTTTTTGACGAGAATTTCGCGCATAACCTGACGCAAATCTTAGGAAAATCGCGCTGGCATTTGCAGGAGCTTCGCAACGCTTATAAGCTGCACACGACGAGCGCGGACGGCAAGCCTCTGATTTTAAATGTCGCGGTTGCGCCGTTGCGCTCGGTTTCCAACGAGCAGACCGGCTCGATTGTCGTGCTGGAAAACGTCACGTCGCGCGTCAAACTGGAAGAAACTCTCCAGCAAAGCGAAAAGCTTTCGAGCATCGGACTTCTCGCCGCCGGCGTCGCGCACGAAGTCAACACGCCTTTAACAGGAGTTTCCAGCTACACGCAGATGCTTTTGGGAATGATTCCCGAAACCGACCCGAAACACGCGCTTTTATTAAAAGTGCAAAAACAGACGGAACGCGCCACGAACATCGCCGGAAATCTTTTGAATTTTTCGCGCGCGGGCAATGGCGCAGGGACTGAATTCGGCGAAATCGACGTCAATAAAATCCTGGACGACACGCTCCAATTGCTCGAACCTCAGCTCAGAAAATCGCGCGTCGAAGTCTTGAAAAATTATCTCGAAAAACCGCCGAAAATTTACGGCAACGCGGGCAAACTCCAGCAGGTTTTCACCAATCTTGTGCTCAATGCGCGCGACGCGATGTTTGACGGCGGAACGATTACTTTAACGACCTCCGCAGCGGGCGACGAAGCCGTCGTCATCGAAGTCGCTGACACGGGAATCGGCATCGACCCGGAAAATATGAGCAAGATTTACGACCCGTTTTTTACGACCAAAGGCGTCGGCAGCGGCACGGGTTTGGGCTTGGCGGTGAGCTACGGCATCGTTCAGGAACACGCCGGAACGATTGAAGTCGAAAGCGAAGTCGGCGGCGGCACGACGTTTCGCCTCGAATTTCCGGTCGCGGAAAAACGCCAGCAACAACAACGCGCGGTCAGTTAAAAAGGTTAAAAGTGAAAAAGTGAAAAGGTGAAAAAGTTAGTTGAATTAAAATCAACACAGCTTTTTCACCTTTTCACTTTTTCCGCCTTTTCGCTTTCGATATGCACGAATTAGTTTCCTTCAATCACCGGATTCTAGCTGCCGCAGAAGCAAAAATTTCCGCTTTAAGCTCTGCCGCGCTTTACGGTTCGGGAGTTTTTACCTCGATTGCGATTTACAATGGCAAAGCTTTTCAATGGAAAAAGCACTGGCAGCGATTGACGGAAAACGCCGAAAAATTAAACATTCGCTTGTCCGCCGAACTGGCGGAAGAATCAGTTCAAAATTCGCTTTCGGAACTTATAGAACAGAACAATCTGACCGACGGGCGCGCCCGCATTACTTTTTTCGATGAGGCGGCGAGCGGAATCTGGACGTTTGAAACCGCACGACGCACCTTGCTTTTAATAACGACCGGCGATTTTCGCCATAACGCGGAAGACTTTCGGCTGACGCTTTCGCCGTATCGCATCAATTCGAAATCGCCGCTCGCGGGCGTGAAATCCGGCAATTACCTGGAAAATTTGCTGGCTTTGGAAGAAGCCAAAAGCCGTCGGTTCGACGAAGCGATTCGCCTGAACGAGCGCGGCGAGATGAGTTCGGCGTCGATGGCTAACCTGTTCTGGATAAGCGACGAAACGATTTTCACGCCTTCGCTGGAAACGGGCTGTCTGGAAGGCACGACGCGCGCGTTTGTTATCGAAACGGCGAAAGAACTCGGATTTGAAATTTACACGACCGACGAGCATTTCGGCGAACTGCGTCTTGCCGACGAGGTTTTTATTACGTCCGCCGGACTCGGCATTGCCGGAGTCAGAAGCATCGACGCCGAGACTTACGGCGATGAAATCACGCGCCGCCTCCAAAGCGAGTTTGCCGCCAAAATCCGTCGATAAGAAAAAAAGTATAGACGCATAAGCCGCATTTGTAATAAAATTGAAGTATGCAATCCCACATGCATGTTCCACCCGATTAAACAGGAACCCGCGAGCCTCTTCTCAAACAATCCGTCAGCTAATTTTCCAACAGTATGGACTCAAAAATCGGCTTAGTTATTCAATTCACCGGAATTTTTTTAGTAACAGTTTTGTCGCTGTTCCTGCGGCGCTCGCTCAAAAGTGCAATTTCCGGTTACTGGCTCGTGGCGTGGTCGAGCCTTTCGGTATCGCTGTTTTGTTTGAGTCTGGCTTTTAGCTACGAGGAATTTGCCAAACCTTTATATACGATGTATTTCTTCGGCGAATACGTTTTCGGCTTAATGCTCGTCACCGGATGCCACAATCTTTCGGGCAAAGAGTCGCCGACGCTGCAAAAGAAATCGATATTTTTGCCTTTCGCCGTCATAGCTTTTGCCCTGACCTTTCTGGCGCAGGATTTCAATCTGGTGTTTAACCTGCACTCTTTTATCCTCGCCGCCTTTTTTGCGGCGGCTCTTTACGTGCTCAGAAATTCGGAAATCAAGACTTTCGGCTGGCGCGTGATGCGCGTCGCGCTGCTGTTTCTGGCGGTCGATTTCTTTCATTACTTTATCGTTTTTTCCTTGCTGCAAATCGGCTACAAGATTCCTTTGCCTTACGGTTATCTGGCGTTTAATCCGATTATCGACCTGGTGCTGGAAATTCTGCTCGGCTTCGGAATGGTTATCGTTATCTTGGAAAAAGTTCTCGGCGACGTTCGCGTGAGCAACGAAAAACTGCGCGAAGCGCACGAAAAGCTCGAACAACTGGTGCAAACCGACCCGCTGACGACCGCCTTCAACCGTCACGCTTTTTACGGCTTTCTGAAAAAACGCGGCGATGCCGAAAAAACGGTTTCCGGCTGCGTCGGCTTTTTCGATATCGACAATCTGAAACCGATTAACGACCGCTACGGGCACGCCGCCGGCGATTTGGCGATTCGCGCCGTCGTCAAGGCGATTCGCGGCGTGATGCGCGCCGAAGATTTGATTTTTCGCTGGGGCGGCGACGAATTTTTTGTGATTATGGTCAGTATGAACGCGGAGATGGCGCGCTCGCGGATGGACCGGCTGGAAGCGATGCTGACCGATATTCTGCTGGAAGACACGAGCGCGCGGCTGACCGTCGGCGTTTCCTACGGCTTTAAGGATTTCGCCGAAATATCGGAGCTGGAGCAAGCCGTCAAAGCCGCCGACGAAGAAATGTATCGCCGCAAACAGGAGCGCAAGGAACGGGCGCGTCAGGCACAAATAAATATTGCGACGACCATTCACGAATCGCAGCCGAACGCCGTTTCAATTACGAATTAAAAATTACGAATTACGAATCGGATTGAATTAACTCAACCGTTCTGAATTTATTCAATCCTTCGTAATTCGTAATTTTTAATTCGTAATTGTTTAAAGTTTCACGAATACAGATTCATCGGGCGCGTCAGCAGCGCAATCGGGTCTTCGACGTTCAGCGCCTCGCGCACGTAAAACGGCTCGCCCGCCTCGACGCCAATCAGGCTGCCGTAATAACGCGAGCGGTTTTCCAGTTCGTCCAGAAAACCTTTGGACGAAAGACGCGTTTCGAGGTCGCTCGAATGCGGGTTGTGAAACTGCGAGGCGTGCGCGCGAATGGATTCCATTTTTTCCGCCAGAAAATCGGAAATATCGACGATAAACGTCGGTGTGATGCGGCGCGAGAAAGTATTGTGCGCGACGGTCGGAACGTTGATGCGCGGCTGTCCGAAATCGCCGTCGTATTTCTGCATCGAAGCCAGCCGCGCCGATTCGCGCACCAGCCCGGTGATGTGATTATGGTCGGGATGCGGGTCGTCAATCTGGTGCGTCAGGATTAATTTCGGCTTCAGGCGGCGCAAAACTCTGACCAGCTTGGTGCGCGTTTCTTCCGTCACCCAGACGTGACCGTCGGGCAATTCCAGATTTTCGCGCACGTCCAGTTTCAAAATCCGCGCCGCTTCCAGCGCTTCTTCGGCGCGACCTTCCATTGTTCCGCGCGTGCCCATCTCGCCGCGCGTCACGTCCAGCGTGCCGGTTTTATAACCCAGAGATTTCATTTTCAGAAGCGTTCCGCCGACGGCAAGCTCCATATCGTCGGGATGCGCGAAAATCGCCAAGACGTCAACATTTATCATTTATCATTTACCGTTTATCATTTATCATTTGTTCAATGTTCAATGTTAAATGTTCAATGTTCAATGTTCAATGGTAAACGATAAATGAAGCTAGTTGTTTTAGGTTCCGGCACGGCGGTTCCGCACGCGCGCCGCAGCGGTTCGGGTTACTGGCTGGAAACCGAAGCGGGCACAATTTTGCTCGATTGCTCGGCGTCGGCGGTGCACCGGATGGCGCAGGAAAAGCTCGATTGGGCAAATCTGGATGCGGTCTGGATTTCGCATTTTCATCTCGACCACGTCGGCGGATTGGCTCCGTTTCTGTTCGGCACACGAAACGCGCCCGAAACGCGGGAGCGCGTGAAGCCTCTGCGCATTTTCGGCGCGAAAGGCTTGCGCGCGCTTCTCGAAAAGTTTGACGCCGTCAACAATTACAAGCTTTTCAAACAGCCTTTTCCGGTCGAGATTCGGGAAGTCGAGCCGCTCGAAAAATTTGAAATCCTGAAAGCGGTCGAAGCGGTGGCTTTAAAAACTCCGCACACGGACGAAAGCCTCGCCCTGCACCTCAGGCATCAGGACAAAACGCTCGTTTACACGGCGGACACGGGTTTTACGATGACGCTCGGAGATTTTTCCAGAGGCGTCGATTTATTGTTGATTGAATGCTCGTTTTACAAAAACAAGTCAACCGAAAAGCATCTCGAACTCGGCGAGGTAATGCATCTGGCGCGCTACGCCGTGCCGAAACGCGTCGTCGTGACGCATCTTTATCCCGAATGGGACGCGTTTGATTTGATCGCGGAAGCCGAAAAATTTTCGCCGCCGTGCGAAGTCTTCGAAGCGCGCGACGGGTTAACATTTATCATTTAACATTTCATTTGTTTGGTGTTCGGTGCAATGTTCAAAGCTAAATGTTCGGTGTTCTATGATAAGTGGGTAGTGTCCTAATTTGTGTTGCTGATTCCAATTAATTCTTTTAGCGTCCAGATATGCTTTGAAATTCCAGCCGCCATTGCTGGCGTGTATCGCAAAGTTTTGTGGATTCTGCAAAAGTTATAATGCGCGAAATGAAGTGCTAAAGCATAGTTTAAGTTTTCCCACTTTTTAGAAAAGCCGTTTGTCAGTCGCGTTAATCTACGCATTGACATTCTCATAGTTAGGTTTTGACGCTCGACATAAGAGGTTGAAATTTTTTCTTTAATCGGATTACCACAAATGATTTTCTTTCTCATTCCAATACATTCAGCCGCCGAATATCTGATTTCATCGGGATTGTTTTTACCGTAAATTTTAACCACTTGTCCGTAATCCGCTATCGTTCCGAGAACTTCATTTACCGTGTGGTCATAACCTTTGAACGCATCTGTGGACATCTGGAAACGTTTTGTAGCACCGTCAACCGCCGCATAAATCTTTTCTAAAAAGATGAGTGCATCTTCTTCGGTTCGTTTTCCAAGATGCCAAGCAACGATTAACTTTGAATCTGATTCAATGGCTGTGAAGGTATAAGTAGAACCGATTTTTTCATTGTCGCCGCGCTGTGTATTGTTTGCGGTCTTTTGCTTCATTCCGACAAAAGCCCAGATTTCGTCGGCTTGCACATCGGCAACCTTAACATTCTTAATGAGCGTTTCTTGAAGCATTAGACAGCGTTTGCCGACCGTTTCCAGAAAGACATTATCGTATCGCGGTGAACGTCTGCAATGCGCTCTGTGCTTCTTATGCTGTTGCCTTCAACAAGAAGTTTGATACACAGTTCAATCTTATCGGCTGAAAGTTTTTTGCCTTCAAGTTTTTCGGTCGCGGTGTAAGTTTTGCCGCAAGTCAGACAGCGAAAACGCTGATTACCGTGTCTATCTTTGCCGTGTTTCTTCGGAAGTGATTTGCATTCTGGACAGTTCATAATTTTGCTTAACCTCTTGTGTTGCTACAAGTTAAATT
>DASVRT010000055.1:0-65385 GCA_036388475.1 Pyrinomonadaceae bacterium | reverse complement strand
GTCGCTGATTCTCGTCAACCTAGCGATTTCGATTACGGTTCTGGTCACGGCGCTGTTTATCAACTCGCCGGTGCAGCTGACTTCCTATCCGTCGATTCTGCTTTTAACGACAATTTTTCGTCTGACTTTGAGCGTTTCCGTGACGCGCAATATTTTGTCGCACGGCGAGCCGGGTTCGGTCGTCGAAGCGCTCGGACACGTAACGGCGCAGGGCAATTTAATTACCGGCGCGGTGCTTTTTATTATTATTCTCGTCGTCCAGTTTCTCGTCGTCAGCAAAGGCTCGGAGCGCGTCGCCGAAGTTGCCGCGCGTTTTACGCTGGACGCGATGCCCGGCAAACAGATGGCGATTGACGCCGATTTGCGCTCGGGTTTGATAAATCAAGACCAAGCGCGGCACATGCGCAACGAATTGCAGAAAGAATCACAATTGCACGGCGCGATGGACGGCGCGATGAAATTCGTCAAAGGCGACGTTATCTGCACGATTATTATCGCCCTCGTCAATATCGTCGCCGGACTCGCCGCGGGCGTGATGATGCACGGGCTTTCATTTTCGGAAGCGGCGAATAAATACACGATTGCCACTTTCGGCGACGGTTTGGCGGCGGTGATTTCCTCGCTGCTGGTCACGCTTTCCGCCGGTATCGTCGTTACGCGCGTTTCGACGGGCGAAAATTCGAATATCGGCTCGGACATCGGCGAACAGCTTTTTTCTTCGCCGCGCCCGCTTTTCATCACGGGCGGAATTATGCTTCTTTTGACGCCTCTGAATCTTCTTTTCGTGCCGGTCGGCGCGAGCGTGGCGGGTCTCGGCTATCTGCTTCATCGGCGGCAAAAACGCATCGACCGCGAAAACGATTCGGATAACGTTCCGCACAGCGGCGGCGATTCCGAAGAATTGCAGATGAGCTTTACGGTGCCGATGGCAATCGTCGTCAGCCGCGAATTGACGCCTTTGGTTGACAAGAACACGCCGCAGGGCGCGAAATTCCGCGCCGAGATTCCCAAGCTGCGCAATTCGCTTTACTACGATTTGGGCGTGATGGTTCCTTTCTGCTATGTCGGCGGCGACGCGCCGATTGCGCCGAACGAATATTACATCGCCGTCAAGGAAGTCCCGGTCGGAACCGGCTCGCTTCGCCCAAACTGCGTCTACGTCAACGATTCGGCGGAAAACATCAGGGTTTTCGGCATCGACGGCGAGAACGTCAGCAATCCGGCGGATTTGCGTCCGGGCGCGTGGATTCCCGCCGAGCAGCGTCATATCGCCGAAACCGCCGGACTGAAAGTCTGGGAACCGGGCGACGTGATGATTCTGCATCTTTCGCGCGTGATGAAACGCTACGCGCACGAGTTTATAGGCATCCAGGAATCGCAGGGCTATCTGGATTTCATTGCGCGCGGAATGCCGAAGCTGGTCGAAGAAGTCGTGCCGAAAGTCGTCTCGATTCACCAGTTCACCGACGTTTTGCAGCGACTCGTGCAGGAAGGAATCTCGGTGCGCGACACGAAATCCATTCTCGACGCTTTAAGCGAATGGGGACGCATCGAAAAAGACCCGGTGATGCTGACCGAGCACATTCGCGCGGCGATGCGCCGCCATATTTCGTTTCGTTATGCCGCCGGTAGTGATACGCTGTTCGTGTACCTGCTCGACCCGGAAATCGAGGACGTGATTCGCGGCGCGATTCGCCGCACTTCGACCGGCTCGTTTTTGTCGCTCGACCCGACCATCGCACACGATATTCTGGACGCGATTCGACAGGAAATCGTCGAGCAGCCGCCGACCGCGCAGCCGCCGGTTATCGTGACCGATATGGAATTGCGGCGTTTTGTGCGAAAAATGGTCGAGCTGGAATTTCAGAATCTCGCGGTTTTGTCTTACCAGGAATTGACGCCGGAGCTGAATATTCAGCCGATTGGACGCATCACGATGCGCTCGGCGCGGATGGAAAACGATTTTGAAGCGGGCTTTTACGGCGATTTTGCCGAGCTTCCGGGCGCGGCGCTGGAAATCGACGAGTTTAAAAGTTAAAAAATCGCTTCAAGCTTCGCCGAATGTTTTAAAATTTAAGTAATGCAAATAAGATTTTTCAAGCGTCAAGGTTTCATCAAACAACTGATTTTCTGCGGCTTGCTGGCGGTTTTGCTTTTGAGCGGCTGTTCCTTACGAAAAAAAGTGCAGAGCGTGAAAATCGAAGCCGAAGCCAACCAGATAATCGACATCCTGCGCGAAAACGGCGTGCGTGTTAAAAAAGAAGAAATCGGCGAAGGCGAGCGCCGGAGCTTCGAGATTTGGGTTGACGGCGACGATGACGACCTCGGCGCGGCGATTCAGATAATGGAAGACCATTGTCTCGGGCAGCCCGAACCGCCCGCCATCGAATCGAGCGGAATTATCTCGTCGGTCGAGGTGGAAAAAGCACGCGAGCAGCGCCGGATGAAAATTAATATCGAATCGCAATTGCGCCAGATACCCGGCACGACCTGCGTCAACGTCAATTTCGTTCCGCCGCAGGACCGCGCGCTGGCGATTAATCCATATCCGGCAACCGCGGCGGTCGTGGTCAATTTCAAAACGGCGACGTTTCCCGTGCCGCCCGAACAGATTGCCGGCATTGTCGCCCGCAGCGTGCCCGATTTAAAACCGGAAAACGTCAGCGTCGTCTTAAATTCCAAACCCTTGCGCCCGCTTCCCGAAAACGCGGGCAGCCGTCCTTTTACGCGCATCGCGCTGGTGACGGGCATCGGGCTGGCGACGATTCTGGCTTTTATTTCCATCGTTTTCTTTTTGCAGAAAAAACGCCGCGCGCAGGACGACGAATTCGAGGGCGGATTCGATGCGGATGCCGCGCCGAGTCCGAAAGCCGAAACTTCCCTGCTCGACGAGGGCGACGAATTCGACGAGGACATAAAGTTTCCATAAAACCGAAAGAAATTTAATTTTTAAAAGCGATGATTCGCACGATTTCACAATCCGAACGGCTCGATATCCTGCTGGCGCTGGCGCTCGTCTTTCGCCGGACGGAGGAAGATGCGGCGCAAACCGCCGCGCAGCTCGCGGAAAAATCGTTTTCCGCTTTAAGCCCGGAAGATTTGGAAATTTTGCAAAACCGCGCGGTTTTATTCGACCGCCTGCCGCCGCAAAATCAACAGCTCTGGCAGTCGTTCTGGCTGGATAAAATCCGGCGGCGCGGGCGCTCCGTTAGGCTTGACGAACACATCAACCCGCTTCAGATGGCGGAAATTCTGCAAAGCGAGCCGCAGGCGATTCAGCTTTTGATTCTGCGCAATCTCGCGCCCGCCGCCGCCGGCGAAGTCGCCGCCCAGCTCGGCATCGAAAAAGTTCTCGATTCAATCGAGCCGAACGCCCAAACGCCGACCGCCGAAATCGTCGCCATCGTCCGCCAGAAATTCTTATCTTATTTCGTCTCGCTCGAAGACGTTTACGAGCCGACCGGCATTGATAAATTCACGATTCCCGAATTGTCCGGCTTTGTCCAGACGCTCGGCATCCGCGAAACGGCGACCGCCTGTCGCGCCATCGGTTCCAAAGAAACTTTAGCGGCTTTTCTGAATCGTTTCGACGAGGAAAACGCCCGCCAAATCGTTCATTACATTACCGAAATGGAAAAGGTCAAGCAGTTTTGGGTAATTCAGGCGGAAAAGCTTTTGCGCGAAACGTGGAATCCGGCGCTGAAACCGGACGAGCTTTTACGGGTTTTAGGCTTGAAGCTGCTGGCGACGACGATGTTCGAGCGCGACCGGACGGCGCGGCGTTACACAATGCAGAAGCTTTTGCCGCGCGAGGCGCAGAGCCTCGCGGAATACGTCGGCGAAATCAAAACGAGCGTTTCGAACGCTTCCGACGAAGAAAAAGCGAATCTGAACAAGCGGCAAAAAATAATCGAGCGGCTGGCGGTAAAATTTATCGAATCCGGTAAGATGGAAAGCTAAGATGAACCAGAAATCCAATGGCACGGACAATTTAATCAAACGCCAGGCGCGAAAAACGACGGCGAGTTCGACTGCCGGCAGCGTTCTCGCTTCGAAAATCGTCAAAAATCAGATTATCGCGGCGCGCCTCGAAGCCGCGCAAATTCTCGAAGAAGCCGAAGCGTTTGCCGCCGAAATTCGCCGCGAAGCGCTGGAAGAAACCGCCAATTTGCGCGAACAGGCTTATCGCGAAGGAATGGAAAAATCCCTGACGGAATTCGAGCAAAATCTGCTGGAAGCGCTGGAAATCCGCGAGCGCGTCTGGCGCGAAACCGAAAGAGATTTGCTGCGTCTCGCCGTTCGTCTCGCCGAAAAAATTATCGGGCGCGAAATTACAAACGATAAAAAAACCGTGACCGATATTGTCGCCGCCGCTTTGCAAAACGCGCGCCAACAGGAAAAACTGACCGTGCGCGTCAACCCTTCGGATTTGAGCTTGATTGAAGAAGAACGCGAAAAGTTTCTGCCTTCGGGCAGAGCGCGTTTTATCGATTTCGTCGCCGACCCGCGCGTCGCGAGCGGCGGTTGCCTGATTGAATCGGAAGTCGGCACGATTGACGCGCGGCTGGAAACACAATTGCGCGTATTGGAGCGCGCGCTGCTGGCGCAGTCCGAAGGCGAAAGCGCGTTTGACTAACCAGTGAATAACGAAAAGTGAATAGTGAAAAGTCACTCCTTTTTCGTTATTCACTTTTCATTTAAAAATGATTAACCTGCAACAATACATTTCCGCCGTTGACTGGATTTCGTCGGTCGAGGTGCGCGGGCGCGTGACGGAATTAATCGGCTTGCTGATTCGCGCCGCCGTGCCGGGCGCGCGCGTCGGCGAGTTGTGCCTGATTCACTCGCCGCATCGCGCCAGAGTTCTGCGGGCGGAAGTCGTCGGATTTCGCGGCAGCGAAGTGATTCTGATGCCGCTCGGCGAAGTTTCCGACGTGGCGATGGGCGCGGAAGTCGTGCCGACCGGAACTTCCCTGACGATTCGCGCCGGTGAAGATTTGCTCGGTCGCGTGCTCGACGGGCTTGGCGAGCCGATTGACGGGAAAGGCGCGATTGAAGACGCGGTCGATAAAATAGTTTCGGCGCGCCCGCCCGACCCGATGAGGCGCGAGCGCGTGACCAGACAATTAAAAACCGGAATTCGCGCGCTCGACGGGCTTTTGACCGTCGGCGAAGGTCAGCGCGTCGGCATTTTCGCCGCCGCCGGCGTCGGCAAATCGACCACGCTCGGAATGCTCGCGCGCAGCAGCGAATCCGATGTCAACGTCATCGCTTTAATCGGCGAGCGCGGGCGCGAGGTGCGCGATTTTCTCGAACAGGATTTGGGCGCGGAAGGCTTAAAACGCTCGGTCGTCGTCGTCGCAACATCGAACGAACCGGCTTTGATTCGTCTGAAAGCCGCTTATGTGGCGACGGCGATTGCGGAATATTTCCGCGACCAGGGCAAAAAAGTTTTGTTTTTGATGGATTCGGTGACGCGTTTTGCGCGCGCGCTGCGCGAAGTCGGTCTGGCGGCGGGCGAGCCGCCGGCGCGCGCCGGTTTTCCGCCGTCGGTTTTCTCGGAGCTGCCGCGCCTGCTGGAACGCACGGGAAATTCCGATAAAGGTTCGATTACGGCGTTTTACACCGTTCTGGTCGAAGGCGACGATATGACCGAGCCGATTGCCGACGAGACGCGCTCGATTCTCGACGGTCACATCGTTTTATCGCGTGATTTGGCGGCGCAGAATCATTATCCGGCGATTGACGTCAACGAATCGGTTTCGCGCGTGATGAGCGGCATCGCCGAGATGCGGCACGTCGAAGCCGCCGGAAAGCTGCGCGAAGTGCTGGCAACTTACGCCGCGCAGAAAGATTTGATTTTAATCGGCGCGTATAAAAAAGGCAGCGACCCGAAAACCGATTACGCCATTTCGAAAATCGACGCCGTCAACAATTTTCTACGACAAAAAACTCACGAACAAATGCCCGCCGAAATTGCGATTCAAAAGCTGATTCAGTTGTTTTAAGAAATTTAGCCATAGAGAGCACAGAGAGCGCCGGGAAAATAAACCTTCTCTCAGCACAATTAAATAATCCGCCGGTGTAATCGAATTACCTCTCAACATAATTGAATTATTTTTCGTTGTAATTGAGTTATCTTGCTGCGTAATTAAATAATCTCTTGGCGTAATTGAATAATCTTGCAGTGTAATTAGATTAATCTTTCGGGAAAATTAAAAAATATCGCGGGCAAATCAAATAATTCTTTGAAAAAATCAAATAATGCTCCGAGAAAACTAAACAATTCCGCGGGAATATTGAATAATCTTCATTTCTAAACGTCGTCGCGCCCGTTTTTGATTATTTCATTCCCCAAAAAAAAGGCTGTGATTCCCAATAATCACAGCCGAAGTTGAAGGAGAAGTTATTCACCCGCTTGATAAACTTTTCTTTAATTGGCAATCCAGTCGGTTGCCAGATAGCTTGTAATAAAATCCGTCCACGCCAGCGTGAAATTCGTTTCCAAGCCTTCGGCGCGCGGATTTCGTTGTTGAAAATCGAGCAAGCTTTGACTCATTTCGTTTTTCAAATCGAGAAACGCTTCCTGAAATTTTTTCAGCCGCCCGGTCTTGTCGCTTTCGGCTTCGGCTTCGATTAATTTCCGGACGAATTCGCCGACCTTTTCGAGCGGCAAGCCGACTTTTTCGCCGAGCGCGCCGAGACCTTTGCCGACCGCGCCGTAAAGAAACTCGCGGAATTTCTTGTCGTCCTCGAATTTGTCCTTGTAAGCCTCGACCGAATCGAGAAAGCCGCCGCTGATTGCGCCGTAAAGATAACCGATTTCCTGTCCGAGATAAGTCACGTCCGCGCCGGGCTGCGCCGCGCGATTCATAATGTTCTGCGCGACCTGACCGATAACGCCGTCGTTGCCCTGACCGCCGCCCATAATCGTTTCGACCATCGATTTTCCGTTGTATTGCAGCAGGTCGGAAATCGGCGAATAAACGACGTTGATAAAGAAATCTTTCAAAACGTTCGGGTCGAAGTTTCGATTCGTCGTGCCGTCGGCGTTGCGTTTTAAGGCAAACGTGTCGGTGATTTGCTGCGCGTGTTCGATAAAGAATCTGCCCGCCGCTTCCTTGGTAAAGAAATTATCGCCGGTCAGCGGCGCGACGGTTTTGAAAATATCCAGCGCTTCGGAAGTCAGCTTTCCGCCCGCGCCGGTCATCCGTGAAGCGACGTTCAACAAATCGCCCATCGCGGGATGAAATGCCCAGCCGTTTTCAAATCCGGCGCTGTTTGCCGGTCCGCCCAGAAATCCGGCGGACTGCGTCAGCATCGTGTTGAACGCCGCTTTGTTCTGCTCGATAAAACGTCCGATGGTCGAAGGGCTGCCGTATTGCGGCGGTCTTGCCGAGCCGAAATTAATAAAATTGCGCAAGCCTTCCGGCGACATTCCGCCGAGCGCCGTCAGCGCGTCAACCGACCACGCGCCCTTTTCCGCGCCTCCGGCGGCGGCAGCGTTCATCGCGTGTTTGGCGTATCCGGCGATTAAATCGTCGTTGCCCGTGCGCCGTACGACGTCAGCCAGACCCGTCCATTCATAATACGGATAATTTTTTTCTAAATCGGCGATGGCGTTCAGATGGTCGCGCATCGCGGTCGGATTTTGACGATAGGCTTCGTTAATCGCGCTCGCCAAAACGTCGCGGTCGGCGTTGTTCAAAATTCCGGCGCGCTGCAAGGCTTCCCTGCCGAAAGGATGCGCCAGAACTTCGTTCAAATAATCGTCGCGTTTATCCGCCGGAATATTTCGTAAATCTTCGGCGACGGTTTGAATATCGCGTTCGGGATTGCCGGTCAATTCGGGCGGCGGATAGCCTTTCGCCGCCGTCTCCAACCGCAGAGCGGTGTCGCGCTCGTCGTCGTGAACGCTGCCGGACAAAAGATGCGTCTGTAATCTTTCGAGCATCGCCCTGCCGCCCGCACTTTGCCCGACGGCATTCAACTCGTCGTCGGAAAGATTGTCGGCAAAGCTCTGCGCGATTTCGTCCTTGTCGTTTTCCTGGATTTTGCCGCGACCGTCCTGGTCGATTTCCGCGCCGAGAATTTCCTGCGCGACCGCCCACGCGTCAGCCGGATTCTGGCGCGCCAGATTCGCCAAATCGAGCCCGGCGCCTTCCGTATTCAGATTATCTTTTCCGCCATTATTGGCGATAATTTCGTCGGCTCGCCGGCGCGCCTGCGTCTGCGTGAGAGTCGGACCGGCGGCATTGGCGTTAACCTGAACATTCAATTTAAAGCGCACGACGTTCGCCTGCAAATTATTATCGCTGCGATTGGCGTAAACCGCGCCGTTGCTCGTCTCGTCGCGCCGAAACAGGTTCGATTTTACTTCGGTTTTCTTGTAATCCGGTTCTTCCCGGCGAACGTTTGAACTCGCGCCGCCGTCCACTTTCAATGCCATAATTCGCTCTCCCGAAGTCAATTTTGAAATGACGGGTCTTAGTTAAGTTATCGGCGTCGGCGGCGAAAAGTTTCCCGTTTATTTCGGAAACTTCGAAAACGGAAAATGCAAAATGCAAAGTGCAAAATGGAAGAAGAATTTAAGCCTAACCCTTGAATTCTAAATCCTGATATTTTGCACTTTGCATTTTGCATTTTCCGTTTATGACGCTTTCGCGGCGGCGTGTTCGACGATTTCGCCGTTCCAGACCATACTCGCCCACGCCAGCGCGTTGACGTGTTCGTAAAACGAGGCGTCGTCGATTTTTTCGGCGAAATCGCGCTGGAGATAAAGCGAAAAAGTTTGGCTGTCGAAGACGATTCTGCCGCCGCCGCTGTTTGCCTCGGATTCTTCGGCGAAAAGCGCGTCGAGAATCGCGTCCGCCGGCTCGCGGCGAAAGCGGTAAATCAAAGCCTGACACGACAGAATATCGTCCGTCTCGTCAAACTCGAAGCCGACGAACGATTCGCCGATGCGCGCCTGCACGAATTTCTGCTCGTTAAAAATCGACGCTTCGCTGCCGAGCTTGCGAAAAAAATTTTCCAGTTGCTGTTTTGCTTCTTCTTTGTTCATTTAGAAATCCGGCTAATTAAAATTTCCCCGCCGCGCCTGTTCAAACGGGACGCGCTCCGGCAAATAAAATTCCTCGAAGCCGTGCGAAACGACCGGCTTGCCCTCGCGGAAATAATGCGTCACGGCATCGCGCGCGGCGTGAGCAAACGGATTGAGCCACGAGCGCAAGCCGAATGCCTGCGGCACGCCGTCGTTGCGGTTGACGTAGTGCACGTATTGCGGTCCGTCGGGAAAACGCCGCGAAGCGCCGCCGAAAGTTTCGACTTTGATGTTGTTCATCAGGCGTTCCGCATCGCGTCGCGACATTCCGTCCTCAGCCATCAAGCGGTTTTTTACGTCCTGAAGAGCGCGGCTCGTGATAATCGCGCCCTGGCTATGCGCCAGCAGATGCACGCTGCGACCGGCGCGCAGCTCGTTGTAAACCGTGTCCGCCAGAGTATCGACCGCCGGATTGCTGCCGATGTCGAGCTTGTCGCCCAGACTTTGCAGAATGTCGGCGGCTGAGCTTTGCGTTGCGTTGTGGACGCCGATGACGCGCGAGCCGGTCTGGTCGGCAATCGCCCGCAGGCTGTTACCTTGTCCCTGAACGTTGGTTCTGATTCCGTTGACGTAAATCAAAGTTTCGTTGTTCGTCACGCCGCCTTGCGGCACGACTGCCGGGACGTCGCTCAAAGCCGTGCCGGGAGAAAAAGTCTGACCATTCGCGCCGACGAAATGACCGTCGAAATTTGTGTCCGGCGGCGGATTTTGATTGGCGGCGCGATTTCTGACGCTGAACGCATTGATTTCGGTCGAAAGCCCGGTGCGCGAAGCGTAAACGTCGCTTAAGGTTTCATTCGATTCTCTGAAAAATGTTTCGACCGGCGGATTTTCCGTTCTCGAATCAATTGGCGGTTGAAGATTGTCGTCGCGGTCGAGCGAACGAATCGCGTCGTGGCGCACGTTTGCAGAAACGCCGTTTGTTTCTAAACCCATCATTTTTCTCCGTGAATTTACTTCGGCAAACAAATTATCGGCAGAAAACTTCTAAAGTTTCCGAATTTTTTCGCGCCGGCATCAAAAGTTATCAAATAATCGAAAATAAAAAGTCCGGGAAACCTTTTCGGGAAAGCGTCGATACTATAAACAGGTGAGAAACGCGAACCGAATTTGCCGCAAGGCTCATCGACCGCCGCTGCGGGAACGGCGGCGAGCGAGGATTTAACGGAATTATTCGTCTCGTCGGCGAATTCTCCGAAAATTTTCGTTTAACAAACCCGGCGGATTCAAATATAATCTTTGTGTTAAGCGAAAAAGTTTGAGGTTAAAAAGCAATGTCGGTCAAGAAAACAAGCTCGCCGCTCAGCAGTGGCTCGGAAGCGCTGGAACCGCTCAGCGCGAAAGATGAACTGCGGCGCGGCGGAAAAGTCGAGAAAAATTTCGAGGCGGCGCTGGCGGAAGTCGCCGGACAAATCGAGCAGACCGGCGAAAGCGGTCAGACGGGCGGTCCGGCGCGCAGCGCGCTGAGCCAGATCGCTTCCGGCTCCGACCTGAACACGCCCGAAGGCGCGATGCAAGCCGTCCGCGAATCGGCGCGTTTTCTGGTCAATTCGCGTCTCGACGAAGAACTGCGCGATTCCAGCCAGGGCAAAAAAATGACCGACGATTTGAGCGAATATATCGCCAAAGACCCGTTTATGCACCGCAGAATCCTTAGTATTTTGCATCGTCTGAAATAGTTCGAAAATGCGAAACGCAAAATGCAAAGTGCAAAATGTGAATACTTCTTCCATTTTGCACTTTGCATTTTGCGTTTCGCATTTACTGACTTACGGGCGCTGACCGACGTCGAAACGAGCGCGCACGCCGTCAAATTTTCCGTCGGCTAAATCCGCGACCCAGCGCCGGATGACCGACGGGTCGGCGTTGATATGAACGTGCGCGCCGCTCGAATGCCCGGTCGAGCCTTGCCCGCCGAGATTTTGCCCGTAAGAAACCGTGTCGCCCGTGCGGACGTTGACCGACTGCAAATGTCCGACCATCATAATCTGTCCGGTGCGCTGGTTTTGGACGACGACCTTATTGCCGTAACCGTCGTTTTCGTTGCCCGCAAATAAAACTTTGCCTTCGAGCGGCGACGGCACGGCTTGCCCGAAATTGCTCTGTCCCGGTCGCGTCAAAACGATGTCGCGCGCTTCGAGCCGCTGCGTCAGCCGCAAACCGCGCATCACGTAATTAACCGTTTGATAATCGTGATGCGGCTGTAAATCTTCGTAACCGTCTGACTGCCGCGCCGGTCGATTGCCGGTGCTGTAAACGTTCCAGCGACGATATTCCTGCACCTCGCCGTCATTGACCGGCGGCTCGTTTTGCGGCGTGCTGCCATTGCCGTTGCCGTTCGTGCGCGGCGTCGCTCGCTGCAAAGCGCGAAACGTGTTCGGTCCGTAAATGCCGTCTCTGGTCAAACCGTGTTCGGCTTGAAAACGCCTGAGCGCGGCTTCCGTTTTCGGTCCGAAGATTCCGGGTCCCGTGTTGACCTGCCCGCGCGTCAGATAGCCGAGCCGCACGAGTTTTTCCTGCATCTGGCGAACGAGGTCGCCGCGCGCGCCGCGTTCGATGCTGCCGGAAAAGATTTTATTCATCGCCGCGCGCGTCGCGTTGTCGAAACGTCCGGTCTGGCTCAAGCCGGCGCTTTGCTGAAACTTTTTGACGGCGGCTTCGGTTTGCGGTCCGAAAATGCCCGGTCCGGTTCTCTGCTGCGCTTCGGTCATCAGACCGAGACGAATCAATTTATCCTGCAAAGCCTCGACCGCGCGACCGTTTTGACCGCGGCGCAGGGTTCCGCCCGTTGCCGGATTCGACGGCGTCGGATTCGGCGTAGCCGGCGTTTCGGTCGGCGTCGGCGGCTCGGTTCCCTGATAACGCTGCAAGGCGTTGCTGTAAACTTCGCGCAGACTGTTCAGAGTTCTCGCGCCCTGCCCGCCGTAATAACTTCCGCCGCCTTCGACCGGAAAACTCGCCCATTCCGGCGCGCCGCGATGAATCGCTTCGGCAAAATCGCCGCGCAGAAGCGGTTCAATCATTCCGCGCCGCTGCATCAATTTAATCGCCGCCAAATCCTGCGAGCGCGGCGAAAAATCCGGCATATTCAAGCCCTGCCACGTACGATAAAGAAACTGGTATCTGCCGGCGGCGGAGCTCGGCGGCTGACCGTTTGCCCAGCGCACTGCCAGGTTCGGGTGACGGCTGAAATCATCGACGACGACGTTTCTTCTGCCGACCAGCGAGCGGTCATACGGCGCGTTCGCATTGCTCGGACCCAGGACGGTGCCGTTCACGACGCGACCGTAATCGCCGTTATTTCTGGTTCCTTCGGCATACGCGACGGCGTCGAGCATCGCGCGGACGCGCGGGTCGCGCAGAAGCTCTTCCGGCGTCGAATCGGCGGTCACGCGCCGCGTTCCGCCGACGCCGAGATTTTCCTTGTTGTTCAGCGAAGTTTGCATATAACCTTCGCGGTCAAACAAAAGTCTGGTTTTGTAATCGTTCGGATTGCCGGAGAGAATATCGGGAAGCGGGTCGCCGTCCGAATCTTTAAACAAATTGGCGACATTGCTGAAAGCGTCTTCCAATTCGCGGCTGAAATCGAATAAATTGACGTTCGTTTCGTTAATCTTGGTCATTGAAATTTCTCCGGTAATGCAGATTTTAAAACCTTTAGCTAAGTTATCGGAGAAATTTCGGGAATGTTTCCTGATTTTTAAAGCGGAAGCGCTTTCAATAAGCGGTAAGTGCTAAGTGGTAAGTTGCAGTTATAAACAGACGAACTTACCACTTAGCACTTACCGTTTACCGCTTATTGATATTTTCCGGCTTTGAAGCTGTAGATTGTGCTTGCCGGTTTCTGGCTGGCGACTTTGCTGATTTTGATTTGGCTGAAGGAATTGACTTTTTTAGGCAGAACAGCAAGCTGCAAGCCGTGCGCGGCTAAAACCTGCTGATAGCCGCCGGGCATTTTTTGGAAAATCCAGAACGGTCCCTGATTCGCGCCGAACAGGCAGCCGTCTTTGGCTTTGACAATCAAATCCATTTTGCGGTCGCCGTTCAAATCAATCTCGGAAGCGGCAAACCACGCGGCTTCATTTGCGCCCTCGCCTTTTTCGCGAAAACAGGCGTCGACTCTTTGGTCGGATTTCAAAACGGCAATCACGTCGGCAGGCACGGCGACTTCTCGGCGCACGTTTCCTTCAAGGTCGAAAACGGTCTGCTGCGCGTTGGCGGTCAAACAAGCGGCAAAAAGAACACTCACAGCGGCGACAAAAAAATTATTTTTATTAAACACGGTCTTCTTCCTCCGGCGGTTTAGATTACGCGAAAAAAATCGCGGTTGTATGGGCTTTTTAAAGCCTCTTAAACTTTTATTTAATCGAAATAAATTGTCAAAAGAAATCCAGAATGTATTATACTTGTTAACATTAAAGAGTTGAAAAAATTTTCGTTTTCGGCGCGGCGGGCGATTAAATTATTTGCAACAAAGCGCGATTTCGACCGACAACATAGAAAAGCGAACCGACGCGCTTAAAGTTTGTTTTAATTTATGTCGAGCAGTTCAGGGGAAAAAACCGAAAAACCAACTGATAAGCGGCTACAGGACGCCCGGAAAAAGGGTCAGGTAGCGAAAAGCCAGGATTTGTCGTCGGCGCTGCTGATGCTGGCGGCGGTCGCGGTCGTGTGGCTGCTCGGCGGTTTTATCGGCGGCATTCTGCAGGCTTCGGTCAAACAGCAAATCGAATTTGCCGCCGGTTTTAAAGGCGATTTGACGAATCAGGTGCTTTACGATTTTCTGTGGCAGGGAATGACCGTCTTTTTCTGGGTTTTGATGCCGCTTTTTCTGGTCGTCGTCGTCTTTGCGGCTTTGGGCAATTATTTGCAGGTCGGCTCGGTTTTCTCGTTTGAATCAATCTCCCCGAAATTTGAAAAGCTGAATCCGGCGGAAAATTTCAAACAGAAATTTTTTAAAGCGCGACCGTATATCGAACTCGGCAAAACGATTCTGAAAATGACGATTACGGCTTTTGTCGCCGGATACGTCTTGTGGGGCGCGCGCGCGGACATCGTGCGGCTGATTGATAAACCGGCAGACGTGGCGGCTTATTACACTTTCGCCCTGGTTCTGGAAATCGGCTTGAAAATCGGCTTGGCGTTTCTAATCTTAGGCGGCGCGGACTTTTTTCTGCAAAAATTTCTGCATCGCCGCGATTTGATGATGACCAAGCACGAAGTCAAGGAAGAATACAAGGAAACCGAAGGCAATCCGCAGATAAAAGCCCAGCGCCGTTATCTGCATCGCGAAATTCTGTCGCAGAGCATGACGGTCGCAGTTCGCGAAGCCGATGTCGTGGTGACAAATCCGACGCATCTCGCCGTCGCGCTGAAATACGACCGCGGAAATTCCGAAGCGCCCGTCATTACGGCGAAAGGCGCGGATTTGATGGCGGCGCAGATGCGACAACTGGCGAGCGAAGCGGGCGTGCCGATGAAACGCGACGTGCCGCTGGCGCGCGCGCTTTACGAATTCGACGTCGAACAGGAAATTCCCGAAGAAATGTACGAAGCCGTCGCCGTCGTTTTGCAATGGGTTTATTCGCTGGCGGAAGAACGGAGCGAAGTCTAACAAAAGTGCTGAGTGCTAAGTGCTGAGTGCTGAGTGGAAATCAAAAACTCAGCACTCAGCACTCAGCACTCAGCACTCCTGAAATATTATGGCGGATATTAAAAACGTAAATCGAGGCGGCAGCGAGCTTAATAACCTGACGCAAAATCAGATTAACGACCGCGACGTTCCGCGCGTGTCGCAATCGGGCGCGAAAACCAACCAGACGGAATTTCCGGTCGGTCAGCCCGCTGGAACGCAGCCCGCAGTCGATACGCCGAATCTGCCGCCGGGACAAAAAATTTTGCCGGACGCCGTGACCGGGCGCGACGAGACGCAGCTTGAAGCCGCGCGGCAATTGAGCACGCTCGGCGGCACATCGGCGACCGACCGCCTGCTCGGTCTCGATTTGCGCCCGACGATGACCGGCACGCTGACCGCGCCGCCGGGAAACAGCGAATTTCTGCGTCACCTGTCGCCGCAGGTGCGCCGCACGATTATGCGCAAAATGCTGACCAAACAGCGCGAAAGAATGCGGCGTCTGGCGCGATTCCTGCGCGAACGTCACGACGAATCGGCTGACGGCGAAAGCGGCGACGAAGACCGCGAAAGCTTTTTGGAGGTGATTTCCGAGCCGCGTGAATTAGACCGCACGCAAATTACGCGCGCGACGGGCGAACTGGATAAAGCGGCGCGAATGCTCGACATTCTGGACGAAATGCTGACGATGCAGGATTACACCATCAGCCAAATCGGAACTTTTTCGCAAGGTTAAAGCAAAGTGTGCAGGAAGTTGCGGAAAGTTGCAGGTGGTTGCGGAAAGTATTCTAAAATCCGAAATCCGAAATAAAAATGAAAACCTCGGAGAAAACAATTGCAGCCGGAGGCGAAGCGGAAGAGAATTTCGCGCCGGGCGATTTGTCGCTCGACCCGTTTGCGGTCGATATTTTCGGCAAGGAAAGCGCCGTCGAAACCGAAAAAACACCGGACTTTTCGGTTGCCGCGCCGAGCGTCGATTTGCGAATAAGCCAGTCGAAACGCGCTTCGTGGTTTGCCGCGCTGCCGCGCGTCTCGCGCCGCGAAGCCGAATTCTCCAATTCGTTTCTCGAACTGCCGGACAATCTCTCCGCGTCCGCCGCGAAAAAAATCGAGGAAACAATCGCTTATTACACTCTGCGCTCGCCGCACAGCGTCAAATGCGCGGTCATTTCCGCCGCCGAGGTGAATCTGGCGGAAGCCGTGCGCGAGGCGGCAAAAGCGCCGCACGTTTTTCTGACGCTGGGCTGCCAGCCCGACAACTCGCGCGCGCTGATAGCCATCAACGCCGATTTCGCCGCTTCGATTATCAATTCGGTTTTGATTGACGACGGTACGACCGTTTTCGCCATCCGCGAATTATCGGCGATTGAACGCACGATTATCGAATTTCTCGGCATCAGCGTTTTGGGCGAGGTTAATAATCTGCTCAACCAAAACTTGTTCTGCCTGCAATCGGTGGCGACCGAAGCGAGCGAGCCGTTTGCGGCAAACGAGCGCGGCGCGGAAATCGTCGTCAGCTTAAATTTCGGGACTTTCAGCGGCGCGCTGAGTCTTTTTGCCGCGCGCCGGTTTCTGACGACGCTGGGCGCGGCGACGCGCGGCGGTTTATCGGAAAGCGCTTCAAACAAAAACGTTCTGCAAACGCTCGAAAGATTCGTGCCGAAATTAAATCTGAACGCTTTAATCGGCACGACCAGGTTGAGCGGCGCGGATTTAAATTATCTCGAACCGGACGACATAATCATCATCGACCAGCCGGAGATTGACTGGCAAAGCGCGGCTTTTCAGGGCAGCTTACAGGTTTATCTCGGCGGCGGCAGAAATTTTCGTCTGAGCGGAAACGTGAGCGAAACCGGAAGCGACGCGGAATTAAAATTAAAAATCGAGGAAATTTCGGTCGGCGAAGTGCGCAGCGCCGCGCCGGCGGCAATTAGAATGCAAATGAACGAGACGGAAAATAACCTGGATGAAACCGGAACGGGCGAACGAGCGCCGGAAACCGGGGAACAGTTTGCGGGCGAAAACGCGGAGGAAAATCCGGCGGCGCTGGAAAATGTCCTGGTGACTTTGCGCGTCGAGCTGGGCGCGGGCAAAATCAGCCTGCGCGAGATACAGAGCCTGCGCGCCGGACAAATCATTTCGCTCGGCGCGCGCCCGACCGACCCGGTGCGCGTCGTTACGGACGCGGGCGACCAGCCGGTGGCGACCGGCGAATTAATCGAAATCGAGGGTCAGCTCGGCGTGCGTCTGACGAAAATTTTTATCTGAGCGGGCGACCGGTTCGGAGCGGTGCGCGGAACGAAAAGTTAGAACTTTATTCGCCGCTTTGAACGTCAGAATATGGGAAATTATTTAAGTTTTTTGTGGATGCTGGTGCAGACGGTGATGGCGCTGGCGTTTGTCTGCGGGCTGGCGTATCTGATTTTTCGCGTCATTATGCCGCGTTTGTCCGCCGGTTTTTCGTCAAATAATATGGTGCGCGTGATTGACCGCATCGGGCTCGAAGCGAGGAAAAATCTGTATGTCATCGAGGTTGCCGGTCGCTGGCTGTTGATTGCCGCCAGCGAAAGCGGCGTCCAGCTTATCGCCGAACTCGACGCCGAAGCCGCCGCCGAAGCCGAGCGCGAACTGGCGCAAATCCGGCAAGCGCCGCGCAGTAGTCCCGTTCTCGGAAAATCGTTTGCCGATAAATTGAACGATGTTCTGAATCGCAAGCAAGGAGGAAAATGATGAAACAGCGTTTGTGGAAACTTTTTTTCGGCGCGTTTCTGATTATCGGTCTGTTTCCGTTCGGCGCGCTGTCGCAAAACGCGCCGGTCGCTTTACCGAATCAGCCTGCCGCCGACACCGCTAACCCGATTGTTTTAATCATCGTTATCGGCGCGCTGGCGCTCGCGCCGTTCGGTTTGATAATGCTGACCTCGTTCGTCAAAATCGCGGTCGTGCTTTCGATTCTAAGAAACGCGCTCGGCACGCAGCAGGTTCCGCCGAATCAGGTTATCACCGGGATTGCGCTGATTCTGACCGTTTTTATAATGGCTCCGGTCGTCGAAAAAATGCACGCGGAAGCCGGAATGATTCAAAACACCGAGGCGATTTTCAGCGAGGTTTCCGTTAAAACTTTGTTTGAAGCCTCGCAGCGCGGCAAAGAGCCGCTGCGCCAGTTTCTTTTGCGCTACGCCGAGGAGCGCCACCGCGTGATGTTTTTCCAGCTCGCGCAGCAGATGGCGCAGCGCAACGGCAACAACCCGGACGAAATCAAACCGGAAGATTTTCGCGTCATCATTCCGTCGTTTGTGACCAGCCAGCTGACCGAAGCGTTTCAAATCGGCTTTTTTCTGTTCGTGCCGTTTTTGATTATCGATATGGTCGTCGCCAATATTTTGCAGGCGATGGGTATGTTTATGCTGTCGCCGACGATTATTTCCCTGCCGTTCAAACTGCTGCTGTTCGTGCTGATAAACGGCTGGGAACTGCTGATTAAAAATCTTGTTTTGGGCTACGTCTGACGAGGGCGAAAGGAGTCAAGGAAAATGGACATTTACACGCAACTGGCGGGCGAAGCTTTATGGCTGATTCTGGTATTGTCGCTTTTGCCGCTGCTGGCGAGCCTGATTGTCGGGCTGGTCGTCAGCCTTTTTCAGGCTCTGACGCAGGTGCAGGAGCAGACTTTAACTTTCGTGCCGAAAATCATCGCGACGATTCTGGTCATAATGATAACCGCGCCGTGGATGATGGAAGTTTTGCAGGAATTTTCGACGCGCTCGTTTGATTTGATTTTGAAGGTCAGCGTCAGACGTTAATGGATTCGGGATTCGGGATTTAAAATTCAGAATCGGTGTTTTCAATCCTGAATCCTCTTCGGGCAGATGCAGGAATTTCTCCAACTTTTAGAACTCGTTCTGAAAACCTTCGAGGTCGGGCAAAGCCCGCAAGCCTTTCTGGTTTTGTTCGGCTTGTCGTTCGCGCGTTTCATCTCGTTTATCGTTATCGTTCCTTTTTTCGGCGGTCAGGTCGTGCCGTCGCAGGTCAAAGCGGCGACGGCAACGGCTTTGGTTATAATCACTTATCCTTCGCTGCTCGCCGAATTGCCGACCGACGGCAGCCCGCTCGGCTTCGGCGCGGTCGGTTTCGTCGGGCTGCTGGCGAAAGAAGTTTTTGTCGGTTTTACGCTCGGCTTTGTCGCCTCGCTGGTTTTTGAAGCCGTCGCCGTCGCCGGGCGAATCGCCGATTTCCAGCGCGGCTCGACGATGTCTGAGCTTTTCTCGCCGCAATTGCAGGAGAGAGTTTCCGAGCTCGGACAATTCCAGTTGCAGTTGGCGATTGTCGTCTTTCTGACGACGGGCGCGCATCGTTTTTTTATCAGCGCGTTAGTGCGGAGTTTTGAATTTATTCCGGCAATGCGCTTTCCGAATATCGAAGCGGGCTGGACGCCGGCGGCGGAATTTATGACCGTCATCACGGGCAGCGTTTTGAGCATCGGCGTCCAGCTTGCCGTGCCGGTCGTCGTCACACTGCTTTTAACCGATTTGTTTTTCGGGCTTATCAATCGCGTCGCGCCGCAAATCAACGTTTTCTTTCTGAGTATGCCCGTGAAAATGTGGGTCGGAATCTTCGTCGTGCTCGTCGCGCTGCCTTATATGGTCGCGCGTTTTGTCGATTATTTCGATATGTCGTATGAAGCTTTCGAGTTTATGATTCGTTATTTCAGCCGGATGTTTCAATAAAATCGGATTTTCCAAAAATAAAAGCGAAGATGAAAACTCCGCTTTTTCCAATCAACAAATTCGGGAACGGGTTAATTATTATTTTTATTCAATTCTTCGATTTCTTCGACTAAATTCCAATCGACATCCAGATTCAAATGCTCGGCTTCTTCGCAAAGCTTAAATAATTGCTGTTCTAAACCCTCGTCGTCGCCGAACATTTTTTTATGTTTTCCGACGAAATTCGAGAGCCAGTAATATTTGCCGTAAAACAAATCGAGCTTCTCTTTCGGATATTCAACCAACTCGGGCAGATGGCTTAAGACGAGATAGTTTTTCAAAGGTTCCGACAAATAATCCGACTGCAAAAAATCTTCGTTCGTTCTGACGCCTTTGGAATTCAGCTCGGTCAAAAATTCCGTCGAATCCAAATCCTTTGCCAGCTTTATCTCTTTAATCGCGTCCATTTTCGTCATCCTGCTATTCTGGTAGATGCTTAACTTTTATGTCAACACCGTTTTCCCTGAAAAATCGGGTCAGTTGATTAACCGCTTCCCGGTCTGAAACCAGCCACTCAACCGTCAAGCCATTGTGTTTAGCCGCAGTCACCTGGCGAACGGCTTCGTCCAGAACTTTCTTTCTTAAAAACGGCGGCTTGTCATAAACTCTGTAAAACGATTTTTCCGGCTGCAAGACAAGCTTGGCGTCCTGTAAGGCGTTTTGGTCGATATTTTCAAACTGAACATAGCCGCCTTTTGGGTGCGAAATATAATAACTTTCGTTATTCGGGTTTATTTTTCGCTCGAAAGCATCGACGCGCGCATCTGATTGCGGAATCCGCTTGCCCCAGAATCCTTTGCCTTCCTGCCGCACGTCTATCTCCCGAATTCCCCATTTTATTCTGGCGTCGTAAACTCCCGGCTGAGTTAAATCGCCGAGCCTCACCGATTTTATTTCCGCCTCGTCGATTTTATCGGCTAAACCGAGTCCGGTCATTCCTTCGCGATACAGCTTTTCCAGATAAGGCTTCACTTTTTCGCCGAGTTCATCGACCATCTGTTTGGCAAAATCGGCGAATTTGATGGCACCGTTTTTCAGTTTATTGCCGGAAAGAATGGTTAAATCCTTGAGCAGTTGCGGGTCGATGGGCAAGCCGGAATTCAGTTGCGAGCTTAACTGGCGCAGGCGGTTTTTCGCGCTCTGCCGGGCAATCTCCGCCGCGTCGTCCGAAAAAGTTTCGGCGAGTTTGACCAGACCGGCTTTTTTCAGATTGTTGGCTTCTTCGATTAATTTCGCGCCGGTTTTCGTTTTGGCTAAGATGCCGCCCGCTTTGCCGATGCCTTTACCGATGAGAATTTCGACTATCGCCGAGCCGACCAGTTCGCCGACCATCTCGGCTTTTTTCGACGGACCGGCGTTTTTTAATTCTTCCCACGTTTCGCTCAATTCGTTTTTTAAAGCGTTGAACGTGTCGACCGGATGCGCGACGACTTGCCAGAGAGCCTTTAAAGTTCCGGGCAAATCCAGAACCAAATCAATCGTGCCTTTAGCGGAATTGAACGCGCCTCTGACAACTCCGCGTATAAAACTCGCCAGCTCGTTATTGTCGGCGATGTCGCGATAAATCGCTTCGGCGCGATTTACTTCAGCCTGCACGGTTTTATAGTTTTCGTGAATGACCGCGCGGTCGCGCGGCGTCAGTTCGAATTCGACCGAAATTTTATTGCCGACGTAAGAAGTGCCGGTAATTTTCGGTTTCACGCCCTGACCGTTGGAAAGCTTGGCAATCTGGACGTAATTTTCGCCCCAGAGATTGCCGCCCCTGTATTGGTCTTCGGCGTATTGCGCCAGCACGCGCGTGTCGGTAATCGGCTTGCCGTTATTGTTTAATAAAACGCGGAATTTTGTTTGGACGTTCGCAGCCGGCGGCAAGGTCACGCCTTCCGCCGTTTGCGCTCGCCTTAAATCGACGGTCGGATTTTGATTCGAGCGAATTCTGCCGCCGTCGGCGACGTATTGCTGCCGAAACTGCCTGAGCGCCGCCTTTTCGTCGGCGGACAGAGTAAAACGAACTTCCCGATTCGTTAAACGTGCTTTGACCTTGGCGTCGTCGAGCGGAATGTTTCCGCCGGTTAATTTAAGCTCGGGCGGATTCGCCGTCATCATCCGGTCGGCGAATCTTCGCTGCGCGCCGACGTCGCTGATTCCGGCTTTCGCCGCCGCCGCCATAAACGCGGCGCGCGCCAGTTTCAGCTCGGTATCAATGCCGAGAGCCGTAAAATCGACGCTGTTCGGAATCGGCGGGAGTTTCGGATTGTTTCTTTGCGCAATGGTTTCGGCTTGTGTTTCTGCGAGCTGCGCGGTCGGATTTTCCGAGCCGAAAGGCTTTTCTTCCGTCAAAATTTCCAAACCGTAATAATTATTTCCGCCGATTCGCAAACTCATACGCGCCGCCTTAATTACTTAAATTTTCCCGCTACGCGCGCCACAATCTGCGTCGGGTAATTTCCGATTTCGTGAAATTTCTGGACGGCGAGATTCGGAAAATAACGGGCGGCGGCGAGCGCGAGCGGCGAATCCGCGCCGCCGGTTTTCAGGTTTTCCCATTTCGACGCGTAACGACGCGCGAAGCTGACGGCTTCGACGCCGACCAAACCCTGCGCGCGCGCCTGCGCCAAGCCGGTTCGGTAAGCGTGTCCCATCGCCAGCGCGACCGTTCCTTCGCCGCCGTTATACGCGGCGGTCACGAATTTCCAGAACTCGATGCCGTCCGGCTGACCGTAGCGCGAAAAAGCGATTTCGCCCAGACGTTTGGCTTTGATGTTCAGCAGCCGCGCCGCGCCGGGAATCGCTTTGGAAGGGTCGAGGCGCTCATCGCTGCTCGAACCGGCGATTCCTACAGTCAAGCCCACCTCACGCGCGGCGGGTCTGCCGAACTGCGCAATTCCCGCGAAACCGTATTGGTTAATTACCGTCGGGTTAAACCGCGATTCCTGCGCGAGTAAACTTTTCAAAATCGCGGGCGAAAGTCCCGGACACCATTCGACCGCGTTGGCGATAATATCGTCGTAACGCGTCGTGTAACCTTCGAGATTTCCCGCGTTGATTTTAAAACGGCTGGCGTTGCGAAACGCTGCGGAAAAATCTTTCTGGTCGTCAATCAAGCCGTTTAATCGTTCCGCGCCGATGATGTCCTTGATTTCGTTCAGCGTCGGATGCACGAGCAGCGCGCTGATTGAATTCCATTCGTCGAGCAAATTCTGATGCTCGGTCGTCAGCGGCACGCCTTTTAATTCGGGATGACGCGCGTAGAAAATCAAATCGGTCAATTGCCACGGGTCGTTTGCGCCGAGCTGAATTGCCTTGACCAGCGTTTTAAGTTCCTCGACGGTGCGCTCGCGCAGCCATTTTTCGTCGGCGGTCGCCGGACGAAAATCGTCCGCTTCCCTTTGCTCGAAATTGTCGCGCTTTTCGACGGGAAAACGTTTTTCGTCGAGCTCGAAAGTTTTCTGCCCGCGCGTTTTGTTCGTCGTTTTCTCGAAATTGCGCGGGGCGAGCGGGATTATCTGAGATTGAATTTTAAGATTTTCGCCTGACATCTTTTTTCACCTCAAAACAAATTAAACGTTTGTATTTAAAACCGTCTTGATGCCGCCAGCCATCTGGTCGACGACCTTGCTCATCACCTCGATATGCTGCGAAACCTGATAAAGCCGCGCCTGCAAAGCGAGCAGCTCGCCGGGCGAGAGATTTTTGTCCGAGCGCATAATCGCTTCGACCTGCTTGTATTCGCCCTCGACCTGCGTCAGGCGTCCGCCCAAATCGTTGGTCACTTTCGAAGTGTTGCCGATTTTGCTGTAAGCTTCTTTGAGCATTCCGAGCCGCGTTTTGCTGTCGAGCAGCTCCGGCAGCATCATATTGACTTTCGATTTATCCGCCGGATTCTGACCGAAACGCTGCGCGAGTTCCGTCTGCATCTGGTCTAATTTCGACTGCATCTCGACGCCGGAAGTCGGTGTTTGCGTCGTCGGCGTAATAGTAGTCGGCTTCTCCGTCTGCCCGCCTGGCTGCGTTTCCTGCGTCTGCTGCAAGTAGCTTTCAAACGAACGCTTGCCGTTGCCTTGCGGCTGTTGTTGCTTCTGAGTTTGATTTTCCAGCGTCTGCTGAAAAATTTGACTGACGATGCCGGAAGTGATTTCGCTCATTGCTCGTTCTCCTTACCCGATAAATCTTCTCATCCCCAAATAAAGTTATGGCTTATCCAAAGTTATCGGCGGATTCCGCGAAAAGTTTCCTGTTTTTTCCTTATATATGAAAAATATATGAAAAAAATTTTGGAGAGAGTTAATTTTGCAGACAGAAACGGGGCATTTATTGAGCGTGTCAAACTTTAGTGCGTCGAATCGTTAATCTAAAACACGCTCGATAACTGACCCCGTTTCTGCATTTTTGTCTTTGTTAGGCTGGCGAAAATCTTTCGACCGTGTAGAGCAGAGCGCGGGCGCGCGTCAGGCATTGGGCGAGCAGGCTTTGTTTTTCGGGGACGATTTTGCGCGAGAGAGCGAACTGCAAATCTTCGCGCGCGGCTTCGTAATTTTCCAGCCGCAGAAAGACTTCGCCGCGATTGACGCGCGTCGGAATGTCGTTCGGGTCGGCGTTGAGCGCGATGTTCAGATGCGGCAGAGCGCGCGCCGGATTGTTTTCCCTGAGCCAGAGCGCGCCGAGCGTGGCTTCAAAATACGTGGTCGCGGGCGCGAGCGCGATTAAGCCTTCAAAAATCGTAATCGCCTCGTAGTTACGCCCTTGCTGCGCCAGCGCGTAACCGAGTTCGGAAACCAGCCGAATCTCGTCCGCCGTCCAGCCCGCCGCCGCGCCGAGCGAGATGTTTCCGTTTATCCATTCGTGTTCAAACTGCATTTTTTCCAATTTAGCGTAAAAAACGATAAACGAAAAACGGCAAGTAGTAAGTTCGTTATTTTTAATTGCAACTTACCGCTCACGCTTTATCGCTTTCCGCTTGAAAAATTTTTTGCAAAAATTTTCGAACTTACAGGAAACTTTTTATCAAGCGCGCCGATAACTTACACAGACAATTGAAAAACGCAAAACAAAGTTAGTTCAGCGCATTGGCATACAGCAATAGCAGGAGGAATGGAAAGATGTTCGGAATTGGTAAATTATTAGGCAGCGTCGCGGGCGGTCTGTTAGACAAAATCGGTTTGGGAAAAATCGCGCCGTTTGTCCAGCTCGGCATTAATGCTCTGACCGGAAACTGGCTCGGCGTGGCGAAAGACGTTTTCGGATTGGTTTCCAATTTTAAGGGCAATTTTCTGAACAACGCTTCGACGCGCCCGCCGCTCGGAGGCTTTGAGCAGCAAAACAATTTCGCGCCCGACCAGAACAACCAGCTCAGCCGCAATCGGATTTCGGATTTATTCAGAGGCTTGAGCAATTTGTTCAAAGGTTTCAAAGCGCTCAAAAACGGTGACGTCGCGGGCGGCTTCGGCAGAATTTTTTCGGCGTTCAACGTGCTGCGTGACTCGTTTGACAACAATCAGATGTTTAATAACCGCTCGTCGGCTTCGATATTCGCAAACATTCGACTGTAGTTTTTATTGATAAACCGGAGCTTATGCCGAAAGAACAGACAATCCGCGAGAAACTGGAAATCTCGCCCGAAGAATTCAGCGAGATGGGACGAGTCGGCGCGATGTTCTACCAGCAGGGCAATCTGGATAAGGCACGAACGATATTTGAAGGCTTGGTTGAGTTAGACCCGCACAGCGCAGACGCGCATTCGGCTCTCGGCGCGCTGCTCACATTGCAGCAAGAGGATGAGCTGGCGGTCGAGCATCTGGAGAAGGCGGTTGAACTCAACCCTCGACAAATCGCTCCGTATGTCAATCTCGGCGAGGTTTACATCCGGCAGCAGAAACTGGAAGAGGCGGTGGCGAACCTGAAAAAAGCCATCGAGCTCGACCCCGAAGAAAAGGATTCCGGCGCCAACCGCGCCCGCGCGATGGTGCTCGGAATCTACCAGGTAATTAAGGCAGGCAATAATCCAATAACGGAAGACACAATTTTAGATTCAGACACAGTAAATTAAAAAGAAGGAGAAAAAAACAATGGCAACGAATCCAATCGGCAACTTTAACCCTAACGAATTGACACCCGACCAGAAGAAAACATATGAAATGCAGCAGGAATTGATGCGCCAGCAGGCGAACGGAAGTATGATGACCTTGATGTTCCAACATCAACAGCAGCAGCAGAAAGAACGCTTCGACTCGCTGAGCAACACGCTTAAATCCGGCAGCGATACGCGCGGCAATATGATTAATAACTCTAAATAATCGCGTTTAGCAGAGATTAATCCGGCAAAAGTTTCTTTCGGGAAAGTCGAATTCGCTCACTGTTTGTGCGGCGCTTTCGGCTTTCTTTGTTTTATAATCGGTTTGGAGACAGGAAAAATATGTCTGAACGAAAAAGATTGAAGCTCGTTTTCGCCGTTGTTTTCGCATTTTCCCTTTCGCTTTCCGCGCGGGCGCAGGTTCTGGATTCGCCGTATGTTTACAGCAATCCGGCTTTGCAGCAGGACGCTTTCGTGCGCAATATGAACGCGATTGCGATTGAAGGCTTGATGCAGCGACATATGATTGAACAGAGCGTCGGCGGAAACAGGCGTCAATCGACCACAGCCGCAAACCGTTCTTCGACTTTATTCAAAGGCTCGACCAGATTCGTCATCGCCGATTTGCTGGTCAAACAATCCGGCGCGTCGGCGCAGCAAAAAGCCGACGCGGTGAAAATCATCGAGCAGATGGTGATTATTTACGCCGACACGGCGACGAAAGACGGATTTCCCGCCAACGATTTGGCATACGCTTTCGAATATTACGCTGTACAGAATTATCACGTTTATCACAACGTTTTTGAAAATCCAATCGTGATTCCCTACACGAACACGATTGACGTCAGCAAAACGCCGAATTACGTCAGCAGCTTCGGCGAAAAAGCTTTGTTCAATCAATTCAAAGCCGTTCTGTCGCAAAATCCGTCGGTGACGAAACTGAGCGATTTGCAGAAACAGCAATACACGGAACTGCTCGCCGTCGTCACGAATATAAATTTCACGGCATACGGCGAAGGCTTGAAAAGAAAAGACCGGAAAATCATCGAGCAGGCGCGGGCGGCGGCAAAACAAAATCTCGAACGCCTTTTCGGCGTCCCAGCCGACAAAATCGTTATCGGCGACGCGGGCTTGAGTTTTAAAAAATAGAGGTTGAAAAATGGCTTTCGGGATTTCATTCGCGGACATAGAATTATTGATTCGCCTTTCGCAAAATCAGACGGCGGAAAACGAGCCGGTCGTGATTTCGCCGGACGCCGTGCTATTGCCCGAAGTTATAATTCCGGTTTTATCCGAAACGTCTTTCGGTTCCGATTTTTTTTCCGCGAAAAATTCCGAAATGGATATTGAAGCGGTTCTGACGGGAAATATTCCGCCCGTATTGACAGCGCCGCCGGAGGCGAGCGCGGGAAAACCGGCGAAAAGTCTGCTTGAAGAAAACAATAAAGTCGCCGGCACGGTTTTCGATTTGATTTCTCAGCCCAATCCGCCGGGCATAAAACAATCGACGGTTAATGCGGCGGCAGCGACAAATAATTTCTCCGGCACGCAAAGCTTAAAGCAAAACCAGTCGGACGCCGAGATAATCTTTCGCAATTTGCTCGAAAAATTCCGAGCGGCGCTCGTCTACGATTATGAAGTGAGCGACGCCGTCAAGCTTGAAGAAGACGCGGCAAGAAAACATAAACCGTTTGAAAATTTCAGTCGCCGCTTCGCCGGTTCAAACGAAGACCGCGCGGAAACGAACCGAAAAAAAGCGATTCGCGACAAAGAAAATCTTAAACACGAAACTCTACGAAAAACCGACGTTGACGTCGAAAATCAATCGCGCGAAGAAAAAATGCGCGAAAGCAAAAAACGAGAGTTGTTGAAAAAAATTCGTGAAGCGAATAAATTTCTCTGAGATTTACTGTTTCAAGACTTATCACAGATTGAGGCGATTCTTAGCGAATCGCCTTTTTTATTTGAACGGATTTGATAAATGCCACGCTGCCATACAGGATTTATTGCCTTCATTTCCCTGTTTAGCCTATGATAAGAGGTGTTGTTTTTATAAGTCGAACCCATGTCCTTTAACGAATCAGAATTCTATATCGAAAACCGCTTTCGCGCCGTTCTTGAACAATCTCCGTTCAGCATCCAGATAATGTCGCCGGACGGCTACACTATTCGGGTCAATAAAGCGTGGGAACAGTTGTGGGGCGTGACGCTCGAACAGATTAAAGGCTACAACATGCTGGAAGACGAGCAGCTTGTCACAAAAGGAATAATGCCTTACATCCGGCGCGGATTTGACGGCGAAGCCACCGAAATCCCGCCGATTCTCTACGACCCGGAAGAAACGATTCCCGATATGAGCCGCCACGCCGAGCCGAAGCGCTGGACGAAAGCCGTTATCTACCCGATTAAGGATTCCGACGGAAAGGTGGTCGAAGTCGTGCTGGTGCACGAAGATATTACCGCGCAGGTGCTCGCCGAAGAGAATTTGAAAATCAGCGAAGAACGTTACCGGATGCTTTTTGAAACCACTCTGGACTGCATTATGGTGGTCAACGAGCAGGGCAAATACATCGACGTCAACGAAAGCCTGTGCCGCAAGTTGAAGGCTTCGCGCGAGCATCTGATCGGCTCTCATTTCAGCGAACATATGGTTGCCGAAAGACTCGACGAAGCGCGGAAAGCTTTCGTCGCTTTGCGCGATACGGGCGTTTACGAGGGCGAATTCCCGATGCGCGCCGCCGACGGCGGCATTATCGAGTTCGAGTGGATTTCGCGCGCCAATTTTATGCCCGGTCTGCACGTCTGTTTTGCGCGCGACGTGACCGAAAGCAAGCTCGCCGGGGAAGCCCTGCGCGAGAGCGAAGCGCGTTATCGAAGTTTGCTGGAAAACGCCAACGACATTATTTATTCGCACGACCTCAAAGGCAATTATCTTTCCATCAATCGCGCGGGCGAGGTAATCACCGGCTACAGCCGCGAAGAAGTTCTCGGCGGCTTGAATATCGCGCAGCTCATCGCGCCGGAACATCTGGAACTGGCGAAAGAGATGACGGCGCGAAAACTGCAAGACCCGCAGCCGACCATCTACGAGATTGACATTATCAATAAAGACGGTCGCCGCCTGACGCTCGAAGTCAGCACGCGGATTTCATATAACAACGGAACGCCCGTCGCCGTCGAAGGCGTGGCGCGCGACGTCACCGAGCGCAAGCGCGTCGAGAAGGAAAAAGCGCAGCTTGCCGAGCAGGTCGAATCGCAGCGAAAGCATTTGCAGGCGATGGTTTCCAGCGTTCCCGGCGTCGTCTGGGAAGCGTGGGGCGAGCCGGACGAAAACAGCCAGCGCATTGATTTCGTCAGCGAATACGTGGAAAAACTGCTCGGCTACAGCGTCGAAGAATGGCTCTCGACGCCGAACTTCTGGCTGACCATCGTGCATCCCGAAGACAAGGAAAGCGCCGCGCGCACCGCGCTTGAAACTTTTAAAAGCGGCAAGCCCGGCACTAACGAGTTTCGCTGGATTGCCAAAAACGGGCGCGCGGTCTGGGTCGAAGCGCAATCCGTCACTATTTTTGACGAGCGCGGAAAGGCGGTCGGAATGCGCGGCGTGACGATGGACATTACCGAGCGCAAACAAAAGCAAGCCGTCGAAAAATTTCTCGCCGAAGCCAGCACGACGCTCGCCTCGTCTCTCGAATATGAAACGACGCTCGCCGCCGTCGCGCAGCTCGCCGTTCCGCATTTCGCCGATTGGTGCGGCGTCGATATCGCGAATGAAGACGGAACGCTGAGCCGTCTGGCGGTCGCACACATCGACCCGGAAAAAGTTTCGTGGGCGCACGAGATTGCCAGGCGCTACCCGCCCGACCAATCCGCGCCGCAAGGCATCTACAACGTTCTGCGCACCGGCTTATCCGAGTTTTTCCCCGACATTTCCGACGAAATGCTCGTTGCAGGCGCGCTCGACGAAGAACATTTGCGGATAATGCGCCAAATCGGATTTCGCTCGGCGATGATAGTTCCGCTGAAAGCGCGCGGCAAGGTTCTGGGAGTTCTCAGCTTTGTCAATTCGGAATCGGGCAAACATCACACGCCGGACGACCTCGCTTTAGCCGAAGATTTGGCAAATCGGGCGGCGCTGGCGATTGATAACGCGCAGCTTTTCCGCGCCGAGCATCAAACCCGGCGCGCCGCCGAGCGGACGTCCGATTTTCTACGGCGTTTGCAGCTCGTTTCCGTCTCGCTTTCGCAAGCTTTGACGCCGAATGATGTCGCCGTCGCCGTTATCGAACAGGGCGTCAACTCGCTCGGCGCGCACGCCGGCACGGTCGTTTTGCTTAATAACGCGACCGCCGAGCTGGAGATTGTCGGAACCGTGGGTTTTGCGAAAGAATTGACGGAAAAATGGCAGCGCTTCCATTTGCATCAAAAAGTGCCGATTGCCGATGCCATCCGGGAAAGGAAGCCGGTTCTGGTCGAATCCTTTGCCGCTCATCTGGATAAGTATCCCGGACTCGGACCGCTCGCTTCGGTCACGGGCAGCGAGGCTTTGGCGGCGTTTCCGCTGATTATCGAAGGGCGCACTATCGGCGCGATGGGTTTGAGCTTCCCGCGCGCGCAGGTTTTCAGCGAAGACGACATCGCCTTTATGCTGGCGCTCGCGCATCAATGCGCGCAGGCGCTCGAACGCGCGCGGCTTTACGAGACCGAGCAGAGACTGCGCGCGCAGGCGGAAACCGCCAATCGAATCAAGGACGAATTTCTGGCGACCGTCTCGCACGAGCTGCGCACGCCGCTCAACGCCATCGTCGGCTGGTCGAGCCTGCTGATGACCAATACGCTGGACGAAACCGTCAAGGCGCGCGCCATCGAAACCATCGGGCGCAGCGCCAAAGCCCAATCGCAGATTATCGAAGATTTGCTCGACGTGTCGCGCATCATCACCGGCAAATTGAATTTGAATACCGGCTTGACCGAGCTTGAGACGGTTATCAAAACCGCTCTGGAAAGCGCATACCCGGCAGCCGAATCGAAAAACATCACGATTAAATCGAAATTCGAGTTTCCGGCGAAATTTATCTGGGGCGACCCTGACCGCCTTCAGCAGATAATGTGGAATTTATTGTCGAACGCGATAAAATTCACGCCGAAAGGCGGCGAAATCCGCGTCAATCTCGAACAGGTCGAATCTCACGTACAAATCAAGGTCGGCGACACCGGACAAGGCATCAGCAAAGAATTTTTGCCTTTCGTGTTCGACCGTTTCAGCCAGGCGGACGGCACTTCGACGCGAAAATTCGGCGGTTTGGGATTGGGGCTGGCAATCGTGCGGCATCTGGTCGAGATGCACGGCGGAACGGTCGAGGTCGAAAGCGCGGGGCTTAACCGGGGCACGACTTTTACCGTCACGCTGCCGATAAAAGCGACTTTTGATAATGCCCGCGCGGCGGACGAAGCTTTGCCGCTGACGGGCGGAAACCAGGTTGCCGCTTTTGCTCATAACTTAAGCGACGTTCGCGTTCTTATCGTCGATGACGACACCGACGCGCGATTGTTATTAACGACCATCATCGAAAAAAGCGGCGCGAATACCCAGACGGCAAGCTCGGTCGCCGAAGCGCTGGAAACCTTAAAAAACTTCCAGCCGCACATCCTGATAAGCGACATCGGGATGCCGGGCGAAGACGGTTATTCGCTCATTCGAAAGCTGCGCGCGCTTTACCCGGAAACAGCCGGTAAAATCTCCGCCGTCGCGCTGACCGCCTACGCGCGCGAAGAAGACAAAACGCTCGCGCTCGAAGCGGGCTTTCAAATGCACATCGCCAAGCCGGTCAACCCCGAAGAACTGCTCTCGACCTTAAAAGAACTGTCGGAAGCTAAAAGATAAGACGAAAAATAAATCATTTACGCCGTTTACTTTGCAGATTACGCGGCTTCATTTGCAAAAGACGCGACCAAACTCGCCGGTGAAGCGAAAACACCTGCAAGATTCGTCTCTACATTTGCGAGGTTTGTCTATTACCTTGCAGGGAAATTCAATTTCCCTGCAAGGTAATATCTTACACTTCACGGGGATTGCCTTTTCCCTGGCAGGGAAATTCAACAATCCCTAAAGGGAAAGATAGTTTCCTCAAAGGAAAGTGCATTGTCCCTGCGAGGGAATTGACATCCTTTGCACGGTACAAGACTTCCCCTGCGCGGAATAAGACATAACCTGCGGCGGAAAAAGCATCTTTTGTGAAAGAAAAGGGCAAACCTGTGAGATTAACATCAAACAATAAATTCGCATTCATCATTTCGCACGTGATGGCGATGTAATTTTATGCCGCCGAAGTGAAAAGGCGGAAACGCTCGAAAGGATAAAGGCGAAAGATTGGCGAAAGGAAAGAGAATTGTCTTTCCTTTCGCCTTCATCCTTTACCCTTTCGAAAGCTCACGGCACGATTCTTGCCGAACTTAGCCCAAATAACAATTTTTTGTTTTGTTTCAATACAAATTTATCAAAAGGAAAAATCTTTGTGTCCGAAAATAACAATAAATGGCTTTTAAGCACCGCCGTCGGCATCGGTGCAATCGCCGCTTTCACGCTTTTCGGCAAAGGCAGACGCCGGTTCGATTTTGATAAAAAAGTTGTTTTGATAACCGGCGGCTCGCGCGGACTCGGACTCGTTCTGGCGCGCGAGCTGGCAAAGAAAGGCGCGCGGCTGGCGATTTGCGCGCGCGACGGCGAGGAACTGGCGCGGGCGCGCGAAGAACTGCAAACGGCGGGCGCGGAAGTTTTCGACGTTATCTGCGACCTGCGCGAGCAGGAGCAGGTTAATCGAATGATTGAAGACATCAATACGCGCTACGGGCAGATTGACGTTTTGATTAACAACGCCGGAGTGATTCAGGTCGGACCACTGGAAGTGCAGACGCAGGAAGATTTCGAAAAGGCGATGGCGATTCATTTCTGGGCGCCTTTTTACACGATGCAGGCGGTTTTGCCGCAGATGAAACGGCGCGGCGCGGGGCGCATCGTCAACATCGCTTCCATCGGCGCGAAAGTCGCCGTTCCGCATCTCGCGCCGTATTGCGCCAGCAAATTCGCTCTGCTCGGCTTGTCGAACGCGATGCGCGGCGAGCTTGCCAAAGACAATATTTCCGTGACGACCGTCTGCCCCGGCTTGATGCGCACGGGAAGCCACATCAACGCTATTTTCAAAGGCAAAAACGAAATCGAGTTCGCGCTGTTCAGCCTGATGGACGCGCTGCCGCTGACTTCAATCAGCGCCGAACGCGCGGCGCGGCAGATTGTCGAGGCAACCGCGCGCGGCAACGCGGAATTGATTATCACGACGCAGGCAAAATTGGCGGCAAAAGCGAACGCGCTGTTTCCCGAAACCGTCGCGCAAGTGATGGGTATGGTCAATCGGCTTTTGCCTTCGGCGGGCGGCATCGGCACGCGCCACGCGCTCGGCAAAGACAGCACGTCTTTCGCTTCGCCTTCGATTTTAACCGTTCTGGCGGACAAGGCTTCAATCAAAAACAACGAGCTTGAACCGAACGAATATTTAGCTTAATTCAGACAAGGAAAGGGATAATTTATGAACAACAAAAACGAGTCGATTACCGACTTTTTAACGAATCTGGAAAACAACGTCGGCACGCCCGAACGCGTTTTGTCTTCCATCGGCGGCGGCGCGCTGCTTCTGTACGGCATCCGGCGCGGCGGCGCGCTCGGCATTCTCGCCTCGCTCGTCGGCGGCGGGCTTGCCCTGCGCGGCGTCACCGGGCATTGCCATTTGTATGACACGCTCAATATCGACACCGCCGAAAAAGGCGACAACGCTTCGCCGTTTCACAAAGGTTTGCTGGCGAGCAAGATTCACGTGACCAAATCAATCACGATTAACAAATCGCCCGCCGAGCTTTATCAATTCTGGCACAACTTTGAAAACCTGCCGCAATTTATGACGCATCTCGAATCGGTCACCGTGACGGACGAAAAACGCTCGCACTGGAAAGCGAAAGCGCCGCTCGGCACAACCGTCGAATGGGACGCGGAAGTAACCAGCGACATCGAAAACGAGCGCATCGGCTGGGTTTCGGTCGAAGGCTCCGAGATTCCCAATTCCGGCGTCGTCGAATTTCGCCCGACGTCGAATCGCGGCACGGAACTCAGAGTCGTTTTAACGTATGAGCCGCCCGCCGGAGAACTCGGCGCGATCTTCGCCAAACTTTTCGGCGAAGAACCGAACGGGCAGGTGCGCGAAGATTTGCGCCGCTTCAAACAATTGATGGAATCGGGCACGATTATGACGGTTGACGGTCAAACTTCCGGACGCCTGAAAGACCAGACGCAGACGACTTCAAAATCGCAGAGCGCTTCGGCTTAATTTTTTTTCACCACAAAGACACGAGGAACACAAAGATTTTTCAAATTTTCTTAGTGTCCTTTGTGTCTTTGTGGTGAAATCTTTTTTACGAACAAGGGAGAAATATAAATGAAAGCAGTTTGTTGGTATGGAAAACACGATGTGCGCGTCGAGAACGTGCCCGACCCGCAGATTCTGAACTCGCGCGACGCGATTATCAGGATTACGACGACCGCGATTTGCGGCTCGGATTTGCATCTTTACAACGGTTATATCCCGACGATGCAGGAAGGCGATATTCTCGGACACGAGTTTATGGGCGAAGTCGTCGAGCTCGGCAAAGACGTGACGAATCTGCAAAAGGGCGACCGCGTGGTGATTCCGTTTACGATTGCCTGCGGCAATTGTTTTTTCTGCGAGCGCGATTTGTGGTCGTGCTGCGACAACTCGAATCCGAACGCCGAAATCGCCGAAACGCTTTATGGATTTTCCGGTTCGGGACTTTTCGGTTATTCGCATATGCTCGGCGGTTTCGCGGGCGGGCAAGCCGAATACGTGCGCGTCCCGTTTGCCGATACGGGCGCGCTGAAAGTTCCCGATTCGCTCGAAGACGAACAGGTTCTTTTCCTGTCGGACATTTTCCCGACCGGCTATATGGCGGCGGAAAACTGCGATATTAAAGAAGGCGATACGGTTGCCGTCTGGGGCGCGGGTCCGGTCGGGCAATTCGCCGTCAGAAGCGCATTTCTGCTCGGCGCGGAACAGGTCGTGGCGATTGACCATTACGCCGACCGCCTGCAACTGGCGGCGGAAGTCGGCGCGCGAACGATTAATTTCGACAACGAAGACGTTTTCGAGAAATTAAAGGATTTGACCGGCGGTCGCGGTCCCGATTCGTGCATCGACGCGGTTGGCTTGGAAGCGCACGGCGTCGCGCCCGATGCGCTGCTGGATTACGTGAAAGCCAAATTATTTCTCGCCACCGACCGCCCGCACGCGCTGCGGCAGGCGATTCACTGCTGCCGGAAAGGCGGAACGGTTTCCGTGCCGGGCGTTTACGGCGGATTTCTGGACAAATTCAATTTCGGCGCGGCGTTCGGCAAAGGCTTGACGTTCAAAATGGGACAGACGCATATGCACAAATATATGCCGAAGCTGCTGTCGCTGGTCGAAGAAGGCAAAATCGACCCGACCTTCGTCATCTCGCACCGCTTGAATCTCGAAGACGCGCCGAAGGCTTACAGCGAATTCAACAAAGAAAAAAATCAGTGGCGTAAAGTCGTGCTGAAACCGTAATAAGCTTTACAAAGGCAAAAGGCAAAAGGTAAAAGGCAAAATTAAGAAAGTATTCCATTTTGCCTTTTGCCTTAATTACGCGTGCTGCACGGCGGCTGTCAGTTTCGTCAGCGACTCTTTCGCGTCGCCGTATAACATTCCGGTATTCGGTTTGAAAAATAAAGGATTTTCGATGCCCGAAAAACCTTTTCCCTGCCCGCGTTTGAGGACGACGACCTGCGCGGCGCGGTCAACTTCGATAATCGGCATTCCGGCAATCGCGCTTTTCGGGTTGTCGCGCGCATCCGGGTTGACGGTGTCGTTTGCGCCGACGACGACGGCGACATCGGTCGTTCCCATTTCGGGATTGATTTGTTCAAGCTCGTAAAGCAGCGAATACGGCACGTTGGCTTCGGCTAAAAGCACGTTCATATGTCCGGGCATTCTGCCGGCGACCGGATGAATCGCGTATTTGACGGAAACGCCGCGCGCTTCGAGCGTGTCCGCCAGCTCGCGCAGAGCGTGCTGCGCCTGCGCCGTCGCCATCCCGTAGCCGGGCACGAAAACGACCTGCCGCGCGTAAGCCATCTGCGTGGCGACATCTTCCAGCGAAATCTCGCGCATCGAGCCTTCGACCTCAGAAGCTTCCGTCGCGCCCGAGCCGAACGCGCCGAATAAAACGTTGGTTATCGAGCGATTCATCGCGCGGCACATCAGAATCGAGAGAATAAAGCCGGAAAAGCCGTCGAGCGTTCCGGCGATAATCAAAACCTTGTTGTTGAGCGCAAAGCCGGTCGCCGCCGAAGCCAGCCCCGCGTAAGAGTTCATCAACGACATCACGACCGGCATATCCGCCGCGCCGATCGGCATCACCAGCAGAACGCCGAACAAAAACGCCATTCCGACCATCACGTAAAACAGCGCGCCGACCGGAAAGAAAACCAGGTATACGAAAATGGCGAAAGCGGTGAGAAACAACAAAATATTGACGATGTTCTGACCTTTATAAGTTATCGGCGTGCCGCGCATCAATTCCTGCAATTTGGCGAAAGCGATTAAACTGCCCGTGACCGTAATTCCGCCGAAAAGAACTTCAAAACCGAGCGCCGTCATTTTAAAAGCACTCAATTCGCCCGCGTGACGATAAAATTCCGCGATGCCGACAATCGTCGCCGCCAGCGCGCCGAACGCGTGCGACAGGGCGGTGCGCTGCGGCATCGCCGTCATCGGCATCCAGATCGACATCGCCGCGCCGATTAAGGAGCCAATCACCAGCCCGACGATAATCCATTCGTAAGAAACGATTTCGCGATGCAGCAGCGTGCCGATAATCGCCGCCAGCATCCCGAACGCCGCCGCGTTCATCCCGCGCCGCGCCGTCGTCGGGTGACTCATCGCCTTCAAGCCGTAAATAAACAAAACGGACGCGACGAGATATGTAATTTCGATCAAATACGGAATTTGCATAAACATTAACGGAAAATTTCAGCTTTCGTGCCGCGACGCAAAGGCAAAAAATTGAAATTCAATGTTCGCTGAACTTGATACATAATACAGCGAATCGAATGCAGCGTATTATGTATCAAGTTCACCGTACTGTGTATTCGATTCATTGTACTGTGCGTTTAATTCATTGTCCTGTGCACTCGATACACAGTACCGTGTATTCGATTCACTGCATACGAAACTCGATTTAAGGTTGATTAAACTCTTCTCAAGGCTCATAAAACTCGATTTAATGAACCTTAAACTTAATTTAAGGCTGATGAAACTTCGTTTAAGGTTCGTAAAACTCGATTTAAGCTTCCTTAAACTCGATTTAAGGCTGATGAAACTTCGTTTAAGGTTCATAAAATTAAGTTTTGCCTTGACGAAACTCGATTTTGTCTCGACAAAACTTAATTTCGTCAAGACAAAACTCGATTTTGCTTCGACGAAGCTTAGTTTTGTCTTTATGAAACTCGATTTTGCCTTAATAAAATTTAGTTTCGCTTCGACAAAACTCGATTTTGCTTTGACGAAACTAAGTTTCGCTTCGACAAAACTCAATTTCATTGAAGCGAAACTTAGTTTCGTTCATCGTTTTTTGCCCGTTTTTTCCTGAAACATCCTGAGCATCCGGTCGGTTATCATAAAACCGCCGACGACGTTAATCGTCGCGGAAATGACGGCGACGACGCCCAGAATCGTGCTCACATTGTCGTGATGCGAGCCTGCCAGCACAATCGAGCCGACCAGCGAAATGCCCGAAATCGCGTTCGTCGCCGACATCAAAGGCGTGTGCAGAAGCGGCGGAACTTTCGAGATGACCAGATAGCCCAGAAACGCCGCCAGCACGAAAACGTAAAGCAAGCCGATAATGGTTTCGTTATTCATAAATAAATAATTACGGATTACGAATTACGAATTTCCGTATCGAATTTTAATTTATTTGTTTAATTCGTCTTTCGTAATTCGTAATTCGTAATTCGCTTTAACTCTTTCGTTGCGAATCTCGCCCTGATGCACGATGCAGCAGCCGCTCAGAATATCGTCGTCGAAATCGAGATTCAGCGCGCCGTCTTTCGCCAGCAGATTGCAGAGCGCGGCGACGTTGCGCGAAAAAAGCTGGCTCGCGTGAACCGGAATCGCCGCCGCCAGGTTCGTCGGCGCGTAGATGTAAACGCCTCGGTGATTGACGATTTCGTCCGGCGCGGAAAGCTCGCAGTTGCCGCCGTTCGCGCCCGCCAAATCGACAATCGCCGAGCCGCGCTTCATCGCTTCGACCGCTTCTTTAGTAATCAAAATCGGCGCGCGCCTGCCCGGCACCTGCGCGGTCGTGATGATGCAGTCGGCGCTCGCCGCCGCTTGCGTCAAAAGCTCGCGGGCTTTTTCCATCACGTCTTCGCCGACCTCTTTCGCATAGCCGCCTTCACCTTCGGCGTTGACGTTTTCGAGTTCGAGAAATTTCGCGCCGAGCGAGCGCACGGCTTCGCCAGCCGCCGCGCGAATGTCAAAGCCTTCGACGACCGCGCCCAGACGCCGCGCCGTCGCAATCGCCTGAAGTCCGGCGACGCCCGCGCCGACCACCAGAACGCGCGCGGGCGGAATCGTTCCCGCCGCCGTCGTCATCATCGGCAGCATTCGCGGCAGCTTTTCAATCGCCAGCAAAACGGCTTTGTAACCGGCAATCGTCGCCATCGAAGACAAAACGTCCATCGCCTGCGCCCTGGTTGTGCGCGGAACCATTTCCAGAGAAATCGCCGTTAAACCTTTGTCGATAAACGTCTGCAATTTTTCCGGCTCGTCCATCGGACGCAGGAGAGCGACGACGATTGCGCCTTTTTTCAGTTTTCCTAAAACCTCTTCGGCAGGACGATTTATTGCCGGCAAAACATCGGTTTGCGGCAGCAGCAATTCTTCACGATTAGACGAAACGCTTGCTCCGGCTTGTTCGTAATCGGCATCGCTCGCGCCCGCAGACAAGCCCGCGCCCGCTTCGACGAGGATTTCGTTTCCCGCCGCGACGAGTTTTTTAACCGATTCGGGCACCAGCGCGACGCGAATTTCGTCCGCCGCCGATTCTTTCAAGACAACGATTCGCATAATAATTTTTCGCTTCATATAGTGCGCCAAAACGCATAAAAATACAATATTTTTTTGAAAACGGAGCGGTCGGCGAAATTTATTAAGCGGCGAATCATTTTTTTGTTAAGTTTTTAAATAAAATTATTGACAAGTCGTCTTCTTCGAAGATACTATTTTCTTCATCCTGCGAGCTTTCCTGAAAGGTGCTTTTTCTCGCCGCATTTCCTGCCGCAACAAGGTTTTTTATTGAAGCTATGCTAGACAAAACCCGTTTATAAAGGAGTTAAAAAAGCAATGGGAAGCAATAAACCGAACTGATTTTAAAACAACAAATCATACTATTTAACCCAAGTCGCCGGTTAAACGGATTTAAGAAAATATGCCCACGAAACACACAGAAATATACGAAAAAACCAAGCGGATTTTCGCGCGGTTTCGCGTCTTTCGCGGGCAAAATCTTTTAAAGTTTGACGACCGGCAACTTAAGTAAATTTACTAAAGGAGCTGAATATGGATTTAGATATTGCCGTCGTCGGCGGAGGCGTCTCAGGTGCTTACTGCGCGTGGCGGCTTCAACAGGAAAAAGGCGCGAAGGCGAACGTCGCCCTCTTTGAATACAGCGACCGCATCGGCGGGCGACTTTACACGGTCACGATGCCGGGCTTGCCGAACGTCAAAGCCGAGCTCGGCGGAATGCGTTATATTCCGTCGCAGCACGTGATGGTCACGAATCTGGTCAAGCATCTCGGCTTGCCGACCAAGGAATTTCCGATGGGCGCGCCCGCGCCGGTCGGCTCAAACTGCAATATTTTCTACCTGCGCGGAAAACACCTGCGCCTGCACGAACTCTCCGACCCGGAAAAAGTGCCTTACAATCTGGCGTGGTCCGAGCGCGGCTTGGGTCCGACTAATTTGCAGGTTCAGGTGATGAATAATATTTACCCGAATTTCGCTAATCTGAGCCTGTGCGACCAGATGAAAGTCAAGGTTTTCGGCAGACCGATCTGGCAATACGGCTTCTGGGATTTGATGTATCGCGTCCTGAGCAACGAAGGCTACCAGTTTATGAAGGACGCGGGCGGCTACGACGCGAACGTCGCCAATGCCAACGCGATGACGCAGCTGCCGGCGACGGAATATAACGACGAAACCGTTTTTCTTACCCTTCGCGACGGCTACGACCAGCTTCCGATTACGCTGGCGGAACGATTCCGGAAAATGCCGGGCGGCGTCGCGCAAGACGACCGCGTGCAGATGAACCGGCGCCTGGCGGAGATTATTATCGGCACGGGCGAATATCGCTACACGCTCGTTTTCGAGCAAACGATTACCAAGAACGGCAAAACGGAAATCAAACACGGCTCGACTACCAAAGTGCGCGCGAAAAAATTGATTCTCGCGATGCCGCGCCGCTCGCTGGAATTAATCAAGAGCAAATTTTTTGAAGATTCGTGGCTGAAAGCCAATATTCCTTCCGTTCTTATCCAGAGCGCCTTCAAGCTGCTTCTGGCTTACGAAAGACCGTGGTGGCGCTCGCTCGGGCTGGTCGCCGGTCGTTCGGTGACGGATTTGCCCATCCGGCAGGTTTATTATTTCGGCACGGAAGCCGAGCAGCCGGGCGGCTTGCCGTATATGAATTCGCTTCTGATGGCGAGCTACAACGACATCAGCACCGTGCCGTTCTGGAAAGGTCTGGAATTCGGCGAGCCGTTTAAAGGCTACACGCCGTCGTGTCTCGAAGCGGGCGTCAAGAATATAGTCCCGCAAGTCGAGTTTCAGGCGACCGAAGAAATGGTCTACGTCGCCAACAAACAGGTCGCGCAGGTTCACGCGCTGCCGGAAATTCCGCAGCCTTATTCGGCGCGTTATCACACGTGGAACGAAGACCCGTACGGCGGCGGCTGGCACGAGTGGAAAGCCAATTACCGGCTCGACCAGATTATGTGCCGGATGCGTAAACCCGTCGATAATGAGGACATTCATATTGTCGGCGAGGCTTATTCCATCGGGCAGGGCTGGGTCGAAGGCGCGCTCGACACGGCGGAATCCGCGCTTCAGGAGTTCTTCGGTCTGAAAGCTCCGAAATGGCTGCCGAAAGGCACGCAATTGCTGCCCAATCCGTGTCCCGATTGCGGCGATTTGGACGGCTGCGTGGAATTTAGCGACCCGGGCGGCAAGATTCTGGATTCCATCACGCCGAATTGTCTGCAAGCAGTGGAGGAGGGCTAAAAAGATGGCAATGACCGTTTCAAATTACCTGATTACGCGGCTTAAACAAGCTGGACTGGAGCATATGTTCGCCGTTCCCGGCGATTACGCTTCGCCGTTTCTGGAAGCGCTCGACGCAGCCAAAGGCATCGAGCGCATTCCGAATATCAACGAGCTCGGCAGCGGTTACGCCGCCGACGGCTACGCCCGCTACAAAGGCATCGGCGCGGCGTGCGTGCAATACGGCGTGGGAACTTTCAGTTTATTAAACTGCACCGCCGGTTCTTTCGTCGAGCGCGTGCCGGTCGCGGTGATTTCAGCCAGCCCGGGCACGAAAAACCGCGCGATGGAAGAAGCCGAGAATGTTCTGTTTCACCACAGCACCGGAAACTTGCGCGCCGACCAGATTGTTTTCCAAAACGTGACGGTCGATTCCGTGATTATCGACAATGCGGAAACCGCTCCGGCGCAGATTGACCGCGCTATCACGTTGATGCTGACGCACCGGAAACCGATTTATATCGAAGTGCTGAACGACGTCTGGTCGATGAATTGCGCCGCGCCGAAAGGAAAGCTCGCGCCCGTCGTCACGCCGTCGAATGAGGATTCGCTGGCTGCCGCGCTCGACGCGACATTCGAGCGCATCGAAGCGGCAAAGCTGCCGGTTTTGTGGGCGGGCGTCGAAATCCAGCGTTTCGGATTGCAGGACACTTTGCAGCAGATTGTCGATGCCAGCGGCTGGTATTTTACGACGACGAGTCTCGGCAAAACGGTTCTGGACGAAAGCCAGAAGCAGTTTATCGGCACCTACGCCGGTCCGGCTTCGCCCGCGCAAACGTGGGATACGATGTGCGCGGCGGACTGCGTTCTCGCGCTCGGCACAATCATCACCGACGATTATCTGAACATTATGAATTCCAGTTTCGGAAAGATGATTGAAGTCACCGACCAGGAAACGCGCGTCGGCTACCAGTATTATCACGACGTCACGCTGAAAGATTTTCTGGAAGGAATTTTGTCGCGGCTCAAGGCGAACAAACGCTATCCGCGCAAATACGCTTTGCCGAAAACGAAACCCGAAGAAGAATACAAGGCTAAACCGGGCGATAAGCTGACCTATAACATTTTTTACCACGAGCTGAGTAATTTTCTGAAAAAGGAGAAGATGCTGCACGACATCGCCTTAATTCTCGGAGAAAGCACGTCGCTTTATGTTTTCGGAAATCTTTTCGGGTTGCCGCCGAACAGTTTTGTCGCGCAGGCAGCCTGGGGCTCGCTCGGACACGAAACGGGCTGCGCTCTGGGCGTCGCTCTCGGCAGCGGCAAGCGCCCGTTGGTCGTCGCGGGCGACGGCGGTTTCCGGATGGTTTGTCAGGAATTATCCAGTCTGGCTTATCAAAAATGCAATGCCGTCGTTTTCGTGATGAGCAATGAAGTGTATGCGATTGAACAGGCGTTTGTAGATATTAAGGCGTTCACGCCGAAAGGCGAGTTTGCGCCGTTCGACGTGCTTCCGTCGTGGGATTATCTCGCTCTGGCTCAAAGTTTCGGAGCAAAAGGCTTTCGCGCGAAAACGGTCGAAGAACTGCGCGCCCTGTTGCCGGAATTAAAGGCTATTAAAGACGCGCCCGCGCTGGTCGAGATAGTGATTCCGCAGAAGGATTTAGCGCCGCAATTGAAACGTCTGGCGGAAACTCCGCCCGCCTTGAGCAAATATCGTCCGTAAAGGCAGAAAATAAAAACAACTAAACTGTCGGGCTTTGTCTTTTGAATTTTCAGGGCAAAGCCCGATTTTTTCAAAATCCCAGCGGCGCAGGCGTTAGTGTTTCGGTACAATTGTCTCCCCACCTTCCCAAAAGAGTTTTGTCCGACCTGACTTCGTAAACGACGCCAAAATCTCCCTGAACCATTAAAATATTTCCTGACAAGCTTCCTTTTGATTCCAATTCTCCTCCGTCCAGAAACCACTTCACAACATAGGAATCTCCTTCTCTTGAGATGGTTACTTTACAGGCGTAATCACCGCCGTCGCTGTTTTCTCCGAACGCGACGTAAGTTCCGGTTACATCATTAGAAAAAACTTCCGCGGCGACGGGAGTTAATGTTTCCAGATTATCATTTCCCCACTTTCCGATAAGAACGCCGTCGGATTGAACCTTGTAAACAACCGTATGATTCCCGTAAACGATTAAAGCGTTTCCTATCATACCGCCTTGTGCCTCAAATTCCTCGCCCGCAATAAGCCATTTCATAAAATAAGCATCTTCTTTTTTCGAGATGGTTACCTTACCGCGATAGATTCCGCCGTCGTCGTTATTTCCCAGGACAATGTAGGTTCCGGTAATATCCCGCGAAACAGCGTCTGCCGCCGCGCCTTGCTTGAGCGCTTTTTCCACGCGAATTTTGTCGATAAGCTCCTGTTGTTCGGTCGACAAAATCCGACCGAGCTCTGCCGCCTTTGCCCGCAGGCGGTCGCGGAGACTTTTGTATCCGCCTTTTTTGTAATAATCAATCCATTGCAGAGAATCAAGCTCGTCCGGCGCATCGCATTTTTCCAGCAGAACGGGAATCAGCAATATATTTTCTTCCGGGTGTTCTCTGGCTCTCTCGACCAATATTTTTATCTCTTGCTGAAAAAAGCCGGTTTTCGCGACGGCTTTTTTGCTCAGACAGATTATCGAGACGTCGGCGGCAGCTATCGCCCTGTGAATTTCCTGTTCCCAAAACTGCCCGCCCTGCAATTTGCTCTTATCAATCCAGATATCCATTGCGTCGTTCCGCAATCTTTGAGCAAGCCGCTTGACTTTAAATTTATCTTCGGAAGCGTATGAGACAAAAATGCTGAGCTTTCGCAATTCTTCATCCATATATTTTTCTTCGGCAGGGTCTAGTTATAAATTCCTGAGTAAAAGCGATACGATTATACACGGAATATTACACTTCGCAACATAATTTTTCCCTTTCTAAAAGGTAATTTCAGAGACAAAAAGGCTGACGAGCTTTGCTTTCGCAAAGCTAGCGCCAGCCGGAATGTTTAAAAACGAAATGTCTAAAAATTGTAGCGGATGCCGAATTGCAGCTGCCGCGCCGGTGCCGCCGAAGTAAAGCCGAGCGGCGCGGTCGGCGAGATGCCTTTTATTCCCTTCGGGTTCGGCGGAATCACGTTGGTTGCGCCGGCACAGTTCGGATTAGTCGCCAGACCGGCGACGCAAGCCGTCCCGACGACGTTGTTGATGCCGTTGTAATTCACGTTGTTGAAAAGATTAAACGCTTCGAAAGTCAGTTCCAGAAAGCGCTGTTCCCTGACGAAGAAACGGCGGGCAAGACGCATATCGAAACTGTAATACGGCTCGCCTCTGCCGGTATTTCTGCCGACGCCCGCCGGTCGGTCGTTATACAGGCGGCTGTCGTTGTTCGTATCAAAGCCAATCAGAAGGTTAAACGGGCGACCGCTGCCCGCCGTAAAGACCGGCGAGAAAACGAAATCGCGCAGAAACGCATTTTTGTAAGGGCTGATAAATACCGCGCTGAGCACCACGCGGTGCCTTTGGTCAAACGCCGAAAGGCTGCGGTCGTCGCGAATATTTAAAGGATTCTGCGCCAGGTAATCGGTATTAAAATCCGTCGCTTCGTCAATCGTTTTCGACAGCGTGTAATTGGCGTTGATGCTGTAAAAACGCGAAAAACGCTTGGTAATCTGCAAAGTTCCGGCGTGATAAAAACTGTTGGCGACCGATTGATATTCGGCGTCGAGCGCAAAGCGCGGCAGGAAATTTCCGGTTAAGCCCGCGCCGGCGCTTGAGCAGTTGAAGGCTGCCGGCGGCACGCCCGGAACGGTGTAACAGCCGAGTTCGGTAGCGTTTACTATCGGCTGTCCGGTAAACGGGCTCGTGCCGATGACCGAGTAACGACGCACGTCGACCGGGCGAACCAGATGAATGCCGCGCGAAAACAGATAGCTGACTTCGGCGGAAAATCCTCTGCCTAAATCCTGCTGAATCGCTCCGCTAATCTGATAAGTTTCGGGATTCTGGAAGTTTTCGCCGATGCGAATGCGCGCTTCGAGCGGTCTGCCCGGCGCGGTATTCAAGCCGAACTGCGTCAAATCGGAAGCGACAATCTGCCGGTTTCCGATGACGCCCTGCGCGAGCAGCGTCTGGTATATAAAAGCCGAGCTGTATGTGCCCGGAAGCGTGATTGCCGAAACGACGATGTTGATGTTATACGGCTCGGTGCCGGAAGCGAGCGTGTTGGTGACGTTCGTAATCTGATTGTCGACCTGTCCTGTAAAAATTCCCGCGCCGGCGCGAACGACGGTTTTCGCGTTGTTGAAAACGTCCCACGCGAAGCCGACGCGCGGCTGAAAATTATTTTTATCGAGCGGAATCGGGTCGGCTTCGTTCTGCACGAAATAGCGCAATCCGTAATTGAGCGTCAGATTCGGACGCACTTTCCAGGTGTCCTGCGCGAAAAGCGAAAACCGCTGGCTGCTGCTGGCAAATCCCGGCAGACCGAAACCCTGCTGGTAAACCTGCGGCGCGTTGATGTTATAAGCCTGCAAAGCGTTAATCGTATTGTTCGCGTTGCACAAAGAGTTTCTCAGCGCCGCGCCCTGCGCCGCCGTGATAAATCCCGAAGCGATGTCCGCGCCGATTTGTCCGCCGATTGGCGCGGCAAGACAAGCCGCTCCCGTCAACGCCGTTCCCACCAGCCCCGTGCGCTGCGCGGCGCTGAAAACCGACGAAAACGGCAGCGCGCCGAAGCGGAAAGTTCCCGGCAGATAAGTTTCCGAAGTGGTCGAAACGCGATTGTATTGCAGAACCAAGCCGGTTTTAATCGTGTGCGTTCCGCGAACGAGCGAAAGCGTGTCGGCGAAATCAAAACCGCGCGTAATGCTGTCGGACGGCAAAAAGATGTCGCGCCCGAAGTTTCCGAAGCCGAGAATGTTGATTTCCGGTCCGTTCGGATCGTTCGGCGTGACTACCAGACGGTAATAGGAAAATTGCGCGCGCGCTTCGTTGATGGTCGTCGCGTTGAAAGTATGCGTTTCGGATAAAAGAATGCCGCCGCTCGGCGATTCGACCGTGCGCCCGCGCGAGACGGCGTTCAGCGCGCCGGTCGCCTGATTTTCGCTGTCCGTCGTGGCGTAATTCAGACGAATAAATCCGGTGTCGGACGCGCCGAACGTGTGGTCGATCCGACCTGAAATCAAGGCGCTGTTTTCACCGGCGGGAAATTGCCCGTTGGTCGCCGCGTAAAGATTAGACGTTCTGACGCTCGGAATCGTTAAGACGTTGCGCACGCCGACGCCGAGCGGCGCGAAAGTCGGGCGCGTCAGCAAATAATTTAGAAAAGCGTTCTGGTCGCCCGCCGCATTTCCCGGAGCAATCTGCAAACCGTTCGTCAGCGATTCGTTCAAGGTGACGAACGACGTCTGATTCTGCCGCAAACCTTCCGCCGAAACAAAAAAGAAAGTTTTATTTTCGATTATCCGCCCGCCTAAGCTACCGCCGAACTGCTGGCGATTATACGGCGATTTGCCGTTCGGATTGAAATCGAAAGCGTTGCGCGCGTCAAATCTTTTATCGCGAAAATAGCCGAAAATGCTGCCGCGCCAGTCATTGCTGCCGGTTTTGGAAACGATATTGACGACGCCGCCCGAAGAGCCGCCGAATTCGGCGTTGTAGCTGTTGCGGTCAACCTGAAATTCCTGGACGGCTTCCTGGCTGACGACGTTTCGCGCGCCGCCCGAAGCCGTGTCGGCGGTCGAGCCGTCAACATTGATTGAATTTCCGCGCCCGTTGTTGCCGCCGAACGATAATCCCGATTGCGGCGTCTGCGCCACGCGGAAATCCGTCGAATCGTTAATGTTATCGGCGTCATTAACGCCGGGCGTGAGCAGCGCAAAGTCCAGAAAATTTCGTCGGTTGATAGGCAGATTATTTAATTGCCGCGCGCTGATGACGGTCGACTGCTGCGTTCTTTCCGTATCGACTATTTGCTGCTCGCCCTGCAAAACATCGACTATCGCATCGACGCCGCCGACGGTTAAATTAACGTCCAATGCAGACTGTTGCCCGACTTCCAGCAAAACGTTATTGACCGTTTTCGCCGAAAAACCGGAAGCCGTCACTTTAACCGTGTAAGTGCTCGGAGGCAGCGAGAGAATGACATAATTTCCATCGGCGTCGGTCGTCACCGTGCGGGTCGTTCCCTTGGCGTTGTCGGTCGCCGTCACGGTCGCGCCGGCAATGGCGGAACCGTTCGGGTCGCTCACCGTGCCTCTCAGGTCAGCCGTCGCCGTCGCCTGCGCGAAGACGGTCGCCGCGCCGATGAAAATACACAGTAATAGCCGGAAAATATTTTTCATTTTTTTCATAAAACAGTCTCCATTTAGATAAGAACTAGAACGGTTTTTTCGCTGCCGAAGCCTGCATCGCAACACACGGAAAATTTTCGCGCGGGAGCCGGTAAATCAATTTTAATTATCCAATCAATGACGTAATAAACCCTTTAAAGCCATCTCGCAAACGTCCCGCGACACTTTTTCGACCGAAAGCTTGCCGTTCGGTCGAAACCAGCGCGACAGCCATAAAATCATTCCGAACAGCGTAAAAGTCGCCGTCGTAATGTCGATGTCGTAAAGCTTCTCGTCCTTTCGAAGCGCGACCAGAGTATCGCGCACAAATTCAAAATAATCGCGCCGCCGTTTCAAAATAGCTTCGCGCTGCGTAAAACTGAGCGCATTAATCTCGTGCGAGATAATGATGACGGCGTGATTGCCTTCGGCGGCGAGGCGCGCGTGGTTTAAAATAATAAATTTAAGACGTTCTTCCGCATTTTCGATTTCCCGCGCCGGGTCTAAAACCTCGTTTTTCACGCTGTCCAAGCCGAGCGTCACAATCCGGTAAAGCAATTCCTGTTTGCTTTCGAAATAATAATAAAGCCCGGCTTTGGTTATCTTTAGCGCGGCGGCGATGTCGGTCAGCGAGGTCGATTCAAAGCCTCTCTCGACAAACATCTGCGCCGCCGTCAGATAAATCTCCTGCGCCCGGTCGAGACTTTTTTGTGTTCCGTTTCGCGGCATATAAAGTTCGGGAAATTTCCAGACCAAGCGTGTCTTTCAATCTTTTCGCTTTGCCAATTTGTTTGCTGCGGTTTTTAAAATGTGTTATTTTTTACTTACCGTTCGGTAGAATTTCATTAAAATTAATAAACTATTTCCAAATTGTCAAGATATTTTTTGAAGTAAACCCGCAAACGTTTGAAGCAAATTGGTCTTACCAATTTTATCGAGACTCTTTCCGGTAATTTTGCTTCGGAAATTTGCGGAATAATCTAAGATATGAGCAGTTCAATTATTAAATCGGGCGTCGATACGCTGATTAAAACGAGCGAAGATTACATAAATTCCCTGCGCAATCGGAAGCTGAAAGTCTATCTGTTCGGCGAGCTGGTCGCGGAGACGGTTGACCATCCGATGATTCGCCCGAGCATCAACGCGGTCGCCGAAACTTACGATTTGGCGGAGCGCGAGCCGGAACTGGCGAGCGCCGTCTCGCCGTTGACAAACGAGCACGTCAATCGTTTTCTGCACATTACGACGAGCCGCGACGACGTCGTGCTGCAAAACAAAATGCAGCGGCGTCTCGGGCAATTGACCGGAACCTGTTTTCAACGCTGCGTCGGAATGGACGCGCTCAATTCGCTTTATTCGACGACTTTTGAAATCGACGAAAAATACGAAAGCGAATATCACGCGCGCTTGAAAGATTTTATCGCCGAAGTTCAGCGAAAAAACCTCGTTATCGGCGGCGCGATGACCGATGTGAAAGGCGACCGAAGCCTCGCGCCGCACGAGCAAGCCGACCCGGATTTGTTCGTCCACGTCGTCGAACGCACGGGCGAAGGCGTTTACGTTTCGGGCGCGAAAGCGCATCAGACGGGTTGTTTGAATTCGCATTGGCTGATTATTATGCCGACCATCCGCCTGACCGAAAACGACAAAGCATACGCGATTGTCGGCGCGATTCCGGTCGACGCGACGGGCATCACGTATATTTACGGGCGGCAATCCTGCGACACGCGCTCGATGGAAGGCGGCGAGATTGACGTCGGAAACGCGAATTTCGGCGGACAGGAAGCGATGATAATTTTCGACCGCGTTTTTATTCCGAACGAGTTGATTTTTATGGACGGCGAAACGGAATTCGCCGCGATGCTGGTCGAAAGATTTACGACTTATCATCGCCGCTCTTACGTCTGCAAAAGCGGTCTGGGCGACGTGATAATCGGCGCGGCGGCGCAAATCGCCGAATACAACGGCGTCGAAAAAGCTTCGCATATCAAGGACAAGCTCGTCGAAATGACTCACTTAAACGAAACGATTTACGCCGCCGGAATCGCATCCAGCTATCAATCGAAACCGACCAAATCCGGCGCCTATATCAACGACGAAATGCTGGCAAACGTCTGCAAGCATCACGTCACGAAAATGCCTTATGAAATCGGGCGGCTGGCGCAGGATTTGGCGGGCGGCTTGATGGTCACGATGCCTTCCGAACGTGATTTTCGCAGCGAAGAAGTCGGTCATCTGCTGCAAAAATATCTGAAAGGACGCGCCGACGTTTCGACCGAGCATCGAATGCGGATTTTGCGGCTTATCGAGAATATGACGCTGGGCAGAAACGCCGTCGGATATTTAACCGAAAGTATGCACGGCGCCGGTTCGCCGCAAGCCCAGCGAGTCCAAATCGCCCGCCAGATGCAGCTCGAATTCAAAAAGCATCTGGCAAAAGAATTAGCCGGCATCGAAGAACGAAAACGCGAGCAACTGACGACGGAAATTTCCGATTATTTCGGCAAAGTTTTCGATACAAACGTTTGATGTAAATGTTAAAGCTCATTTCAAATTTGACTTCGCGGCTTATTATATTTATGTCTGCGAGAAAATGCCCGAACTGCAAACAGAGAAAGCTTGTAAGCGGAGGGTTCGGCGGATTTGAAGCAGGTAAACGGGTATTCTTAGGAATCTGTTTCGGCTGTTTTGGCGCTTACAAAATCATTAACGGACAATGGATTTTTGTAGAGTTCTCCGACAGGAATGATTTTGAAGACTTTTAATAACAGCTAAATAAGAGTGTTAATTTATGGAGAAAAAACAAGCCGTTTGGTTTGCCCTCTGGGTTTTGTTCGCCATCAACGCGATGAATTTTTTCGACCGGCAGATTCTGGGCGCGGTCGGCGAACCGATTCGCAAAGAGTTCGGTTTGAGCGACGCGTCTCTGGGCGCGCTCGGCACGGCTTTTACTTTGCTTTACGCTTTTGTCGGCGTGCCTTTGGGACGACTGGCGGATAAACATCAGCGCAAAGGAATACTTTCCATCGGCGTTTTCGTCTGGAGCCTGATGACGGCGGCTTCCGGCGTCGCGACAAATTTCTGGCAGATTTTCCTTTTGCGGCTCGGCGTCGGCGTCGGCGAAGCCTCGTGCGCGCCGGCGGCGACCTCGCTTATCGGCGATTTGTTTCCGGCGAGTAAACGCGCCAAAGCGCTTTCGATTTTTATGCTCGGGCTTCCGGTCGGCGTGGCTTTGAGCTTCGCGGTCAGCGGAATCGTGGCGCGTCAATACGGCTGGCGCGCGGCGTTTCTGGTCGCGGGGATTCCGGGAATTCTCTGCGCGATTGCGGCGTTATTTATAAAAGAACCCCTGCGCGGCGCGACCGAAACGCACAATATCGGAACCGAGCGGCGCGAAGGCTCGCCCTACAAACTAGTTCTTTCTTCGCCGACGATGCTCTGGCTGATTGCGTCGGGCGCGCTGCACAATTTCAATATGTATGCCATCGGCGCGTTTATCACGCCGTTTCTGATGCGCTATCACGGCGCTGACATTCAAACGGCAAATTTCGTTTCGATGATAATTTACGGCTTGCTCGGCGCGCCCGGACTTCTTTTGGGCGGCTTTATCGGCGACGCCGCGATGAAGCGCCGCAAAGACGGTCGGATGCTCGTCGGAACGTTCGCAATTTTAGGCTCGGTTCCGTTTATCGTGCTCGCGCTGGGCAGACCGAACGGCGATTTTACGGGCTTTTTAGTTTTGATGGGCGTCGGCTGCGCGCTGATGTATTTCTATTATTCGACCGTTTATTCGACCATTCAGGACGTCATCGAGCCGGGTTTGCGCGGCACGGCAATGTCGCTTTATTTTATGGCGATGTATCTTCTGGGCGCGTCGCTCGGTCCTTACGCCATCGGTTTAATCAGCGATTATTTCACGCAGCAGGCGGCGCAAAACGCGGGCGTGGCGGTTTTCACACAGCAATCTTTAGAACCGTTTCGCGCCGCCGGGCTGCATTCGGCGATGTATATAATTCCGGTTCTGAGCATTTTACTGACGTTCGTGATGTTTGCCGCCTCGCGCACGGTCGGCAAAGAAATCGAAAAACTGCAAAGCTGGATGCGCGAATCGTTTACGGCTAAATAGAACAATTTTGCAACACAATAATGAAGGACAATTCAAAGCAGAATAAAATTCCCCGCTCGCCCGAAAACGATTATTCGCGCGAAATGGCTGAGGCGCGCCGGAAATTTCTCGCCGCACAAACGGGCGTAGAGCTTAATCACGTCGGGCAATTTTCGATTGAGCCGACGATTCTGCCCGGCAACATCGAAAATTTTATCGGCGTCGCGCAAGTGCCGATTGGCTTAGCCGGACCGCTTCTTGTCAACGGGGAATACGCGAGAGGCGAATTTTTCGTGCCGCTCGCCGCGACCGAAGGAACGCTCGTCGCCAGCTACAATCGCGGGATGAAACTGCTTCGCGAATCGGGCGGCGTGACGACCACCGTCGTTGACGATGCGATGCAGCGCGCGCCGGTTTTCGTTTTCAAATCGGCGCGCGCGGCGAGAGATTTCGGCATCTGGGTCAAAGAAAATTTTGCGGAAATCAAGATGCGCGCCGAAGCGACGACCTCGACCGGCAAGCTGCGCGACATCCAGCAGTTTCCGGCGAGCCGTTTTCTATACCTCCGTTTTAATTACACGACGGGCGATGCCGCCGGGCAAAATATGGTCGGGAAAGCGACGAAAGCGGCGTGCGATTGGATTATGTCGGTTTATCCGGACATCGAACGCTACCAGCTCGAAGGCAGCTTTGCCACCGATAAAAAAACTTCGTGGGTCAACACTCTGCACACGCGCGGCAAAAAAGTGATTGCCGAAGCGACGATTCCCGCCGCCGCTTTAAGAGAAATAATGCACGTCGGCGTCGAAGAAATTTTTCGCGCGCGTTTGACGAGTCAGCTCGGCGGTTATCTTTCCGGCGTCAATAATAACGGCGCGCATTCGGCAAACGGCATTACGGCGATATTTATCGCCTGCGGGCAGGATGCGGCGAATGTCGCCGAATCTTCGGCGGCGGCGGTTTACGGAGAAATCACGCCCGGCGGCGATTATTATTATTCGATTACGATTCCGTCTTTAATCGTCGCCACATACGGCGGCGGAACCGGCTTGCCGACACAGCGCGAATGTCTGGAAATGATGGATTGCTACGGCAGAGACCGCGCGCGAAAATTTGCCGAAATCGTCGCGGCGACCGTGCTGTGCGGCGAATTATCGCTCGGTACAGCCGTCATTGCCGACGAATGGGTTTCCAGCCACGAGCGGTACGGGCGCAATCGTCCCTGATAATTCCCGTAATGATTTTGTGAAGCAGTCGAATCATTCGTGGAAGCGGCAAAATCATTTTGTGGAGTAAACGAAGCGTCTCGCATAGTAAACGAGCGATTCGTCGCGCCGGCAGAATCATTCTGCCGGCGCGCGGCGAGATATTTTTTTTCGGGATAACCGGCAAAAACCGCGCTTATTTAACATTTAAAGGACAAATTTATGGAAAATCGCTCTGAAAAATTACTGGTCAGTCTGGAAAACGGAATCAAGCGCATCACCTTTAATCGCCTGCCGCATTAAAAAATTGTTACTTACACTATTTAATTTGTATAATCCGGTTAAGCGATGACAATTTTGACCATTTTCCATCTGGCTCTGTTATTAATGGCGGTTAATTGGTTTTTGTTGACTCCGGCGTCAATGCTGGTACGGTCTTATACCGGAAAAACTTCTGACGGCAGTAACCGGAAAATGTTCAGGCTGGCTTCGCTGATAGTAAATTTCAATTTCGCCGGTGTTAAGTGGCTGTTATTAATGGTAATCCTGTCAAATCTGACGCCGAATCAGCCGGTCAACGAAAAACCGATAATTTCCGTCTCCGACGACCGTTTCGATGCTGATGATAATCTTCAGGCTGAAGCCGACGCTTTATTATCTTTATTCGATAATATGCCGCCGGTTTCTATCCGTCTTACGGATGAACCGTTTCTAAAATCAGGGACCAATACTGAAAAAGGCGCCGCTTACACGCATTGTTATAATCACGAGCTTCCAACCATCTTTGTCAAGAAAACTTTCTATCAAAAAACCAATCGAAAACAACTTATCAATCTCCTGAAGCACGAACTGACTCACGCCTGGTTGTGCCGGCAGCGCCTGATGTCGGGTCACGATGAGAGATTTCGCAGGAAATTCAGCGCGGTCGGCGGTGTAGGAAATTAGTCGGAACAAGCCTAAGTCCGCGCGCCATCCCGAAAATAAATTAGCTTGAATTCAAACCTCGATATTGCAGTTTCGTCCCGAAATACTGCCGCTCGAATAAAATCATTTCCCTTCCCGTTTAAACAAACGAATAATTTGAGCCGGACATTATGACGAAAAATGATTGCACGAAAGCGAGCCGAAAACGTATCGCCCTGGCAGCGTTTTTTTTACTGCTCAACCTGAATTCAGGCTTTACGGCGCAAACCGAGCGCCGTTACCCCTGGCAGTATTTCTGGCAGCAGTCGCTGGCGGCGTATAAAAATAAGAATTACGCCGCGTTTCTCGAAAGCTCGCGGAAAGCCGCGGAAACGGGTCCGGCAAATCACCCGACGCTTTTTTACAACGTCGCCCGCGCCTACAGCCTGACCGGCAATAAAACGGAAGCGGTGAAATGGCTCGAAAAAACTCTGGAACTCGGTTTCGGAGCCGAAGCCGTCGCGGGCGAGGATTTTTTGTTTCTGCGCGAGGCGCGCGAATACGCGGGCATTAGAAAGCTCATCGATAAGATGAAAGCGCCGCAAGTCAAAAGCCGAACGGCGGCGACAATTTTCGAGCCGGATTTGATACCGGAAAGCGTCGCTTTCGATGCGACCGGCGGGAATTTTTACGCCGGCAGTTTTTACAAGCGAAAAATCGTCAAAATAGACCGCCGCGGCAAGGCGAGCGATTTTGTTGCGGAAGCTGAGGACAATCTCGGCGCGGTGGTCGGAATCAAAGTCGATGCCGCGCGCCGGGTTTTGTGGGTTTTAAATAATATTTCGCCGGAGATGAAAAATTTCGATAAAACGCGCGAAGGCTTCGGAATGCTGCACCGATACGATTTGAAAACCGGAAAATTAATCAGAAAATACGAGCTTTCCAACCAGCCGCGACCGCATCTGCTGAATGATTTGGTTATCGCGCGCAACGGCGACCTTTTTATCACCGACAGCCTGTCGAGCGTCGTTCACATTCTGCGCGGCGATAGCGGCGAGCTGGAAAATTTCGTCAGCCTGGAGCCTTACAGCTATCCGAACGGAATCGCTTTATCAAAAGACGAAAGCCGGCTTTACGTCGCCACTTTAAACGGCGTTTCGGTCATCGAGACGAAAACCGGAAAATCCGCGCCGCTCGCGCACGCCGAAACAATCGCTCTGCCGGGCATCGACGGTTTGTATTTTTACGAAAACAGCCTCGTGGCGATACAAAACTTCGAGTCGCCGAACCGCGTCGTGCGATTTTATTTGAACGCAAGCGGCGACCGCGCGATGCGCGCCGACATTCTCGAATCAAATCACCCGCTTTACCGTGTTCCGACGACCGGCGCGCTCGACGGCGGAAATTTTTATTACCTCGCCAACAGCCAGCTTCGCAGCTTTGACGAAAACGGAAAGCTTCCGCCGCCGGAAAAGCTTCAAAACGTGACGATTCTGAAACTGGATTTGCGGAAACCATAAACGTCGGGCTTGACGTTAATAAATGTGCAGACTCGTATGAACAAACTAATTTTTACTTTAATCATCGTTTTATTATTCGCGCTGACGGCGAGCGGGCAAACTTCGGGCGGAAAAATCGCGGATAAAATACGCCGCGAGGTGATCGAAACGATTGAACGACTGGCAGATGCCGGCATCAAACGCGATGCGCGGACGATTGACGTGCTTTATGCGGAGGATTATCTTCACACCGACGCCGACGGCAGCCTTATGACTAAAGCCGATGTGTTAAAAAGCTACCGCGCGCCGACTAATGTCAAAATCGAATCCAGCACGCACGAGGACGACAGAATTCAATTTGACGGCGATACGGCAGTCGTCAACACAAAAGTTTTATACAAGGGTCGCGCGGGCAACGAATCGTTTTCGCGATTGTATCGCGTGACCTACGTGCTGAAGAAAAAAAAGCATTGGCTGATTATCGCCTCGCACGCTTCGCTGATTATGAATTAAATAAATTCGGGCGAATTCTTATAAATTACCAAACTGGAGAATATGATGAAAATTAAGCGAAAAATTTTTCTTATCGGGACCGCGATTTTGTTTATAAATATTTTTTGGCAAGACGCGGCGGCGCAGGACAAACAATCGACATTGCCACCGCCAGCGCCGCGCAAAAGTATGGCGGAAATCGTTAACACGCCCGTCGTTTACAAAATCGCGGGAACCGAGCGCGTGGTCGTCAAAAAAGATTTGAATTACAAAACGACCGAAACCGCTGCTCCGCCGCTGAAAATGGACGTTTATTCCCCGCCGGACGCGGCAAAAAACGAGAAGCGCCCGGCGATTATTTTTATTCACGGCGGCGCGGGCGACGAATATAATGCGAAAAACTGGGGCGTCTATGTTTCGTGGGGAAAACTCGCCGCCGCTTCCGGTTTCGTCGGCATAACCTTCACGCATCGGCTGGCATTTCCGAAAACGCTCGTCACGGAAGCCGCCGCCGATGTCGCCGACGCGATAAATTACGTTCGCACGAACAGCGACGCGCTCGGCGTCGATAAAGAGCGTCTTTGCTTGGCTTCGTATTCGGCGGGCGGTCCGATGCTGAGCCTCGCGATGCGCGAAAAGCCGGAATACGTTCGCTGCCTGGTCGCTTTTTACTCTTTTCTGGACGTGCGGCAATCGAAGGCGCACCAGGAAAACGAAACGCCCGAAACGCTTCGAAAATTTTCGCCGATTACGTATCTGGACGAAAACGCCGCGAAACTTCCGCCGCTGTTTATCGCCCGCGCCGGTCGGGACGAAATCCCGACGATGAACGATTCGATTGACCGTTTTATCCGCGAGGCTTTGTCAAAAAACGCGAACGTCGAAGTGATGAATCATCCGGCTGGCGTTCACGGTTTCGACAATCAGACGGACGACGAACGCTCGCGCGAGATTATCGGGCGCGCGCTGGAATTTATGCACCAGAATCTGGACGTCGCCGCCAAACCGGAAAAAAGCGTTGTCGATGCAGCGCAGGAATTATTAATTATCGAGCAAAAACGCAGCGCGGCGATTGTGAAACACGATATGGATTTTTTGAATAAACTTTACGCCGACGATTTTCGCGGCGTCACGGCGAGCGGATACGAAGTCGATAAAGCAAGATTGATGGAGGTTTTTAAGCTCGACGACCCGAACACTAAATTCACCATCGACGAAATGCGGGCGCGCGTTTTTGAAAACACGGCGGTGATAACCGGAAGACTGACCGGAAAAACCGCCGCGGGCGCGCTTCTCAGCCGGTCAAAATTTATACACGTTTATACCAGACAGAACGGACAATGGCGTATAATCGCCGGACAAGGCACGCCGGTGCGCGCGGCGACTCAGAAATAAAAGCCGCACCGCCGAAACAGGAAACGCGAACGAAACGGCAAAAATGAAAACGACTGTAATAAAGAAAAGAAAAATAATTCTTCCGGCGCTGAGACACGTCCGAAAGAACCGGCAGCGCCGGTTTCAGCTCGGCAATAAAGCTCTACAATTTCAACGCTTAAAGCTAAAATAAAAAAAGTGAAATTATGTTTTCGGGCGAGCGGGCGAAAGAAACGAACAAAATAAATTGGCGGCACTTGCCGGTCGGATTTCTGGTCTGGACGATTGTCGGTCTTTCGTTTGCCCTGCGCACATATTTTTATAATCAGCGGATGAGTCTGGACATTCCGCTGCTGCCGCTGACTATTTCGTATTTGATTGATTTTTATTTGTGGGGCTTGGCTTCGCCGCTAATTTTTCTTCTCTGCCGGCGGTTTCCGCTGGAGCGCAAACATTTGCCGAGCCATACGTTTTTTCATATTCTGAGCGGATTTGTTTTCATTTTCGCCATCATCGCGGCGTCAACTCCTCTGTATTGGCATTTAGGCTTAATCGACACGGCGCGCCTGCCGACGATGCAGGCGCTTTTCTACAAAACGATTACCAGCCCGATAATGCTGCACGAAAGTTTGCTGACCTACTGGGCGACCGTGATTGTCGCGCACGCTTTCGAATATTACCGGCAGGCGCGCGCGCGCGAAACGCAGGCGGCGCAATTGGCGGCGCAAACCGCGCGGCTTTCCGAGCAATTAGTTCAGGCGCAGCTTTCCGCGCTGAAAATGCAGCTTCATCCGCATTTTCTTTTTAACACGCTGAATTCCATCGCTTCCCTGCTGCACAAAGACGCGGAAACGGCGCACCGGATGATTGCGCGGCTGAGCGATTTTCTGCGGATGACTCTGAAAAATTCCGAAACGCAGAGCGTCTCGCTCGATAAGGAGTTAGAGTTTCTCGACACCTATCTGGAAATTGAAAAAATTCGTTTTCACGACCGGCTGGAAGTCGAAATGCGGATTGCGCCGGAAACTATGGCGGCGCAGGTGCCGAATTTGATTTTGCAGCCGCTGGTCGAAAACGCCGTGCGTCACGGATTGGCAAACGTCACGTCCATCGGGCGTTTAAGAATCAGCGCCGAGCGCCTCGACGGTCAGGTTTCCATTCAAATCGAAGATAACGGACCGGGCTTAAACGTCAAACGGAAAGGGAAAACCGGCGACGGCGGCGTCGGGCTGGCGAACACCCGCGCGCGGCTCGAACAATTTTACGGCGCGGATTTCATTTTTGAAATCGTCGATAAAACCGAATCGCGCGGCACGCTTGTTTCGCTCAAAGTGCCGTTTAAAAGCGTGTAAAAGAGAGAAGCAGTTATGAAAATATTAATAGTCGACGACGAGCCGCTGGCGCGCGAACTGATACGCGAGATGCTCAAAACGGAAAAAGACTGTGAATCTACCAGTGAAGCGAAAAACGGGCGCGAAGCCGTCGAGCTTATTCGCGCCGAAGCGCCCGACGTCGTTTTTCTCGATATTCAGATGCCCGATATGGACGGCTTCGAAGTGCTGGAAGCCTTAAGCATCAAAGAGCTTTTGCGCATTCCCGCGATTATCTTCGTCACCGCTTACGACCAATACGCTTTGCAGGCGTTTCAGTACCACGCCCTCGATTATTTGTTAAAACCGTTCGACCGCGAGCGCTTTACCGCGGCGCTTTACCGCGCCAAAGAAATCGTCCGCTATCGCGGCGACGGCGAGGGCGAGCAGCAGCAGCAGATTCTGAAAATGATGGAGCAGATGAAAGCCGCGCCGGAATATCTGGAATGGCTGACCGTCAAAAAGAACGAGCGAATCTTAATGCTGCGCGTCGAAGACATTCAATGGATTGAAGCGCAGGGCAATTACGTGCGGCTGAAATTTGAAAACGCCGCGCATCTGCTGCGCGAAAAGATGGACAATCTGGAATCGCAGCTGAACCCGAAAACCTTCGTCCGCATCCACCGCTCGACGATTGTCAACGCCACGCGCATCAAAGAATTGCAAGTCTGGACGCCGGGCGAATACCGGGTTTTGATGCACGGCGGAAAAACTTTCACGCTCAGCCGCGGCTACCGGAATCGCTTCGACGATTTCCTCAAAAAAAGTCTGGTGTGAACGAAAATTTTCGAGATTTTTAAACCGTCTGACTGTCGTTCGACTTGCGTGCCGAGCAATTCGTCACAAATCTATCGGCGACCGTCGCCGGATAATAGAAAATAATGCGTGATGAACTCTTTACCGATTCCGACAAACAAATGTAAAAAATTATTCGCGCTGGCAATACTCGTTTTCTGCTCGCAGATGGCGGCGGCGCAGACGAACGACCGCGAAGCGGATTTGCGCTCGCTGGTCGCCGCCGAACGGGAGTTTTCGCGCGCTTCGGCTGAGCGGGGCACGCGCGCCGCGTTCGTCGCTTTTCTAGCCGACGACGGCATTATCTTTAATCCTTCGCCGACGCGCGGAAAACCGCTCTGGCTGTCGCGCAAAGACGCGCCCGGCTCGTTGACCTGGACTCCAATCCGGGCTGACGTTTCGGCGGCGGGCGATTTGGGTTATACGACCGGACCTTTCGAATTCAGGCAGTCAAAGGATGCGCCCGTCGCCGGAAACGGTTATTACTTTTCAATCTGGCGCCGCGACGTAACCGGAGCGGGAGCCTGGAAAGTCATAATCGACATCGGCACGCGCAATGCGAAGCCGCCGAATCAGCCGACGCTCGCCTTCGCGCCAGCCGCCGTCGAGAGAACGTCTTTCAAAAAAATCAATCTCGAAGCCGAACGAAAAAAATTGCTCGAAACCGAAGAAAAATTCGAATTGATTTTGAGCGCGGGCAAAAAGGATGACGGATTACCTGAATTTCTCGGCAGACAGTTGAGAGCGCACCGGATGAACGGCTTTCCGATTACGGAAAAAGACGCGGTTATCGCCGATTTTCGCGCCAAACAGGGGAAATTGTTTTCAAAGCCGGCAGGCAGCGGCATCTCCGGTTCGGGTGATTTGGCATACATCTACGGGACGTACGAAATAAAGGAATCCGCCGCGACCGAAGCCGTCGAAACGGGCAGTTTTGTCAGAGTCTGGAAACGCGGGAAAAACGGAAAATGGAAAATGGCGGCTGACGTGATGCACGCCGCGCCGCCGAAGAATCGCGACAAGTAATTGTATTTTCTTGAAAAATCGTTATTTTTTCACTTCCCAAAGACTGACCGTATTCGAGCTGTTGAAAAAATTTGTTACTTCAAGCGCGTAAACGTATTTTCCGTTATTTACCCAGCCGGCTTTGCCGAGACCGCTTTTTTTGATTTTGTTTTGTTTATCGTATTTTACTTTTTCGGGGTCGAAAATCGTCTGCAATTGTTTGCCGGTTTCCGTTTCGAAAACTGCCGTGACATCATCGCCGTAACGCAAAATATAACGGTAATCAGGACTAAACTCGACGTATTCCGTGTTGTACGGAGTAGTATCGATTTTCAGATAATCCGGAGTGTTCGAATCGGAACTCGGCGAGTAAGTTTCCAAAGGAATGACGAAAAACCGGCGGGCGGCGAGATTCCAGACCGAGAAAGAGCCTAATTGCGTCTGGTATATGTATCTATCGTCGGGCGTGTATTTCATATTGTAGCCGGCTTCAAACGCTGCGTCGAAAACTAATTTTCCGGTCGGAATGTCATAAAATTCCGTTTTCGGCTCTTTTTTCTCGCTTCGGTTAACGCGCGCGACGACGAGAAGATTCTTGTCGTCCAAAAATCTTATCGTCGGAAAACGCTCTTTTTCGCTCTGGCGAATAATTTCGTAAAGCGGTTTTCCGCCGCCCGGTATTTCAAAAACGGAAATTTTCCGGTCGTCGCGAACGACTATGTATTTTCCGTCTTCGGTCGCGCCCTGAAATTCCATACTGTCTTTCGGATTATCGGAAACGATTTCAAGCTTCGGCGTTTTACTGCTTTGCGTGTCGTAAAGGCGAAGCTTGCCGTCAACTTTGATAATCGCGAATCTGCCGCTTAAAATCCGGACAAAATCCAAATCTTCCTTCGGATTTTGGCGTGAAACTTCCAGCATCGGCGCGCCGTTTTCCTCGATGTCGTAAACGCGAAGCTGCTCGTCGATTTTGACGACGATAAATTTCCGCTCGTAAATTCCCTTAAAACTAAAATCGCCCTTCGGATTCGGATTGGAGATTTCAAATTTCGGCTGACCGTCGCCGTCGATTTCCCAGACGAAAATTCTATCGCTGCGTTTTGAAATTAGTAATTTTTCGTCCGTGCTGATTGTTGTTTCCTGGTAAGAAGTTTCGGGTTTCAGATTTTTGGCGGTAAATTCCCTTTCAATCGCGCCGGTTTTCACGTCCCGCAGCGTTAAAGTATCGCCTTGTTTGGCATTTAAACCCAAAGCCGACCAAATAACTTTCGTATCGCCCGAGCCGACAATCATTTTCTTATCGCCCAGAATCGTCTGATGCCATTTGTATTCCTTGATGGCAACGAGCTCTCTGAGCGTGAATTTATCTTTGTTCCAACTGGCAAAAGCGGCGTTTTTATCCGTGATGCCGAACGTCTGAATTTCGTTTCTGTTTTCGTCAAAGGCAATGTAATCGGTCGAAACATTCGGCAAATCCAAGACCGCGATTTGTTTCAGATTCAGCAAATCGCGCACGACGGCTGAACGCAGCGGATTAGTGCCGATTTTCTCGGCGGTAATCATCCATTTTCCGTTTTTATCGACGACGAACGGTCGCCAATCCAGAATCTGCGGTATTCCCAAAAGCAGATACGTGCCGACAAAACCGCGCGGCGCGAATTGCGGAATCTGGTGCGGCACGGAATTGAGCAGTTTGGCGTTTTCGACATCCCAAATCTGCAAATTTTTCTGCCCGATAATCAGAAGCTTTTTGCCGTTTTCGAGAAACTGATACTCGACAATCTTATCTTCGCCGCCGGTAAAACCGATTTTTGATTTAAATTCCAGAACTTCGCCGTCCGTTTGGGCAAAAACAAAACCGACGGCACAAATTATTATCAAAATAATTGAAATTTTCTTCATATTTACTCCTGATTTTTCAGACTTTTAGCTGTAATCAATAGACACCGAATCCGGCGCGAAAGTTTCACAAATCAAGATAAAAAATAGTTTTTAAAAAAATTCGTCGCAAATACCAAATTTTTTTTGAGCGTTTTTTTTCAAACCCGTCGCGTTAATAAATGCAAGTCCAAAATTTAAACAAGGAAAAATAACGAGGTTTCTTTCCAGGTAATTATTAAATCGCGCGCCGGGCGCAGAGGTCTTTCCGCGTCCGGCAGCTTAAAAGGAGAATTTTTATGAAACACAAATCTTTAATTTTAGCGTTAGTTTGTTTTGCAATTATGCCGGGTCTTTGGCTCGGCGGGATTTTCGACAAATCCGCAACGGTTTCGGCGCAGTTTGACGAAACGCCGGAGATTGAAAGCCTGCCGACGCAGTCGATTGTGATGAACGTCACCGTTTCGGGCGCGAACGTCGGCGCGCAGGGCGGATATACCGTCCCGCGCCTGACGCTTCTGCCCGGCGATATGGTGACGATTGACCCGACGGGCGGCATCGTCGATTTCAACACGAGCGGCATTTGCACGGGCAACGCTTACGACGCTTCGCCGGGCGGCAAACCGCGTTCGGAAATTTATCAGGGTTCGTGCTGGGACGAGGATTTAAACTTTTGTCAGATTAACCAGAACGACCCGCTGCCCGCTCAAAATCACGCCGGACTTTTCCGACCGTCTCAACCGGGCATCGGCTCGATAAAATGGCTCGGCAATAATAACGATTCTTTTACCTACACCGGCACGACCGCGCGCGATTTGCGGCTCGGCGTCAATGACGCGGCTTGCCCGTCATCGCCGAACGGCGGCGCGTTCAATGTCAAAGTAACGATTAAGCGCCCGCAGGTGCAAATCGTCAACGTCGTCGTGCGCGGCATAAATACGGCGAGCGCGGAAGTCGTCGGCGCGCCGCTCGTCGCCGGCGACCAGGTGGTGATTGATAACATTTCGGGCACAGTCGATTTTTTGACTGACGGAATAGCTCAAGGCTGCCCGCACGTCGTCAACGCCAATGGTTTAGCGAGAGAGCTGTTTGAAAATCCGCAGAATCAATTGCTCTGCGATTACCAGCTCGATAATCCGGCTGACCCGATGACCGGACCGAGTCACGGACACGCCGGATTGTATATGAAACGCAATAACACGCGGACGTTTATCGGGCGCAACGGCGCGAGCTTTACGCCGACCGTCGCCGAGACTCTGCGCTTCGGCGTCAACGATGTGAGAGGCAATAACAACAGCGGACAATTCAACGCCCGCGTGACGATTACGCATCCTTCTTCGACGCAAAACGTCGTCGTCGAAGCCAATTCAATCGCGGGCAATGAAGAATTCGTCGCCAATCTGCAACCCGGCGACGACGTGCTTATTACCAACGTCAACGGCACCGTGACGTTTGAAACTCCGCTCCAAACCTGCGTTAATTCCGGCTTGATTTACACCGTTAACGCCAACGGCTTAAATCGCGGCGTTTATGAAACTCCCGGCAATCTGCCGTGTTACGGCAACGACCGCACTGTCGGCGCAGACCCGCTGACCGCCGCCAATCACGGTCACGCCGGATTATTTATGAAACGCGGCAGCTCGCGATTTTTCATCGGAACAAACGGCACGAGCTTTACCGCGACCGCCGCGCAAAGTCTCTGGCTCGGCGTCAACGACAGCTACGGAGCAAACAACACGGGGCGCTTTCGCGCCGACGTAATCATCACCCGAGGAGGCGCTTTTCGTTTTTCCGCCGCGACTTATGCGGTCGATGAAGCCGGCGCGGCAGCCGTCATCAATGTCACGCGCACGATTTCGACGGGCGCGGCGAGCGTCAGCTATGCAACGTCAAACGGCACAGCCCTTGCCGGACAGGATTATACGGCGCGAAGCGGCGTCCTGAATTTCGCCGACGGCGAAACGACGAAGAGTTTTTCGATTCCGATTAGCAACGATACGGCGGACGAGCCGGACGAAACCGTGAACTTGACTTTATCGAATCCGACCGGCGGCTTTATTTTGGTAAAACCGTTCACCGCCGTTTTGACGATTCAAGACAACGACGTGGCGGGAAATAATGCGGCGTTCGTTTCGCAGATGATTCCGTCGCAGGTCTATGCCGGACAATCCTATATGGCTTCAGTAACGATGCGGAACACGGGCGGCACGACCTGGATGCCCGGAGTTTACAAGTTAGGCTCGCAGAATCCGCGGGACAATTGGACCTGGGGAACAAACCGCGTTCAATTGGAGAATCCGGTCGCGCCGAACGAAGCGGTAACTTTTGAAATTAATATCACCGCGCCCGCCGCGCCCGGCGCATATAATTTTCAATGGCGAATGGTGCAGGAAGGCGTCCAGTGGTTCGGCGCCACGACACCGAACCTCATCGTCAACGTCCGTTAGCCGCTTTTAAGTTTCGGGTGAAGCTTTAGCCGGGTTATTTCATAGGAAATGCCCGGCTAATCTCGATATTCTTATATAATACTTTCTCTCTCGTTTAGTTTCAGGCTGTGAGTCGCGGACTGTCTATCGAGGGCGTTTTAGCGAAACCGCCTGTCAGGCTTGTCTGAGCAGGCGATGACGGACAGGCACGCTTTATTTAAGGTTGATTGGCATCAAAAAGGAAAAGAGCCGGAATATCATATTCCGGCTCTTTTCGGTAATTTATTGCCGCTCATCCTTATCTAACAAACGCATTGGGAGTGGGAATATCTCCATTTGCGCCGAACTGAAATCCGGTAAATCCAGCCGTTGTTCTGAGCAGATACCACGTTCCGGTCGAAGGTCGGAAAACTGCTAAATCAGCCTTGCCGTCGCCGTCGAAATCCGCCGGTGCGGGCTTGTCTTCCGTTACGCCGAAATGTATTCCGGTAAAGGAACTATTGCTGCTGTTGATGATATACCAATCTCCGACTGACGGGCGATAAACCGCTAAATCCGTCTTCCCGTCGCCGTCGTAATCAGCCGCCACAGGTTTGTCTTCGGCAATTCCGAATTGATTCGGAGAGAAAGTATCATTGCTGCTGTTGATGCGATACCACGTGCCGTTTGAAGGTCGAAAGACAGTTAAATCACTTTTCCCGTCGCCGTCGAAATCTCCGACCAGCGGTTTATCTTCGGCGATTCCGAATTGCGCGGCGACGAATTGATTCGTCGAGCTGTTAACCCGATACCAGCTTCCCGCCGATGGTCTGTAAACTGTCAAATCAGCTTTGCCGTCGCCGTCAAAATCTCCCGGCACGGGCAAATCTCCATTGCTGCCAAACTGAAAGGCGGAGAAAGTATTATTAGAACTATTCAAACGATACCAGCCGCCGTCAGAAGGACGAAACACGGAAATATCGGTTTTGCCGTCGCCGTCGAAATCCGCCGGCGCGATTAAATC
>DASVRT010000054.1:0-5803 GCA_036388475.1 Pyrinomonadaceae bacterium | reverse complement strand
TGACGTCGTGCAGATCGACGAATTTATCGACGATCCCGTCCGAGTCGCAGGTGATGTCGCAGAGCGTCGTGTACTCGGTCGGCTTTTTGTTCAGTTTGTGGATCGGGATGATCGGGAAAAGCTGTTCGAGCGCCCAGTTGTCGGGCATCGAGCGGAAAACCGAAAAATTCGCCAGATATTTGGCGCACATCAAGCGGCGCAAATCGTCGAATTCTTCGGATACGTATTTTTTCTGCTGAGCGAAGTAATCGGCTTTTTCGCAGATGTCCCAGAAGAGTACTTCGCCCTTGCCCTTATCTTCGAGCGAAATCAAACCGAGATTGAACATCGTGAACAGTTCTTCGCGGTTTTCGAGCGCGTCGTGATAGTATTCCTGGTAATTTTTGCCGTTTATCGTCTCGCGCAAATCGAAAAGCTCTTTGACGACCTGCGGATCGTCCGTGTCGATTTTTATCGGGTCGGTGATGTCTTCGACGACGGTTTCGATTTCGTCCTGGACGTTTGTCACCAGCATCGCGTGATATGCCGACATAAAGCGCCCGCATTCCTGAATAATCGTCGGGTGCGGCACGTTTTCGTCGTCGCAGACGTTTTTGATAACGTAAATCACGTCGTTGGCAAATTCCTGCGCGTTGTAATTGGACGAAGATTCGAAAGAAGTTTTCGAGCCGTCGTAATCGACCGCCATTCCGCCGCCGACGTCCAGATAATCAATCGGGATATTTAATTGCCGGATTTTGGAATAGACGCGCGCGGCTTCGCGCATCGCGCTTTTAATTCGTTTAATGTCAGTCAGCTGCGAGCCGATGTGAAAATGCAGCAAGCGCAGCATTTCGGTGCGATTCGTCTCGTTCAGCCGACGAATGACTTCGAGAATTTCCGTCGTCGTCAAACCGAATTTCGCCGCCTCGCCGCCGCTCTTTTCCCATTTGCCCGAGCCTTTCGAGTAAAGCTTGACGCGCACGCCGAGCATCGGCAGCTTTGTTTCGGGGTTTTTCCGGGTCGCTTCGTCGGCGATTTTCAGAGTGTGTTCCAGCTCCGAGAGCTTTTCGACGACGATGACGACGTTTTTTCCGGCTTGCGCGCCGGCAAAGGCGAGCCGAATAAATTCTTCGTCCTTAAAGCCGTTCAGAACGAGCAGGCTGTTTTCGGATTGCTCCATCGCCAGCGCCGCGTAAAGCTCGGCTTTCGAGCCCGCTTCCAGACCGAAATCGTAGCGCGCGCCTTCTTTCAGATATTCCTCGACGACGGCGCGATTTTGATTGACCTTCATCGGGTAGACGCACATATGGCGGCTGTCGTAGTCGTATTCTTTGATGGAATTTTTAAAGGCTTTCTGGAGCTTGCGGATTTGCCCGACGATAAGCTGCGGAAAGCGCAGCAGGACGGGCGCGTTGATGCCGCGTTTTTTTAAATCCTCGATAATTTCCCTGACATCGGCGGCTGATTTGGTGTCGTTTTCCGCCGGATGGACGACGAGGTTTCCTTTTCGATTGACGCTGAAGTAACCTGCCCCCCAATTTTCGATGCCGTATGTCTCGATTGTCTGTTCGATGGTTGTTGCCGTCAAATTGCCGCTCTCCTGTCTGAAATCCGCGCTAGAATGCAAAACTCTATAATTACAAAAATTTAGCAAAAAACAAAACTTCAAACAACTACTATTTTTTTCAATGGTCAGACCAGACGCCGCCAAAATAAATTATAAATAAAACCTCTTAAATCCCTTATCTCTGGCATAAGCGTTGCTAAATCATCTTTCGATGAAACGAGTTTTTCGTCGCAACTTTGGTAAAGCCTCGATAAACATTGATAAATCCTGAGATGACGTTTTCTTTGCCGGCGAGGAAATGCCGTAACTTGTCACCGGAAATGACAAAATTTGTCAGGCGCGAAGGTTTTACAAACTTACAGAGAGGTATCTATGAACAATAAAAAACAGCAGGGCTTTTCTTTAATCGAATTATTAATAGTGATGGTTATTCTCGGAATCCTGATGATTCTTACATTTCCATACGTCCGCAAAGCCAAAGACGCAGCCGAAGACGGAAATGCGTTTGCGTCGATGAAAACGATGCTTGCCGCGCAGTATAATTTTTACTCTCAAAACGCCAGATACGCAGCCTTGACGGAACTGAACGATTCGCAGTACGGTTCGCTCGGAACAAACGCCGGCACCTCTCTGAGACGCGGACAATACACGTTCGTTATGAGTCCCGTCGCGCCGACGCCGACCGAGCTTCGTGAAGGATTTACAATTATCGCCACCCGCCCCGGCTACGGCAGCGAACCGCCGGTCACGCTGACCCTGACCGAGAGAGGACACGCCGATTTTATTTTTGACTAGATTAGAGCGGCTCGTCTGCCGCCGTCGTTCGACAAATCTATTCAGAATGTTTTACTCAAAAAAAAACTCCAGGTGAAGAAACCATGAACGTTTTTGAAGACCTTATTGAAGAACTGAAAGAAGAAAATCTGCTTGAAGAAACCGTTATCGGAAAAAATTCGGATTCGGCGCCGGCTTCTTCTGCCGAAGATGATGTCGAAGACGCTTTACAATTTCGGGCGCCAACCGGCGAAACAATGGCTGAATTCGAATCGACGCCGGATTTTTCGGCGGATTTCGATTTTCAGGCGGATGAAAGCGAAGCGGAAGAACCATTTGCCGAAGATTCTGCAAGCGAAGCGAAATCCGTCGATTTTTCGTTTGCCGGGCAGCCGGAAGACGAAGTAAGCGAAGCGAAATCGGATTTTGAATTCGTCGCGCCCGCGCCGGAAATTTTTGTCGCGCCGAAAGCGCCGGTTGACGAGGCGGAGTTTTATCGCCGCCGCGCGATTGACGAAGTCACGTCGCTGCAAATGGTCGAGCACGTTTTTTCGGGCGTCGAGCGCGAGCAGATGCGCATTCTGCCCAAGCCTTTCAACGACATCACCGTCAAAAAAGCCTTACACGATTTTCTACAGGTTTCGAAAAACTCGCCCACCAATGAAAACGCGCAATCCGAATTTAAATTAATGCAGGAAACCGAAAGCTGGTGCTCGGCGCTCTCGCATCGCGATAAACATCTTTCGGTCAGCGCTTTGCGCCGCTACTGCGAAACGACGAAGCCTTCTTTGAGCGACCAGGCAATCGTCGCGCTGGCGCGTTTTTACCGCAATTTGCCGCACACCGAATCGGTCAGAAGCAAATTCGATATGATTCTGACGCGTCTGTTTACGAAGGAAGTCGAAGGTGAAAGACGCGAGCTGACGTTTGACCGCGACGAGATGGTCAGGCAGATTAGCGAGCTTTACGCCGATTGGGCGAGCGTGCCGCTTTATTCGGTCGAAGACGAAACGGAATTGCTGCTCATCACCGTCAAATTCGACGATTTTCTCGCCGAAGCGCAAGGCGCGGAGAATTTCGACGAGCTGGTGAAAAAGGATTTTTACAATCGTCTGCGTCTTTTTAAGGAAAGCGTCGGCGATAATTTTTACGCGCCGCTGGTGCTGGCTTCGGCTGTCGAAAGCAATGTTTTAATCGGCAACCGTTATGTCGAGCTGCTGGAAAAAGAGCGCCAGCACACGAGCGCCGAAGCGATTGAAAGCCAGTACAGCTTTCTGCTCGACCAGGCGATTTCCGACGCGACCAGCAAAACGCTGCAATTGGTCGAGCTGCTCAAGGAAAAAACGGAAGTCGTCGTGCCGAAAAAACTCGACGAGCCGAAAGAAACTCTCAACGTGCCGGAAACGAAAGTTGAATATAAAAAACCGAAACAATCGAGAGTCGGCTTTTTCGGCATCAGCCAATGGCTGGTCGCGGCTCTGGTTTGCGTCATTCTGCTGAGCGCCTCGCTTTATTTTTACGTCGAATATTTCAGCACGCGCCGCGTGGCGACGTCCGTGCAGAAAGTAAATATAGAAAATTCCGCCTTTAAGGATTACCTGCAAACGGCGCGCATTAATCAGGAAACCTTTATCGGCGTCGTCAATCCCGCTTGGGAAGTCATAAATGAAGATAAAAAGCAGGAAATTCTCGGCAAACTCGTCAACGTCGGCAAGGAAAAAGGCTTTACCAAAGTCCATCTGCTCAATATTCAGGGCGAAACGGTCGGCTACGCTTCGGAAGCCGAGACAAAAGTAATTAATCCCGGCTCGATTTAGCTTTTCGGATAAGCCGCGAACAAACACGAAAAATCACGAAAAAAGACCGGGGAAAATAGTCCACGGATAATACGGATAATACGGATAGATAAGCAAAGTTTACGATTTTGTTATTTTAAATCTGTTCTTATCCGTGTCTGTCCGGGGACTATTTTTCTTTCTTTTTCTTCCGTGCTTTTTCGTGTTCTTTCGCGGCTGAATTTCATTTCAGCGGTTTTGCGTTTCGGCGGTTTTGTTGTAAACTCTCAGGGTATTTTGCACCGAGCTTGCCGAAAATTTCCTTCAAGACTAATTCTATAAAGTCAATTTAAAAGGAAATTATGAACGCAAAAAATGTTTTGAACTACGCCGCCGACCAGGGCGCGAAATTTGTTTCCGTGCGCTTTACGGATTTGCCGGGCGCGTGGCATCACCTAACTTACCCGATAGCCCAACTGACCGAGGATTCATTTGAAGACGGTTTCGGTTTCGACGCTTCGTCCTTACGCGGGTGGGCGGCGATTAACGAATCCGATATGCTGCTCGTGCCCGACCCGTCGCGCTGCTGGGTCGACCCGTTTGCCGAGGAAACGACCGTCTGTTTAATCGCCAACGTCGTTGACCCGATAACGAAGGAAGGTTACGGGCTTGACCCGCGCTCGGTTGCCTTACGCGCCGAAAATTATCTGAAATTTACGGGCATCGCCGACACGGTTTATTTCGGACCGGAAGCCGAATTTTTCGTTTTCGACGAAGTTTTTTATCACAACAACCAGCATTCCGCCGGATTTACGGTTAATTCCGAAGAAGCACACTGGAACAGCGGGCGCAGCGGCAACGATATGCAGCCGAATATGGGCTATCACATCCGCCCGAAAGAAGGTTACGTGCCGGTCGCGCCGCTCGACACCTTGATTGATTTGCGCAACGCGATTGCGCTCGTGCTGGAAAACGTCGGCATCCACGTCGAATGCCATCATCACGAAGTCGCCACCGCCGGACAATGCGAGATTGATTTTAAATACTCGAACCTTTTGCACACCGCCGACAATCTGATGATGTTTAAATACGTCGTCAAAAACACGGCGTATCAATACGGCAAAACCGCGACGTTTATGCCGAAACCGCTCTACGGCGATAACGGTTCGGGAATGCACTGTCACCAATCCCTATGGAAAGACGGCAACCCGCTTTTCGGCGGCGACCAATACGCCGGACTGTCGGAAATGGCGAAATTCTACATCGGCGGCTTGCTGAAACACGCGCCGGCAATCGTCGCTTTCGCCGCGCCGACGACCAACAGCTATAAACGTCTCGTTCCCGGCTTCGAAGCGCCGGTCAATCTGGCGTATTCGGCGCGCAACCGCTCGGCAGCTGTCCGCATCCCGATGTTCTCGCAATCACCGAAAGCCAAGCGTCTCGAATTCCGCCCGCCCGACCCGTCCTGCAACCCGTATATCACTTTCGCCGCGTTAGTTATGGCAGGCTTGGACGGCATCCAGAACCGCATCGACCCGGGCGAGCCGCTCGACAAAGACATCTACGATTTGTCGCCGGAGGAATTAAAAGACGTTCCGAGCCTGCCGGGAAGTCTGGACGAAGCGCTCAAAGCTCTGGAAGACGACCACGAATTCCTGCTCAAAGGCGACGTTTTCTCGACGCATATGATTGAACGCTGGATTTC
>DASVRT010000053.1:0-190480 GCA_036388475.1 Pyrinomonadaceae bacterium | reverse complement strand
TTTCTCCGCCGACGGATATTATAAGTAAGCAAAAATCAGCAGGCGGAAGGCGGTTGTTTTTGAAATTCAACGTTGAATTTCAAAAACAACCGCCTTCCGCCTGCTGATTTTTGCTTACTTATAATATCCGTCGGCGGAGAAATTCATTCAAATCACGCACAAATATATCGGGACGTTCCCAGTGCGGCGAGTGTCCGGTTTCGGCATAAATTTTTAAAGTCGAATCGGCAATTTTCGCCTTGAGCAAATCCTGCTCGCCGCGCGAGAAAATATTTTCCCGGTCGCCCCATAAAATCAGCGTCGGCGTTTTGATTCTGCCGAGCTTCGGTTTGTAATCCTCGGCGATAACGCCCGCCAGCGCCGCCTGCCAGACGCGCGCGGGCAGCTTCAGACTTTGTTTGACCACGCCGTCAATAAATTCTTCGGGCAAGGTCTGAGCGCTCGTGCTGACCTGAAAATCGCGGACGAAATTTTCGTCAAGCGGGTCTTTCAGATTATTAACCGTCTTTTGTAAATCGAGCGTGACGTCGTTGCGCGCGGTCGTCGCCGTTCCGATAAGAACGAGTTTTTCGATTCGCTGCGGCGCGTCCAAAACGGTTTGCATCGCCACAAAGCTGCCCATCGAATGCCCGACGATGGTCGCTTTCGTGATATTTTTCGCGTCCATAAACGCTACGACATCGGCGGCAAAATTCTTCATCGCGTAGCCTTTTTCCGGTCGGTCGGAATCGCCGTGCCCGCGCTGGTCGAGCGCAAAAACCCGATATTTTTTATCGAGCAGAGGCAAGACGCGGCTGTATGAAAACCACGAATCCGTAAAGCCGTGAATCAGGATAATCGGCTCGCCGCTCGCGTCGCCCTGCTCGGCGTAATGCATACGGATTCCGGTTTTCAGATTTATCTCGCCGAATTTCCAGGTCGGCGCGCTTTTATTTGAAGATTGATACAAACTTTCGACGCTCAGTTTCGTGTCGGCTTGCTCCCAGGCTTTTTCAAACTCGCGCCGCACCATCTGCGCCGAAGCGGTTTTGCGCTGTTTATTCAGCGCTTCGGCTAAACCGAACAAAGCGCGACCGTTGCGCGGATGTTTGACAAGCTCGGCGCGATAAATTTTTTCGGCTTCGGCGTATTCGCCGTCGATAAGCAAAGCCCTGCCGAGCCATTCGCGCACGGGCAAATCCCAATCGGGCGGCTCGTTGTAATTAACGGCGTCTTCCGACGCGACGGCTTTGCGCAAAAGGTCAATCGCCGTTTTCCTATCGCCGCGCGACAGAGCGATTTCGCCCGCGAGCAATTCTTCGGCGACTTTTAAAACGCCGTGCGCCGTGCCGTTACCGAATCCGGTTTCCGCCGGAATGATTTTTATTTTTTCGCGCAGCGCCGTTAATTCTTTTTCCGCCTCAATCGGTTTTCCTTTTTCGGCAAACGCCAGACCGCGCGCGAAATTCCAGAATCCGCCCGTAATGCGCAAATCGGCTTCCGGCTGCGGGTACTTCATAATCTCGTCCCATTTCTGAAAACGGACGAGCGTGACGAGCGGGTACGGCGCAAACATTTCGAGCATCGGCATCATTTTCAGATGCGGGCGAACGTTTGACTCAAGCTCGCGCGCCTGTTTGACGGCTTCGGCGTATTGCCCGTTCATCGCGCTGGCGGCGGACAAAAAATGGATGTTGTGGTTGTAATACATCATCGTGTAAACGCCCTGCGCGCCGGTTTTCTGCATAAACCGGCGGTCGGCTTGAATGGCGTCGGCATTCGATTTCGCCGCTTCGCTGTAATCGCCGGTGCGAATGTAGATGTGCGACGGCATATGGACGAGATGACCGGCGGAAGGCGCGAGCAAGCCGAGACGCATCGCGCTCGCCAGCGCGCGCTCGGGATTCGGGCTGGCTTCGACGGCGTGAATGTAATAATGATTCGCGCCCGTGTGATTCGGATTACGCCGCAAAACGCTTTCCAGCACGGCGATGATTTCCAGCGTGCCTTCGGCGGGTTTGCCGTCCGGCGACCAGAGCTGCCACGGGCGCAGATTCATCATACTTTCGGCGTAAAGCGTCGCCGCGTCGAGGTCGTCCGGGTATTTTTTGACGAGTTCGCCCATCGCCGTTTTGTATTCCAGCGCCAGCTTTTTCTGGTCAGCCTGCGGATTGTCCGAATAACGTCCGGTTAATGCCGCGATATAAGCGCGTTCGATTTCCGGCGCTTTCGGCGCGAGCGCAATCGCTTTCTGCAAATCCGCGTAGGCTTCTTTGAGCTGCGCGGCGTCGGCGGTCAGATTGTAGTTCGAGCCGAGCGCGAGCGCCGTTCCCCAATATGCCATCGCCAGATTTGCGTCGAGTTCGGCGGCGCGGCGAAAAGACTTTATCGCTTCCTCGTGATTAAAGCCGTAAAGATACGCCAAGCCCTGATTAAAGAATTTTTGCGCCTCCTGATTGCCGGTCGAAACCGGATGGTCAACCTTGCCCAGCCCGTCGTCCAGCATCGTCTGTTTAATTTCGGTCTGCTGCCGCTGATTGTGTTCGCCGTGCTGGGCAAGGGCGAAAACGGGAAATACAAGCAAAAATAAAATGATTAAAAATTTCATATAAATCTCCTTTTCCAAAGATGAAAAGCCGTTTGAGCTTATCTGAATTAAAAGACGAAAAAACGCGCCGGGAGCGGACATTTTTTTGAAAAATTGTGTGGCGAAGACGACGGACGATTTTTTGATTGCCGGTTTTCTATTGCGCGACGCGGCGGCTTTGCATTACATTTATAAAACAAACCAAAGCGGAAACCGTAATTTTATATGACCCGACAAATATTCTCCTGCATCGTTTTCGTTATCGCTTTTTCAACGCTAATCTGCGCGCAGAAAGCAAATAAGTCAAGCGCGAGACCAAGCGCGGAAATTCAAAAAATGCTGCGCGAGATTTCGGCAAAACGCATCGAAGCCGACATTCGCAAGCTCGCCGGTTTCGGCACTCGAAACACGCTTTCCGAGCAGAACGACCCGGCGCGCGGCATCGGCGCGGCGCGCGATTGGATTTACGCCGAATTTAACAAAATCAGCGCCGCTTGCGGAAATTGTTTGGAGGTCGAAAAACAAATTTTCTTACAGCCGAAAGCCAATCGCGTTCCTGAACCGACGAATCTGACAAACGTCGTCGCTACTCTGCGCGGCGCGGGCGACCCCGAAAGAATCTACGTCGTTTCCGGTCATTACGATTCGATGTGCACTTCGCCGACCGACGCGAAATGCGACGCGCCCGGCGCGAACGACGACGCTTCCGGCACGGCGGCGGTTATCGAAATGGCGCGCGTGATGAGCAAAAGAAAATTCGACGCGACGATTGTTTTTATGACCGTCGCCGGCGAAGAACAAGGACTTTTGGGCGCGACGTATTTCGCGCAGCAAGCGGTCGAGAAAAAATTGAACATCGAAGCGATGTTTACCAACGACATTATCGGCGGCGTGACGACTTTTAAAACGGCGGCAAACCGGCAAACCGTCCGCGTTTTTTCGGAAGGCGTTCCGTCAAACGAAACCGAGCAGCAGGCGGTCGCGCGGCGCGGAACGGGCGGCGAAAACGATTCGACTTCGCGCCAGCTCGCCCGCTTCGTCAAGGAAACCGCCGATTTATACTCGCCGCGATTCCAGGTGATGATGGTTTACCGGCGCGACCGATACCTGCGCGGCGGCGACCACATTCCGTTTCTCGAACGCGGTTTTACCGCCGTTCGCATCACGGAAACAAACGAAAATTACGACCACCAGCATCAAAACGTCCGCACCGAAAACGGAAAATTTTACGGCGACACGCCGGAATACGTCGATTTCGAATACGTCGCGAATGTTGCGCGCGTCAACGCGGCGAGTCTGGCGCGACTCGCTCTTGCGCCCGCGCGCCCGAAGAACGTCGGAATGGTCACGGCTCGGCTCGGAAACGATACGGAATTGAAATGGGACGCCGGAACGGACACGGATTTGGCGGGTTATGAAATCGTCTGGCGCGATACCGTTTCGCCCGTCTGGACAAATTCGCAAGCGGTCGGAAACGTGACGAATTTCGTGATGAAAGGAATGTCGAAAGACAACTATTTTTTCGGCGTCCGCGCCGTCGATAGAGACGGAAACAAAAGTCCGGTCAGCTTTCCGCGCCCCGTCAGATAAAATCTATTTTACCGACAAAAATTCTTCTGTCATAAAACTTCAGGAAATTATGAAAAACTATCTTCGCAAATTCAGTTTCGTCTTGTTTCTGTCCATCTGTTTTTCCGCTTTCGCCGCCGCGCAGAAGCTCGCCGGCGACCGGGAGATGAACCAGCCTGTCGAGCCGTTCAGAATTATCGGAAACGTCTATTACGTCGGCGCTTCGGACGTTACTTCTTACCTGATTACCACGCCGCGCGGACACATTTTGATTGACGCCGGATTTGAAGAAACCGTCCCGCAAATCAGGGCGAACGTCGCCAAACTCGGTTTCAAAATCGAAGACGTGAAAATTCTGCTCGTCAATCACGCGCATTACGACCATTGCGGCGGTCTGGCGGAAATTAAAAAATTGACCGGCGCGCGCCTTTACGCGAGTCCGCCCGATGCGCCGGTTCTGGAAGACGGCGGAATGAGCGATTTTCGTTTCGGCGGCGACAAACCTTTGTTCGCGCCGGTCAAAGTTGACGAAATCCTCAAGAACAATCAGGAAATCCGGCTCGGCGATACGGTTTTGAAGACCTTTTTCACCTTTGGGCATACGAAAGGCGCGACCAGCTGGACGACGGAAGTTTCGGAAAATAATCGTCGATACAAAGTCGTTTTTTCCAGCAGCGTGACGACGCTCGATTACTCTCTGGTCAATAATCCGAAATATCCGGGCATCGCCGAAGATTTCGCCAGGACATTCGAAACGCTCAAAAACATTAAGGCTGACGTCTTTTTGTCATCGCACGGACAGTTTTTTGATTTAAACAAAAAAGCCGAAAAGCTTCGCGCGGGCGCTAAACCGAATCCGTTTATTGACTCGGCAGGCTATCAGAGATTTGTCGCCCGAATGACAAAAGCCTTCGACGATAAACTGAAAGCCGAAAAGGAAAGCAAAAAATGAAAGTATAAATCTTTCCGGCAGGTAAAAGCATCGAATCAAAAAAGTCGGAGCGCCTGATTTTAATTACCAAAATCAGGCGCTCCGATTTTTTGATTATTTGTTTGAAGCTCGCTTCAATTTTTCGCCGTCCGACAATCCGCGCACGACTGCACGAGCCCGCGAATTTTCGCGGTAACGGGCTGCGAGCCGCCGCCGTAATTTGAAAGCACGACCGCCGCGTAGTCGGAATTGGTAAATATAATCAGCTCGGAGCTGATGCCCGGAAAACCGCCGCTGTGCCCGAAAGTGTTCGGGTCGGTGTCGATACCGAATCCGTAACCGTACTCCGGCGAATTAAGCTCCGGTTTCGGCGAGGTCAGCAGCTTCACATATTCTTTGCCGACGAGCTTGCCGTTCTGCAAGGCTCTGGCAAATCTCAGCAAGTCGCCGACGGTCGAATAACCGCCGCCCGCCGGACCGCCGCGAATCACGTGCATAAAAATATTGTTGCGGAAACGGACGCCCGGCTCGGTGAAATCTTTTTCGTAACCGACTGCTAAATTCGGATTCACGTTGTCGAGGTCGTAAGAATCGGAGCCGGTCATCCCGGCGCGTTTGTAAACGTTTTCGCGGATGTAATCAAAATAATTCTGCCCCGAAGCCTTCTCGATAATTTTGCCCAGGACAAGCATTCCGGTGTTGCTGTATTGCCATTTCGTTCCCGGCTCAAACTGCATTTTTTCCGTTTTGGCGAGTTCGAGAAAATCGTCGACCGTGCGAAAACGGGCGCGCGAGCCTTCCATAAACGTGCGGTTAAAATAATTTCCCAAGCCCGACGTGTGCGAGAGCAGATGCTTGATTTTTATCTTTTCCGCCGCCGCCTTGTCCGGAAAATCCGGCATAAATTTTCCGAGCGAATCATCGAACGAGAGCTTTCCCGCCTCGACAAGCTGCGCGACGGCGACCGAAGTAAACATTTTATTCATCGAACCGAGATTAAATTTCGTGTTCACGTTGTTCGGCGCTTTAAAATCCTTGTTCGCCTCGCCGTAGGCTTTTTCAAACAAAACGCCGTCGCCCTTTGCCAGCAGAACCGCGCCGGAAAAAACGTCAGCGGCGCTCACTTTTTTGAGAAAATCGTCGAGTTCTTCGACCATTTCCCGGTCAGATAATTTTTTACCCGACGACGGCGATTGCTGCGGGCGAATTCCGATTGAACTGAGATAAAACGGTGACTGCTCTTCGACCAGAAAAATCAGTTCCATACCGATTCCCGTCAAGCTGCCCTTGACGCTCGCTGAAACTTCGTTCGGTTTTGTGCGTCGCACGTTTTGTAGATTGAGACCGCGAGTTTGGTCGTAAATTCGCGCAAAATTACCCAATCGCGCTTCCGCCGGAACTCTTTCGAGCGAAGATTTGGCGAAGTTTTCACTGATAAATTTTTGCCACGCCGCGCGATTATTCGAATTAATGACTTCGATAAAGGCGCGCCCGCGCTGTTCGGCGGCATCGGCTGGCGCAGACGCCGATGTTTGAGCAAACGCTTGCAACAAACAGCTTACGGTCAATAAACAAAACAACAACAGTGCCTTTTTGGTTTGCAGGTTGACGGTTTTTGCGAATTTATACAAATAAGATTTAGAGTCTTTCATAATTGTTAATGATTCCTTTTTGACTGGATTCCCAAAATAGTCATAAACACTACGAGTCATCTTTGATTTTAGTTTCACCTAAAATGCAACAAATTACTTATCGAGTATTGAGGCTGGGAAAAGCCGGAGATATTAATGTCAAATAGATTTTTTGTCGGGAAAAGAATCGGTTTAAAGTGAAAAGTGAAAAAGTGAAAAAGTGAAAAGGAAGGTACGGCAAAATTCAACAATCCTTTTTCACCTTTTCACTTTTGAAGCGCTTTTGAAGTCGCCGTTTTCATCAATCTTCAGATTTGGTTTGAATCTGCGTTTTTTCCAGATTTTTTATCTGTTCTTCGACGACCGCATCCTTATCCCGCATTATATTCTCGACATTCATATCCCATTTGGCGGGGTCGCGCTCGATATAGACGAATTTCCAGGCGTGAAGCGTTCCCGGATTCGGATATAAACCTTTGACATACGGTTTCTTCATCCAGTTGGTCGCCGAGATGGTCAAAGGAATCGAAGGCAGCCGCTCCATCAGGTAATATTCGGCGCGAGCCAGTTTTTCCAGGCGTTTTTGCGGGTCAAGCTCGGAATTTGCCGCGTCGAGCAGCTGGTCGTATTTCGGGTCGGAAAAGCCCGAGCCGCCGTCGTTTTGCTGCCCGTAATGCAAGCCCAGAAACGTAAACGGGTCCATATAATCGCCGCCCCACAAGCTCTGCGCGAAGCCTTCGTATTGGAGCGAATTCCGGTAAGGCAGAAACGTTTTGAACTCCATATTTTTGAGCGGAATCGTGATGCCGAGATTTTGTTTCCATTGATTCTGGATAAACTCGGCGATTTGCCGGTTCGATTCGAGCGTGTTGTAGGAAATGGCAACCTTATCAGCCGGAAACGCCGGCGCAGAAAAATCTCTGCCGCTTTGCTGCACCGGAAAACCGGCTTCGGTCAAAAGCTTGCGGGCGAGTTCCGGGTCGAACTGCTTTCTTTGTTTCGCCCAGTTTTCCGGCGAGATGCCGCGCTCTTTTCTGACTTCTTCGCCGATTTTGTCCATCGCTTTATCGTAATCGGGGAAAATTCCCGACGGCGTCTGAAAGTAGAGCGGCTTGGTCGTTTTGCGAAACTGTGCGAGAAATTCGCGATTAATCGCCAGGCTGAAAGCCTGCCGCACTTTCGGATTATCAAACGGCGGCTTCGTGATATTCATACTGTAATAAGCGGTCGCGTTTTCGGGCAAATTCATGTATTCGTCTTTATACTCCCGAACCACGTCAACCCACGAAGCCGGAACGATATGGTTGAGCATCGCGTCAATATTTCCCGCTTTATACAAGTTGAGAATCGTCGCCGATTCTTCGATCGGATAAAATTCGATGCCGTCCAGCCGGACGTTCGCCGCGTCCCAGTAATTCGGGTCTTTTTCGAAAATATAAGCGTCGTAAGGATTAATCTTTTTGACTTTAAACGCGCCGCAGGTCACGATGTTTTGCGGGCGCGTCCAGTCCTTGCCGTGTTTTTCAATCGTCTTTTGCGGAACGAGGCGGAAAAATTGATGCCCCAGAAGTCCGAGAAAAAAAGGCGCGGGCTGGCGCAGAGTGATTCTCAAGGTGTAATCGTCGAGCATTTCGATGCCGATGTCTTCGGCTTTCACCGGGACAAACTCGACGTTTTCCGCGAGCGCCGCTTTCAGCATCGGATTTGCTTCAATCTGTTTGGCGCGTTTTTTTTCGTCGCCGTCCAGCAGCAGGCGGTCGGGCGATTTGATGAATTTACGAAATGCGGTTTCCGCGCCGAATGGCGATGCCGGAGAAGTTTTTTGTCCGTTTGAATCATTTGTTTTTTGCGCGGCGGCAGCGTCTTCGGCAAAATCTTTTGCCAGCAGAAATTCGTTGTTCTTTTTCACGAAAACCTGCTCGCCGTTAAAAGCTTCGGCGTATTTGATAAAGTAGCCGAGGCTTGCCGTGCGCGACGCCGTTTCGGGCGCAAATCCGCGCCGGAAGCTGTAAACGAAATCGCGCGCCGTAATCGGCGTGCCGTCGCTCCATTTCGCGTTCTCGCGCAGGCGAAAAATAAATTCATCGACATTCGGACTGATTTCCCAGCTTTTGGCAATCGCCGGAATCGGGTGCATATCCTTCGGGTGATATTCGACCAAGCCGTCGTAAATCGCCATATAAACGCGCGCTTCCGGCTGACCGCTGGAAACGTGCGGGTCGAGCGATTCCGGCTCGGAGCCGGAAATATACCGCAGAACATTATCTTTCGGAGCCTGCGTTTTCCCGAAATAACGACTGCCCGCCGAACTCGCGCAGCCCGAAATGAAAAAGGACGAAACTAACAAAGCCAAAACCAGACCGGCTCGGCTGAAGAAATTGATACGCGCCATAACGAGATACGCTCCTTTATTGGATAAAAAGCTACGGGGAAACAGTGAATACTTTGGTAAAAGTATCACGTTCCAAAGTTTGCAGGCAAGAAATTTTCGCGCCCGGCGACGGCTGGATTTCTTAATTCTTTTTGCGCGCCCGTTCGCGCGGTTAATCTTCTTTCACTTCAACCATTTCACGCCTGCGGTTTCTGTGTAAACCACGGCGACAATGCTATAATGCGCTATCTTTTTATGCTCGAAAGCGGTAAAAATTTTGGGCGCTACGCGGTTCTTTCTTTAATCGGAAAGGGCGGTATGGGTGAAGTGTATCTGGCACAGGACAAAAGCCTTAACCGTAAAGTCGCGCTGAAAATTCTGTCCGCCAAGTTTGCCGACGACTACGACCTTCTCCGCCGTTTCGAACGCGAGGCGGAGACGGCTTCGGCGCTGAATCATCCGAATATTCTGACCGTCTACGAATTCGGCAAAGAAGCCGGGCTGCATTTTATCACGACCGAATTTGTCGAGGGCGAAACCCTGCGCGAAAAACTAAAACGCGAAAGATTGAGCGTGACGGAAATTCTGAACATCGCCGAGCAGACGGCTTCGGCGCTGGCGGCGGCGCATTCGGCAGGCGTCATTCACCGCGACGTCAAACCGGAAAACATTATGCTGCGCGCCGACTCGCTGGTCAAAGTTCTCGATTTCGGTCTGGCAAAGTTCGTCGAAAAAGCGGAAGAACACGACCCCGACGCCGTCACGCAGCCTTACGTTCACACGCAGCCGGGAACGGTGATGGGCACGGTTTTTTATATGTCGCCCGAACAGGCGCGCGGCAAACAGATTGACGAGCGCAGCGACATCTGGAGCCTCGGCGTTATTTTATACGAAATGACAAGCGGTCAGCTTCCGTTTCAGGACGAAACGGCGAGCGACGTGATTGCCTCGATTTTGAAAAGCAATCCGGCGCCGATTACGCACTATGTCAATGACGTGCCGCGCGAGCTGAGCCACATCATTATGAAAGCGCTGCGCAAAGATTCGAGCGAGCGTTATCAAAAAATGTCCGAGATGCTCGGCGAAATTAAGGATTTCCGGCAGGAACTGGAATTTGAAGCGAAGCGTCTGGGAAAATCCGGCATCGTGACGCAGAAAAACCCGCAAAACGGCTATCGAACTGAGTTGTCGATGCGCTCGCCGCAGTTTGCCACCCGAATAGACGCGGCAACAAACGCTCCGCGCGTTCCCGCGCCGCCGAAAAAATACGGATTGCCGGTTTTAATTGTTCTGGCGACGGCTTGTTTGATTGCCCTGGTCGTCTGGCAAACGGGAAAAACGGACGGCGGTTTTAATCCGGCTTTGATGGTTTTGATAATCGCTCTGATTGCGGGCGGATATTTGATGTATTCGGCGTATTTTCGTCTCGGCGGCGGCGCGGATTATCGCTCGATTGCCGTGTTGCCGCTCGGCAACAGCGGCGGCGACGCCGAAATGGAATATCTTTCCGAAGGCATCAGCGAATCGCTTATCAACAATCTTTCGCAGCTTCCGGACGTGAAAGTAATCGCGCGCAGCTCGTCGTTTAAATACAAATACAACGCCGAAAATCTGCGCGAAATCGCCAAAACTTTAAACGTCGCGACGATTTTAACCGGCTCGGTGATGCGGCGCGGCGAAAATCTGCAAATCAGCGTCGAATTGATAAACGCGCGCGACAACACGCAAATCTGGGGCGAGCAATACAGCCGCCGCGCCGACGACCTGCTGGCGATTCAAAGCGATATTTCGCGCGAGATTGCCGACAAGCTCCACCCGCGCTTGACCTTAAACGAGCAAAAACAACTCGTCAGACACGAAACGAAAAATTCCGTCGCCTACGAGCTTTTATTGAAAGGGCGTTTTTATCGCGCCAAAGGCGGCACGGAAAGTCGCAAACGCGCCGTCGAATACTTTAACGAGGCAATCGCCGTCGACCCGAATTACGCGCTCGCTTACGCCGAGCTGGCTTTTACTTATCGAATTTTAGTCGGCAGCGGCTCGCTCGACCCGAAAGAATTTACGCCGAAAGCGGAAGCGGCGGCGCTGAAAGCTTTGGAACTCGACGAAACGCTGGCGGACGCGCATTTTGCGCTCGCGTTTCTGAAAATGAACGGCTGGGAATGGTCGGCGGCTGAGTTTGAATTCAAACGCGCCATCGAGCTGAATCCGAATCTCGCGCGCGCCTACATCGGTTATTCCGGTTATCTGAGCCGCACGGGACGCCACGACGAAGCCATCGCGGAAATCCGCCGCGCTAAGGAACTCGACCCGCTTTCCACTATTATTAACGGAAATTACGGCTTGGTTTTATACTTTGCCGGAAGATACGACGAGGCGATAAAAATTCTTCGGGAAACTCTGGAATTCGACCCGGATTTTTCTTTCGCGCATCTTTATCTCGGCTATAACTACTCGGCAAACGGAATGTTTGCCGAGGCAATCGAGGCTTACCGGAAAGCCTTTAGCCTCGGGCAGGAAACGCCGAGCAATAAAATTTATCTCGGCGCGGCTTACGCCCGCGCGGGCGAGCGCGAAAAAGCGCAGGCGATTCTCGGCGAACTGGAAACCGGCGAAAGTTATGTTTCGCCCGCCGAACTGGCGGTTCTTTACACCGCTTTAGACGACCGCGAAAAAGCTTTCGCCTCGCTCGAAAAAGCTTTCGCGCTGCACGATTTGCAGTTGCAGTATCTGGCGACCGACCCGGCATTTAAAAGCCTGCGAGACGACGCGCGCTTTACCGATTTATTGGAAAAAATCGGACTGCCGCAGTGAAAAACCAGCCGCAGAGCACGCCGCGAAAATCAAGCGAATGAAACCGCCGATTTGCGCAGATAAACGCGGATAAATAAAAAAAGCGGATAGTTTGACTACCCGCTTTCGCTCGCTTGATTTTGTCCGAAAACTATTTCGTCGGTTTACTCTGACCGGACGCGGTTTTGGCAAAATATCCCTGCCGGTGCGTCAGCCGGACTTTCTGTTTGGCTAATTCGGAATTAGCGACCTGAATCTCGATTTTGCGGAAAGTGCCGTCGCGTTTCGCATTTGAAGGCTCGTAGGCAATCAAATACTGCGAACGCATCTCGATTTGAATCTGCGTGAAAGCCTTGCGCAAATCGGCTTCGTCCCTGGGAAAGAAAGCGCGTCCGCCGGTGCGCTCGGTGATTTTTCTCAGCGCGCTTTCATCGATGCCGTCGTAGTAATAATCGCCGATGCCGATGCTGTAAATAATCGCGTCGTGTTTTATCGCCTGGTTGACGGCGTCTTCCAGCTTTTTGTTGCCGAAAGTGTTGACTCCGTCGCTCATCAGAATAATGACGCGGCGCGTTCTTTCCGGCGCTTTCGATAAAACTTCGTTGGAAGTAACCCAGAGCGCGTCCCAAACCGCCGTCGAACCGGCGACCTGCTGGCTTCTGCCGGAAATCGGCGGCGTTCCAATCAGCACGCCGTTTAAAGTTCCGGCGGCGGGAACGAATTCGACGCGGTCGATGGCGCGGCGCAGACGCTGAACATTTCCGGTCAAATCCTGTTCGAGCGTCGTTTCGCCCGTAAAGGAAAGCACGGCGACTTCATCTTTTTCGGGTCTGACGACCGATTCGACAAAGGATTTTGCGGCATCTTTTTCTTCGGGCAAAGTGCGCTGCTGCGATTGGCTGGTGTCAATCACGATAGCGATGGAAAGCGGCAAATCGGTCTGCCGCGCAAAGGTAAAAATTTGCTGCGGCTGAGCGTCTTCGAGAATGCGAATGTCTTCTTTTTTAAGGTCGGTCAGCAGGCGGCGGTCTTTGTCCTGGGCGGTGAAAAGCACGTTGACCAGCTCGGTATCGATTTTAATCGGCTCGTCTTCCTCTTCGACTATTTCGCTGCCGGGCGTCGCGGTCGGCGACGGCGCAGATTGTTTTTGCGTGGTCGGCATCTGCTGCTGCTGCGCGGCGGAAAAATTCCAGCCGAACAGAGCCGTCGCGACAAACAACAACCCAAGTGACAAAACCGTTAAATTTTTACTGCCTGACATTTCTACCTCTCTTATTATGAACGCGGCTTTTGATGCGGGATTTATGATTGGGCGAATATTTCTTCTCTTTTTTTCCCTTTCCTTGCTTTGCCTCCGGCGGCGTCAATTTTTTTTTAACCCGTCATTAACTGCCCGATACTCGGTTTTCGTGCGAATCCGATAATCTTCCGCTTTCTGCTTATCGGCGAACCGCACTTCGATTTTGCGTTTTCTGCCGTCGTAATCCTGATTTGCCGGACGATAGGTGACGATATATTGCCCGCGAAATTCTTTTGCCACTTTGTCCAGCGCTCTTTCGAGCGCGAGCATATCGCCCGAATAAAAGGCTTCGCCGCCGGTTTCGCGGCATAGACGGTCGAGCAGTTTATCGCCTTCGTCCTTGACCGTTCCGGCTTCGACGCCGGGAACGGTGCCCAGAAATCCGGACTTGGTTGAGATGGCGAAAATCGTCGTTTCGGTTCGCTGGGCGATGTCGACAGCGTCGTTGATGTCGGCGCGGCTGAACGTGTCGTCGCCGTCGGTGATAATGACAATCACGCGCCTGCCGGGAGCGTTGCGCAGCTTTTCATCCGAAAATTGCCAGATGGCGTCGTAAAGCGCCGTCTGCGAGCCGGTCTTTTTCACGCCGTCGACGGCTTTGTCGAGCAAATCCAGCTTGTCCGTAAAGTCCTGAAGCAGACTGACTTCGTGGTCGAAGGTCATAAACGCGGCTTTGTCTTTGCGAATGCGCGTCACGGTGTAGATAAAATTTTTCGCCGCTTCTTTCGAGAATTTCATTTTTCCGGCGGTCGAAGGCGAAGTGTCCATCAAAACGCCGACGAAAACGGGCGGATTCGTTTTTTCGTCGCTGAAAAACGTTACTTCCTGCTGGACGCCGTCTTCAAAAACCAGAAAATCGCCGCGCGTCAAATTCGGGACGAGATTTTTCTTTTTATCTTTTACGGTGACGGGCAGGCGAACCTCAAACGTTCTGACCTGTCCGCTGTCGTCGCCTCCGCGCGGCGGCGTCGGGCTGGTGCGCGGCGTCTGTGCCGCAACCGTCAAGACAAAACTTAAAAGCAGACCTGAGAATCCAAAAAAACGAGCCGGATTTTTCATAATTTATTACGGAATACTTACGAAGCTCAACACGTTTCGATGCCCTATCGAGGCGCGCGTGTTGCCCAAAAGCAAATTTTGAGTATAACAAAGATTGAAAGTAAAAAGTAAAAAGGCAAAAGGCAAAATTTAAGACAGAGTTTGACGACAAATGAATTTCTTTTATTTTTTACTTTTTACTTTTGCCTTCTTCGCGTCTTTGCGCGAAACTTTCTTTTTTCTTTATGAATCCGAATATTTTCAGGGAATACGACATTCGCGGCATCGTCGGCGAGCATTTAACCGACGAAACCGTCTCGCTTTTAGCCAAATCAATCGGCACTTTTTTTCGTCAAAATAATGCCGGACGCATCGCTCTCGGTTTCGACGCGCGCGCCAGTTCGCCGCGTTTTCGCGATTTATTCGTCAAAGGCTTGAACGCGACCGGCTGCGACGTGTTCGAAATCGGCAGAGTTCCGACGCCGGTTTTGTATTTCGCGGTTTTTACCCAAACGGTCGACGGCGGCGTGATGATTACCGGCTCGCACAATCCGCCCGACCATAACGGTTTTAAAATTTGTCTCGGCAAAGACGCGCTGTTCGGCGCGCAGATTCAGGAAATACGGGAAATCGCTGGTGCCGGAAAATTTGCGGCAGGCGCGGGAACGGTTGAAGCTCTGGAAATCCTGGAAGATTACCGGCGCGCGATTTTAGCGCGCGTGGCGCTCGGAAATAAAAAATTAAAAGCGGTCGTCGACGCCGGAAACGGAATGGGCGGCGTGACGGCGGTGCCGATTTATAAAGAATTGGGCGTCGAATTAATCGAATTATTTACCGAGCCGGATTCGAGTTTTCCGAATCATCATCCCGACCCGACCGTGGTCGAAAATCTGCACGATACGATTGAAGCGGTAAAAACCGGCGGCGCGGATTTGGGCATCGCCTTTGACGGCGACGGCGATAGAATCGGCATCGTTGACGAAACCGGCAGAATCATCTGGGGCGATGAATTGATGGTTTTGCTCGCGCGCTCGGTTTTAAAGGAAAATCCGAACGCAACAATTATCGGCGAAGTAAAATGCTCGCAGAATTTATTTGCGGATATTGAGAAACACGGCGGAAATCCGCTGATGTGGAAAGCCGGACATTCGCTGATAAAAGCGAAAATGAAGGAAACCGGCGCGATTCTGGCAGGCGAAATGAGCGGGCATATTTTTTTCGCCGACCGCTTTTACGGTTTCGACGACGCGACTTACGCGGGCGCGCGGGTGCTGGAAATTCTGTCGAAAACCGATTTGAGCTTATCTGAATTGCTTTCCGATTTGCCGGAAACGTTTTCCACGCCGGAAATCCGCGTCGATTGCCCGGAAGAAAAAAAATTCGTCGTCGTCCGGCAAATCGCCGCAGAATTTTCCGCGACGAACGAAGTCATCACGACGGACGGCGCGAGAATTTTATTCCCCGGCGGTTGGGGCTTGGTGCGCGCGTCGAACACGCAGGCGATTCTGGTTTTGAGATTCGAAGCCGATTCGGAAGAAAATCTGCGGAGAATTCAGGAAAAGATTGAAAGCCGCGTCAATTATTTTATCGGCGCTTAGAAAACAGTCCCAAAATAAAGGCTTGCCCATCTTTTTTATGACGGGCAAAAAATTTTCGCAAAAAAATTTTCAGCCGGCGTCTATTTATTAATTGACAGGACAGAACGGACAACTGGTTATCTTCCCTTGGAAAGGCTCGCCGCGACGAAAGCGGCGAGCTTTATTATTTTTTTTCGCGTTAATAAATATTTTCCCGGCAGGCAACCGTAGGCGAAAAGCCGCATCAAAGTAAGTCCTGGGGGTGATATTATATGATAAATGATAATACCAACGGGGCGACTGGCAATTAATAAGTCGCACCCGTAGACAAACAAAAAAAACAGCATACTTTAAACGGTATGCTGTTTTTATTTTTTGCGATTCAAGTTTTTGTAAACTTCTCGCAAGTCGCCGAATCGGAAGTTTTTTACTTAACGGTTCCGCGATTGCGAAGCCTGATAAGTTCTTCCAGGCTGGCATTGTTATAACCCTGCGATTTCGCGCGGCGGATAAATTCGCGGTCGACGTCGTGATTCTTTAATCGAATCGCCGTTTCCGCCGGGACCTCGGCGTAGCCTTCCGCTTTTATTTCGCTGATGAAACCGGCTGTTATGTCGTGATTTTTGAGCCTGATTAATTCCTCAATCGAGAGATTTTCGAAACCGGCGCTTTTCATCTCGTTGATAAATTCCATCGTGATGTCGTGGTTGCGCATTCTGATAAGCGTTTCCAGCGGCTGCCGCTCAAAGCCCATCGTTTTCGCTTCCCGCACAAAATCGGCGTCAATATCGTGATTGCGGGCGCGGACGAGTTCTTCGACGGTCAGATTTTCGAAACCCGCCGTCTTCATCTCGCGGATATATTGAATCGTAATGTCGTGCGTTCGCGCGCGTCTCAATTGTTCAAAGGTCAGTTTGTCATAACCGGCGCTTTTCAAATCTTCGATAAATTTTATCGTCAAATCGTGCAGCGCCGCGCTGAGCAAGTTTTCTTCGTTCAGATTATCGTAACCGCGGGCGCGCATCTCGGATATAAATTTTTCGCTCGGCGTCAGAGTCCAGAATCCGGTGCCGCGCCTTTCGCTGAAATAACCTTCGCAGGCAAAGGTTCCGGCTTCGCGGACAATATTAAAGCCGACATTGATTTTTGCCGCCGACCGCGCCTCCGCCGGCAGTCCCTGCAACTCGCCGGCGCGCAGATTTTCGCCCGTCATATTAAAGCCGCCGTTTTCGGAGCGGCGCTGAAACCGGAAATGAATCTCGCCCGCTTTATTGCGGTCAAATTCGGCATTCCATTCGCCCTTGATTCCCTTTTGCGCGGCTTGCGCGCCAACGCTTTGCGCGCTCTTGTCGCTCATCAGAATACCGGCGAGAATCGCCAGCAGCCCGAAAGAAAGCAGCATCGACGCGCGCAGAAATTTCCCGTTAAGCAAAACTCCCATCTGAAACTTTTTCATAATTGTCTCCTGTGTTTATCTAAAGAACACCGTAAACATTCCGTTTGTGACAATTATTATGACGATTAATTCGAATTCGGTTTGGCGGAGACGATTTTTTGTCGCGCGCGGATTATGACGCCGTCGCAGTGCGTGCTGACGCGGATTTTTCGCGCTTCGCCGCCTGATTCGGCAAAAGATTTGGTCGGAATGTAAGTCACGACGTATTGAGAATCAATCGCCTGCGCGATTTCCTGCGCGAAACGCCACATTGTTTCCAATTCTTCGGGCGCTTGAAACATTCCGCCCGTATCTTCGGCAACCGACTGCAACTGCGCTGCGCTTTTATTCCACTGTTCGAGCTTTTGTTTGGCGAGCTTCAGAGCCTGATTATCGAGCCGCACGATAAATAAACGCTCCGCTTTCGCCATTCTGCGGAAACCGTCGCGCATATTTGTCGGAAGTCCTTGAATAATTATTTCGAGCTGATATTCGGGCAGGCGCGGCGTTTCGATTTCTTCGCCGATTTGGATGCGGCGCGTCATCGGTTTCGCGCGTTTCGCTTCCATTTTGTTGTAGGCGATAACGTGAACGGTAATGTTTGCGGCGAGCAGATTTTCGAGAGCTTTTTGACGCTCGTTTTCGCCGGCAAGACTGTCCAGTCCGTCGCCGATAAAAACCAGGTGGCGATTTTCCGGCGGGCGCGTTTTAAACATCTCGACCGCCGCGTTTATCGAATCGGAAAACCGAGAGCGATTGCCGCTGAAAAGCTTTTTGTCCAAATCGCCCTGCACGGTTTCGCGATTTTCCGTCCACGCGGAAACCGTCTCGATTTTATCGTAAGACTGCATCACGGCGAGCGCGCTGCCGGGAGAAATTTTTTCGACCAGCAGCTTCGCCGTCAGGCGCGACATATTCAGAGTTTTGGCGAAATTCAGATTGCCGCCCGTGTCGAGCAGAAGCAAAACGCTCGCCGGAAGTTTCTTCATACTTTCGATTTTCTGCGGCGTTCCGCTCTCGACGATTAATAAATCGTCGGGCTTTAAGGTCGGAACAAATTTCCCTTCCGCCGTCTGCGCCGTGACGTTCAGGAGAACTTCTTCGGTCAGAATTTTTATCGGCTCTTCCGCCGGCGTCGGCGTCGCTTCCTGCGACAATGCGGAAAAAGAAGATAAAATTATGAGAGCGATTACACAAAACCATTTTCCGTGGTGAATTTTCATTTATTTATATTCCGCTGGCTGTCCGGCACGGGTGTCGCAGTTTTTATTGACTATTTGTAAAAATACTGGCATAAAATAAGACGGAACAAGTTTTATGATGGTTGCTTTACCGGGCATAATTATTATTAGCGAAAGGGACTTTGCTCCTCGCGGAGCGTGAGCCGAAAGTAATCGTTTGCTCAAAAGTCCCAAGTCTGACGAAAAAGGCTTGGGACTTTTTCGATTTTGGATTTTAGATTTCGGATTGCGGATTTATATTGAATGAATGTTAAGATTTTATTTTTACGGTAGTTGTTCAAAAGTCACCGACCGACCGCTGACAACTGACCGCTGACAACTTTTTATGACTGAACCTTTAGAACTGAAAAAAACCGTAAACTTACCGAAAACGAATTTCGCGCAGAAGGCGAATCTCGGTCAATCGGAACCGGCGCGCCTGAAAAAATGGGCGGACGCAAGGCTTTACGAAATGATTTCCGAAGCGCGGCGCGGCGCGCAGAAATTTATTCTGCACGACGGACCGCCGTATGCCAACGCCGACATTCACATCGGCACGGCGCTCAACAAAATCCTGAAAGATTTGGTCGTCAAATCGCGCTCGATGATGGGCTTTGACGCGCCGTACGTGCCCGGCTACGATTGCCACGGCTTGCCGATTGAAACGCTGGTCGAGAAAAAGCTCGCCGAAAAAGGCAAAAACAAAGCCGATTTGCCGGTCGCCACGTTTCGCAAAATCTGCCGCGACCACGCCTCGCGCGCGATGGACGGGCAGACGCGCGATTTTTCGCGTCTGGGAATTTTGGGCGAATGGCAGACGCCGTATTTGACGATGTCGAACGCATACGAATCGGAGACGGCGCGGCTTTTCGGAAAGTTTCTGGAACGCGGCTACGTTTATAAAGGCTTGCGCCCGGTCTATTGGTGCGTTCACGACCAGACGGCGCTGGCTGAGGCGGAAGTCGAATATAAACTGCACACTTCGCCTTCGATTTACGTCAAATTTCCGCTTTTAAACGACCCGGCGGAACTGGACGAAAATCTGGCGGGCAAAAAAGTTTCGCTCGTTATCTGGACGACGACGCCGTGGACGATTCCGGCGAATCTCGGAATTGCCGTTCATCCCGATTTTGAATACGCGGCGGTCGAACACGGCGACGAAGTTTTAATCGTCGCTTCGGAGCTGGTCGGCTTCGTCATCGTCAAATGCGGCATCGGCGGCGTTAACGAAGAAGGCGAGCGCCGGCTGCCGCCAATCTTAGCGAAATTTCCCGGCTCGGCGCTGAAAGGAATGAAAGCGAAACATCCGTGGATTGAACGCGAATCGCTGGTGATGAACGGCGACCACGTAACTTTAGGCGGCGAAGCCGACGCGGAAACCGAAATCGACGTTTCGGAAGCGCGCAGCCGTTCGGAAACGTCGAAAGCCGGAACGGGCTTGGTTCACACCGCGCCCGGGCACGGTCACGACGACTTTATCATCGGCAAGGAATACGGCTTGGAGATTTATTGTCCGGTCGACAGCGCGGGCAGATTTACCGACGAAGTCGAGCATTTTGCGGGCGAAAATATTTTTAAGGCGAATCCGCGGATTGTCGAATTGATGCGGCAAAACGGTTCTTTATTGTTTGCGGAAAATTACGAGCATCGTTACCCGCACTGCTGGCGCTGCAAACAGCCGGTTATCTTTCGCGCGACGCCGCAATGGTTTATCTCGATGGACGAAGCGGCGAAAAGCGGCGCGGCGAACTCGCTTCGCGCCGCCGCTCTGGAACAGGTGGCGCAGGTCAAATGGCATCCGGCGTGGGGCGAAGGTCGGATGGCGAATATGATTAAAGGTCGTCCCGACTGGTGCGTCTCGCGGCAGCGTTCGTGGGGCGTGCCGATTCCGGTTTTTTATTGTCAGGCGTGTGACGAAGCGATTGCCGACCCGCAAATCATCAATCACGTCGCCGACATTTTTGCGCGGGAAACGGCGGACGCGTGGTATGCGCGACCGGAAAGCGAGCTTCTGCCCGAAGGCTTTGCCTGCCCGAAATGCAACAGCGCGGATTTTCGCAAGGAAACCGACATTCTGGACGTCTGGTTCGATTCCGGCTCGTCGTGCGTCGCCGTGCTGGAAACGCGCGGCGACAATCTGCGTTTTCCGGCTGACGTCTATCTGGAAGGCGGCGACCAGTATCGCGGCTGGTTTAATTCCTCGTTGATGTGCGGCTTGGCGGCGCACGACACCGCGCCGTATAAAACCGTTATCACGCACGGCTGGGTCGTGGACGGCGAGGGCAGAAAACAGTCGAAATCAATCGGCAACGTGACCGCGCCGATTGAAATCATCAACAAATCCGGCGCGGACGTGTTGCGCCTCTGGGCGGCGGCGGTCGATTACACGGAAGACGTTCGATGCTCGGACGAAATTTTGCAGCGCGTCACGGACGCTTATCGTAAATTCAGAAATACTTTGCGTTACGCGCTCGGAAATCTCGACGGGTTTAATCCGGAAACCGAATCGGTGGAAAAGCCGATTCTGCAATACGCGGGCGGCAAAGAGCCGGACGAGATAGAAAATCTGCTGGAAATCGACCGCTGGGCGCTGGCGAATCTGGACGAAGTGACGGCGCGGGTTTTGGAGGCTTACGAAAATTACGATTTTCAAGCCGTTTATCAAACGCTTTATAATTTCGTCACCGTCACGCTTTCGGCGCGGTATTTCGACATCATCAAAGACCGTCTCTACATCTTCGCGCCGAACAGCCTGGAACGTCGTTCCGCGCAGACCGCGCTTTATCAAATCACGGATAAATTGTGCCGGCTGCTCGCGCCGATTATGGTTTTCACGGCTGACGAAGCGTTTGAGAATCTGCCGTATCAGAAGCTCGCGTCGGTTCATCTGGCGCAGTTTCCGAAGGTTTCCGGCGCGGACAACGCGCAGCTTTTAGCCGGCTGGGAACGGATTTTTTCAATCCGCGACGAGGTTTTAAAGGCTTTGGAAGAAGCGCGCAACGCGAAACAAATCGGTTCCAGCCTGGAAGCGAAAGTCGTTTTGACGACCGACAAGGAAACGACGCGTTTTCTGATTCCGTATTTCGAGGATTTGCGTTACATCTTTATCGTTTCGCAGACGGAAGTTCACGAAGGCGAGGCTTTCAGCGTTCAGATTCAGAAAGCGGACGGCGCGAAATGCGAGCGCTGCTGGAATTATTCGGTGCGCGTCGGCGAATCGGAAAAATATCCGACCGTTTGCGAAAGATGTCTCGCGGCGCTTGACGAAATCGAGCGGACGGAAAGCGCGACCGCCTAAATGTTTATGTTTATTCGACGGCTGGACGAGCGCGCGGGGCTGCATCTATTGCAAACGCGTCACGCCGAACAATTGTTTGAGCTGCTGAAAGCGGATTGGGCGCATTTCAGAGAATGGATGCCCAATCTGCACGACGATTATTCGGTCGCCGATTCGGCGGGCTTTATTCGCGGCTCGCTCAACCGTTTCGCCGAAGGCACGGAAATCAGCGCGGGAATCCGGCAGGACGGCGCGCTGGTCGGATTCGTCGCTTTAAAATCCATCAACGCGCTGCACCGAACGGCGAACATCGGTTATTTTCTGTCGTTCGGCGCGCAGGGCAGCGGCTTGGTGACAAAGGCTTGCCGCGTGATGCTCGATTACGCTTTCGGCGAATTAAAGCTGAACCGCGTGGACATCTACTGCGCCGCCGAAAATGCAAAAAGCCGCGCCGTCGCCGAAAGATTGGGCTTTACGCACGAAGGAACTCTGCGCGACGCTCAATGGGTGCACGAAAAATTCGTGGACCTTGCCGTTTACGGAATCCTGGCGCGCGAATGGAAAAGAAGTGAGAACTGAGAAGTCTTTGTCGATTCCTTCTCAGTTCGCAGTTCTCAGTTCTCACTTTCCTTTGTGTTCCGCGCGCGTTTGTGGTTTCATTTTTATTGTGACGAAAAAAGATTTTTTCTGGAAAATTGCATATCTCGTGATGGCGGGCGGCGTCTTTCTGGTTGACCAGATGACGAAAGCCTGGGCGGTGCGGCGGCTTCGGTTCGGCGGCGATAAAACCGTTATCGAAAACTTTCTGAATTTTTCCTACGCGCAAAATCCGGGCGTCGCCTTCAGTATGTTTGACAACGGCGGCGAAGGCGGGCGTTGGGGATTATCGGTGGTGGCGGGCATCGCGGCGGTGCTGGTTTTGTTTTATTTCTGGCGCATTCCGCGCACCAACGACCGGCTGCTCAGCGCGCTGGCTTTGCTGCTGGCGGGCATTGCCGGGAATCTGACCGACCGCTTAAGGCTCGGTTTCGTGATTGATTTTATCGACGTGCAGTTCGGCTCGTGGCATTACCCGACGTTTAACGTGGCGGACGCGGCTATCTGCGTCGGCGCGGGATTGCTGATAATAGATTTATTTTTAAACCGGAAGAAAGCCGAAGAACCGAAAACGAAAACCGCATGACGAATGTTGCTTTGCGCGAAATAACGCCGGAAAATTTTTCCGCAGTCATCAATCTCGACGTTGCCGAAGACCAGAAACTTTTCGTCGCGCCGAACGTTAAATCAATCGCGCAGGCGAAAATTTACCCGGACTCCATTCCGCTCGCGGTTTATAGCGGCGACGGCGATGAGCTGGTCGGTTTTGTAATGTACGGCTACGACCCGGACGATGAAAAATATTATCTGGGTCGTCTGATGATTGACGCCAAATTTCAGGGCAAGGGCTACGGCAGGGCGGCGGCGCTGGAAGTTATCCGTCGAATGCGCGAAATCGAAGATTGCCGGGCGATTTATCTGAGCTTTGTGCCTGAAAACACGGGCGCGGAAAAGCTTTATTCGAGCGTCGGCTTTAAGCGCACGGGCAAGCTCAACGGAAACGAGATTGTGATGCGGTTGACGATAGAAAACGACGCCAATCTAAAATCGTCAGTCTAAAATCGCAAATCCATTTATGTATCCAGAACTTTTTCGCATCGGTGATTTTCCAATCAATACTTACGGCTTGCTGCTCGCCGTCGGAATGATGCTCGCGCTTTTCGTCGCCGCGCGTCTCGGCGCAAAAGACGGTTTGCCGCGCGAGCGAATGTATGATTTGGGTTTATGGACGCTTATCGGCGGTCTGCTCGGCTCGAAAATCCTGATGCTGTTTGTCGATGACACTTATCGAAACAATATCGGCAACGTTTTCTCGCTCGATTTTCTGCGTTCGGGCGGCGTTTATTACGGCGGGTTTTTAGGCGGATTTTTCACGCTTTTCTTTCTGATTCGCTGGTATAAGCTTTCATTCTGGAAAGTCGCCGACGCGTTTGCGCCCGGCTTGGCGCTCGGACAATTTTTCGGGCGCGAAGGCTGTTTCGCCGCCGGCTGCTGCTGGGGAAAACCGACGGATTTGCCGTGGGGCGTGCATTTTACCGAGCAGGCGCACGAATTTACCGGCGTTCCGATTTACGGCGAAGGCAACAGTCCGCTGTATCTGCACCCGACGCAGCTTTACGAATCGATCACGATGCTGATTGTTTTCGGCGCGCTGGTTTATCTGCATCGACACAAGCGTTTTGACGGTCAGGTTCTGATTGCGTACGCGATTATTTACGCGCTCGTGCGCTTTACGATTGAATTTGTCCGCGACGACCCGCGCGGCGATTTGTTCGGATTGACGACTTTGACCGGACTTTCGACCTCGCAGATTATCAGTCTTGCGGTCGCGGCGGGCGCGGTGATTTTTATGATTTGGCGACTGCGCCAGCCGCCGAAAACGGTTTAGCGTCAATCGAAATTATTCAGTTTTCTCAAAAGATTATTTAATTTTCCTGAAAGTTTATTGAATAATTTTACGAGATTATTCAATTTCCCTTAGAGATTATTCAATTTCCCTTAGAGATTGTTTAATTTCCTTTAGAGATTATTCAATAATTGTGTGAGATTATTTAATTATCTAACGATATAATCGAATAATCATTAAAGATTTTCGAGTAATTTTCAAAAATTATCTTCCAGCGTGAATATTCCCGAAACAAACGAAAACATTCTCAACTTTGCGCCGGAAGCGCGGGACGCGGGCAAGCGGCTCGACGCTTTTCTGGCGGAAAAAATCGAAAACTGGTCGCGGTCGCGCCTGCAAAGATTGATTGACGACGGCGACGTTTCGGTGAATGAAAAACAGGTAAAATCTTCCTACAAAATCCGCGCGGGCGACGAAATCGAAGTCGAATTATCCGAGCTTCCCGTCGCCGCGTTCGAGCCGGAAAATATTCCGCTCGACATCGTTTACGAAGACGAATTTCTCGCCGTTATCAACAAACGCGCCGGAATGGTCGTGCATCCGGGCGCGGGCGTTTCAAGCGGAACGCTGGCAAATGCGATTGCTTATCATTTCAATCTGGAGCGTTCAGCCGGCGGCAATCAGCAAACGGGTTTTCGCGTCGGCATCGTTCATCGCCTCGATAAAGACACTTCGGGTTTGATTGTCGTGGCTAAAAATCAGGAGGCGCACGACGCTCTGAGCGAGCAGTTTCGCAGCCGCGAGGTTTTTAAAAGTTATCTGGCGCTGGCGCACGGCGAAGTCGTGGAAACGAGCGGAACGATTGACGCGCCGATTGCGCGCGAAAAACATAACCGGACAAAAATGTCGGTGCGCGCTCACGGGCGAAACGCTTTGTCGCTCTGGAAAGTGCGGCAGAGATTCGAAAAATTCACGCTGCTCGGCGTCGAAATCAAAACCGGCAGAACGCACCAGATTCGCGTTCATCTCGCTTATATAAATCATCCGGTCGTCGGCGACGAAACTTATAATTCCGGGCGCGACAAAACGGTCAGGGATTTGGAAATCCGCCGCGCCATCGTCGATTTAAACCGCTTTTTCCTGCACGCCGAAAAATTGTCTTTCACGCACCCGCAAACAAAGGAAAAAATGAATTTTACCGCCTCGCTGCCGCCGGAATTAAAGGCGTTTCTCGAAATTTTGTAAAAAACGGTAAACGGTAAGTTCATTATTGCAACTTACCGTTTACCATTTTTTAACTTTACCGCGAGCAGGTGTTCGAATCTTTCAAACAATCAAACCGTCTGATGAATTCGGCGTCGGCGTGAAAGCGCTCGCCGTCCTCTCGCTGAATCGTAACTAAAAATGCGTCCGGCGAAAGCGCGCCCGCTGCGGGTTTTTCGATAACTTTGCCGACGACATAAGAGGCGACCGACGGGTTATCGAGTCCTTTGATAACCTGCGTGACCAGACCTTTACGCGTTAAATCCTGAATTTCCTCAAGCGTTTTGATAAGCGGCGTGCCGTCCAGCGACAAACCGTTTCTGTCCGCCAGAATCGCCAGTTCTTTTTGCCCGTCGCCCGTGTTAGCCCGCGCGGTGTATTTCACCTCGACCCGCACGCTCAAGCCGAGCGGGTTTTTCTCGAAATAATTGTCCTTTAAGTCGATGACGCTCGCCTGTCGCTGGCGGTCTCTGACGAAATCGCTCGGGAAAATATACATCGGAAAATACTCGGCGGCGGTCTGCGCGGAAGCGCCCGCCAGGTCGTTGCGGAAGCTTTCTTTGAACAATTCGCCGTAAAGATTCCAGTAAATCAGTTCGCCGTTCTGGTTGTAAGCGGGAAAAACGGCGGTGATGCGTACCTCGCGAAAGCGTTCGTCCGTGGTCTTGTCGAAGACCGAAAGATTGTCGCTGCCGTTGCGGCGGTTGACGATTAAGCCCGGCTCGACGCCGTTGTCGTAATAATACCGGCTGTTGAAATCAAACGGGCGGATTTCTTCCGCCAGCGAGTCCGCGCCGAAAGTCGGATTTGTGCCGGGCGATTTTTGCCCGAAAATTGAGATGCATCCGGTCAGGATGATTGCGCAGATAAGCGCGAATTTTGTATTGAATATATAATTTCTCTTCATGGTTTAATACCTTCCTTGTTTCTAGTTTTTTATCTGCCCTCCGTTAATACAGTCCGTTTATGAATGAAAAAAGACAGCTCGCTAAAAATTTATTTTCGGCTTGTTTGATTGACAGCAATTCTCAAACTGTTTTAGAACTTGATAAACGCATTTCATTTTCGCTTCGGAAATTTCCTTTATGAAAAAACCGCTTATCATCTTCCCGGCGTGCCTTGTTTTCTTCGTTTTTCTTTCCGCTAATCTTTCCGCGCAAACCAAAGATTACACGCGTTACGTCAATCCTTTCGTCGGCACGGGCGGGCACGGGCATACTTTTCCGGGCGCGACGGTTCCCTTCGGTTTCGTCCAGCTTTCGCCCGATACGCGGATGGACGATTGGGACGGAAGCAGCGGTTATCATTATTCCGACAACCAGATTTACGGCTTTTCGCACACGCACCTGAGCGGCACGGGCATTCCCGATTACTGCGATATTTTATTTGCGCCGACGGTGGGCGAGCCGGAATTTTTCGCCCGCCGCGGCGATTTGAGCGAGAACGGTTATGCTTCCCGTTTTTCGCATCAAAACGAAAAAGCCGAGACGGGTTATTATTCGGTAAAGCTCGACGAAGGAAATATTCTGGCGGAAATGACCGCGACGGCGCGCGTCGGTTTTCACCGCTACACTTTTCCGGCGGGCACGGACGCGAACCTGATTCTGGATTTGAAGCACCGCGATAAAGTGCTGGATTCGGAACTGAGAGTCACGGGCGCGAATCGCGTCGAAGGCTTTCGCCGTTCGAGTTCGTGGGCAAAAGACCAAATCGTTTATTTCGCCGCCGAATTTTCCGAGCCGTTCACGGATTACGGCGTCGTTACGGACGACAGCGGCGCGCCCGAAAAAATCGACAAATCAAAAGGCAAAAACATCAAGGCTTTTTTCCGTTTCGCCGCGAAAAAACCGCTGCTCGTGAAAGTCGCGATTTCGCCGGTCGGCATCAGCGGCGCGCGCCGAAACTTGCTGACCGAGATTCCGCACTGGGATTTTGAAAAAGTGCGGCAGGACGCGAAAGACGTTTGGAATAAAGAACTCTCGAAAATCGAGGTTTCGGGCGGGCGCGCTGAACAGTTGACCAATTTCTACACCGCGCTTTATCACGTGATGCTGGCGCCCAATGTTTTTCAGGACACCGATAAAAGCTACGTCGGGCTGGACAGACAGGTTCATTCGGCACAGGGTTTTACCAATTACACCGTTTTCTCGATTTGGGATACGTTTCGCGCCGCACACCCGCTTTATACGATTATCGACCAGAAACGCGCGGCGGATTTTGTCAACACCTTTCTGAGACAATACGAGCAGGGCGGGCGGCTGCCGGTCTGGGAGCTCGCCGCCAACGAAACCGACACGATGATTGGCTATCACGCCGTTTCGGTGATTGCCGACGCGATGGCGAAAAACATCGAAGGCTTCGATTACGAAAAAGCTTTTGAAGCCGCAAAACACAGCGCGGAACTGAATCATTTCGGGCTCGAAGCATATAAAAGACGCGGCTATATCTCGATGGAAGACGAGCAGGAATCGGTTTCCAAAACGCTCGAATACGCTTACGACGATTTCTGCATCGCGCAGATAGCGCGGATTTTACAAAGAAAAAGGGAGACAAAAACCGACGAAAAAACGAATTCGGACTTAGATTACGTCAAAAGTAAAAAAGCCGATTACGAAAAATACATTCGGCGCGCCCATTTCTACAAAAATCTTTTCGACGCGGAAACCGGCTTTATGCGCCCGCGCCAAAACGGCGGTTTCGTTTCGCCTTTCAAACCGAACGAAGTGACGTTTCATTTTACCGAAGGAAACAGCTGGCAATATTCGTTTTTCGTTCCGCACGACGTTTCCGGATTGATTGATTTGCACGGCGGGCGCGCCCGGTTTGCCGAGAAACTGGACGAGCTTTTCACGACCAGACAGGAGCTCTCGGGGCGCGACCAGCCCGATATTACGGGCTTAATCGGGCAATACGCGCACGGCAACGAGCCTTCGCATCACATCGCGTATCTTTACAACTACGCGGGCGAGCCGTGGAAAACTCAATTCTACGCGCGCAAAATTATGGACGAATTTTATAAACCGGCGCCCGACGGCTTAATCGGCAACGAAGACTGCGGGCAAATGTCGGCGTGGTATGTGCTGAGCGCGCTGGGCTTTTACCAAGTCGCGGCGGGACGCGAGTTTTACGACCTCGGAACGCCGCTTTTCAAGGAAGCGAAAATTCATCTGGAAAACGGGAAAACGTTTGTCGTCAAAGCGCCGGACGTTTCCGACAAAAACATCTACGTCAAATCCGTCAAATTCGGCGCCAATCAACGCGGCACACTTTTCCCGCACCGGGATTTAATGAAAGGCGGCACGCTCGAATTCCAGATGACGGATTCGCCCGATAAAACCTGGTTTAATGATTTCTCCGTGTCGGGCGGAAGCGGAGGAAACTTCGCCGCCGTCCCGATTATCGACGCGAAAGACAGAGTTTTTGAAAAGGAAACAACCGTTTCGCTCCGGTCAAACACGCCGGACGCGAAGATTTTCTACACCACGGACGGAAGCGCGCCGACGGAAAAATCCGCGTTATACACAAAGCCCATCGCCATCGCCGAAACGTCTTTCGTCAAAGCGGTTTCGATAAATCCGAAAGGCGAAAAAAGTTTCGTCGTCGAATCGAAATTAAACAAAATGCCGCACGATTGGACGGTCAAACTGTTTTCCACATACAATCGCCAATATACGGGCGGCGGCGCGCGCGGCTTGATAGACGGCATTCGCGGCACGACGAATTTCGCTTCGGGCGAATGGCAGGGCTATCAGGCGCAGGATTTTATGGCGGTCATTGATTTGCAAAAAGAAACGGAAATCCGAAAGCTGGGCGGCGGATTTTTGCAAAGCGCGCGCAGCTGGATTTGGATGCCGACGCGCGTCGAATTTGAAGTTTCAAACGATAACGTAAATTTCACCCGGGTCGCCGTCATAAAAACGGACGTTTCGCCCGAAGATATGGAACCCGAAACCCGAGATTACAAAACCGAAATCGCTCCGACCAGAGCGCGATACGTGCGCGTCAAAGCCTACAATCTCGGCAAAATTCCGGCGTGGCATCCGGGCGCGGGTTTCGATGCTTTTATCTTTGTGGACGAGATTTTTATCGAATAAATTGCGAAAAATAATTTCGGCGGGCGAAAAGTTACATTTTGCTTTATCGAAAACAAGCGATAATATGTCAAACGTTCTTTTTCGTATTTCGTAATCCACAGCAAAAGTTTTATTGTTAAGATTACGAATCTTAGTAAAATATCAAAGAATACTCTTTAGAAAGGTCTGTTTAGTAATGAAAAATAATTTTCTGCGGTTTTCTTTATTTTTAGCTTTTGTCGTTTTTCCGGTTTTCGTTTCCGCTCAAACGCTCATCCAAAAACTTGCCGAAATCGACGCTTATGCCGAAAAGGCACGCCAGGATTGGAACGTTCCGGGAATGGCGATTGCGATTGTCAAAGACGATAAAGTCGTGTTTGCGCAAGGCTACGGCGCGCGCGCGCTCGGCAAGTCCGACAAGGTCGACGAAAACACTCTGTTTGCGATTGCCTCGAACACGAAGGCTTTTACGACCGCGGCGCTGGCGATTTTGATTGACGAAGGCAAGCTGAAATGGGACGACAAGGTTTCGCAATATCTGCCCGAATTTCAGATGTACGACGCATATGTGACGCGCGAGATGACCGTTCGCGACTTGGTTTCGCACCGCAGCGGTCTGGATACTTTCAGCGGCGACCTGCTCTGGTATGAAACGACTTATCCGAGCGACGAAATCCTGCGCCGCGTGCGCTATCTGAAACCGACTTCGAGCTTTCGCTCGCAGTTCGGTTATCAAAACTTAATGTTTGTGGCGGCGGGCAGAATCGTCGAAAAAGTTTCGGGCAAAACGTGGAGCGAGTTTGTTCGTGAAAGAATTTTAAAGCCGCTCGGAATGACGCGGACGACGACGAGCGTCAAGGATTTGAAAAATAATTATTCGATGCCGCACAACGAATCGGGCGGCAGCCTGCGCGTTCTGCATCTCGGAAACGTGGACGCGGCGGCTCCGGCGGCGGGTTTGAATTCGAGCGTCAAAGAAGTGGCAAACTGGCTTCGACTGCAACTGGGGCGCGGAAAATTCGAGGGCAAACAAATTTACAGCGAGCGGCAGGCGGGCGCGATGTGGTCGGCGGTGACGCCGCTCGGCGTGAATCCTTTTCCGGCGAAAGACGCGCCGACCCGGCTTTTTTCGGCTTACGGCTTGGGCTGGTTTCTGAACGACTATCGCGGGCGCAAAGTCGTTTCGCACAGCGGCGGGCTGGACGGAATGATTTCGCAGACGGCGCTGATGCCCGAAGAAAATCTCGGTCTGGTCGTGCTGACCAACTCGGAGACGGGCGTCAACTCGATTATGATGAACAAGATTTTCGATGTTTTCACGGACGCGCCGAAACGCGACTGGAGCGCCGAGCGCCTCGAAAGAGCCAAACAAAACAAGGCGCGCGACGCCGAAGCGGATAAAAAACTGGTCGATGCCCGCGTCAAAAACACGAAGCCTTCGCTGGCGCTCGCCGATTACGCCGGAACGTACGCGGGCGAGATGTACGGCGACGCGACCGTCACGGAAGAAAACGGCAGGCTCGTCCTGCGTCTCGTGCCCGCGCCGAATTTCGTGGCGGATTTGGAACACTGGCATTACGACACGTTTTTAATCAAATGGCGACCGAGCGTGGCGTACAATTTCCCGCGCGGCTTCGTCAGTTTCACGATTGATAAAACCGGCAAGCCGGAGGAGCTGAAAATCGACCAGCCGAATAACGATTTCTGGTTTTACGAACTGGAATTCAAGCGGAAATGATGAACGCGGAACGATGAATTAAGAATAATGAAACGCGGAAATTGCGATTCACCATTCATCGCTCCGCGTTCATCGTTTTTTTTATAAGCCTTCCGGGAAAGTTTCCGGCGCGTCGTCGTGTCGCCAGCTCGAAACTTCGTCGAGCGGTTCGAGCGCGCGGGTTTTGTCGAAATGAATCACGCCGTCAAATTGTTCGGACAGGCTCGCCTCGAAATAATGACTGACGCGCTCGGTTTCCGGTCGGTAAATTACGCCGATTGCCCTTTCCAGCATCGGTCGGCGCAGGATTTCTTTCGTTTCTTCATCACGCAAATTCAGAAAGAAATTCGGAGTGCCGATTTGATGCAAAAGACGCTCGTAGCTGTTATTCAAGCCTTGCCTGACGCGTTTTAGCTGTGCCGGTTCGTCCCAGTTCGTCGCCGCCGTAACCGTTCCTTCAAAGGTCGTAAAACCGATTAAACGCACTTCGCCCGCGCCGTATTTTTCGCGCACGAGTTGACCGACGTTCCACTCGCCGCGTCCCCGGCTCATATCGGTCGCGCGCGCATCGCCGAGGTGCGAATTGTGCGCCCAGACGACGATTTTCGCGCTTTGCCCTTGATTTTCCAGATGCGTCGCCAGCGCGGATAAAGTTTCCGCCATATGGCTGTCGCGCAAATTCCAACTGGAAACGCGCCCGCGAAACATCTGCCGGTAATATTCTTCGGCGTTTTTCACCAGACGCGCGTTCTGCTCGGCGAAAAAATATTCGTCGCGCGCGACAAAGCCGTCGCGATTCGCGTATTCGGCGGCGCGGCGCTGCAATTCGACCAGTTGATTGACGGCTTCCGTTTCGCACGACTGCGACAAATCGAAGCTCGCCGCATAGCCGTAGCTTTGCGCGTCTTCGCCGTGATGGTCGAAGCAGGAATAACGCGAGCGAGCGCGGCGCGCCGCTTCCGGGTCGATTTTGTCCAGATATTCCAAAACCGCTTCCATCGAAGCGTGCAGGCTGTATAAATCTATGCCGTAAAATCCGGCTTGATTATTCAGAGGCTTATGCGCGTTAAATTCCTTCAGCCACTCGACAAACTCCAAAACTTCCGTATTGCGCCACATCCAGAGCGGAAAACGCTCGAAATCGCGCAGCGCTTCGTCGGCATTTTTATCGCTGCCGATGCCGCGCACAAAACGATTGACACGGTAAGCGTCGGGAAAATCGGCTTCGACGGCGACCGCCGCAAAACCTTTTTCCGCGATTAATCTTTTCGTGACTTCAGCGCGGCATTGATAAAACTCGTGCGTGCCGTGCGAGGCTTCGCCGATTAAAACAAAACGCGCGTCGCCGACGAGGGCAAGAATTTCCTCGTTAATGTCGCGCGCGTCGTTTAATCGAACCGCTTTCGATTGAATTGTTTCGATTAAGCTCATAGCTGTTTCGCCTTATTTCAAACAAAACTCTTTCGATTTAAATCTCAAGGTCCGACGCTGTTGCTTTCGCCGAACGGCGAAGCGGCGAACTGCCCGTAAAAGAAAATAATCACAAAAAGCGCGAGTATCAGAAGAATAACCAGTACGCAGCCGATGATAGGAAATTTCCTGTCTTTCGACCCGGTCGCGTCTCGTGTCGAATTGTCTTCCGCCATTTTAAACCTCCTTGATAAAAAACCGGAAAATATTATTTAGGATTTAGAAACAGATTCTAAGTCGGATTTAACGGTTTTACTTCCAATGTCGATTCGATTTGCTGTTCGCTCGACGCGGCAGTTTCATTTTCTTCGTGCGGCAGCGGCTGGTTGTAACCCGCCTGCCGCGAAAACGGCGTTTGAGTCTGCTCGTTCGCCTCCAGTTCAGGGATGTCGGCTGCCGCGTCCGGTGATTTTTGCGTCTGTGCCATTTTTACCTCCTTGATAGTCGTTTAATCTTCGCCGATTTCCACGCCGTGTTTCTCAGCCGCTTTTTTGATGCGGCTTTTAATCGTCTTGACTTCGTCCGCGTCGTATTTCGCCGCGTTATCCTTGTGATTGATATAACTCCACGCGGCGCGGACGTGCTCGGGCGTGTCAATCGGATATTTATTGTTCGTCGTATCGGCAAATTCGACGTCGCCGTATTTGTCTTCGCCTGCGGCGGGATTGACGTCTGCGCGCCGGTCAATTTTCGCCTTTGATTCGTCCATAATATTTCTCCTTTTAAAATTTTATTTTGCCGGAACGAGCCGCAAAACGGGGTCGTCCTCTTTTGCCGCCGAGCCGCGACCGTCACGGTAAAATCGAAAAATCAGGCGATAAAACGTCGTCTGTTTCATAACATACGCCTGTAAATTCCGTCCGGGTTTTACTCGGCAAGCTGCTCCGCCGTTTCTTTTTCTTTGCCCCAGATGTGGTCTTCGACGCCGCTGACGCCCGCCTGTTTCGCGCAATTGGCGCAGCAGAAAAAAGTCTCTTTCGCCTCGATGCCGTGCCCGATAATCTTGCAGCCGCAATGCGAGCAGACGGGCGCGAGCTTGTGTATCGCGCACTCGAAACAATCAAAAACGTGACGGTTGCCCGCCGTGATAACTTCAAACGACAGATAATAATCGTTGCCGCAAACCTCGCATCGTGCCATTCGTTCAGGTCTCCTTCGATTCAATTTTCGTGTAATACGATTTTAGACTTTCAAAAACCGAATTGCCAGTTTTTTCTGAATATTTACCGGGCAAACCGAAAATGAATATTGCTAAAAAGATTAGACGAAGATTATTTAAAATTTATTCCAAATTTATTCGCTTCCGCTGAAACGGAAAAAGGCGGGCAAGCCCGCCTCTCAACTATCAATTTAGTTTGACTTTATCCGATTGTTTATTTTTCTTCGGAAAGTTCTTTCGTGTTGCCGCGTTCGAGTTTGCCGAAACGCGACGACGGCAGCCATTCGGGCATTTTTTCCGTTTCGGAAATGCGCCAGCCCATAATTCCCATCACGTCGGCGACGGTTTTTGCGCCTTCCCACGACCAGTTTGGTTGAATCGTGTCCGACGGCTGATGGTAATCGGTTTTTTCCCAGTCTTTGGAACGCTTAATCCAGATTTGCGGGTCGCCGGCGGGCGCGCCGAGAAGCATCAGCGCCGGAACGCCGCGCTCGACAAACGAGTAATGGTCGGAACGGTAAAAAATCTTTTCATCCGGCATCGGGTCGGGAATGACCTTGATGCCGAACGAGCTTGAAACGTCCGCCAGTATCGCGCCGATGGTCGAATGCTCCGCGCCGAAGCCGACGAAGGTTTTGACCGGCGCGTAAACTTCCGTGCCGATGCCGTCGAGATTCAGATTGGCGGCGACTTTCTTAATGTTCCAGGTCGGATTTTTCGCCCAGTATTTCGAGCCGAAAAGACCGTATTCCTCGCCTGTCACGGCGAGAAAAACCATCGAGCGTTTCGGCTTGTCCGGCAGTTTCGTGTAGGCTTCGGCGACCGCCAGCATTTCCGCGACGCCGAGAGCGTTGTCCGCCGCGCCGTGATAAATTTTCCCGTTTTCCATCCCGTAAGCGTCGTAATGCGCGCTGAACAAAACGGCTTCTTCTTTCAGCTTCGGGTCGGAGCCTTCGATGTAGCCGGCGACATTTGACGCAGCGCCGGCGGTCATTTTGTATTTCGAGACGATTTTCGCTTCCTGGTTCAGGCTAAACGGTTTAAAGCTGTTTTCCTCCGCGCGGGCGAGCGCGTCTTTCCAGCTGACGACGGATTTGGCAAACATTTTTTCAGCCGCCTTGCCGCTCGCCAGCAGCATCGGCGGCAGCGGAATGGGTTCGGAATCGCTATCTTTGTCCGCCATCGCGATTTGCCGCCGTCCGAGATAGTCGATATAGGTTTCGAGCGGTTCTTTTTCTCTGCCGTGCGGAATAAAAATTATTCCGGCGGCTCCGTTTCTCACTAAATTGACAAAGCCTGTCATTTTGACGTTGGCTCTATCCCAGACTTCCTGTGACAGATTGGCGGGCGGACCGTCCAGCATCACGACGATTTTCCCTCTGACGTCGATGTCTTTGAGGTCGTTACGCTTGATTGATTCGGACTGAATGCCGTAAGCGATGAAAACCATCTCGCCGCTCGCGCTTTTATTGACCGGCGTATAAGGCAGGGGCAGAAATGTGTAATCACTTCCCTGTTTCAAATTTTCGACGCCGATTTTCAGCGAAGCTTCCGGCGCGAGACTCGTTTCTTTAAATTCGATTTTTTGCAGATATGAGCCTTTGTCGCCGAGCGGTTTCAAACCCAGTTTCCGGAAGCGGGCGGCAATCCAGTCGGCGGCTTTGTCGCCGCCGGGCTGCATCGTGCCGCGTCCCTGCATTTCGTCGGCGGCGAGCGCGGCGGTGATTTCTTTAATCGTCTGGATTTTGATACTCGCCGCTAAATTTTTCTCGGTTTGAGAAAGCGCGGCGGGCGCGGTCTGCTGCGCCGCGCTTTGCGAAACGAGCGCAAAGAGAAGCATTAGAGCGAAAAGGCTTTGCAGTTGCGCCTTTCGCAGAAAACGAAAAATCATATTTTGTAAAACTCCGTTAAGTTAAGAAAATTTTCTCAGATTTGATGCGTCTCAAATGGATTTTGATTGCATAAACTACGATAACACAGAGATTTTTTTTCGCGCTAAATCACGTAAAAAACAGCCGATTGTAAATTGAAGCCTTGAACACTTCAATTTATAATCGGCTGTTTCCCAAATAAACAGCAAGGTTTATCTCATATTTTTCATATTGCTGTTCGAGTTGCCGCCCGCGCCTCCGGCATTCATCTTGTTGTTCAGATTGCGAACCATTTCCAGATGCATTTGCAGCGTCGGCAGATTTTTCACGGCAAACGCTTTTATCTCGGCGTCGGTTCCGCTCTGCGCCTGCGCTTGAAATAATTTGACGGTTTTTTCGTGGTCGGCAAGCTGCCCGGCGATGTAGGCTTTGTCGAAATCAGCGCCCGATAAACCCTGCATTTCGGTCATTGTGGATTTATGTTTGGCGTCGAGTTCGATCGGAAGCGTCGCGCCTTCGCCCGTCGCCAGCGTCTTCAGCTCGCCGTTGGCTTTGGTGTGGTCGGCGACCATCGTCTGCGCAAATTTTTTCACGTCCGCGTTTTGCGCTTTGGTCGAAGCCAGTCGTCCGAGCTCGACTTCCGCCATTCCGCCGACCGCCGCTTCGTTCATAAAATCTTTATCCGTCATCGCCGCATTGCTGCTGCGATTGGCGTCGGCGGCATTGGCGTTGGCGTTGGAATCGGATTTATTATTGTTCGGGTCAGCCGTCGAGCTGAAGGAATTTGAGTTTCCGTTCGTGTTCAAATAATCCCGGTTCATATTGGTCGTATTCAAATTGCTGGTTCTGTTGCCGCTGTCGCCGCCGCAGCCGTTCAAACCGAAAATTGTCAGACTCATTAAAAATCCGAATGCAAAAATCTTTTCCATAATTTCTCCTTAAAAAGATAAAGCTTGCAGAGCAGTTATTTATTAAAACCCTGCAAACTTTATCTCTTATTAATAATCATCGCTCCGTTCTACCGGCGATTCGAATTGCTGTTTGTATTGCTGTTCGAGTTGCTGCTGTTACGGTTGGTGTTGCTGTTACGGTTACGATTGTTATTCGAGTTGCTGTTGGTGCCGCTGCGGTTGGAATCTGAATTGCCGTTTGAATTCATATTCATATTGTTCATATTGCCGGAATTCATATTACCGCCACCGTTTTTCATATTGCCGCTCATCGTGCGCGCCATTTCCAGATGCGTTTGCAGCGCCGGTAAATTTGCGGCGGCAAAACCTTTCACGTCGGCGTCGGTTCCCTTGCTGCTTTCGGTTTGAAAAAGCTTGACCGCCGCTTCGTGCGCTTTGACCTGCATTCTCATATATTCCATATCAAACCTGTCGCCGGACACGCCCGCTAATTTATCCGCCATCGCTCTGTGTTTCGAGTCCATTCCAGCCGGGAGCGTCGTATTTTTCGTCGCCGCGATTGATTGGAGCTGCTGGCTCGTCTTCGTATGGTCGTCGATCATCATCTGCGCAAATCTCCGCACGTCGGCGTTTTGCGATTTCTGCAAAGCCATCGTGCTCGACTGTATTTCCAACATATCGCTCGACGCCGCCTGCATCATAAATTTAGTGTCTTGTTTCGTTACTTCCAGCGCGAATACAAATGATACAAAACCGACAAGCGCCAGAAACGCGTAAAATCCAAACATTTTCTTCATTATCTTGACCTTCCTTTTTTAAAATTTATAACCTTGAGATTTCCGACACCGTTCGAAGCTCCCCGAATTTTGTGAGAGCAAACGAGTGCTGAAAATTTCCGCTCAAACCGCTCAGTGTAACCTGCTCAAAGCAAAACTGATGCCAAGCCGGCTGGCTTTACAAAGGCGCGGATTTTCAGGCGTTTTTAAAGAGAATGTTTTTAGAAGCGCGGGACAAAAATAAAAGTCAGAGTGCAAACCGAAAGTTTGAACTCTGACCTCGGAAACTGATTTTATAATTATTTACGGCTGCCCGTTTAAGGTTCTTTTGAAAAAATCAATCACTCGCTGGTCGTAAGCTTCGGATTGTTCGAGCGAAGCGTTGGTCAGGCTGTAGCCGGACGGCGCGAGATTGGTATTGGTTTCGATTCCCGTCTGATTCGGAAAACAGCTTTGCAGTTTCAGCGTCGAGCTTTGATATTGCGGCGCATCGACGCCCGCCAGCAGCAGAATCTGGCGATTGTTGACGACGGCGGCAGCGCTGCACAGCGATTCGTGATTGTAACCGCCGCCGTAATAATACGTGTAAGTTCCGAGTTGGGCGATTTTCGAAGTGATGTTGCTGGCAAAAGGAAAACGCTTGCCGATGACCGAAGCCAGAACGTCATCCGACATCAGCGGCGCGGAATCGAGCACCATCGCTTTGACGTTTTCGTCTTTGGAAGCCGCCGTCAGTCCGGCTAAAGCGCCCATCTCGACGCCGTAAACGCCGACCTGTTTTCCGACCAGAACGTTTTTATCGTCCGTTTTCAGACTGCGCAGAAAATCCAGCGCGGAAAGCACGTCTTCGGATTCGTAACCGCCGAAAGTCGACATTTTTACCATCGGACTTTCGCCGTGCCCGCGCATATCCGGCATCAGAATCGTGAAGTTCGTGACTTCGTTGAGCTTGACGCCGAGATTCAGAACGTGCGAGCGGTCGGCGCCGTAACGATGCAGCAAAACGACCGACGGCGCGCCCGCGTTTCCGCGCAGCAGCCAGCCGCGCGCCTCGGAGCCATCGCGATTGCTCCATTTCTCGTCGGTCACTTTCGCGCCGCGCGTGCTCAGCCGACCGTATTTTTCGGGTGTAAGCAGATAAGCCGATTTCGGCGGATTCGACGAAGTGTGAACAAACCAGACGCTCGCCGCCAGAACGCCGACGACCAGCAGAACGGCGACCGGCAGTAAAAGACGGAAAAAGCTTCGGAAAAGACGTTTTGTGCGTGCCATAATATTTCGGTTGGTCAGTTGTCAGTCGTCAGTGGTTCGCCGCCGGTTTAAATTTTGCTGAGAAATGAGTTTAGCGTCCAACCTGCGACGGGCAACAGGCAACAAACAACGGACAATCTATACAACTTGAATTTGATTTTGGGATTCAAACTGTCAGTCCTACAGAATTCGGACCTTTGGTAAGCTGTTTATGATATTATCATAAACGCGTTTGAGAAAGAAAGTATTTTTACCACCTATGAAAATAAGATTTTTTGCAGCAGCGGCGTTAATTTTCACCTTCGGCTTGAACGTCTTCGGACAATTGCAGGCAAAAACCGCAAACACGGTTTCAAATGATAAAACTTCGAGCGCGCAGATTCTGCCTCTGTCGCAGGTCAAAGAAGGAATGCGCGGCACGGCGCTGACAGTTTTTCGCGGCACCGAGCCGGAAGAATTTAACGTCGAGATTCTGGGAATTCTGCCGAGCGCGGTTGGTCCGCGTCAGGATTTGATTATCGGCAAATTAAGCGGCGGCGGCGCAGACCGCACGCACGTTTTCGCCGGGATGAGCGGGTCGCCCGTCTACATCGACGGCAAATTGGTCGGCGCGATTTCCTATAGCTTTCCTTTCTCGAAAGAACCGATTTGCGGCATCACGCCGGTCGAGCAGATGATTACGATTTTCGAGCAGAACTCGGGCGCGAAACGAACGAGCCAGCCGCGCGCCGTCTCGTTTGCCGAGCTCGCCTCGACCGAATGGAAACCGAATTTTCCGCGCCAGGCATCGGTCGCTTCGTCGCTGTCGGCTTCGAGCATTCCTTCCATCGCCGGACAAACTTTCCAGCCGATTGCCACGCCGCTCACCTTCAGCGGTTTTTCGCAGGAAACCTTAAACGTTTTCGCTCCGCAATTGCTGTCGGTCGGCTTGATGCCGGTCGCTTCGGTCGGCGGCGGCGCGAAACGGACGCCGCTGGAAAAATACAACGACAAAACTTTGCAGGGCGGCACGTCGGTTTCGATGCAATTGACGCGCGGCGATTATTCGCTGGCGGCGGCGGGCACGGTCACGTTTCGCGACGGCGAAAAAGTTTACGCTTTCGGTCACCCGTTTTTGAGTCTCGGAATATCGGATTTGCCGATGTCCGAATCGCACGTTATCACGGTTATTCCGAATCTGAACAACTCGTTCAAGCTCGCCGTGCCGGACGCGATGGTCGGCACGATGACGCAAGACCGCAATACCGGCGTTTTCGGCAAGCTTGGACAAGCGCCGAAGATGATTCCGGTCAAATTGAATCTGCAAACGAGCCGCGAAAAACAGGAAACTTTTAATTTTGAAGTGGCGAAAGACGATTTTTTAACGCCGCTGCTGCTGAACATCGCCATTTACAATTCAATCTCGGCGATGGAAAGAACCATCGGCGATTCGACCATCCAAATCGAAGGCGACATCAAGGTCAAAGGTCAGGAGCCGGTTAAAATCGAGCGGCGCTTTACGGGCGGACAGGCGATGCAAAACGCCGCCGGTTCGGTTGCCGTTCCCGTCAATGCGCTTTTGCGAAGCGGTTTTGACGAAGCGGAAATCAGCGAAGTCAATCTGAACGTCACCTCGACGGACGGAAATCAAGCCGCCGTTCTGGAACGCATCGCGCTCGACCGAACCGACGTTAAAGCGGGAGAATCTTTTGAAGTGCAGGCGTTTGTCCGCAACAAAGCCGGACAGATTTTCGTGCAGCGAACGCCCGTCACCGTGCCGAAAGACACGCCCGCCGGAACGCTTCTCGTCTCGGTCGGCGATGGCGGCTCGGTTCAGCAGGTCGCGGCTTCGCGCTCGTTCGTGCCGAAAAATCTGGGCGAGCTTATCAAAACGATTAACGAAATCAAAAAGAACGACCGCCTGTATGTCCAAACCTATCGCGTCACAAACGGCGCAATCATCGGCGCGAACGAATTGCCGAATCTGCCGCCGTCCGTTCTGGCAACCTTAAATAACGACCGCACGGCGGGCGGCTTCACGCCGACGGTTTTGACCGTTTTGACCGAACAGGTTATCGCGCCAGCCGATTATGTGATTACGGGTCAGCAGGTTTTGACGATTGAAGTAACAAAATAACAAAGTAACAAAATAACAAAGTGAAAGAGCGCAAAAGTTTGGAGAAAAGATTCAACCAAACTTTTGCGCTCTTTCACTTTTTCACTTTTTCACCTTTTTAATTTTTATGTCTGATTTATCCAAACTGCTTCAAGCCGCCAGTTTTGCGGCGAAAAGGCACTCCAATCAAAAACGCAAGGGCGCGGACGGCGAGCCTTATATCAATCATCCTTTAGAGGTCGCGAATCTTTTGGCAAGCGTCGGTAATGTCGAAGATTACGACGTTCTTATCGCCGCTCTGCTGCACGATACAGTCGAAGATACCGGAACTACCGGCGAAGAAATCACCGGGCTTTTCGGCGCGAACGTCTGCGGCATGGTTTTGGAAGTCACTGACGATAAATCTCTGCCGAAAGCCGCACGCAAGCAGATGCAAATCGAACACGCGCCGCATTTATCGTCCGGCGCAAAGCTCGTCAAGCTCGGCGACAAAATCAGCAACATCACCGATATTATGAACAATCCGCCGCTCGATTGGTCGGTTCAGAGAAAGCGCGAATACGTCGAATGGGGCGAAAAAGTGGTGGCGGGCTTGCGCGGCGCAAATGAAAATCTGGAAAAGTATTTTGATGAGATAGCCTCGCAGGCGAAAAGGAAATTCAGCTAAATTCAACGCGCCGCTTCGCCTTCGACCCAAATTTCTCCGCCGGCGTAAACTTCCTTTTTCCAAATCGGGACTGTCCGTTTCAGTTCCTTAATCAGCCATTCGCAGGCTTCAAAAGCGGCGCGGCGATGCGGCGCGGAAACGCTGATAATCACGCTCGTCTCGCCGATTTCCAGTTTTCCCAGGCGATGAACGATGCCGACGTGCGCGATTTCAAATTGCGCGCGCGCCTGTCCGCCGAGTTTTCCCATCTCGCTCAGCGCCATCGCCTCGTACGCTTCGTAAACGAGATAAAGCGTTTCGCGTCCTTTCGTAAATTGCCGCACATAGCCGTCCAGCGTAACGGTCGCGCCGCATTCGGGCAGAACGACTCGCCGCGCAATCGCGCCGACATCGAGCGGCTCGGTCGTAAGTTCAAAAAAATCCGTTTTCATTTATCATTTATCATTTATCATTTATCAAATCGTTCAATGATAAATGATAAGTGTTTTCATCCGCCGCTGACGGCAGTAAAAATCGCCAGCTCGTCGCCGTTTTGAATCGTTTCCTCGCCGCTCGCGTATTCCTGATTAACGGCGACGAGCAGCGAATGTCGTTCGAGCTGCGGAAATCGTCCGAGGATTTGCCGCAAAGCGTCGGCAGCCTTCGTCCGTTCCGCCAAATCAAATTCGATTTCCCTTTCGCCGGTTGCCTGCGCCGTCGCGCCGAAAAATAAAATCCGCACTTTCATAAATAGATTATTTTACTGATTTGTGAGACGGCTTCCGCTTTATAGAAATAGCCGCCCGGTTTTCAACCGGCAGCGCCTCCGGTCGATTCGGAATCGAAGGCTTCTATTTTTTCTCGAAATTATTCTTTAGCCGGCTCATTTTTTATAACTGCTTGAAACAGTATTATTTTACTTTCCACGGCAAAGCCGATACCGCCTCGAACTTCGGATGTATCAGGTTTGATGGCGGTTACTAAATCTCCGTAAAGTTTCCAGCCGGCAGCCAATTTTTGATTTATTTTGAGTTCCAAATCTTTGGCTGTGTCGGCTTCTAAAAGTTCATAATTCATAAAAAGATTTTGCCACAAAGAAAAATAAGGCAAAAGGTTAAAAGTTAAAGTAAAAAATAATTTTGCCCTTTGCCTTTTTACTTTTTACTTGTTTTGCCCGGCGGCTTAAATTTCTTCCCGCAGAGCGCGTTTCAGAATTTTTCCCGTATTGCCGACCGGCAGCTCGTCGCGAAATTCGACATAGCGCGGGTATTTATTCGCCGCAAACTGGGTTTTGCACCATTCAATCATTTCTTCTTCGGTCACGCCGGCGCCCGGTTTTCTGACAATAAAGGCTTTTACTTCTTCGCCCAGTCTTTCGTCCGGAACGGCGATGACGGCGACGAGCGAAACCGCCGGATGCGTCATAATTATTTCTTCCAGCTCGCGCGGATAGACGTTGTAGCCGCCGCGCAGAATCATATCTTTTTTGCGGTCAACGATTGATAAATATCCTTCGTCGTCCATAATTCCGATGTCGCCCGTGTGAAACCAGCCGTTGCGAAACGCTTCGGCGGTCGCTTCGGGACGTTTGTAATAACCTTTCATCACGTTTGAGCCGCGAATGACGACTTCGCCGCGCGAGCCGCGCGGAACTTCCCGGTCGTTGTCGTCAACGCATCTGACCTCGACGCCGAAAATCGCCTGCCCGACCGTGCCGGGCTTGGAGGGTTTTTCGAAATGATTGAAACAGGCGAGCGGCGAAGTTTCCGACAAACCGTAGCCTTCGAGAATCCGCAAGCCGAAAACCTGCTCGAATTCCTTCATCACTTCGACCGGCATCGGCGCGCCGCCCGAAGTCGGAACTTTCATATTTTCCCGGATGCCGCTCACGTCGTAGCCGGTTTCCTCGACGTATTTCAAAAGCGCCCAATACATCGTCGGCACGCCGACCCAGAAATTCACCTTTTCTTTTTCCATCGCTTCGAGCGTCGCCCGCGGCTCGAATTTCGGCAGCAGAACGACGCGGTTTCCGGCGTAAATGTTCGTGTTCATCTGCACGGTCTGACCCGTCGTGTGAAACAGCGGCAAAGTTATCAGACAGGTTTTCTGTTTTCCGTCGGTGAAATCCAGAACCGGCAGATGAATGCCGTAGCCGGTCGTGATGTTCGTCATCAGATTCAGATGCGTCAGCTCCGCGCCTTTCGGCTGCCCGGTCGTGCCGGATGTGTAGAGAATCGCGCACGTATCTTCCGGCTTGGTCGGGAAAGTTTCGAACGTTTCGGGCTGGTCGGCGGTAATCTCGGTTAAAGTTTTGTGTTCGGGAAACGGGCTCGGCGCGGTCGGATTAGTGGTCATCACGACCAGATGCTCGCACGTTTCCACGCGGTCGAAGCCTTCCTTAACGATGTTTCCGAGCGGAAATTCCGGCGTTCCTTCAAAAGTAAAAACGGCTTTCGCGTCGGAATCGCGCAGGTGATATTCGACTTCGCGCGATTTGAACAAGACGCAAACCGGCACGACAATCGCGCCCGCTTTGACGATGCCGTAATAGACAATCGGGAAAAAAGGCAGATTCGGACAAGCCAGCGCGACTTTATCGCCGTGCCCGATGCCCATCTCGGTTAAAGCGTTCGCCACGCGGTTTGCCAGCCCGTTCAGCTGCCCGTAGGTGAAACGCATTTCGTTCCAGACAACCGCTTCCTTTTCCGGCGCAAGGCGTGCGTGTTGTTCGAGAATCCAGGCTAAATTAAGCGTTGTTGCAGCGTATTCCATAAATAATTTCCAGAGTTTACAGCAAGTTGCGGGAAGTTGCAGATAGTTTAGATTTTAATGATTTGAAAACTTTCTGCAACTGTCAACCGTCTGTCACCTCCGACGACTATCCGCAACTCTCAACCGTCTGCAACTTCCCGCAACTCAAACCGTCATTCCGCCGTCCACGGCAATTGTTTGACCAGTGACGTAACTTGACGCGTCGGAAGCGAGAAAAACCGTGATGCCTTTCAGCTCGCCTTCGGCGCCGATGCGCGGAATCGGATTGTTGTCTCTGATGTCGCCCTCGTAGCGGTCAATTACGGCATCAGCCAGCCGCGAATGAAAAAAGCCGGGCGCAATCGCATTCACTCGAACGCCGCGCCGTCCCCAACTCGCCGCCAGTTCGCGCGTCAAACCGATAAGCCCGGCTTTGCTGGCGACGTAACCGGCGTAAAAAGGACCGTTTGCCGACGAAGTAATGCCCGAAATCGAAGCGATGTTGATAATCGCGCCGCTTTGGCGTTTGAGCATCTCGCGCCCGGCAGCCTGCGCGAACAGAAAGCAGCCCGTCAAATTGACGTCAATCACTTTTTGCCATTGCGCCAGCGGCATCTCTTCGGGCATCGCGCCCCACGAAATTCCGGCATTGTTTATCAAAACATCAATCCGCCCGAATTTTTCCATCGTTTCGTCGACGACCGCTTGAATGTCTTCCGGCTTCGAGACGTCGGCGAGCTTTGCCGCGACGTTATAATTTTTCGCCTGAAATTCCGCGACGGTTTCGTCCAGCCATTCGGCGCGCCGCGCGCACAACATCAGATTCGCGCCCGCTTCCGCCAGCGCCTCAGCCATTTCCTTGCCGATGCCGCGCGAGCCGCCCGTGACAATCGCCGTTTTGCCGGTTAAATCAAATAACTCTCGAATGTGTTTGGTCATAATTTAATGAATCGTCAATCGTAAATAGTAAATCGTAAATAGAAGCAATCTGCAATTAAAGGATTCAATATTTTTACTCTTGAATCACAATTCACGAATCACTATTTTCCATTCACTATTTACGATTTACTATTCACGATTCATAATATTCCTATGAGCAAAACACAAAAAGAACTCGCCTTTTTGCGCGATTTGTATATTGACGCCGAATGGACGCTGCGGTTTACCGATCTGGCGGATAAGCACATCAAATTTTCCAAAAAAGAGGAAAAGTTTCTCTACATCAACGCCGGGACGGGCAATCACGCGCTCGCCCTGCGCCAGACTATCGGCAAGAACACCGAAATGTTTGCGACCAGCGAGAACCGGGACATTCTGACCATCGCCCGCGACAAAGCCGCCGCCGTCAGAGCGAAAGTGGATTTTTCGATGAATCGTTTTGCAGACGAAACATTCGACGCGGTTTTAGCCGACGCCAGTTTCGTGCGTCCCGACGATTTGCCGAAATTTTTAGAAGAAGCCGCCCGTGTCACGGAAACCGGCGGAAAAATCGCCGTGTTGACGGTCACGGCGGGCAGTTTCGGCGAGATTTTTTCCTTTCTCTGGGAAATCTTTTTTAATAATGGTTTAGGCGACCACGGCATCGCGGCGGAAAAACTTATTACCGAGATACCGACCGTTTGGCAGGTGGAAGAGATGGCGCAAGACGCGGGCTTAAAAAACATCGCGTCGGAGACGGAAAACCAGATTTTCGAATACGAAAACGGCGCGGAATTTGTCAATTCCACGCTCGTCGCCGATTTTCTTCTGCCGGTCTGGTTAAAGTTTTTGAATAAAAAGGAAAAAGCGCAGGTCGCAAAAAAACTCGCGCAATTGGTTGATGACGAAGACCGCGATTTAAGTTTTCGCTTTTCCGTGAAAGCGACGCTCGTCACGGGTGAAAAGGTTTAGGAAGGCAAAAGGCAAAAGGCAAAAACAAAAAGCAGAAACGCCCTCATTTTTAATTTTACCTTTTACCTTTTGCCTTTTACTTTTGCCTTCCTCTTTACTGCTGCTTTGCTTGCGCGGCGCGGCGGCGGGCTTCTTCAAAAAGCGTTTCGTCGTCCAGTTCCGCCACAGTCGGCAAAGCCACGTTCGGCGAATTTAAAGTCGCCACGTCGCGCGAATCCTGAAGACGTTTTTGTTCCTGTTCCAGACGTTCTTCCTCTTCGGCTTCGCGCATTCCGTCTTTAAACGCCTTGCGCGTTTGTCCAAGCGATTTCGCCAGCTGCGGCAGGCGGGTCGCGCCGAATAGTAAAAACAAAATCGCTACAATTATAAGTAATTCGTAAGCTCCTAATCCAAACATAAATTTCCACCAATCCTTTGGGCGCGCAAATGGTCGCAGAAGTCGGCGCGCCTTTTTTTCATCATAGCGCTATTTGCTTAATGTTGCCATTACAAAAGCGTTTTTGCCTTTTAACTTTTGCCTTTTTCCTTAAATCTGTCCATCGCCTCGACCAGCGCCGACGTGATTCCTTTTTCCGAAACCGAATGTCCGGCGTCCGGCACGACGATAAACTCGGCTTCGGGAAAAGCCCGGTGCAATTCCCACGCCGAAGTCATCGGGCAGACCACGTCATAACGTCCCTGCACGATTACGGTCGGAATATGGCGAATTTTGTCCACGTTTTCAATCAGATAATTTTCCGCCGGGAAAAACGAATTGTTCATAAAGTAATGACATTCGATTCTCGCCAGCGACAGCGCTTCGTGCGCGCCTTCCCAATGCTCCATTAAATCTTTATCGGGATAAAGCTTCGAGGTCGAGCCTTCCCAGACGCTCCACGCGCGGGCGGCGGAAAGCCGCGTCGATTCGTCGTCGCTGGTCAGGCGTTTATAGTACGCCGTCATAAAATCGCCGCGTTCTTCAAACGGGATTTCGTCGCGATAGCGTTCCCAGAAATCGGGAAAAATCTCGCTCGCGCCGTATTGATAAAACCACAATAATTCCTTGCGCCGGGTCAGGAAAATCCCGCGCAGGATTAAGCCCAGACAGCGGTCGGGATGCGTTTCGCCGTAAGCCAGGCTCAGCGTGCTGCCCCACGAACCGCCGAACACAAACCATTTTTCGACGCCGAATTTTTCGCGCAGCGATTCGATGTCGCGAATCAAATCCCAGGTCGTGTTTTCCTGTAATTCGGCGTGCGGCGTGGATTTGCCCGAACCGCGCTGGTCGAACAAAACGACGTGATACGCCTGCGGGTCGAAAAACTGCCGGTAGAGCGGAATCAACCCGCCGCCGGGTCCGCCGTGCAGAAAAACGACCGGAATCCCGTCTGGATTGCCGACGCGCTCGTAATAAATTTCGTGGATGTCGGAAACTTTCAGCATTCCCGAATCAAACGGTTCGATTTCCGGATAGAGACTTTTCATAATTCCCAGAATAATACAAAATCCCGCCGAAAAAAACTATCGCCGCGCCTGTTATCGGCGCTTTTATGGAATGCCGAAAGTTTTAGGCTTTTCTTTATAGAAATAGATTACTCCCGGAAGGCATAAAACAGGATTCCGTGTTCAGTGGAAGCGCGGAATAAAGAGGGAGCATTAGCTTTTTGAAGAAAAGTCGGCTAATCGCTCCCCTTTTTTGCGGCTTGCACAGGTTTTGTCGGCAACAAATCGCCGAAAAGCCGTCTCTTTAAAACCGGCAACTTTTTCGTCTGCCGGAGCGTTCTAATTTTTGGCGGCGCGATGCTTTGATAAGAATTTACTTTAACTCTTTGTGTTTCTGGCATCGTAATTGCCTAATCAGGAAAGCGGAATTATTTGTTGATATTTTATGTATTAATTTTAAGTTTTATTCGCAGCTAATAGGGGTTTTATGGCTAAGAAAGTTCTCATTGTCGAAGATTATGAAGATACACGCGATTTAATGAAATTTCTCGTGGAAAGCTATGGTTATCAGGTTATCGAGGCGGCAGACGGAATTGAAGCAGTAGATAAAGTTAAACAGCTTAATCCCGACCTTATCCTGATGGATATTTCCCTTCCGATGGTTGACGGATTGACCGCGACCAAGTTTATCAGGCAGGTCGCGGCGGCATCGAAAGTGCCGATTATCGCCGTCACTGCGTTCGGCAAATCGTATTATCAAAAGGCAATCGATGCGGGTTGTAACGATTTAATACCTAAGCCACTTGACTTTGATACACTAGAGCCGATTATCAATCAGTATCTGGCAGTTTAACGCCGCGATTTTAAATAAAACGAGAGCCGTCTGATTTTCAGGCGGCTTTTTTGTTTTGACTTTTTACAGTCATTTCCGGCTGACAAACAAATTATCCTTCACCCGGAAACGCCAGGGCTTTTCCGCGAATTCCTGCGCGTAAGCGATGCCGATGCGCTTTCCGCTGGCAATCTGCGAGGCGGAAAACGACTCGCCTTCTTCCAGCCAGACTCTTTCGCCGAGCAAATCAGCGCCGTTAAAGGTTTTATCAATGCCGAAAGCGATGCAGAGCTTTCCGGGACCGGACGTCAGATTCGCATCTTTCATTTGCCCGCGCCGCTCGCGCATAATCTCGATGCCTTCGGCGGGCGCGACGGCGCGAATCAAAACCGCGTGCGGCGAATCTATCGCGCCGGCGACGATATTAAACTGGAAATACATCCCGTAAATAAAAAAAATGTAAACCGTGCCGCCCTCGGCAAACATCATCTCGGTGCGCGGCGTCCGCCGGTTTCCGTAAGAATGCGCGGCTTTGTCAATCGCGCCGAGATAGGCTTCCGTCTCGACAATCATTCCCGAAACTCTTTCGCCCGCGGCGGTCGGAACGACGAGGATTTTTCCGAGTAAATCCCGCGCGATTTCCAGAGTATCGTCGCGCAGGTAAAATTGGCGCGCAAGTTTTATTGCCATAGAGAAATTTAACGGGACGGGCAGGATAAGCGGGATTTAAGAAGGAAAATTCAAGTTAGCCGGTTAGATTTATCCCGTTTAGCCTGTCTATCCTGTTTGAATTACTTTCCGAAGTCTTCGGGATAATAAATCAATTCGACGATGTTGCCGTCGATGCCTCTCGTGTAAAAGGACGAAGTTCCGTCGCGGTGCGGTTTTACCGGGCGGTTTTCGCGCGCGGCGGCTTCTCTGAGCTGTTCCAGAGTTTCGACTTTCAGCCCGATATGCGGCGGATGTTTTGAATTGGGCGGCAGCAGCGCGATGCCGAAGCCTTTCGCGTCGCGCAGCATCGCCCAATCTTCGTAAACCGTCTCGACGGCAAAGCCCAGACGTTTATATTCTTCGACCGATTTCGACAAGTCCTCGCACTTGACCGCCAGATGGTCAACCGTTCCCGCAAAACGCAAATTTGATTCTTCCGACATTTCAAAAACTCCTCGTTTCCATTTTAGAACTAACCGCCGAAGACTTAAAGGACATAATAGGTTTCCGCGAGCAAACATTAGCATTTTTCGTTTAAACCTTTGCACTTGCCGCCGGAAAGCCCGCGCAAATCGTCGTAAAGCCCGCGCAAGCCATCGTTATATATGCACGAGTCGTCGGACACCTGCGCAGGTCAACGTAGAGCCTGCACGAATTAGCGTTAAGCCTGCACGAATCAGCGTTAAGCCTGCACAGGTCGTCGTTAAGCCTGCACAGGTTGTCGTAACATATGCACGAATCCTCGTAAAGCACGCGCAAATCGTCGTAAAGCCTGCACGAAGCATCTGACCACACGCGCAAATCATCCGGACAACTGCACAAGCCGTCTGACCGAAGGCGCAAACAACTTGCCTTTATCCCGTTAATCCCGTTCATCCTGTTTGAATCGCCTTTGCCTCTTGTTTGCCTTTTGCGGTAAATTTAACTGTTTATGAGAATCGTTTCGCTTTTGCCTTCGGCGACGGAAATCGTCTGCGCGCTCGGTCTGGAAGAAAATCTAATCGGCATCACGCACGAGTGCGATTATCCGCCGTCGGTCGCCGGCAAACCGCATCTGACCGCCAGCCGCATTTCGCACGAGACGATGAACAGCGCGGAGATTGACCACGCCGTGCGCTCGCAGCTCGACGGTCACGGCTCGATTTACGATTTGAACACCGGGCTGCTCGCCGCGCTCGAACCGGATTTGATTATCACGCAGGAGCTTTGCGAAGTCTGCGCCGTCAGTTATAAAACCGTCGAGCGCGCGGCGCGAATGTATGTCGCGGGCGCGCGGGTCGTTTCTTTAGAGCCGAACACGATTGAAGATATTTTCGCCAACATCAAAACCGTCGGCGAATTGTGCAATGTTTCGGAAAAAGCGGAAGAAGTCGTGGACGATTTGCGCGAAAGGCTGAGGCGGCTTCGCGAACAATCAGCCGAAGCCGCAACGCGCCCGAAAGTTTTTATGCTCGAATGGCTTGAGCCGCCGTTCGCGCCCGGACATTGGGTTCCCGAACAGACCGAAGCGGCGGGCGGCATTTCTCTGCTGGGCGAAGCGGGCGAAAAATCAGTTGCCACGACTTACGAGAAAATTGTCGAAAGCGCGCCCGAACGCCTGGTTTTGATTCCGTGCGGTTATTACGCGGCGGACATTTTGCGGCAGCTTCCGCACACGATTTTTCCCGAAAGCTTCCGGGAGATTCCGGCGGTGAGAGCGGGCGAGGTTTGGGCTTTGGACGCGACCGCTTATTTTTCGCGTCCCGCGCCGCGCGTCATCGACGGCGCGGAAATCCTGGCAAAGATTGTGCATCCTGAAATCTTCGGCGCGCCGTCTGAACGGCAGGCAGTTCGCGTTTCCGCCGATTTGCTGAGATTCAGCCGGACGGTTTCAAATTAAATACGCTAAATATACGTTTTTATCTATTTAATAATCTTTTGAGTTATGAAATTTTTTATCGCAATTTTTTACATCGCCGTTTGCTCGCTCGCCTTATTTGCGCAGACGAACACGGAAATTCTCGCCGCCGCGAACGGGCAAAAATTCACCGTCGCCGACCTTCCGCCGGATTTGCGCGAAGCGTATAAACAGCGCAACGCGAAAACCGCTCGATTGAGACAGGAAATTTTGACGCAGATGATTGTCGATACGCTGCTCGAAACCGAAGCCGCCGCGCGCAGAATCGAGGTCGAAAAACTGCTCGAAGAAATAAAACCGGAGCTGATCCGCACGCCGACCGAAGCGGAAATCAAAGCGGTCTACACTGCCAATAAGGCGAAAATCGGCGAGCGCGCGCTGGACGACGGGCTGCGCGCGCAGATTGTCGCCTTTCTCAGCCGCGAAGCGGAACAAAAGGCAACGGTCGCTTTCGTCAAGCGCCTGCAAGTCAAATACAAAGTCACGCCCGTCAAACCCTTGAACGCGCCGAATCTGAAAGCGGCTGACGTTTTGTTCACCGTCGGAGCTAAAAGAATTACCGTCGCGCAATTTGAACAAAGAGCCCGGCGGGAGATTTACGAATTTCGCGCCGGCGTTTACGACGCGGTCGTCTATGCGCTGGAAGAAACGATTTATTCGCGGCTGGTGGAAACGGAAGCGCAGAAATCGGGCATCGCTTCCGGCGATTTGCTGGCGCGCGAAATTACCGACAAGCTGCGCGATTTTTCCGACGAAGAAAGCGCCCGCCTGCGCGATGATTTCCAGCAGAGGCTTTTTCAGAAATACAACGCGCAGATTCTGGTCAAAGAGCCTGAGCCTTTCGCGCAAAACATTTCGACCGACGACGACCCTTTTCAGGGAAACGCAAACGCGCCCGTGACAATCGTGATGTTTTCGGATTTTCAATGCTCGGCGTGTTCGGCGACGCATCCGGTTTTGCAGAAAGTTTTAGCCGGATACGGCGATAAAATCCGTTTTGTCGTCCGCGATTTTCCGCTCACGACGATTCACAAAGACGCTTTTCTCGCCGCGCAAGCCGCGAATGCCGCCAACGCGCAGGGCAAATTTTTTGAATACACCGAGATTCTTTATCGAAATCAGGCGGCGCTCGACGCCGCTTCGCTCAAAAAATACGCCGCCGATTCGGGTTTAAATGTCGGGCAATTTGAGTTAGACTTGCAAAGCGGAAAATTTGCGACCGAAGTGCGCCGCGATATGGCTGACGGCAAAAGCTACGGCATCAACGGAACGCCGACCATTTTCGTCAACGGCGTCAAGGTTCGCGGTTTATCGGCAAAATCTTTTCGCGCCGCGATTGAAAAAGCGCTGGCGAAAACAAAAGCCGGCAGTGGTTCGAAGTAAGAAATTTCCGCCGCAGAGAGCACGGAGTTTTTTGAAAGAAATTCAAAGCCGGATTGGCGGCTTGATAAATATAGATTTGAAATCCGGGATTTCAAATTTTAAATTGCCGGCTTTTTCTGGCAATCTGCGTTTATCCGCGAAAATCGGCGGTTTCTTTTCCTCTGTGTTTCCCGGCGTTCCCGGCGGCTAAACTTTCTTGTCCGAATTTGCGTTAAAGTTAAATATTTTTTGAATCAGGATTTATAAAAATGCGTCTTTTTGGCTTAATGATATTTGCAATTTTTGCTTTTGCCTGCGGCGGCGAAAAGCCGTCGACAAATGCCGATTCAACCGTGAAAAACACTGCCGGAAATAATGCAGCCAGCCCGACCAGCACCAATCCGACCGCCGCCAACAGCGCCGCGCCGAGCGTTTCGACTTACGAAATCGTGAACACTTATAAACACGATTCGAAAGCTTTCACGCAGGGCTTGGTTTTCCAAAACGGTTTTTTTTATGAAAGCACCGGCGAATACGGAGATTCGACTTTGCGCAAAGTCGAGCCGCAAACCGGAAAGGTCTTGCAGGAACACGAAGTAGCCCGAGAATATTTCGCCGAGGGAATGACCATCTTAAACGGCAAAATTTATCAAATCACGTGGCGCGAAAACACGGCTTTCGTGTACGACGCGGAAAATTTCAAAATCCTGCGCGAAATAAAATACCAGGGTTCGGGCTGGGGCTTGACCAATGACGGCACGCACCTGATTCTGAGCGACGGCACGCACATCATAAAGTTTCTCGACCCGGAAACCTTCAACACCGTCCGCACAATCACGGTCAAAAAAGAAGACGGCGCGCCGGTTTATCATTTAAACGAGCTGGAATTCGTCAAGGGCGAAATCTGGGCGAACATCTGGCATTCGGAAACCAACGCGACCGACAGCGAGCACGGCTTTCTGCCGAATATCGGCAAGCCGAATTACATCGCCCGCATCGACCCGAACTCCGGCAAAATTCTCGGCTGGATTGATTTGGCAAACATCTCGCCCGAAGACGTTAAGGACAGCGAAAATACTTTGAACGGAATCGCTTACGACGCGCAGAACGACCGCATTTTTGTGACGGGCAAGAAGTGGAAAAAGCTTTTCGAGATAAAATTAAAGCCGAAATCGTGAGCAGTGACAGTAGCGATTTGAACTGGAAATGACGGAACAAGACGAATATTTTATGCGCCGCGCGATTGCTCTGGCGCAAGACGGAATCGACTCGAATTCGGGCGGACCTTTCGGCGCGATTGTCGTGCGCGCGGGCGAAATCGTCGGTGAAGGCTGCAATCGCGTGACTTCGACCAACGACCCGACCGCGCACGCCGAAGTCGTCGCCATTCGTGAAGCCTGCGCGCGTCTCGGCTCTTTCCAGCTGGACGGCTGCGTTATTTACACTTCCTGCGAGCCGTGCCCGATGTGCCTGGGCGCGATTTACTGGGCGCGACCGGAAAGAGTTTTTTTCGGCTGCACGCGCGCCGACGCCGCGCGAATCGGTTTTGACGACCAGTTTATCTACGAGGAAATCGAAAAAACCCACGAGCACCGGCAAATGAAGCTCGCCAATTTCCTGCGCGACGAAGCGCTCGTCGTCTTTCAAAACTGGGAAAACAAAGCGGATAAAACGGAATATTAAACCGTAAGCGGTAAGCGGTAAACGGTAAGTGATGCAGAAATTCTTCACTTACCGTTTATCGCTTACCGCTTACCACTAACAATGAGTTCTTTTTTCAACAATTATTTTTTTATCGTTCTCGCCATCGCCGCCGGCGTGATGATGCCGACGCAAGCGGCTATCAACAACAAGCTGGCGGACACGGTTGAAAGCCCGATTCTGTCGGCGTTTATTTCATTCGGCGTCGGCACAATCGCTCTGTTTCTGTATATTCTGGCGACCGGCGTGCCGCTGGCGAATCTCGTCGCGGCGAAAAATGCGCCGCTCGTCGCCTGGACGGGCGGACTGCTCGGCGCGTTTTTTGTCGGGGCAACCGTGACGGTTGTTTCAAAGCTCGAAGTGGCGTTAACATTTAGCTTAATCATCGCCGGGCAGATGCTGATAACTCTGGTCATCGACCATTTCGGTTTTCTCGGCGTGCCGGTCAAAGAAATTAATATTCCCAGACTTTTGGGCGTGACGCTGATTACGATCGGCGTGATTTTGATTCGCCGTTTTTAATAAGGCAGCAGCCCGCGCGCCGGGCAAGGGCGCTTTGAAAGGCGAGAGGCGAAAGCGAAATAATTCTTTAATTTTATCCTTTTCCCTTTATCCTTTATCCTTTCCGGAGCCGCCGCGCCGCCCGCCGGGGTTTCTGCCTTTTAGTTTTATGATTAAATTTATTCTCAATCATCAAACCGTTGAAACCGATTTGCCCGCGGGAACGACCGTGCTCGATTTCGTCCGTTATCACCGAAATCTGAAGGGCACGAAAATCGGCTGCCGCGAAGGCGACTGCGGCGCCTGTACCATTCTGGTCGGCGAACCGAGCGGCGATGCGGTCAAATATCGCTCGATGACTTCGTGCCTGATGCCGCTGGCAAATGCACAGAGCAAACATATCGTGACGGTCGAAGGAATTAATAAACCGGACGGCGAATTAACCGGAGTGCAACAGGCGATGGTCGAGGAAAGCGGAACGCAGTGCGGCTTTTGCACCGTCGGTTTCGTGATGTCGCTGACCGGATTCTGCCTCGACGAAACGCCGAAAACCGGCGAAGCGGCAGTTTCGTCAATCGACGGAAACATCTGCCGCTGTACCGGCTACAAATCAATCGAGCGCGCGGCGGAACATTTGACGAAAGCTTTGAACGAGAAGAACGGGCAATCGCTGCTTGGTTTCGCCGTCGAAAAAGGCATCGTTCCCGATTATTTTTCCGGCATCAAAAATCGACTTTCGGAACTAAATCAAAATAATCCGAAATCCGAAATCCCGAATCCGAAATCTTTCTTCGTCGGCGGCGGCACGGATTTATACGTTCAGCGCCACGACGAGATGGTTTACGCTCCGGCGGAAAATCTTTTTGATAATCCGGTTCTGCGCGGAATCGTCGAAAACGGCGGTTTTGTGGAAATCGGCGCGTCCGCAACCGTCACGGATTTGCTCGTTTCGCCCGTGATGCTGAATATTTTTCCGAATCTTTACAAACATCTGAAGCTCGTTTCCTCGACGCCGATTCGCAATATGGCGACGCTCGCCGGAAATTTCGTCAACGCCTCGCCGATTGGCGATATGACGGCGTGGTTTCTGGCTCTGGATGCGGGCGTCGTTTTCAACAACGCGCGCGAAATTCCCTTGCGCGAGCTTTATCGCGGCTATAAAACGCTGGCGAAAGCGGAAGACGAATTCATTGTGAAAATTCGCTTTCGCCGAAGCTTTTCGCATTTTAATTTCGAGAAAGTCAGCAAGCGCACTTTTTTAGACATCGCTTCTGTAAACACGGCGATTTCTCTGAAAACGGCGAACGGCAAAATCATTGAAGCGCACGCGTCGGCGGGCGGCGTCGCGCCGGTTCCCTTATACCTGCGAAAAACTTCGGAATTTTTGCGCGACCGGGAAATTTCCGAAGCGACCGTTTCACAGGCAAACGAAATTCTGCAAACGGAAATCAGCCCGATTTCCGACGTGCGCGGCTCGGCGGATTATAAAAGACTGCTTCTGCGACAGCTTTTTACGGCGCATTTCGCAGAGTTGTTTGATTATCAACTGAGTATTTAGGATTTGATTTATAAAATACGATGAAAAACGTAGATTCAAAATCGCACGTGCGCGGCGAATCGGTTTATCTGGATGACATTCCTTTGATTCAGGGAACGCTGTTCGCGTGTGTTTACGATTCGCCCGTCGCGCACGGCGTTTTAAAATCGGTCGAAATCGACGAAGCCGAAAAATCGGACGGCGTGGTTCGGGTCATTCTGGCGAAGGATTTAATCGGCGAAAATCAAATCGGCGGAATTTTGCCGGACGAGCCTCTGCTGGCGGACACGGAAGTTCACTTTCAGGGAATGCCGGTGGCGATTGTGCTGGCGGAGACGGAAGAACAGGCGCGCATTGCCGTTAAAAAAATCAGGACGGAAATCGAGCCGCTCGAAGTCGTCACCGACCCGCGCGCGGCGTGCGCGAAAGGCGATTTAATCGTGCCGCCGAAACATTTTAAACTGGGCGATGCGGCAAGCGCTTTTCGAAATTGCGAGCACGTTTTTCAAGGGCGCGCCGACGTGAACGGGCAGGAACATCTGTATATCGAAACGCAGGGCGCATATACCGTTCCGACCGAGCAGGGCGGAATGCGCGTTTATTCTTCGACGCAGGGACCGACGGCGGTTCAGCGCTGCGTTTCGCGCGTCACGGCGCTGCCGATGAATCTGGTCGAGGTCGATGTCGCGCGGCTCGGCGGCGGTTTCGGCGGCAAGGAAGACCAGGCGAACGCGTGGGCGGCGATTTGCGCGGTCGGCACGCAGTTGACGAAGCGTCCGGTCAAATACGCGCTGCACCGGATGGAAGATATGCGGATGACCGGCAAGCGTCACCCGTATTCGGCGGATTATAAAATCGGGCTGGACAAGGATTTGAAAATCGTCGCCTACGAAGCCGTGTTTTATCAAAACGCGGGCGCGTCAGCCGATTTGTCGCCGCCGGTTTTAGAAAGAACTTTGTTTCACTGCACGAACGCTTATTTTGTTCCTAACGTCACGGCGACGGCTTACAGTTGCCGCACGAATCTGCCGCCGAACACGGCTTTTCGCGGCTTCGGCGGACCGCAAGGGATGTTTGTCATCGAATCGGCGATTGCGCACGCGGCTGAAAAGCTGAATGTTTCCGCTTCCGAAATTCAGCAAAAAAATCTGATAAACAACGGCGACGAATTTCCCTACGGGCAGAAAGCCGAAAGCGAAGCCGTCACAAGCTGGACGCAAGCTGACGCGAAATACGATTTTGCGCGATTGCAAAAAGAGACCGACGAATTTAATAAACAAAATAAATTCGTCAAAAAAGGCTTGGCGCTGATGCCGATTTGCTTCGGTATCTCGTTCACCAAAACGCCGATGAATCAGGCGCGCTCGCTCGTCCACGTTTACACGGACGGCTCGGTTGCGGTTTCGACCGGCGCGGTCGAGATGGGACAGGGCGTGAACACGAAAATCGCGCAGGTCGCTTCGACCGTTTTTTCCTTGCCGATAACGCGCGTCAGGGTTCACACGACGAACACTCTGCGCATCGCCAACACTTCGCCGACGGCGGCTTCGGCGGCTGCCGATTTGAACGGCAAAGCGACCGAGATTGCCTGCGAAACGATTTTGAAACGACTGAAAGACGTGGCGAAGGATTTGGTCGAAGCGCAAAGCGCCGATGATATTTCCATCGAAAACGGCTTTGTTTTCCGCAAAGGCGAAAGCACGAACCTGGACTGGCTCGTGCTCGTCAACGAAGCTCATATGCAGCGCGTAAATTTAAGCGAACACGCGCATTACGCGACCGCCGGAATCAATTTCGACTGGTCAATCGCCAAAGGACACCCGTTCGCCTATCACGTTTACGGCACGGCGATTGTCGGCGTCCGCGTAGATTGCCTGCGCGGAATTTACGAGGTCGATTTTGTCAAAGCGTGTCACGATTTCGGCAGCTCGATGAACACTTCGGTCGATTACGGGCAAATCGAAGGCGGCATCGTGCAGGGCATCGGCTGGTTGACGATGGAAGAAGTTTTCTACGACGCGGACGGCAAACTGCGCTCGAATGCGCTTTCGACCTACAAAATTCCCGACGTTTATTCCGCGCCGAAACGGATCGAGATTCTTCCGCTTGAAACCGACCGCGAAAACTTGGCGATTTTCAATTCAAAAGCAGTCGGCGAGCCGCCTCTGATGTACGGCATCGGCGCGTATTTTGCGATTCGCAATGCGGTCAAAGCGTTTAACCCGGAAAATCTGCCCGCGTTTGACGCGCCTTTTACGCCGGAGAAAGTTTTGATGAATTTGTATAGCGAGGCGGCAAAGAAAATGAAAGCCGGAAAATAAGATTTGAGCCGGTCGCAATTAATTTTCTTTTCAGATGAAAAAGGAATTAGAAATCTGGCGGTTTGTCGCCGAGCGTTTAAAACGCGAGCAAAACGTGATGCTTCTCGTCGTCGTCGAAAGTGCGGGCAGCAGTCCCGGACGAAAAGGCTTTAAAATGGCGGTCGCCGGTGACGAAATGTGCGGAAGCATCGGCGGCGGCTTGATGGAAGTCAATTTAGTCGGACTCGCCGGAGAGATTCTAAAAGGCAAAAGGCAACCGACGAAAAGCAAAATTAAAACAAAAAATCCCGATAATTTCGCATTTCGCATTCCGCATTCCGCAGTCGTCGAGCAGGTTCATCAAAAAAATTCGCCGAACCGAAGCGGGATGATTTGTTCGGGCAGGCAGACGGTTATTTTTTTCAAGCTGAGCGCGCCGCATCTGAAAACCGTTCGCGAAATCTCGCGCGCGCTCAAAAATCACCAATCGAAAACGCTGCAAATTTCCGATAGCCGATTTCAGATTGCGGAAAACGAGCCGGACAAAACCGATTTCAGATTTGAGCAAAAAAGTGAAACCGAGTTTTTGTTTGAAGAAAAGCTCGGTTTCAAAAACCGGCTTTTCATCGTCGGCGGCGGGCATTGCGCGCTGGCTTTGTCGGAGCTCGCGGCGAAAATGGATTTTCACATCGCGCTTTTCGACGACCGCCCTTTTTTAAACACGCTCGCCAAAAATAAATTCGTCCACGAAAAAAAAATCATCGAATCTTATGAACAAATCGGCGACTTTATTCCCTCGGGCGCAGACGTTTACGTAGTCGTGATGACGCTCGGCTACAAATCGGACGCGGCGGTGATTCGACGGCTTTTCGACAAGGATTTCAAATATTTCGGCGTTTTGGGAAGCAAGGCAAAGATGGCGACTTTGCTCAAAAGTCTGCGCCGCGAAGGATTTTCGCCGGAAAAATTAGACCGAATTCACACGCCGATTGGTCTGCCGATTAACAGCCGGACGCCCGAAGAAATCGCCGTCAGCATCGCGGCGGAGATTATCACGGTAAAAAACGGAAGATAAAATAATGGCGAAATATATCTCGCCGGCATTTATTAAGCGACGCATAATAAACTTTTTCAAATCTATTTGAAGCTTAAAACTTGCACGAGTCACCTAGCTATGCCAAAATTTGTTTAATCAAAATAATTTAAGAATAATATTTAAGAGAGGATTTAAATGGCAGAACCTGAAAACAGCACGGCGGCGGCAGCCGAAGCAGCGGTTGAAATCATCGAACCGACCGACGCCGAAAAAGAAGCGGCGGCGGCAAATGAAAGCGCGGAAAGCACCGAAGACATTTCTTATCACGCAGTCGAAAAAGAAGGCAGCGTGACGGCGATTTGGGAAATGCAGGGGCGCAGACACATCCGCACGATTGACCCGCGCTCGGGCGAGGGCAAACAGATTTTGGCTTTGTTCGAAACCGCCGGGTAAAGATTTGCGACAAAGCGGCGCGGCGAAAGTTTATCTAAAATGGGAAATCGAAAGTTTAAAATTTTAAACTTTCGATTTCCCATTTTTTATTTTAAGTTTCGGCGTCAGCTTCTAAACCTGTCCCAATCGCCCCAGACGGCGAAAGTTGCGCCGACCGCTTGCAGATTGAAGAATAAAGTTTTGCCGTCTTTGGAAAAAGTCGAGCCGGCAAACTCGCTGGCGATAAAATTCGGCGTGATGTTTTTGGCAAAATCCGCCATCTTTCCGTCCGGCGTCAAGATTCGGATAAAGTTGTTCGGCGTTCCGCCTTCGCCGACGTAATCGCTGTCTTCGCAAATGAAAAGCAATCCGCTTTTCGGTTTCAGACAGATATTATCGGGCATATCCAGAACGTCTCGGCTCGGCGATTCAAAAACCAAAGTCAGGCGTCCTTCGTCTCTGCCGGTCGCTTCATACAGCCACACCTGCCCGCCTTTATTGTCGCCGCCGCTGGTCGAAGTAAAATAAATTCTTCTGCCTTTCGGGTCGGCGTAACAGCCTTCGAGACGCGCAAAACCGCCGCCGCCTTTTGCCCTTCCCTGCTTGTAAACCGCCGATTCGTCAACGTCCGCTTCCGCCGGGTCGGGATTGTCAATCGTTACCCAGTTCGCGACAAAACTCATTCCCGCTTTCTGCCCGCTGCGCGTGTTGAAATTGTCTTTGTCCTTGATTTTCAACATTTGCAGCATTCCGCCGGCGGCGAGGCGTTTATGCCGCCGCGGCAGAAAACGATAAAATCCAGCCGGGTTATAATCTTCGGTCAGATAAACGATGCCGGATTTTTTATCGACGGCGACAGCTTCGTGAACGAAACGTCCCATCGCCTTTAAAGGCACGGGCGAAACGCTCGAATTTGCCGAGGCGAAAACTTCGAAGCAATAGCCGTGCGGTTTCGGATAGCCGCCCGTTTTCACGCCTTTCGGACTGGTTCTGACGGTTTGTCCGAGCGTCGTTTCCTCACACGAAATCCAGCTTCCCCACGGCGTTCTGCCGCCCGCGCAGTTGATTAAAGTTCCGCTCAAACTGACGAAATCGCGCGCAATCTCCCGCGTTTTCGGATTAATTACGAGCGTTGTCGTGCCGCCCGCGACGCTTTCGTCATAAGGATTGGCGCCGATTGCCGCGCCGTCTTTCGGCACGCGCCCGTTCGATACCTCGTGATTGCGAACGATGCGCAGCTCGCCGCCGACTTTGAAAGCCGCCATTCCGTCGTGCGCGCGCGGCGTTTTGTTATTGTCCGCCATCACGCTTCCGGTTTTGCCGATGACGTTGTATTCAAAGCCTTGCGGCAGAGCCAGAAAAGTTTCGCCGGTGTTTTTAGCCGCCGCCGGCACAAGCTCGCCGAAGCCTGCGGCGCGCAGGTTTGAAAAATTTTTCGTTTCGATTAAAGCTTCGGCGCGGCGCGTAAAGCCGCCGAACGCCAGCGCCGTTCCGGCAACGCTTACCTGCCGTAAAAAGTTTCGTCGATTCATAAATGCTGCAAAAGCAAAATGTCGTTTAGAATGCGTCTGAAAGTATTATAAAGCTATCTGATTCGGAAGGTAAATATGAGAAAACTTAAATTCTTTTTCGCGGCGGTTTTAGTTTGCTGTTTTGCGGGAAACGCTTTCGGCGGCGCCGGTTCCAGCCGTCAGGACGCGGCGTTCAAAGCTTTCTGGACAAAATTTAAATCAGCCGTGACGAAAAAAAACAAAAACGCGGCGGCAAATCTTTCGCGGTTTCCCGTTTCGATGCCGACATTTCAAAAAAGCGTGCGCACGAAAGCCGATTTTCTGCGCCGCTACAACAAGATTTTCGACGGCGAAGCCGATGCCGCCAAATGTTTCCAAAATTCGCCGCCGCAGAAAGCTTCGGCAAATCGTTACGAAGTCAACTGCGGTTTTAAAAACGACCGCACCGGCGACGGCGGCGAGCCGATTGTCTACTCGTTCGAACTGACGAAATCGGGCTGGAAATTTGTCGGCTTGGACAATATCAACGAATAACTGAGAACGGAGAACTGAAATTCAATCCGAGTCCTCATCTATCAGTTCTCCGTTCTCTCGACTCCTTCGATTTCCAGAATCAAATCCGCGCCGTAGCATTTCGCCGGCGTTTGAAAACCGGCGCAGAAATTTCCGTCCAGAATTTTCGACGCGATTTCGAGCGCGGTCAGAACGGTCGTCGTGTAGCCTTCCGGCGCGACGAGACGCGATTCGACGCGATTTCCCTCGTCGTCGCTCGCCGCGCCCCAGAGCAGAGTTTTGCCCTGCGCGCGCTCCGCATCATCGGGTCCGCCCGGCGGAATTTGTTTTTGCAGATAGTTTTGCGCGAATTCGGTCGTCAAAAGCCAGCCGAGATAACGACTGAGCTTCATCATTTTCCGCGCCGTGTCCGGCACGACCGTGTAAACTTCGATATTCGGAATTCCGGTTGAATAAAACGCTGTCGAAACGTCGCCCCACGGAATCGTCGTGCCGGTCTTTTTAACTTCGCCGAAGTCGATTTCGCGCGATTTCCAAGCCGCCGGGACGCGCGTGATTTCGCCGTTTTGCCGAATCGCGCCGCCGCTGCCGGCGTTCATCGTCATCGTCGCCCGCGTGCCGTGCGAGATTCTGCCCATCCCGTAAAACGCCAGCGTCAGGCGCGTCGCCGACGGCAGACGATTTTTCAGATGCCGCGCCAGGCAATCCGACGGCACGACGTCAAAGCCGACGCCCGGCATAATCATAATTCCGGCTTCCTTCGCCCGCGCGTCGAGCCGCGCCAGCGCTTCAAACACGGCGATTTCGCCCGTGATGTCGGTGTAATGTTTTCCGGCTCTGAGGCAGGCTTGGACCATCTGTTTCGAGGTCAGCGAAAAAGGTCCGGCGCAGTGAATCACGAAATCGACTTCGCTTAAAGCAGCATCCAGCTTCGCCGTCTCTTCCAACGAAAAAACGCGAAAATCCACATCGAATTTTCGCGCCAGAGTCTCGATTTTTTCCGCATTTCTGCCCGCGATGAGCGGCTTTAACCCGCGCTCGACCGCGTAACGCAAAACAAGCTCGCCGGTGTAACCGTTCGCGCCGTAGATTAGAAAGTTTTTTTTCATTGAATTAATAAACACTGCGATTGCGGCAATTGCGAACCGTTCGCACGCAATTGCGGATGAATGAAACGCAGTTGCGATTGGCTCATCCGCAATTGCGGTTGGTTCATATTCAATTGCGATTGATTCATCCGCAATTGAATTTCGTTCATATCCGACTGAATTTCATTCAAATCCAATTGCGGATGAACCAACCGCATTGCGTTTTCAGAAAATCTTCAGGTTTTTCGCCAGACTCTTTTCCAGTTTATCCAGAAAATCTTCGCGGTCAATCTCTTTCGCGCCGAGAATTTTCATATGCGGTGTCATTACCTGCACGTCGAGCCACGTCGCGCCGCGCTCGCGGAGATGGTCAACCAGATAAAGCAGCGCGAGCTTCGAAGCGTTCGGCGCGCGGTGAAACATACTTTCGCCGCAGAAAACGCCGCCGGCATCGACGCCGTAAAGACCGCCGACCAGCTTTCCGGCATCGTCCCAGACCTCGACGCTGTGGACGTGACCGCGCCGGTGAAGCTCCGTGTAGCTATCGAAAACTTCCTGCGTAATCCACGTTCCGTATTGACCTTTCCGGCGGATGCGCGCGCAGTTTATGATAATCTCTCTAAAATTTTTATCAATCGTGAAGGTAAAGCCGGATTTCTCGCCTGCTTTGCGCAAACTGCGGGGAATGTGAAGTTCTTCGAACTCCAAAACGGCGCGGGCGGGCGGGCAAAACCACGGCACGTACGGGTAATCTTCGACCATCCACGGAAAAATCCCCTGCCGGTAGGCGTAAAGCAGATTTTCGGGATTAAGGTATTCCGTTTCGCTGACGCAAATCACGCCTTCGATGTCTTCGCTAAATCGCGGATTGGGAAAATTGATTACGAGTGACATTTTTTCTGCAACAAATTTTATCAGCCGATGTGTAAAAAATAACAAATCTGTCAGGCGAGGTAAAGAAAATGGAAAAACTTGTGAGTTTTGCGAAAAATTTATTGACGAATCGTTTCGGAATCGTTTTAGCGGCGCTGAATCTTTGTTATTTCGTGTCGGGCAATTTTATCGGCGGGCATTTTTCGCTCAGTAATTTCGATAAGATAATGCTCAGCCAGAATGCTCCGGCGATTGTTCTTTCTTTTGCGCCCAACCGTTTAATACATTTTCTTTTCCCGGAGCTGGATTGGCTCTCCCTCTCGCAGATAACGTTGATTTTCATTTTATCTTTCGTCGCGCTGCAATGGCTTTTCATCGGCTGGACGTCGAAAATGATCGCCCGAAAATTAATAAAACTAAAGACTTGAATAAATGCAAAACGCAGAATGCAAAGTGCAAGATAGAAGGATTTAAAATTAAATCTTTTCTTCCGTTTTGCCTTCGCGTTCTGCGTTTTGCATTTTCTTCAAACTGTTTTCAGTTTCCATTCGCCGCGACTGAAAAGAATCGCGGAAACGATTGCCAGAAGCGAAAACGCAATCGTAATCGCCCAGAAAACGCCGGTCGCGCCGACGCCGAAATAATATGCCAGCGCGTAGGCGAGCGGAATCTCGAATATCCAGAAGATAAAAAGATTCAGATATGTCGGCGTCCACGTATCGCCCGCGCCGTTAAACGCGGATTCCAGAACCATCCCGAAAGCGTAGAACACAAAACCGTACGCGATAATCACCAAAGATTCTGTGCCGTAAGCTAAAATCTTCGGGTCAGACGTGAAAAATCCGACCAGCGGGTTTGAGAATATCAGGAAAAGCAAACTGACCGCGCCGAGAAAGGCGGCATTGATGTAAGCCGCTTTCCAGACCGATTTTTCAGCCCTTTCCGGTTTTCCCGCGCCCAAGTTCTGTCCGACCAGAGTCGCCGCCGCATTGCTCAAACCGACCGACGGCAACAACGCGAACATCACGACGCGCAAAGCGATGACGTAACCGGCAATCGCTTCGCTGCCGAATCCGGCGACGACCCTGACCAGCGCGCTCCAGCTCGCCGTCGCAATCAGAAATTGTAGCACGGCGGTCGAAGAAAGCCTGATGATTTTCCACAAAAGCCCGGCATCGAGCCGCCAGCTTTCGCGGTCAACGTGAATGCGCCCGCCCGGTCGAAACAGATACCAAGCCGCAAACAAAACGCCGCAGCCGCGCCCAATCGTCGTGCCGACCGCCGCGCCCGTGACGCCCATTTCGGGAAAAAACGAGACGCCGAAAATAAAGCACGGCGCGAGAATCATATTCAGCAAATTTGCCAGCCACAAAACGCGCATCGCAATCGCCGCATCGCCCGCGCCGCGAAAAATCGCGTTGAGCAGAAACAGAAAAACGACCGCCGCGTTACCGCCGAGCATCACGCGCATAAAAGGCGTTCCCATCTCGACCACCTGCGGCTCGGCGCCGAGCAGCGCCAGAAACGCCGGCGCGAAAATGATTCCGACGGCGCTCATAACGAGCGAGACGAGGACGCCGAGATAAATCACGTGCGCCGCCGATTTTGCCGCGCCTTCCGCGTCTTTTTCGCCGATACGACGCGCGATGGTCGCCGTCGCGCCCATACTCAAACCGATGGCGACGGCGTAAATCAGAGCCATCAGCGATTCGGTCAGACCGACGACCGCCACCGCATCCGCGCCCAATTTGGCGACAAAGAAAATATCGACCAGCGCAAACAGGCTTTCGCCAAACATTTCCACAATCATCGGAACGGACAAAATGAAAATCGCCTGCCCGATTGAACCCGTCGTAAAATCGCGCTGCGAGCCGAATAAAGCTTCGCGCACGATAGACCGAAAAGAATTATTCTCCGTCGGCAAGACAGAGTTTTCCGAACTTTGCTGCATATAAAAAACCTATATTGTATTTATGAAACGAAACCGAAGCGAGATTTGTTTGTCGCGCGGGTTTATCTACGCGAACGAAACAAACAGGAAATTTGCGGAGATGTGTTTAGGAGACAAGTATTTTCATGATTTTGAGAAGATACCACAAGGACGGATAAAATTTCAATCGCCGGAAAGTTAAGTTTTTAATTTAAATTCTTCCGGATGTCCGAGCACCGAAAAGATTCGCGCCGCTCGATATGCATTTGTCTGCCGGCTCGGTTTCATTTCGGCGATTTGTTTTCTTCCGCATCGGCGGCTTTCCGCGGCGTCACGATAATCTGTTTGCCGAGTAGCGGTCTGCCGCTCAGGGCTTGCACGAAAACCATCGTAAAAGATGCGAAATACAGCGCCGCAAAAATAACCGTCAGAACGGTCGGTCGTACCGGCGAAAAGCGTTTTTGCAGAAAAACCAGCATCCAAGCAAAAAGCGGAATTGCCTGAAACGCGTGCAGCCCGACAAAATGCGCGACGCGCAAATCGCCGCCTTCCGTGCTCCAGTTGGCGAGCGGCAACCCGCCGCCGCCGTCCGCGACGCCGACCGCGTGCCCCGTCTGCGCAGACATATAACCGCCTTCAAAGCTCCCGAGCAGAAACACAATCAAACCCAGACGCATTCCCCAGAGAATCGCTTTCGGTAATTGAAAATCGGCGCGAAAATAAAGAAAAGCGAGATAAATAATCAGCAGCGAATTGACCGCAATCATCAAGCCCATCGCGCTGAAAACCGCGCCGTCAAACGCATTGGAATTATTAAAATGCGAGGTCGTCCCGCGCGCCGACTGCATCGTTATTAAAATGATTTCGCCAATCTGCATCGCCATCGTGCAGCGTGCAATCACGCGCGAAGCCTTTTCATAACCGCGCAGAAAATAAAGATAAACCGCGACCGTCCATACAAAAATCGCAATCGAACCCGCAAATTTCATCGGCTTTATCCAGCGATTAACGCCCAGAATCTGCTGCGAATCGAAAAGCGAAAGCACCGCCAGAATCAAAAACAAAACCGCAAATCCGCCGCCCGTCGCCGCCAGCAGGCGCTGATTTCGCCATAAATCACTCAAAAATTCCTTTATATTCATTGCGTTTCTCCTCGGGCGGCGGTATTGTTCGGAACAATTAATCGCAAAATGTGATAAAGCAAAAATCCGATTGGTCCGAGCAGAAAGGTCAAAAACAAACACGGTAGGACGAACCAGTGCGAAATTCCGCGCGATTGCGCGTCTTTCACTTCCCAACTGCCGACGAATAAATCAAAGGCGAGATAATGAATCCAGCCTATCAGCACGCTCCATTCATAGGTGAAAAGCTTCATCACGTCCGCCAGCGAGCCGAATCCGCCTTCCGACCTGCCGAAAAACAAAATAATCAAAACCAAATAAGCGACCGACAAAAGAAGCGGGAGCAGACCGGAAAGAACAATCCTCCGCGTCCAGCTCCGGCGCGGCGCAAAGACCAGCAAAAGCCAGCCGACCAGCGCCGTTAAATTGGCAATCGAAAAAATCGTTTCCGCGTTCATATCGTTTTCTCCTCTCTTGTCGGCTTAAAAATGAGCCGGACCTATTTTCAATTAACAGTGTTAAGTTAAAAGTCAAAAAATTTTAATTTGACTTTTCTCCGACCGCTAAACCTTTCAGCATCGTGTCAATCACCGAATTGACCAGCTTTTTTTTATCGACGAACGGAAAGCCTTCGTGACCGATTAACAAGGATGTGACGCCGTGAATGCCTGCCCAGAGCGTCTGGCTGACGAGGTTCACATCGCCTTTTTCAAAATCGCCGTTTGCCATACAATCCGCGACCCCGCGGCGCATAAAATCAAACGCTTTTTCGCCCGGCGAATCGGCATACTTATCTTCCATTTCGCCCAGATTTTCCATTAAAGGCAGCATAAAAGTTACTTCGTAATGTTTCGGATGCGCCAAGCCGAATTCGACGTAAGCCTGCAATCCGGCGCGAAAACCCGCCAGAGTCGCGCCGTGTTTTTTGCCGATTGAATGCAGTTTTTTTCCCAATTTAGCAAACGTTTCATCGCAAATCTGGCGGAGTAAATCGTTTTTGTCTTTAAAATAAAGGTAAATCGTCGTCGGGCTGTACTCGATTTTATCGGCAATTTTCCGCATCGAAACGCTCTGGTACCCTTCGGCGGCAAACATCTCGCGAGCCGTGTCCAGAATCACTTGGCGCAAATTTTCCTTTTCCCGCTGTCGCCGCTCTTTAACGCTCATAATTTACTTAACGCCGTTAAGCTCAATTTAAAATTACTTTACCGGCTCATCTTTGTCAACAGGCGTTTTCCGGGAAGTTACACGCTGCTGCCGAAAATTTCATTCAAATAATTGATCGCTGCATTTGACGAAACGCCGGACGAAAGCATTCCGATGTAATTATCAGGTCGCAGCAGCACCGTAAAAGATTCTTTCGCGCCGAAGGTTTCCGCAATCTTCGGATACAAAGGCAGAACGTGAAAATCCATCAAACCGGCGTGCCCGGTTTCAAATTCCGCAGATAAATCCACCTCCGCCGAGCTGCCCGCACCGTCGAAAAAAGTCAGAAGATGAAATTTCGGCTCGCGCAAGCGGTCGTAAATACTCGCGCCTTCAATCTCGAAATACGGCATTCGCTCGCCCGCTTTAATCGAAAAATTTCCGCCGGTTTCGCTTAAGGAGCTGTGCTGATAATTAATTCCGATTTGCGAAATGCGCGGGAAAACGATTTTTTTTACGGCGTCGAGATTAAACGCCGCGCCCGCGATATACGGAAAAACATGGGTTCGGAAATAAGCGAGAAAGGCGTCGGGGCTGGCGACCAGATTAAAAAAGCGGTCGGTCGTCTTCAGAAGATTTTCCGCGTTTTCGAGCCGTTCCTGGTTGTAAGTCTCCAGAATTTTTTCGTTTGCTTTGCCGCGCAGAACCATCGCCGTTTTCCAAGCCAGATTGTAGCCGTCCTGGATGCCGGTGTTCATTCCCTGCGCTCCGGCAGGCGTGTGAATATGCGCGGAATCGCCCGCGAGAAAGCATCTGCCGACGGAAAATTTATTGACGTGGCGCGTGTGGACTTTGTAGGTCGAAAACCAATTGACGCGGCTTATGTCGAGGTCAAGCTCCGCGTCTTTTTTGATTTGTTCTTCTATTTCTTCATACAAAACCTCGCCTTCGTCTTTGGCAAATTCTTCGGGAAAAGTACCGACGATGCGAAAATGCTTATCGCTGCCGACCATCGGAAAAAACGCGAGCAGATTGTTTTTCATTAAAAAAACGTGCAGCGCATCGTGGCTGAACTTCCAGTTAATCTCGATGTCGGCGACATAAAACATCCGCTCAAACGTGCTGCCCTCAAACCTCAGACCGAGCGAATGACGGACGGAGCTTTTCGCGCCGTCGCAGCCGACGAGAAATTTCGCCTCGATAATTTCGGATTCGCCGCCTGCCGTTTTGACGTTTGCTTTGACGCCCGTTTCATCCTGCGAAAAACTTTCGAGTTCGGTTTGCCACCGGACGTCTCTGCCGCGCGATTTGATAAAATCATATAAAATCTTTTCGTGCTTGCCCTGTTCGACCAGCAATACGAACGGATACGGGCTCAGCCCCGCGCCGATTTCGCCGAATTCGATTTCGCCGCGCACTTCGCCGCCGGCAATCATCCGCGCTTTTTCGGCAATCGCGCCCGCGGCAATTAGACTTTCCGCCAGATTGATTTGCTCGTAAATTTCCAGCGTCCGCGCCTGCACGCCGATAGCTTTTGAATGCCGCGTAGTCGTTTCTTTTTTATCAAAAATCACGAAATCGACGCCGTATCTGATAAATTGTCCAGCCAGCGCCAGCCCGGTCGGTCCCGCGCCGGCAATAATCACGTCTGTTTTCATATATTTCCCTCCGAAGCGATAAGTATAACCCCGATTAAAAAAATTGTTTATTTTTCCGCAGCACGGTGTTAAAGTTATAGCTGAAACACAAGTTTTTTCAATCGTTTAAGGGAGGAAAAATATTTTATGGCAGCCAAAAAAGACGGTCAAAAATCGACTGGCTCGAAATCGACTTCGGCAAAATCAAAAAGCGGCGGAAAGAAATCCGCTAGCAAAAGCGTGGCGGGTGAGATTCTGGACAAAGCCAAAGACGCCGCCGGCGAGATTCTGACCGGCGCGGCGCAGGGCGCGGCAATTGGAGTTTTGGGCGTGGTCGCTGACGCTGTCAGCGGTGTGATAGAAGGCGGTGACGCCGGAACGAAAGGTACCGGAAGCGCCGGAAAATCGGAGAAATCCAAAGGCGCAGGCTCAAGCGGCGGCAGCGGCGGCAGTAAAAGTTCTTCGTCGAAAGGCGGTGCGAAGAAAACGAGCGGTGACGCGGGAACAAAAGGCACGGGCAGCGCGGGAGTAGCCGCAAAGTCTAAAGCCGGAACTTCGAGCGGCGGCGGTCAAGGCGCTTCGTCAAAAGCCGGTTCAGGCGGCGCAGGAACGAAAGTCGGCGGCGCGGGCAAAACGACAAAAGCCAAAAGCACAGCCAGCACAAAAACGAGCGGTGACGCCGGAACAAAAGGTACGGGCAGCGCGGGCAAATCGTCGGAATCCAAGGGTTCCAGCGACGGCGGCGCATCGACCAAAAGCTCAGGCGGCAGCAGCGCGGCTAAAAGCTCCGGCGGCGCGTCGAAAGGCGCGGCGGCTAAAAGCAGTAAATCGGCGGCAGGCAAAAGCGGCGGCAAAACAGCCGGCGGCGACAAGACTAAAAGTAAATAATTTCGCTTTCGGTTAAATTGATTTAACGAAAATTTGCCCGCGAAAAGCGCGAAAAAGTGAAATCGGATAGATTTGAGATTTCAAATCTGGAGTTTCGAATAGCAAGCTTCGCTTGCCAAGCTGCGGCTTCATTTTCTTTTTCGCGCTTTTCGCGGGCGGGTTTTCGTATTCTTTTATAATCCGCCGGTGCCGGACAGCCGGTTCTTGACTTGCCAGAAGTTTCCGCGTAAAAATTCCTTACAACTTGCATTCTGCTAGAAAACTTATGAATTCCAAATTGAAGCGTTCCGGCTTTCCTTTATTTTTCATTTCCGTTTTTCTGCTTTTGGCAATTTGCGTTCGTGCCGACGAGGTTGATAAATACGTCCGCGCGCAGCTTGCCGAACGGCATATTCCCGGCGCGTCGATTGCCGTTATCAAAAACGGGCGCGTCGTCAAAACCGAAGGCTACGGACTGGCGAGCGTCGAATTCAACGTGCCGGTGACGAAAGAAACCGTCTTTGAAATCGGCTCGGTTTCCAAGCAGATGACCGCCGCCGCGATTATGCTTCTGGTCGAAAAAGGCAAAATAAATCCGGACGAAAAAATCTCGAAATATCTGCCGAATACGCCCGACGCCTGGAAAAACGTCAGCGTCCGCAATCTTCTGACGCACACTTCCGGCATTAAAAGCTATACGGGTTTATCCGGTTTTGAATTGACAAAAAGATTGAGCCGCGACGAATTTATCAAGGCGCTTGCCGCGCAGCCGCTCGAATTTGAAACCGGCGCGCGCTACCAGTACAGCAACAGCGGCTACAATCTGCTGGGCTTTATCATCGAGACGGTTTCCGGCGAATCTTACTGGAATTTTACAAGGGAAAGAATTTTCAAACCGCTCGGAATGAACGCGACCACCGACCGCGACCCGAAATATATAATTCCGAATCGCGCGACCGGATACGAGTGGCAAGACAATCAGCTGGTCGGGCGCGATTACGATTTGACGGACGTTTTCAGCGCGGGCGCAATCGTTTCGACCGTTGAGGATTTGGCGAAATGGGAAGCCGCCTTGCGCGGCGAAACGCTGCTGAAAAAAGAAAGCAAAGCGCAGATGTGGACGCCCGTCACATTAAGCGACGGAAAGCCTTATCCATACGGTTTCGGTTTCCGGATTTCGGAAATCCGAGGGCACAAAATCATCGGGCACAGCGGGCAGACAGCCGGTTTCGGGGCGAATATCTCGCGCTATACGGACGACGATTTGACCGTCATTGTTTTGACGAATCTCGGCGAAATCGGAATGGGCACGCTGCTCGCGAACGGAATTGCCAAAATTTATATTCCCGCGATTTCGCTGAAAGCCTTAAAGGCGCAAACCGAACCGGACGCGAAGATTTCGCAAACGATTTCCAGCGCCCTGCGCGAAAGACTGGAAAATAAATTAAATCCCGATTACCTGACCGACGAGCTGATAAAATCGCTTTCCACCGAACGCGCGAAATCCGGCAATCAGCGCATCGCCTCTTTCGGCGCAATCAAAAATCTCGTCTTCGTCGGTGTTGAAACTTCCGGCAATAATAAAATCTATCGCTACAAAGCCGAAACGCCGAGGCGAATTTTCCTGTGGCGTTTTACGTTTAATGACGCGGGCAAAATTTCGGAAATGACGCTTGAAGAAGAAGAGTAATCAAAGGCAAAACGCAGAATGCAAAATGCAAAATTAAGGAAATATTTAATTTTGCATTTTGCATTCTGCGTTAATTACGTTTTGCATTTGACTCGTTTTCGTCAAATTATCATATTCATTTTAATTCCTTTTCAAGAATCCAGCGGTAGCTTTGATGATGCATTTCGTCAAGCTCGCCGGTTGTAATCCAGACTAGCTCGTGCTTGCCTTTCCGTTCGGTTTTATCCATTAACGACGCGCGATAAAAGCGGCATTCTTTGGCGGCATACTGCTTTTCTCCGGCGGAATAAAAATACTCGATCGCCTCGTCTATTTTTTCTCCGACTTCAATGTGAAAACCGATTTCTTCCGCCGCTTCACGACGCAAAGTTTCCGTGTCGCTTTCGCCCTCGTCAATTCCGCCGCCGACCAGAAAATACGTGTCATAACCGCTCGCCTTTAAAACGCCGGCGCGACCGTCTTTTATTATCACGCCGTAGCTTCCAGGTCTGCGCCGGTATTCAACGCCTTTTACTTTTTCGCCGAATTCTTTCATTCGTTAGTTTAAAAATTCAGAATCAATTCGCCGCCCGTCTCCGAAATCGAAACGCTGCCGCCGCCGGTCAGTTTGCCGAATAAAATCTCGTTCGCCAGCGGCTGTTTGATTTTTTCGTGAATCAGGCGCGACATCGGGCGCGCGCCGTAGCGGGCGTCAAAGCCGTTTTTCGCGAGCCATTCGCGCGCGTCTTCGTCCAGTTTGACGAGAACGCGTTTTTCCATCAACTGACCGTTCAGTTCCTTGATGAATTTGTCCACAATCAGCTTGATGATGTCCAAATCCAGCGCCTTAAACGACACCCAGGCGTCGAGACGATTGCGAAATTCCGGCGTAAACGTGCGTTCGATAACGCCTTTCGCCTGTCCCTTCGTTTCGGTTTGATTGCGGAAACCGACGCCGCCCGAAGACAATTCGCGCGCGCCCGCGTTGGTCGTCATAATCAAAATCACGTTGCGAAAATCGGCTTTTTTGCCGTTGTTGTCCGTCAGGGTCGCCGAATCCATCACCTGCAAAAGCAAATTGAAAAGATTCGGATGCGCTTTTTCGATTTCGTCCAGCACCAAAACGGCGTGCGGCGTGCGCATAATCGCTTCGGTCAAAAGCCCGCCTTGGTCGAAGCCGACGTATCCCGGCGGCGCGCCGATTAATCGGGAAACCGTGTGCGGCTCGGCGTATTCGCTCATATCGTACCGTAAAAATTCGATGCCGAGCTGTTCGGCAAGCTGTTTCGAAAGTTCGGTTTTGCCGACGCCGGTCGGACCGGAAAACAGGAACGAGCCGACGGGTTTGGTTTCGTGTCCGAGACCGGCGCGCGAAATCTGAATCGCATCGACGACTTTATTAATCGCTTCTTCCTGCCCGAAAATCACGTTTTTCAAATCCTCGCGCAGAGATTTCAGGCGGTCTTTTTCGTCGGCGACGACGGTTTTCGGCGGAATTTTCGCCATCCGCGCAATCGTGTTTTCGACCATCGCGACGGAAATCCGTTTCGGGCGCTTATCTTCGGGCAGAAGTTTCGTCGCCGCGCCGACTTCGTCGATGACATCAATCGCTTTATCGGGCAGAAAACGGTCGTTGATGTATTTTCCGGCGAGTTCCGAAGCGGTTTTCAGCGAGGCGTCCGTGTAATGAACGCCGTGATGCTCTTCGTAAAATCGCTTTAAGCCTTTTAAAATCCGGTAAGTTTCGTCAATCGTCGGCTCGCCGATTTCGATTTTCTGAAAACGCCTGGCTAAGGCTCTGTCGCGTTCAAACGCGGCTTTGTATTCGCTGTAAGTCGTCGAGCCGATACAGCGCAAATCGCCCGCCGCGAGCGCCGGTTTCAGGATATTCGACGCGTCCATCGCGCCGCCGGAAACCGCGCCCGCGCCGACAATCGTGTGAATCTCGTCGATGAAAAGAATCGAGTTTTCGTGTTTTTTAAGGTCGTTGATAATGGCTTTGAAACGCTGTTCGAAATCGCCTCGATAACGCGTTCCGGCGAGCACCGCGCCCATATCGAGCGCGAAAACTTTCGCGTCTTTTAAAACTTCCGGCACGTCGCCTTCGCTGATTTTTAAGGCTAAGCCTTCCGCCAGCGCCGTTTTGCCGACGCCCGGCTCGCCGACGTAAAGCGGATTGTTTTTCTTGCGCCGGCAGAGCACCTGTATCGTGCGCTGGATTTCCGATGTGCGACCGATTATCGGGTCGATTCCGCCTTCTTTCGCCAAAGCGACCAGTTCGACCGTGAAAGATTCGAGCGGTTTCGGGCGTTTCCCGCCCGCCGCGCGTTCCTCGGCAAATTCCGCGTCTTCGTCTTCGGTGCCGGTTTCCAAATCGTTGAAAAACAAGTTGTCGTTTTTGGAAATGCCGTGCGAGATGTAATTCAAAATGTCGAGCCGCGTGACGCCCTGCTGCTGCAAAAGGTAGACGGCGTAAGACTGCTCGGTCTGAAACAGCGCCGCGAGAATATTTCCGCCGTCGACGGCGCGCTGCCCGCTGCCTTCGGCTTGCATCATCGCATATTGAATGATGCCCTGAAAGGTCGAAGTGAGCTCCGGCATCAGCTGCACCTTGTCCGGTAAAATTTCCAGAACGTTGCTGAAATATTCGTCCAGACTCGCCGCCAGCTTTTCCAAATCCGCGCCGCAATTCATCAAAACGTCGCGCGCCGTTCTGTCTTCCAAAAGCGCGTACAGCAGATGCTCTAAAGTCACGTATTCGTGTCGTCTTTTCACGGCTTCGTCAACCGCGATTCCTAAGGTTTCTTCTAATTCTTTCGTCAACATAAATTCTATTCTATCGGAGTTTTGATGCGAACCAAGCCGTTTTTTTCCGGGTTAAAATTTTCCGGAAAAATCGTCCGCGCATTGTAAAACGTCTGTTCAAATTTTGCGCCGTCCAAAACCGCGCCGGTAAAATTTGCGCCGCTGACATTGGTTGAAATGCCAAGATTATTTTTTGTAAAACGGGCATTCTTCAGGTTTGCTCCGGTGAAATTCACTTCCTTCAAATCTGCGCCCGTAAATTCCGCGCTTTCACAATCCGAGCGGCTTAAATCCGAGCCGCGTAATATCGCCCAATAGCAATCCGCTTCTTTTAAATTTGCGCCGCGCAGAGAAATCAGCTGCCAGACGATTCCTTCCAAATTTGCCCTTTCCAGATTGACGCCGGAAAAATCGTAATCGCCCCCAATCCATTTTTCATCCTCTTCGTCATAGCTGAAAATCACTTCTCGGTCGAGATTTTCAATTTCTATGATTTTCATAAAAACTATTCTTCCTCCACCGTACACAGCAGCGGGTATTCGTTCGCGCGCGCCAGATTTATCGCTTTTTCGGCTTTCATCGTGGCGATCTCGTAGGTGTAAACGCCCGCCACGCCGATGCCTTCCGTATGAACCTTGAACATAATCGTAAAAGCTTCCATATCCGAGCGATGAAAAATCGTCCGCAAGACATAAACGACAAAATCCATCGTCGTAAAATCGTCGTTGTGCAAAACGACTTTGTAAAGAGGCGGCTTTTCCAGCTTTGTCTCGCTCTCGGTTAAAACATCGGCGTCAAAATCGGGAACATTCGGCATAAGATAATTTTGCCACAGAGCGCACGGAGAATACAGAGGGAAATTAGTGAGAAAGGGAATAGATGTTTAGGTGTTTGAGGTAAACGAAATATAAACACTTATTCACCTAAACACTTATTCACTTATTCCCTTTCTCTCCACTTAAATCTCTCCGACCTCGAAATAAGTCTTAATCGCTTTATAAGCGCCCGCGTTATTTAAGATGTCGAAAACCCGCGCGTAGTTTTCCAAGCCTTTGACCGGATGCGTCAGCATACGCCCCAACCAGCCGGCATACATCGCTTCGGCGAGCGCCAAATCTTTGACGCCCAGCTCGAAATGCTCGCGGTTGGCATTGACCGTGCCGAACATCACGCGGTTTCCGAGCACGAAGCTTTGATTGATTTTGTCCGCCGGAACTTCCGCCGTCCGGTCGCCGCCCGTGACCGAAGATAAAATCAGAACGCCGTTTTGATTCAGGCTCTGCATCGCGTCAAAGACAATCGGCGAAAACCCGGTGCATTCAAAAATCAAATCGTATTCGCCGTATTTTTTCACCGAATCGACGACGGAAATTTCGTCGGTCGAATCGTAAGTCGCGCCGAGGCGGGCGCAAAGCTCGGCATTCAAATAACCTTCGCGCGTTTGTTTGCCGAAGCCGTGAACCTCGTAACCGCGCAGGCGCAGCGCCATCACGGTCAAAAGCCCGACGCTGCCCGTCCCCAAAACGGCGGCGGTTTTCGGTCGCCAGATTTTCAAGCGCTCCTGAATGTCGGAAGCCTGTTTCAAGCCTTTTTCGATAATCGAAAGCGGCTCTAAAAGAACCGCAATATCGCGAACGGCGGGCGGAATTTTGATGAGAAAATCCGCGCTTTCGGCGTAAAATTCCGCCATAAACCCGTGCAGCCGCGAAATGCCGCGCTCGAAATATTCGTCGTCGGTCGTAAAATCCTGCTCGCCGATTGAATCGTAAAAACTTTTTCCCGGACGCCGGACGGTCGCGACGACGTAATCGCCTTTGCTCAATTCCTTGACGTTTTCGCCCGTTTCGACGACGCGCCCGAAATTTTCGTGACCGAGCACGAGAAAATCGAAGCCTTCGGGCGCGATGCCGTATTCGGCATTATTGATTTCGCGGTCGGTTCCGCACGCGCCGACACGCAAAACTTCGACCAGCACGCCGCGCCCGTTCGGAATGTCGGTGGTTTTCGGCGCGTCCATTTCGACCAGACGCACGCTGCCCTTTTGTTTCGGCGTCACGGCTATTGCTTTCATAGCTTCCAGTTTACCTTTTATCTCTATTTTGCGTAATAACCGCGCTTGGTGCGGACGACTAATTTCGGCTGGTTTTTAATTTTTACCGTCAGGCTGCGCCATTCGCCGCCGCGCGTTTCGTTTTTCGACTCGTAGCCGAGGCTGTAAACGCGGCTCAAATCGTCGATTATTTTTTCGTAAATCCCGTTTAAATCATTGATTTTTTTGGCGTAATAATTTTGCCCGCCGGTTTCTTCGCCGAGCATTTCCAGACTTCTGCGTCCCTGCCGAACAGCTTTTTTATACCAATCGAGGTCTGGATTTTCGGCATCCAGATAAATCGGGAAAATGGTCGTTTCGTTCTGCCTGACAATTTCCAGCAGCTCGGTAAAAGTCGTTTCCGAAGGCGCGGTCGCCGGGTTTAAAGCGTTGAGGTTGCCCGTCACCGGGTCGGGCGAGTTTCGCCGCATCCAACGCTGAACGTCCTGAAGCAGCGAATTGTCCACGCCGTCGGTCATAAAAACGATGGCGCTGCGTCGACCGGCGCTCTGCGTTTTAATAATATTATCGTAAGTAAACTTCAGCCCGTCCCAGACCTTCGAGCCGCCCTGCGCTTTTATTCCTTTAATCTTTTCCAGCAGAATTTTTTTATCCGTCGTCAAATCCGCCACGACTTTCGCCTCGTGCGTAAAAATCACGACTCCGACGCGGTCTGACGGGCGCGCCGCCTGCACGAAACGCTGCGCCGATTCGATTATCAAATCCAATTTTCCTTTGACCGAGCCGGAAAGGTCGAGCAGTAAAACCAAATCGAAAGGCTTGTCGGTAGTCGAAAAAAACGCGATTTCCTGTTCCTTTCCGTCTTCCAAAACCGCAAAATCCTCTTTCTTCAAATTCAAGTTTACCGCGCTCGACAAATCTTCGTTCAAAACGCGGGCGTTCATATTCACCAGTTGCGTCTCGACTTTAACGACCTCGTTTTCGTCATCTTCCAAGCCGAGCGCGGAAGTCTCGCTCTTCTTCGTCGGCTGCTTTAAAACCGGCGCAACGGGCAGGCGCGGCGATTTGATAACCACCGACTGGAAGCGGACTTCCAATTCCTTGATAAAAGCCGCGAACGGCGGCAAATCGTATAGCGCGCGCCATCGGTCGAGCCTTTCCTCGTTTAAAATCGGATACAGATAAATCATCTCGTTTTTAACGTGACTCTGCGTTCCGAATATCTGCGGCTGACCGCCGCCGAGCCGAATGCTGTCAATCAGCCACGCTAAATTGGCTTTCGAAACCAAACCTTTTTCCGCCGCCGCCGCGAGAACCGGAAAAAATTCTTTTTGCAGTTCGAACGCCTTGTTGTTTCTGACCACGGATAAAGCCGCCGCGACGGCATCTTCGCCGACCATTTCATTCGTCAGCCAGCCGTTTTCCTTCACGATTTGACACAATCGAACGAGTTGAGTTTCGCCCATTTGATTGGCTTCGGCGATTAGCTTCGGATTTTTCTCGCCGTTCTCGACGGCTTTCAGATTCAGCTCGCCGCGCGCCGCGTGCATTTTCAGCAGTTCTTCGCGCACCTTTTTATTTTCCGACGCCTTTTGCGCCGCGTTGATGGAATCGGCGATTTTTTTCGCTTCTTCTTCGGTAAAACATCTTCCCTGCGCGAAAGCCTGCGCGGAGAAAACCAGAATGAGGACGAATGCAAATCCGAAAATTGAACCCTTCATAAAAACCCTTGTCGCTTAGGAATATTCTCCTATCTGCTGCAAAATTTTGCCAATCAAGCCCGTCCAGCCCGTCTGATGGCTTGCGCCCAGACCCAAACCGTTGTCGCCGTGAAAATATTCATAGAAAAGGATGTAATCGCGCCAGTTTTCGTTCGATTGAAATTTTTCGATTTTGCCGTAAACGGCGCGCCTGCCTTCCGCGTCTTTCAAAAATATCTGCGTCAGGCGTTTTTCCAGCTCCTGCGAAACCTGCCAGAGCGTCAGCATTCTGCCCGAGCCGGTCGGAAACTCGACCTTAAATTCGTCGCCGTAATAAAAATCGAATTTCTGCAAAGCTTCAATCAGAAGATAATTGACCGGAAACCAGACCGGACCGCGCCAGTTCGAATTGCCGCCGAACGTTCCGCTTCTGGATTCCGCCGGCTCGTAGTCCAGACGGTATTCCTCGCCGCCGAGCCGCAGAATATACGGGTTCGATTTGTGCCAGCGCGAGACGGCACGAATGCCATAGTCCGACAAAAACTCGTTTTCCGAAAGCATCACGCGCAAAACGCGCTTCAGACGCTCGCGATTGACCAGCGCCAGAATGCGTCGGTTTTCTCTGCCCGGCAATTGCGCGCATTCAATCGAGTCGGTCAAATCGGGTCGATGTTCCAGAAACCAATCCATCCGCCGCTTGAAATCCGGCAATTCGTCGAGCCAAGCCTCCTCGACGGTTTCGACGGCGAAAAGCGGAATCAGCCCGACCATCGAGCGCAGTTTCAGAGGCATCTGCCTTCCGTCCATATGCAGAACGTCGTAATAAAAACCGTCGCGCTCGTTCCAAAGCTCGGTTTGTTCTTCGCCGATGTTGTTCATCGCGTCGGCGATATAAACGAAATGCTCGAAAAATTTGCTCGCCACGTCTTCGTAAACCTTGTCTTCTTTAGCGAGTTCGAGCGCGATGGCGAGCATATTCAGGCAAAACATCGCCATCCACGAAGTTCCGTCCGATTGCTCGACTTTCGCGTCGTGCGGCAGCGGCGCGCTGCGGTCGAAAATGCCGATGTTGTCGAGTCCGAGAAAGCCGCCTTCAAAAACGTTGTTGCCTTCAAAATCCTTGCGATTGACCCACCAGGTGAAATTCAAAAGCAGTTTATGAAAGATTTTTTCCAGGAATGCGCGGTCGGCTTCGCCGCGACGACGCGCCTCGATTTTATAAACGCGCAGCGCCGCCCACGCGTGAACCGGCGGATTGACGTCTTCAAATTTCCATTCGTAGGCGGGAATCTGTCCGTTCGGGTGCATATACCATTCGCGCAGCATCAGGATAAGCTGGCGCTTGGCAAAATCCGCGTCAACCAGCGCGAGCGGAATGCAGTGAAACGCCAAATCCCACGCCGCATACCACGGATATTCCCATTTGTCCGGCATCGAAACGACGTCCGAATTATAAAGATGCGTCCATTTCGAATTTCTCCCGCTCTCTCTTTTTTCCGGCGGTGCGGGCTGATTCGGGTCGCCTGCGAGCCAGTCTTTGACGACGTAATGATAAAACTGCTTTGACCAGAGCATTCCCGCAAACGATTGCCGCATAACGTTTTTCGCGTCGGCGGACAAATTGCCCGGAATAATTTCGGCGTAAAATTCGTCGGCTTCAATAATGCGCTCTTGAAAAATCGCTTCGCAATCTTCGACGAAAGTTTCGCCGCGGTTCAATTCCCGATTCGTAAAGCGCAGGTAAATCGTTTCCCGCGCTTTCGGCGCTAAATTAAAAACGTAATGCGCCGCCGCTTTCGTTCCGGTTTGATTCGGGTTCACCGCTTCGCGTTTTTGGTTGACGACGAAATCTTCGATGCCGTCTTTGACGTATTCGGAAATGTTCGGCGCGCCGAAAAGTTTTTTATTATTCGTTTCGTTTTCGGTAAAAAGCAGATTCGGCGCGCCCGCGCAACTCAGCCGGCGCGTGCCTAACTCCTTGTGTTCGAGCTTGATGACGGAAAGATTTTCGGCTGCGGTTTCCGCTTTTTCCAGATGCGGCTTTTCCGCGTCCGACGACCACGACCAGACGTTGCGAAACCAGACGGTCGGCAAAACGTGAAGCGGCGCGGCTTCGTCCGAGCGATTGACGGCGGTGATTTTTATACAAATATCTTCGTCGTCGGCTTTCGCGTATTCGATGAAAACGTCCGAATATTTGTCGGCGTCAAAAATTCCGGTGTCCATCAATTCAAATTCCGGCTGCGATTTATCGCGCCGGAAATTCTCGTTTTTCAGCCGTTCATACGGAAACTCGGCGTGCGGGTATTTATACAAAAATTTCATATAGGAATGCGTCGGCGTCGAGTCCAGGTAAAAATAATATTCCTTGACGTCTTCGCCGTGATTTCCCACATTTCCGCCGACGCCGTAGAGCCTTTCCTTTAAAATCGGGTCGCGCCCGTTCCAGAAAGCGACGGCGAAACAGATTCCCTGTTTGCGGTCGCAGACGCCGGCAATTCCGTCCTCGTTCCAGCGAAAGGCGCGCGCCTGAGCCGCCTCAAACGGAAAATAATCCCAAGCCGCGCCGTCCGCCGAATAATCTTCGCGGACGGTTCCCCACGCCCGCTCGCTCACGTAACAGCCCCAGCGCTTCCAGTCTTTTTCGCGTAAGCGCGCCTGTTCCAGACGTTTACGCTCGGCATTCAAAGCATTTTCCGTGGTCATAAATTTGTTAAAAGAATGTCATATTTAACGAATTCAAGTCCAGCATTTATCTGCCGCGTAAAAAATTAATGGACGAAGCGCGAAAACTCTGGTAAATTCGCAGAAAATACGGTTTTCTTTTTTCCGTCGCCTGTAGCTCGCGGTTTGAAATTTTTTATAATGCATTACTGAAAAACAGCCCTAATTAAAAGTATGTAGATTTTACCGCGAAATGAGAAAAGATTTATTTTCAGCCAACGAGCGCCCGCAGTCGGAAAATGCTTCTATATTCGGAGCCGGGATATTCGACCGCTCGCCTAAAGGCTTAAAATTGATGACCAACGAAAAACTCGCCGAAGTTTTCAGGGAAATCCAACTGAAGCTGGATAACGGACTGTCGAGCGCGGCGGAAAAGATTATCGACGAAACTCTGCGCGCCTATTCGCTCAAGCTCAGCGAAAAAATTCGACTTTATTCGCAGTTGTCCTTTGTTTACGAAACGCAGGGACGCTATCCGGAAGCGCTCGCCGCGCTCCGGCAGTTTGAAGACGAAAGCGTGCTCAGCCGCCTCGAATTCGAAACCAGAATCTCGCTGATTACGCAGATTGCCGTCGCCTATAACAACGCGGGCGATTATCCGAAAGCGGTCGCGCTTTTAAAATCAACGCTCGAAGAAGCCGAAACGGGCGACCTGCGCCATCTTTTCGGCGGCATTTACACGGCGCTGGCGCGCGTCTACCGCAAGCTGAACGAATTTCCGATTGCGCGCGACAATGCCGAAAAGGCTCTGAAATATTTTCGTGAAAACGGCGATTGGCGCGGGATGGCGGAAAGCTATCATTTAATCGCCGTCTCGATGCAGCAGAACGGCAACAGCGAAAAATCGCTGGAATTTTACAATCAGGCAATCAAAATCATCGGCTCGCGCTCGGCTCCGTTTCTGCTCGGCAAAATTTATTCGGATATGTCGGGCGCGCTCTGGTTTCTGCGCCGCGCGCAGGAAGGCATCAGCTGCCTGGAAAAATCCATCAGCTTTTTCGAGCAGACCGAGCATAAAGTTCAATCGACCGCCGCTTACAACAATCTCGGCATCAACCTGATGCTGCTCGGCGCGTGGACGAAAGCCGAAGAAGTTTTCAGACAAGCGCTGGAGCTGGCTTTTGAAACGAATCATCGACACATTGCCGGAATTCTCGATTCGCTCGGCGAGCTGAAAATGCTGCGCGGCGATTACACGCAGGCGCAGACGTGGCTCGAACAGGGCGTGGCGCTGGCGGAAGAACGCAAATTCGAATGGTATGCGATTCAGGCGCTCAGAAACCTGGCGCGCTGCCTGCTGCTGCAAGGCAAACTGAACGAAGCGATTGCGAAAGCGCGGGAAACGATTGAGCGGTGCGAAAACATCGGCGACGGGCAGGTCGGCAATCTCGCCCGTTTGGTTTTAGCCGAAGCGTATTTTGAAAGCGGAGATTTGCCGGAATGCGAAAGACAGATTGAAGCGATTGAAATGACCGACCCGACGGCTGATTTTTTCGTGCTCGGCAATATCCAGCGCATCCGCGGACTGATGGCGCTGAAAACTCAAAACAGCGAAATCGCGCTGCATCATTTCAACCGCAGCCTTTCGATTTTTGAAACGGCGGAAGATTTGTATCACACGGCGCTGGCGCAGATGGAAATCGGCAAAACGATTCTGGACAGCGAGCCGGAACGCGCCGAAAAATATCTGAAATCGGCAATCGAGATTTTCGAGCGGCTCGAAACGCGTCCCGTCCTCGCCGAAGCGAAAGACGCGCTGGAACATCTGAACGCGGTCGAGCCGGTGAAAAGACGCGAGCATTCCGCCAGCTCGCAATTGCTGATGCTCCGGCTGGCGGAAGCGGTCGCCTCGCGCGAGCTTCTTTTCCGCGAGCTGGTCGCCATTCTCCAGCAGGAAAGCAAAGCCAAACGTCTCCTGATTGCCGAATCGAAAGAGCAGAAAAATTTCTACCCGTTTATCATGCAGGGCTTTACCTCAGCCGAAAGCATGGAGCTGGTCGCCAAAGCGCAGCAGGCGCATTCGAGCGGCAACCTCGAACATTTTGCCAAAACGAAAAACCTGAGCATTTTTCCGCTTCGCGCGCCGAGCGCCGCGCCCGCGATGCTGATGATTTACCCGCGTTCGAGCGCGAATCTGCTGGACGGCAGTTTATTGCAGCCGCTTCTTAGAGTGGTCGAGCTCGGAATGGACGTTTGCGCTCTGCGCGAGAAAGACAAGGTGCAGCAGACCGAACACGAAGTCAGCCCGTTCACTTCGCAGAGCCTGATGCAGGGCTTTATTCATTCCAGCCCGGCGATGACGTCCCTGGTCGAAGAAGTTTATAAAATCCGCTCGTCCGACGTGACGGTTTTGGTGACGGGCGAATCGGGCACTGGCAAAGAGCTTGTTTCGCGCGCGATTCACACGCTATCGAACCGCAAGGACAAAGTTTTCGTGCCGTTTAACTGCACCGCCGTACCGAAAGAACTGGCGGAAGGTCACTTGTTCGGCTATCGCAAAGGCGCGTTTACCGGCGCGGTCAACGATTCGGTCGGCGTCATTCGCTCGGCAAACGGCGGAACGCTTTTTCTGGATGAAATCGGCGATTTGCCTCTGGAAGTCCAGCCGAAGCTGCTGCGCTTTTTGCAGGAAGGCGAAATTCAGCCGCTCGGCGAAAAAGCGCCGATAAAAGTGGACGTCCGCGTGATTGCGGCGACGAATATGCCGCTGGAAGAAAAAGTCGCCGACGGCAGTTTCCGCGAAGATTTATATTATCGCCTGAACGTGATTCGCCTGCGCGTGCCGCCGCTGCGTGAGCGACGCTCGGAAATTCCGCCGATTGTCAATTATTATCTCAACCAGTATTCGGCGCGTTTCGGCAAACGCGATTTGAATATGACGCCGCAGACGATGGATTTGCTGATGGTCTGCGAATGGGAAGGCAACGTGCGCCAGCTTTGCAACGAGGTTCAGCGCATCGTCGCCCGCGCCGTCGACGGCGAGACGATTACGCCCGAACATCTTTCGCACGACCTGAAACGCAGCGCCGTCCCGATTCCGTCTTTTGCGGCGGCGGGCAGCAACATCGCGTCGATCAGCTCGTTCAATGCGCCTTCATTCAATATCGCCAACAACGGCGGAACGCTCGAAGAAGCCGTCTCGGAACTCGAAAAACGAATGATTCGCGAGGCGATGCGCCGCCACAACAACAATATTTCACGAGTAGCGCGAGAATTAGGTCTGACGCGCCGCGGACTTTATCTCAAATTAGGACGCTATCAAATGGATAAAGCAAGTTAAATAAATTCAAGATTCAAAATGAATTTGCTTTCTTTATTTTCCATTTGCCATTTCCCGTTTTCCATTAACCAAGCTTACGCTCAGCCCCGTCAACAGAAAGAAAATCATCGCCACTTCCTGGTCGCCGAGATTATAATGCACCAGCCCGCTCGTAAAAAATCCAATCAGACCGCCGAAACTGCCGAGCAGAATTCCCTTTTCGATTACGAAATGCGAAATGCCGGATGCCGAATTTGATTCTTTATTATTCGGAGTTTGAAATTTCAAATTTGAAATTTCAAGTCCTGCATCCGGGCTTTTCAACCCGCGCCGGAGTATTTTTCCGTAAAGCCGCAAAATCCAGAGCCAGAGCAGAAGCGCGAATAATCCGCGCTCGACGACCAGCTGCAAAGGCGTGGAATGAAAATGTCCCATCGGCAGTCTGCCGTCGTCAAACAGATGCCACTCGCCCGCGTAACGCTTGATTGAATCCATCCCGACGCCGAGCAGAAAATGGCGCGGATTCTGCGTCCATAAATCGAATCCTTCGCGATAGACGGTCTGTCGCCAACGCGTCGAATCGTCTTTTTCGTCGATAAACCCGACATTACGGCTCTGCTGTAAAAAAATTAATCCGCCGACGATGAGCGGCACCACAATCGCCGCCAGCGCCAGCATCATTCGTCGATTCCCGTTCAGCAAAACCACGACGAAAGCCGAAACGAGAAAAGCCGCCTGCGAAGCCCGCGTCGCCGTCAAAAGCAGCGCGAAAAGCATTCCGCCGAGACAGAAGAAAAGCAGGAGAGTAAGGGAGTAACGGAGCAGGAAAGTTTTCTTTTTATCCTGTTCATCCTGTTCTAATTCTCTCTGCGCCTTTGTGTTGAAAAATTTGTTTCTGCCGATTAAAGCGATTAAAAGTCCGAAGACGAGCGAGGCGATAAGCTGCAAAACTTCGGCGTATGTCGTCCAATGCCCGTAAAATCCGGTCGAGCGCCAGTTACGGCTTTTTTTCCAGCTTTCGATGCCGAGCTTTTCCAGCGCGGTTCCGCCGCCGAGCAGGTTTTCGCGCTTGACGTCAACCGCGAAATAAAAATCCGGGCGATAAAATCTGACTTTCGTGGTTTCGTTGCGCTCGATTTCCGCAACCAAATCTTCGGGCGTTTTGATTTTTTTCCGGTTGGCTTCCAAAAGCGTGTCGCCTTCGTAAAGCAGGGCTTTTGCCAGCGCGCTCTCGGCTCGAATGCCGTGAATTTCCACGCCGCGCCCGATGATTCTTTCAACCGGCGTCAGAAAAACGTTGACCATACAGGAAAAAATCAGGGCGAAAGCCAGAAAATAAACGGCGCGCCGCGACCTTACGTTGTTGATGACAAAATAAAAAATCAGAAAAAGCGCCGCGCCGCGCAGCTGGTTAACGGAAATATCGGGCGCGTAGGAAAAAGCGCAGGTCAGCGCCGACCAAACGAAAAACGCCCACAGCGCGAGGTCGAGCGGCGTGCGGACAAATTCAGGTCGCGGCTTGAGAAAAAGACGAATTATCCACGCCAGCATTCCCAGAATCCAGGAGGTTTGGGTCGCGGCAATCGAATGCGGCGCGGACAAAACCATCAAAACCAGAAAAACGAAGGCGGTGCGCTCAAGCCACTTGGCAAGCCGGTTTTCGTGATTCACTCGTGCGATGTCGTCAAGCCAGCTTAGAAATTTTTGCATACGGGAAATCGTCCACAGATGAACACAGATTAACACAGATAAGTAAGCGAAGGCGGCGATTTAAAGTTTCAAACCGGGATTTCAAATCTATTTCTTAGCCGTGTCCGGCTGTGTTCACCGGCGGACGATTTTTCTTCGTTCTTTGTTTGTGTAATCCGGTCTATCCTGTCTATTCTGTTTGAGATAAACTTTTAATATGAGTCAGGAAAATCTGCTGCGCGATTTATCAATCAAAACCGAAATCAATCTTTATTACGATTTGTTCGTGCCCGAAAAGGCGGAAAAACGCGCGCCTTTGCTCGTCGCGGCGCACGGCTACGGCGCGCACAAACGTTATATGATGCGCGAGGCGCGAGCCGTCGCGCCGGACGATTTCGTGATTGTTTCGCTGCAAGCGCCGCACCAGCATTTTCGACCGACCGATAGCGGCTACAAAGTCGGTTTCGGCTGGCTGACCGATTACAAGGCGCAGGAATCCATCGCGCTGCATCACAATTTCGTGCTCGAAATTATCGAAAAATTGTCGGGCGAAGATTTGATCGACCCGGACAAAATTTATCTTTACGGATTTTCGCAAGCCTGCGCGCTGAATTTTCGTTTCGCTTTTACTTTTCCCGATGTTGCGCGCGGCGTAATCGGGATTTCCGGCGGAATTCCCGGTGATTTGGAGACGAGTGAAATATACCAGCCGACCAGAGCGGACGTTTTTTATCTCTACAACGACGACGACGAGTTTTACCCTTTGGAAAAATACAAAGCTTTTGCCGGAAAGCTCGCCTCGTATCTGCCGAATTTCCAGTCGAAGCTTTATAACGCGAAGCACGAAATCGTCGAACCGATGCGCGAGGATATAAAAACGTGGCTGAAAGATAGGATTTCCTAACGGCAGGCGCGTATTTTAAGGCGGCAGGCGTTCATTTCCATTCCGCAGGCGTTCGTTTTCATTCCGCGCACGTTCATTTTTACTTTGCACACAACCATTTTCACTTTGCACGCGCCTGTTTCTACTTCGCACACGCCTTTTTCCATCTCGCCGACGGCTTTTTCCGATTAAAAAAACGAAAAAGCGGAAAGCCTCCAGAGACTTTCCGCCCAAATGATTAAACCGGGAAATCGGTTTTTACTTGTTGTAGCGATAGGTCGTAAACATCGAATCCATACGCGAGTCCTGTCCCGAAGTGAATTTGAACATACAGTAATCATCGGTGTAGTCCATAAAGTTTTCAATCGGGTCACTGCCGGTCGTATTGCAGGTGTTGCGTCCGGTCGGGCAGCCGTAAGCCGGAGATTTTTCCGCCGGTGTGTCCGCTACGCTGTCGCCGCTTCCGCCGCAGCCGCCCTGGAAGGTGTGATATAAACCCATCCAGTGTCCGACTTCGTGCGTTCCCGTGTCGCCTTCGTTATACGGCGCGGCAGTGCCGCCCGGCAGCGACGAATAAAGAACGACTACGCCGTCACGTTTCGGCGCGCCGGCATAGCCGGACGGAAACGTCGCGTAGCCTAAGATGCCGCTCGAAGGACTACAGCTATAAATGTTCAAATCGTCCGCCGTACCCTGACGAAGCGCGTTTTTCATCTGGTTTTCGTAGGTCGAGCTGTAACAGCCGGTGAACCACGTCGAATTGGTCGTGCGCGTCACCGTCACGAGATTAAACTGCCAGCCCCACTGCGAGTAAGCGGAATTGAGCACGTTAATCTGATTGTTAATCATCGTCGAGGTGATGTCGCCGTTCGACACGCCCGTGCCGCGCCGAATAACGTGAAAATAAACGTTAATGACGCCGCCCGTCACGCTCGAAGTGTCGTCGCCGGAAGCGCGCATCTGCGACAGTCGGTCGGCAAAATCCTGTTCCATCGCCGCGATTCTGCGCGGGTCGCTGTCAGTTCCGCAGACTCTGCCGTCCCTGACCATAATGGGTTCTTTCGTTCCTGTGGGCTCATCTTGTCTAAGAGATTGAGCACTGCTGATATAGCTGATGCTGAAAACAGCCAGAGTGATTACCGCACAGCCTAAAAGCGCAAAGATTGCGCGAAATTTGTTCATACTTCGGTTATCTCCTTAGAATTTAAGTTTAATAGGATAACGAATGAAACGATTTGAAAAATCTGACCGACTATTAACTGAGAAACTATTAAGAAGTTACTCTATTCGAAGACGAAACGTCAAGATTTTTTTTCGCGCGGCAGTCTCCTGCTTTGAGTCGCTTGAAAGCAATTAATCTTTCTCGTTTAACGGAAAAAACTCGCTGTGAATCTTAACCGGAACGATTTCAACAGTAAAATAACTTTCAACCCGAACGGGCGAACCGGCAGCGCGGCGCAGCATCACGATTTGTCCGACGTGCGTCAGAGCATCGGCAACCGGACCTTGCGTGATTTTCTCCACCGGCTGCTTAAGCGGAGCATCCGAAGCCAGATAAGAATCGAACGCTTGCGCGGCGGAGAAAAACCTCTTTACTTCTTCCGCCCAAGCCAGCGGAGTCGAATTCAGATAAACCAGCTCGCCCTTCATTAAGTAAAGCGAGCCTTGCAGTAAATCGCCCATATGCGCCAGAATCTCCGCCGGAGTTCTGATACTTTCATCAATTTTAAAGACGGCGAAATTTTCCGGCGCGTCCAAAACAGCCAGCCTCGCGCGAAAAGCTAAAGCGGCGACCAGATGTCGCAATAATTCACGTTTCAAATCAAAGTTCATAGTTTTTGCCTCGCCTTCATCAAGCTTTAATATTTCCGTCCCGCCCGATATTTTTCGGGTTGCCGAGAATACTTATAAAAATGCCGCTTGTCAAGCGTTTCTATGCTCGAATTATCGCGGGAACAATCAGCGGTTAGAAAACGTTTGTTTTGGCGGAGAGCATCTTGCTTTTTTGCGGAATGCATCTAAAATGTTTGGCGGAAATCTTTCGTTTCAAGGGATTTTTGTAATGAATAATTTTTTACGGTTTTGCCTGCTGACTCTTCTGCTTTTTAATTTCGCCTGCGAGTCGAATTCACAGTTTATCAAACGCCGAATCGCTCCGGCGTCCGGCGGCGCAGCGCCGAAAGTCGGTGAGGTAGAATCCGCCGAAATCAAAAAACTGCTCGAAAGTGCGTTTGAGCAAACCGGCTTGACGAAGACTTACGACCCGGCTTACGTCGAGCTTACGTATCCGAACGGCGACGTGCCGATGGAAACGGGCGTCTGCACCGATGTCGTGATTCGCGCGTTTCGCCGCGCGGGAATGGATTTGCAGAAAGAAGTTCACGAAGATATGCTGGCAAACTTCGACCGTTATCCGAAAAAATGGGGCTTGCCGAAACCCGACCCGAACATCGACCACCGGAGAGTTCCGAATCTGCAAACCTTTTTCGCGCGCCGCGGCAAAGCGCTGGAAATAACGCGACGCGCCGCCGATTATAAACCCGGCGACATCGTCAGCTGGGATATCGACGGCAAGGGAATGACGCATATCGGCTTGGTTTCAAACCTCTGGAACGAAGCGACCGGAAGATATTTAATCATTCACAACATCGGCGGCGGCGCGAAAGCCGAAGACGCCCTGTTCAACTGGAAAATCACCGGGCATTATCGGTATTTCTGATTTTTAAACTGGCTCATCAGCGCCGTTATCGACAACAAAACCGCCGCCGACCACCACACGATAAGCAAGCCCCAGGCGAAAATAAAAATGTCCTGTTCGGAGCGTTGATAATGTCGTCGGTCTGCGGAAACCGAGTAAAACCCGTAAACGGACGGCAGTAAAAACAACAAATTAAAAACGAGCGTCCCGACCCGGAGCGCGGTGATTTTTTCCGCGCCGAGCAAGCCGCGCGAATGCCGGTAATATTGAACCGGCAAAAACGCGCCCGCGCCGAACAATAAAAAAGGAATTGCCGAAAGTAATAAGCTCGGCACGGAAGCCCCAATCAAAGAGCCGATGAAAAATATTAACGGGTATAAAAGACTTATCGTCGAAGGCAGCAGCCAGAGATAACCGGCGATTTCAAAAACTCCGGCGATTTTTTCGGAAGCCGTCATTTTCATAAAATTGTCCTCGTTTCTGTAATTTCGCTTTTGAACTCAAAATAAAGCGCGCAGACCGAAACGATGCTTTGCATTGCGCGCTCGCCGGCGAAATTGTTTTAACTCCGCCAAACGAGAGTGCAATGCCCGCGCCGTTTGAGAAAAACAAGAAAAGCCTCGTATTGACGGCGCTTTTACAAAATCCGGTTTTGCAAAGTGCCGCGACGAGGCTTTGATTTTCGCAAATTGAAAAGAAAGGCAACAAGGTGAAAGGTAAAAGGTAAAAGGCAAAAGGCAAAAGTAAGGAATTGATTTAATTCTTACCTTTTGCCTTATTGCCTTGTTCTTTAGCTTTTTACTTGAATTTCTTATCTGCTAGCACGAGCCGATAGTCAGCGTCTGCGGAATATAAAAGCTTCCGCTATTTGTCCAGCCATAGATGACGCACAACGCCTGATTGCCGAATGACGTGTTATACAGCTGCGTGCCGACCGAAGCGTATATAGTAATATCGCTATAGCCGTTATTATATTGCAGACAGTACATCTTCGTTCCGTCGCCTGAATAAACCAGCATTCCGAGTCCGGTTATCGGATTGCTCGAATTATTTGAAGTGATTGTCGCAAACCCGCTCAGTTGTCCCGTCCCCGAGCTATAACACACTCCCCAATCCGTGACGTTGACCAGACTGGTAAGTGATTCGGAATCGGCGGAAAAACTCGCTTGGAGTTCCGATAGATTAAAGTTTCCCGATTTGACTGAATTGGCGACATCCTGTTCGTTGGTAGGCATAATTTATCTCCTTTTTGTTGTTTATTAAATGAGTTGAAGAATATCTTCAAAAGCAACATACTCCTATCTTGTTTGCTTTGCAATTTCAAATTTAATATTTATTTATCTTTGAACGATTGGCAAATATAAAACGATTTAACGCGCCTCGACCTTTCTCGGTTCAAAGCCGTTGAATTCGAAAGCGAAAGATTTGCTTGCGGGAAGATATTCGAGACTCACCTTCGTCGCCCACCAGGGATATGCGTAAGCTTTCGGCTGGAGAATATTCCAGGTCATTTTCTGCCCTTTCCGCGCCGCTTTTATCGCGTCCTGAAATCCATAAAGCGTCATCGAAACTTCCAGAAACGCCAGCTCGCCGTCAAACGTGCCGTAGATGATAACCGGATTGTGGTTGACATTATCGACGGTGTAATCAAAGCTGCCGTCCAGATTGTGCATTCCCATCGCCGCAATCGAGCTGTCAACGTCGGGAAAATACTTTTCCGGTATAAAGCGGTCGGGCGGCAAATCCATAAAATGCTGCATCTGCGCATAACCGGTTTTCTGTGAATCGCAGGTTTTCCCGACCGTCATACATTCCATACGCTTTTCGACATAGGCGCGGTCTTTCAGATAGAAATGAAAATCATAATGCGGCGTGCTGAAAGAGCCGTTCGGACCGCGCGGCGCGCCTTCCGTATTCCAATCGACTTCGACGTAGCGAAACGGAAACGCGGGCTTGGTGTCGGCGGAAATATCGAGATATTTAAAACGATAAATCGAAGACTGCGGCGTGGTCGTCAGCAATGAATTTTCGGTTATCGAATCGCCGCCCGCCGTAAAGGGCGACGGCACGCTTAAACGAAGCGCCTGCGGGCTGACGCGCCCCGCTTCCCTTTTGACCGGAACTTCGACTTTCCACTCGCCGCGTGCGGCGTATTTTGTTATCTTCTCGAAGTCCTGCGGATATTTGTCCGACGGCGGAACAAGCGTAATCTGGGCGGCAACGAACGATTGGCAGGCGACGCCGCAAGCGATTACGAGGCTCAGTAAAAAACGCATCTGAAATAACCTCCTAAGTTTTTTTGTATTATTAATCCAGAGCTATAACCGCTTGTTCGCTGATAATAAATTAAAATGAATTTACCTGAATTACCTGTTGGCGTCCGTCCGCATCTGGTCGTTTTCACGGGCGGCGATTCTGCCTTTTTTGTCCTTGGCAAATTCCGCCACGACCGCGACAAAATTTTCCGACTTTTCTTCCTGCGGCACGTGACCGCAGTCTTTGAAAACGACGAGCCGCGAATTGAGAATCGCGTCGTGCAGTTTATAGCCGTTTTGAATCGGGATAATCGTATCGTTTTCGCCCCAGACGAGCAGCGTCGGCTGGCTGATAAACTGCGCGTCCTGCTCGATGCGACAGGCGTTCCAGTTGCGCGCCGTCATCAAAACCGAATGATGCGCGTCCTTTGCCTTTAAAGGTCGGCGAATCGCCTGGATTCTTTCGTCGGTTATCAAATGATGATTGGCGGGCGCGAGCGTGTTTTGCAGGCGGTAGCGGACAAAGCGCGGCGAATCGTTCAAAAATGCCGAGATGATTTCGCCCATTCCCGGCAGTTTCGCCAGCCGCAGAACCGGATGTCGTTTCGCGTCGTCGTTGCAGACCGAGCCGACCAGAACCAGTTTTTCGACTCGTTCCGGGTAATCGAGCGCGAGCGTCGAAGCGACCGCGCCGCCGTAAGAGCTGCCGACGACGGTCGCTTTGCCGATGCCGAGACGATTCATAAACCGCGAAACGACGCGCGCGTGCGACTCAATCGAATAATCGAACCACGAAGGCTTGCTCGAATATCCGAAACCGACTAAATCGACCGCAATAACCTGAAAGCCGCGCTCGGCAAATTGCGGCGCAACCGTCCGCCAGACGGCGGTCGAAGCCGTGTAGCCGTGAATCAAAATCAGAACCGGCGCGCTGCGCTCGCCGAATTGCTGGTAATGCAGATGCAAGCCGTCAACATCCACGAAATGCGAATTTGCCGCGTGCGGGACAAGCTCGGAAACGTCGTCCCAATTAACCTCACGCGCCCGCGTCAACATTTTCAAAGCAATTAAACCGCCGACTGTGCCGACCGCCGCGCCCGCCGCTAAATATCTTTTTTTCATAATGGCTGTAATAATTTTGAATTTCGAATTTTGAGTTTCGAGTTTCGAATGACTGATTTAATAAATAACTCGAAACTCATAACTCGTAACCGTATAAGATTTTACACCAAAACCACTTTCGGTTGAATAATTTTTTCCGCTTCGCTGTAAAAACCGACGGCAATCAGATTTTCGCTTTTGTCAGTCAGCCGAAACGGCTGATTATCGCTCGTTTCCGCCGCGCCGAATCTCAGTTTCAGACCGTTTTGCGTTTTTCTGATTTCTTCGTCCGAGAGCTTGATTTCCGGCAGATGCGACAAGGCTTCGTTCATCGCAATCAAAATTTCTGCGAGCCTATCGGCGGCGGCGATTTCTTCCAATTTTTCCAGCGTCACGGCTTGCGACAAATCAAATTTTCCCGCCCGCGTTCTTCTCAATTCGGCAAGATGCGCTCCGGTTTCCAGCTTTCTGCCGATGTCTTCCGCCAAAGTGCGAATGTAAGTTCCGGCTGAACAAACGACGCGAACGGTTCGGTCTAAGCCGCGAAGCCTGCTCTGCGGTTCAAGCCGCGAAGCCCGGTCTTCGTTTTGAAATTTGAAATTTGAAATTTGGTCTTCGTTTTCCGGCTGACCGCTTTCGATTAATTCCAGTTCGTAAATCGTAATTTTTATCGGTTTTCGCTCAATCTCGATGCCTTTGCGCGCCAGTTCGTAAAGCTTTTTGCCTTCGACTTTTTTGGCGGAATACATCGGCGGCGTTTGCTGGATTTCGCCGCGAAAATCTTTTAAGACATTTTCGATTTCGGCGTCGGAAACATTTCGTAATTCGTAATTCGTAATTCGTAATTCGCCCGTCCGGTCGCCCGTCTCGGTTTCAAAACCCAGACGCACGACCGCTTCATATTCTTTCCGGTCTTTGTCCAGAAACTGCGCGAGCCGCGTCGCCTTGCCGACCAGAATCACGACCACGCCCGTCGCAAACGGGTCGAGCGTTCCGGTATGCCCGACGCGCTTTGTTTTTAAAATTCGGCGGCAGCGCGCGACGACGTCGTGCGAAGTAATCCCGGCGGGTTTGTCGATGATTAAAATTCCGTCCATAAATTAACGAAAAAAGAAAGATTTAGCGCAGCCGAATTCTTCTTTTAAACTCCCGGCAAGACAGGAAACAAAAACCGCAAAACCCGGTCGAAACGCGCCGCCCAAGCCGTTTCCTCGTGCCGCGCTCCGGGGATTTCCAGATAAGCGAAATCCAGATTGTTTCGCCAGCCGTTCGCTAATAAAATCTCTTTCAGCGCGCGCACCTGATGCTTGATGCGCGAGCCTTCGCGCTTGCCGATGTCGAGCCAGATTCGCAATGGCAGACGCTCGCCGATTTTCGCCGTTTCGCGGATAATCTGATTATTCGCCCACCAGACCGATGGCGACATCACCGCCACGCGGCTGAAAACGTCGGGACGCTTCAAACCGAGATGAAACGAGACCAGACCACCCAAACTTGAGCCGCCGATGCCGGTAAATTCGCGTTCCGGGCGCGTCAGATATTCGCGGTCGATAAACGGCTTTAATTCCTCGATAATCATTCGCCCGTAAAAATCGGCTTTGCCGCCGTGACCTTTCATCCTGCCGACGGTGCTTTGGACGGGCGTATATTCGTCGATTCGTTTTTCGCCCGCGTTGTAAATGCCGACGATTATCAGCGGCTCGATTTCGCCCGCCAGAATAAGTTTTTGCGCCGTTTCATCCACGCCCCACGCGACGCCGCCGAAAGCGTCCTGCGGGTTCATCAGATTCTGCCCGTCGTGCATATACAAAACCGGGTAACGGCGTTCGGGATTCAAGCCGTATTCGGGCGGCAGGTAAACCAGAACGTTGCGCCGCGCGGCGAGGTGCGCCGAGCCGAAATTTTCGTGCAGCTTGATTTGTTCGATTAACATATTTAAGTTTTACCTTACACGTTTCCGCGGTCGTTTTCCAAATCCGTCTTTTTCGCGCGTTTAGCGGTATAATTATATAAAGAATGCTGCGAAACAACTGGAAGCGAAAAAATTTCGGCGAGGACGCGGAAGAGCCGCGCGAGATTAAAGACATCGAGAAGGCGCGACGGCGAACGTTCGACCGCGCCATTCGCCTGCTGACCTTCAAATGGCGCTCGATTGCCGAATTACGTGAACGCCTGCTGGAAAAAAACTGGACGAACGAAGAAATTGTCGATGACGTGATTGCGAAACTCGAAGAATACGGGTATTTGAACGACGAGCAGTTTGCAAAGGATTTCGCCGCCTCGAAAATCCGCCAGAAACCGCAGGGCAAAAGAATTTTGCAGCAAAAGCTGGCGCTCAAAAAAGTTCCGAAAGAAACCGCCGACGCCGCGCTCGAAAAAGTTTTTGAAGAAACGCCCGAAGCCGGTTTGGTCGAAGCGGCAATCAAAAAACGCATCCGTTTAAAGGGCAAACCCGAAACGCGCGAAGACACGAAAAAATTTTACGATTTCCTTTTGCGGCAAGGTTTTTCTTACGATTTGGTGAGCGGCAAAATGCGCGAGATTTCAAACAAAGATTTTGAATCGGAATGATTTTTAACGCAAAGCCGCGAGGCGATAAGGACGCAAAGGAAATTTAAATCAAAAAAAGCGTTTTTTCTATCCTTGCGCCTTTGCTTTTTTGCGCCCTTGCGTTAAATAAATGAATAAAATCAATTACGACAACCGCACTTTCAAATCCGTCGCCAATTCCGAAACCGGCGAAGTTTCTCAGGATACGACGTTTCATTATCATCAGCAAGACAAACTGGTCTGGGCGGAATACGCGGGCGGCGAGATTGTTTTCGGCAACTTGATTGCCAAAGTTTTGCCGGACGATTCGCTCGAAATGCGCTACCGGCATCTGAATAAACGGGGCGAATTAATGACCGGAAAATGCCGCTCGACGCCGGAAGTTTTGTCTGACGGTCGGCTCAGACTTTACGAAAAATGGCATTGGACGAGCGGCGACTTTTCGGCGGGCGAATCAATCTTGGAACAAATCATTTAACCGTGAATAAGCCGGTATTTTGTTGTCAAATGCTTTGCATATCGCTTTGTGCTAGAATTTTTCTTTATCTTTAAAGCACTTTTTTTACTTTTATGAACGGAAACGAAGTCAGACAAAAATTTATTGAATATTTTAATGAACGCGGGCACAAAATTGTCCATTCCAGCCCGGTTTTCCCGCCGGACGACCCGACGATTTTATTCACCAACGCGGGAATGAATCAGTTCAAAGACGTTTTTCTCGGCAACGAAAAACGCGATTACAAACGCGCCGTTTCATCGCAGAAATGCATCCGCGCCGGCGGCAAGCACAACGACCTCGACGAAGTCGGAAAAACGGCGCGGCATCACACGTTTTTCGAGATGCTCGGCAATTTTTCGTTCGGCGATTATTTCAAAAAAGAAGCGATTGAGTTTGCCTGGGATTTTCTCACCAATGAATTAAAGCTCGACATCAATCGCCTCTGGTTCACGTATTTCGAGGGCGACGACGAAGTTGCCGCCGACACGGAAGCGCGCGATTTATGGATTGCGATGGGCGCGCAGCCCGAACGCGTTCTGCCTTTTTCCCGGAAAGATAATTTCTGGCAGATGGCTGACACCGGACCTTGCGGACCGAATACGGAAATCAATTATTATCTCGGCGACGAGCCGGAAAACCCCGAAAAAAACCGCGCCGATTTGGTCAACGCCGACGAAGGCGATTTGACGATGGAAATCTGGAATCTCGTCTTTATGCAGTATAACCGCGTCGAGACGGAAAAAGGCGTTTACAAGCTTGAGCTACTGCCCGCGCCGTCGGTCGATACCGGCGGCGGACTCGAACGAATAACGGTCGTGATGGAAGGCGTTCATTCAAATTATGAAACTTCGCTCATCAAACCGATTATCAATTTTATCGCCGAGCTGGCGGGCAAAAAATACGTGTATGAATCACAGGAAGGCTTTGCGATGCGCGTTGTTGCAGACCACGCGAGAGCGACCGCTTTCTCAATCGCCGACGGAATTTTGCCCGGCAACGAAGGACGCGCTTACGTTCTCAGAAAAATTATGCGCCGCGCGATTTATCACGGGCGCGAGCATTTAGGTTTCAACGATTTGTTTTTCAACAAGGTTTGCGATTTCGTCGTCGAACATATGCGCGAAGCTTATCCCGAACTCGAAACGCAGCGCGAATTTATCGGCAAAATGGTGCGGCTCGAAGAAGAGCGATTCGGCAATACGATGACGGTCGGGTTACAGAAACTCGATGAATTTTTTGCGAAAAACGATGAAGCTGATTTTATAGAATTTGCCAGACTTTACGACACTTTCGGAACGCCACGCGATTTGGTGCGAATCAAATTGGAAGAAAAAGGAATCGAACTCGGCGAAGACGATTTTAACCAAAGATTTGACAGGGCTTTGCAGGAAATTCAATCGCAGAGCGCGGTCGGTAAAACCGAGCGTAAATCGGTAGTTAGCCCGATTTATCACGAAATTGCGGAAAAAGTCGGCGCGAATCAATTTCACGGCTACGAAACAACGCAGTTTAAAGATGCGAAAGTCGTCGCTTTGCTCAAAAACGAACAGGAAATTGAAGAACTTGCAGAAGGCGAAGAAGGTTTGATTGTTCTTGACCAAACGCCTTTTTATGCTGAATCCGGCGGACAAGTTGGTGATAGCGGCAATTTAAGAAAAACTGTTACAAAAGAAGAGAAACTAGATGTTTTGTTTGATTATAAAGAAGAGTTGAGAGACAACTTTGAAGCTAAAGTTCTCGATACATTTTCGCCCGTCGCGGGTTTGATTCTGCATAAATCGAAAGTCGAAAAGGGCGCAATCAAAGTCAACGATATTGTGACGGCGACGGTTGATACGGAAAAACGCGATGCGACGCGGAGAAATCATACGGCGACGCATCTGGTTCACGCGGCTTTGAAGGAAGTTGTCGGCACGCACGTCAAGCAAGCCGGTTCGGTCGTCGCGCCGAATTATCTGCGCTTTGATTTCACGCATTATCAGCCTTTGAATGAAGCCGAAATTAAGGAAATCGAGGATTTGGTCAACCGCTATATTTTGCAGAACGAGCCTGTGCAGACAAATATAATGGCGATTGAAGAAGCGATGCGCACCGGCGCGGTGGCGCTTTTCGGCGAAAAATACGGCGCGAACGTGCGCGTTTTGAGCGTCGGCGAAGGCGTTTTCTCGAAAGAGCTTTGCGGCGGAACGCACGTTCGCGCGACGGGCGACATCGGCAGTTTTAAAATCGTTTCGGACGAGGCGATTGCTTCGGGCGTGCGCCGCATCCGCGCGATTACGGGCTTCGACGCGTTCGAGCGTTTCCGAGAAGACGAAAAATTAATCGAAAAATCGCTCGGCGTTTTGCGCACGCAGCGCGACCAGCTACCGGCGGCAATCGAAAAATTGCAGGAAGAATTGAAACGCACGCGCCGCGAAGTCGAAGAATTGAAGATGAAGATTGCGACCGGCGCAATCGGGGCGGCTTCGGCAAACGGCGACGAAGCGAAGGAAATCAACGGCGTCAAAGTGCTGGCGAAAATCGTCGAAGGCTTGGACAAAGGCGGAATGCGGCATTTGTCCGACACGCTGCTGGCAAAACTGAAATCCGGCGTCGTCGTTCTGGCTCGCAGCGAAGAAGACAAAGTGTCGTTTATCGTGCGCGTGTCCGACGATTTGACCGGAAAGGTGAAAGCCGGGCGCATCGTGCAGGAAATCGCGCCGCTGGTCGGCGGTCGCGGCGGCGGCAAACCCGATATGGCGGAAGGCGGCGGAACCGACGCGAGCAAGCTAAGTGACGCTTTGCAGGCGAGTTACGGCGTCGTCGAGCAAATGTTGAATTAAGAAAATCAACCGCAGATAAATGCCGGTAAAATGTCTGCGGTTGATTTTCCAGAGGTGAAATTATGGATTGGGCGGAAGTTATAAATCATCCGAGTTTGCGGGATTTGCCTTTCAAAATCGAGACAAACGAATACGGAGAAATCATTATGAATCCGGTCAAAATCGGGCATTCAATTTATCAGGGCGAAATTTCCTCTTTAATGAAGGCAATGCGCCCGGAAGGTATAGCAATGGTTGAATGCGCGATTCGCACCAGTAAAGGAACGAAAGTCGCCGATGCTGCCTGGGCTTCGATGGAAATTATCCAGAAAATTAAGAACGAAACCGACGCTTCGATTGCTCCCGAAATCTGCGTCGAGGTTGTTTCGATGAGCAACACGAACCGGGAAATGGAAACGAAACGCTCGCTTTATTTTGAAAAAGGCGCGAAAGAAGTCTGGATTTGCAATGAATACGACGAAATCAGTTTTTTTAATGAGGCGGGCGAACTTGAAGATTCCGTATGGTTTCCCGCGTTTCCGAAAAAGATTTCGATTGGAAATGAAAATTAAAATAAAAAAGCGCGTCAAATTAAACGCGCTTTTTTATTTTAAGCCGAAGCCGATAAAGCCCGGCTGTTTTCCGGCGGAATCTGCGATTCGTGAATTTCATTTTCCGGAAGCGTTTCTTCTTTTTCTTTATTCTGCGAAGTTATCAGCACGACCGAGCCGACAATGACGCTCGCGCCGAGCAGCATCTGTCCGGTAAAAGATTCATTCGCGATGAGCCAGCCGAGAAAAACGGCGATAACCGGATTGACGTAAGCGTAAGTCGCAACCATCGCCGGCGGCGCGTTTTTTAAAAGCCAGCTGTAAGCGGTAAAGCCGATGAGCGAGCCGAAAATGATTAAATAAATCAGCCCGAACCACGAATTTGCCGAAACTTCGGCGAGGCTGAATTTCGACCATTCGCCCAACAATAAACTAACCAGAAGCAGAACCGAGCCGCCGGAAATCATCTGCATTCCAGCCGTCAATAAAGACGATTTCGGAACCGGCGAGCGCAGACCGTAAATCGAGCCGACCGCCCACGAAAACGCCGCCGCGATTATAGCAATCGTGCTAATAATCTGCATCGAGTCGCCTGCCGACGCTGCTCCGGCGCCGGTGCCGCTCGTGTTTTGACCGCTGATTAAAAGCCAGACGCCGAGAAAACCGATGACCAGTCCGAGCGCGACCTTCAGGTTCGGACGCGCGCCTTTCAGCCAGAGCCAGCCGAGCAGAACAATCCAGAAAGGCTCGGTAGCTACGAGCAGGGCGGCAAGGCTCGAAGAAATATAATGTTCAGCGAAAACGACGCCGCCGTTGCCGCCCAAAAGCAAAAGCGTTCCGACGATAAAGCTCGTTTTCCAATGCGCCGCGCTCGGCTTTTCGTAATCTTTGGAAACCAGCGCCCAGACGTAAAGAATCGAACCCGCAAAAATGAAACGCGCGCCCGCCATCAGAAACGGCGGCAGCGTTTCAATCGCGTATTTGATTGCCAGATAGGTCGAACCCCAGAAAATATAAACCGCCGCAAACGCCGCCACCAGTAAAATCACGTTGCGTCGGCTCGAATAATTTGTTTTTGTTATAATTGCCTGTCCCTGCATGTCTAAAAAACCCCTTAGTCTTTAAGATTTCATTTGTCTTTTTTGCCGCGCCTTTTCGGGTCGGCGGTTGAGTCTTCGTTTAACTTATTGAGCGGCAAAGCCGTCGTTTCCTTAATAGTTTTAAGCACTACGGTCGTCCGCGTCGAGATAATTTCGGGTATCGGTTTTAACTTCTCGCGCAAAAGATTTCCGAGTTCGTCCGTGTTTTCGGCGCGAACTTTCAGCAAATAACAATCTTCGCCCGCCACGTCGTGAACCTCCAAAACTTCGGGAATCTGCGCCAGCGTTTCGTCAAGCTCGCCGCAGACGCTCGTGCGCACGAAAACAAACGCCGTCAGACCGAAACCGACCTCGGTGGCGTCAATTTTCGTCTCGTAACCGCGAATCACGCCGCGCTCTTCCAGCTTGCGCACGCGCTCCAGCACGGCGGACGGCGCAAGCCCGACCTGTCGCGCGATTTCCGCATTGGAAATTCGCGCATCTTTCTGAACAATGTTCAGTATTTGTTTGTCAATATCATTAATCATTCTGAATTTTTAACCTTTTCCAGAATAACATTCTGAAAATAACCTGTCAATATCTCATTTAACCAGGCAAATATTTTTTGGAAGAATCCGTTTGCCTGCGGCTATCGAATAGAGTATTCGTGCCCGAACAGGCGAAAATATGTTATCTTTCCAACTAATTTTTGAAAATAAATTTAACACGAAGGCAGAAAGCGGGCGGTGACGGAGCGTGTTAGCCAACTTAAGAAACACGCTTTATCACCGCCCGCGTTTCCGCTTATATTGCAATTTCAGACGGCTTGAAAATATTCCGAAATTTTATGCGAACAATAATCTTCAGCTTATTATTTTTCCTGTTTTTGAATTGCGTTTCGGCGCAAACGGCGGCGCAAAAAATCAGCTTGCGCGGCAACAAAACGGGCGGAATCGTCGTGACGAAAGGCAAAGCCAGCACGACGATTAACTTAAGCCGGGACGTGGCGGGCTGTCCTTACGTCGCCGCCGGAGAATACAAACGCAATCTGGACGCGCGCGAATGCACCGCATCGCCCGCCGGTTTTAAATTGATTGACGCGACCGTCAAAAATAATCAGGTTTATCTCGTCGTTTTGACCGAAGCGATGGGCAATTGCAACGCCTGCGGGCAATGCGGCGCGAGCGAGGCGTTTGCGCTCGTCTGGCTCCGACTCGGCGCGAATCTGCGTTTGATTAAAAAGAAATCCGTGCCGCTTTCGCTTTGCCTGGAAAACATTTCAATGGTCAGCCCGGAAATAATAATAAACGAGGCGATAGACAACGAAACGCTGATTCTATCGTTTAAAGCCGACGTTTTGACCATCGAATCGGAAAAGGAAATTTACGGCGAAAACAATACGAGCGTGTACGAATTTTCGCGTCTGCAATATAACCGGAAAACACCGGAAAAAGGTTTTGTCATCAAAACCGAAAAACGCACGAAATCATCGGCGAAAGACGACCAATAGGAGAAATTATGAGCGCAGTTCTTTCATTTCCGACCAAACACGAAGAAATCATTTCCTGCAATCCAGCCACCGGCGAAGAAATCGGCAGAGTTCCGGCGACTTCCGCCGAAAATGTCAAAATTGCCGTCGAAAAATCGCGCGCGGCTTTTCTGCAATGGCGCGAAACTTCGTATAAAGAACGCGCTCGGATAGTGATGAAAGCCCGCGAAGTGATTCTGGCGGAAATGGAAGAAATCGCGCGCCTGATTTCCGACGAATCGGGCAAGCCGGTCGCCGAAGCGCTTTCGATGGAAATCGCGCCCGTTCTGGATTTAATGCGGTATTTTGCGCGCAGCGCGGCGAAAATTCTCAAGCCCGAAAAAATCAATATCGGTCTTTACGCGGCTTTGGGACGCTATTCGAAAATCGTTTATCAACCTTTGGGCGTGGTCGGCATTATCCCGGCGTGGAATTATCCTTTTTCCATTCCTCTGGGCGAGACGGCGATGGCTCTGCTGGCGGGAAACACGGTGATTCTGAAGCCGAGCGAGCTGACGCCTTTTATCGGTTTGAAAATCGGCGAGATTTTTAAAAAAGCCGGTTTGCCCGCAAATATCGTGCAGGTTTTAACGGGCGACGGCAGAACCGGCGCGGCGCTGGTCGATGCGGGCGTCAATAAAATTATGTTTACCGGCAGCGTCGGAACGGGCAAAAAAATCGCCGAATCGGCGGCGAAACATTTAACGTCGGTCGTGCTCGAACTCGGCGGCAAAGACCCGATGATTGTTTTCAAAGACGCCAACTTGAATCTCGCGGCGGAAGCGGCAATCTGGGGCGCGTTCTGCAATTCCGGTCAATCCTGCTCGTCGGTCGAGAGGCTTTACGTCGAAGAATCAATCAAGGAAGATTTTACGAATCTGATTGTCGAAAAAACAAAAAAACTGCGGCAAAACTACGGCAGCGACGAATCGACCGACATCGCCGCGATGTCGAGCGAAAGGCAATTGAAACTGGTCGAAGACCACGTCGAAAGCTTTATGGAAGAAGGCGCGAAAATCCTGACCGGCGGCAAGCGCAACGCGAAATTTAAAGGCTCGTTTTTCGAGCCGACCGTCATCGGAAACGCCGACAATTCGATGCGCGCGATGCGGGAGGAAACTTTCGGTCCGACGCTGCCGATTGCCGTTTTCAAAACCGAAGAAGAAGCGATTCAACTGGCGAACGACAGCGAATTCGGCTTGACGGCAAGCGTCTGGACAAAAGATTTGACGAAAGGAAAGCGAGTCGCCGAACGAATCGAAGCCGGAACGGTCTGCGTCAACGAAGTTTTATACACGCACGGCATCGGGCAAACGCCGTGGGGCGGCTTCAAAAATTCCGGTTACGGCAGAACGCACGGCAAACAAGGCTTGCTGGAACTCGTCCAGCCGCAGCACATTCACGTCAACCGTTTCGCCATTCTGCCGAACGCCTGGTGGCTTCCCTATTCGCCCGAAGCCGTCAAAACTTTTCGCGGTTTCGCCAAGTATTTTGCGACCGGCTCGCTGTTTCAGACGATGAAGCTCGCGCCGCAGCTTTTAAGACGCATTAAGGAATTAAGAAAAAGGTAAGCTTCTGCCAGGCAATTTCCCGTTTGAAACATAAAGTTTTCCTTTCGACAAAGTTTGCTTAGAATTCAGATTTAATTGGAGAAATTATGAGCAGAACACGATATTTGAGCGGCAAGTTATTGATGGCGGTCGGGACTTTGATTTTATTTCAAATGCTGACCGTCGGCAGTCAAGCATTAGACAAATCCGCAACGTCGGGAATGGCTGAAGTCGGCGGCGGTCGGCTGTATTACGAAACCGCCGGAAAGGGACGCGCGGTCGTTTTTATTCACGGCGGGCTGGCGGACAGCCGTATGTGGGACGACCAATTTAAAAAGTTTGCGAAAAATTTCCGCGTCGTGCGCTACGATTTGCGCGGCTTTAACAAGTCGGATTTTCCTCAAAACGCTTTCTCTCACGTCGATGATTTATACGCTTTGCTCAAATTCCTGAAAATCGAAAAAGCGTCGTTCGTCGGCTCATCCTTAGGCGGAATGATTGCCGCCGATTTCGCGCTCGAACATCCGGAAATGGTCGAAAAACTGGTTTTCAGCGGGTCGGGTTTAAGAGGCGACAAATCACCGCGCAGCGCGCAATCGGCAGCCGTTTACCAAGCGGCGGATGAAAAAGGAATGAAAACGGCAATCGAGATGTGGATGAAACACCCGTTTTTCGTCGCCGGAAAAACCAACGCTGAATTTCGCCGCCGCAGCGAACAGATGCTCATCGACAATTACAAATATTGGGGACCGACGCCCGAACCGATACCTTTAACGTGGTCGAAACAGATGACTATCGACCGTCTTTCGGAAATAAAAGCGCCGGCTCTGGTCATCGTCGGCGACAAAGACCTTTCGTTCATTCTCACAATTGCCGACACGCTGGCGACGAAAATCGGCGGCGCAAAAAAAGAAGTTATCGCTGGCACGAGCCATCATCTGAATATGGAAAACCCGCGCGAATACAATCGAATCGTGTTGGATTTTTTGAAAGCTAAAATGTGAAAAGAAGTGATAACTGATAACTGATAATTAAAATCTTTTTTCAGTTATCATTTATCACTTCTCACTTTTATTGCTCTTTCATCTGTTTCTGCGCCTGCACGATGAACGAGCGGACGGCGCTGGCTTCCGTGCTGTCGGGAAAAACGCGCAGAAATTCCTCGTAAATCCTGATGGCTTCGGCGTATTTCTGCTGTTTTTCGTAAGAGACGCCGAGCATCTGGTAAACAATTTCCGCGTCGGGCGCGCCCGAAAGCTGTTGCAGAGCTATTTTGAATTCGGCGGCGGCGAGGTCGTAGTTGGTTTTTTCCTGTTCCAAATCGCCTTCCGAGCCGAAACCTTCGGCTCTTTCCTTGTAAAGCAAACCTAATCCCGTGTGCGCTTCCGGTTGAAAGCCTTTGCCTTCCCGGATAGCTCTTTTGAAAGCGACGACGGCTTTTTCGTCGTCGCCTTCGGAGCGATAAATTCTGCCTTCGACGGCGGACGCTTCCGGGTAAACGGGCTTGATTTTTCTGGCTTCGCGGATTGTCTTCAAAGCCTCTTCATTATCGTTGTTATCCGAAAGCACGCGCGCCAAGCCGAGCTGCGCCTCGGCAAATCCGGGGCGGAGTTTGACGGCTTTGCGGTAAAGCTCGACGGATTTTTCGCGGTCAATGATTGTCGCCGCTTCGGCTTGCTGAAAGGCGAGTTCGGCTTCGTCGGTGGTTTTAACGAGCGCGACTTTTATTTCGCCTTTCTGCGCGGCGGTCAGAGTCTGCGCAGCTTCTTTAAAGCCTTCGGCGCGAACGCGGAGTTTTCTGATGCCGCCCGGAACGGTCTTGACAAGAAGCTTTCCGCTCGCATCGGTCGCGCCGCGCCGGATGTCGTCAATCCAGACAATCGCGTTAGGCTCGGTAACAACCGTAATCGAACGTGCCGCCGGCTTGACCGGCTGCGCCGGCACAAAACTACTCCAACCAAACGCTAAAACTACTAAAACGAAAATGTAAAATTTGAAACGCATAAGCTTACCTTCTTCGTGTCTATGATTACAGAACCCGAAACGAGCGTTGCAAAAACAATTGCGAAATTACGAATTACGAATTACGAATGGTCGATTAAATTCAAGCGTTTGAGTTTCTTCAATCATCCGTAATTCGTAAACGCCTTTCACCCGAGCGGCGAAAGGCGTTCGGGCAAACTCCCGCCCGCGTCGTCCGTGTCGATTTTATTATCGGCGGCATCTTCACCGGCAAACAACATCTTGATAAACGGCGGCGCAATCAGCGTCGTCGCCACCGCCATAAAAAGAATCACGCCGAAAAGATTGTCGTCGATGGCGCGCGTGCCTTCGACGGTCACCAGCGTCAGCCCGATTTGCGCGACGACGACGCCGACCTCGCCGCGCGGCACCATTCCCATCCCGATTTGTCCGGCTCGCCGCCAGCCTAAATCGAGCGCGGCAAGCCCGCAGCCGACGAGCTTGGTTACAACGGCAGCCAGCGTGACGACCAGAGCCAAAACGATGACGGAAGCGTCGCGAAAGATTTCGAGCTTTAACTGCATCCCGATATTGACGAGGAAAAACGGCACGAGAAATTCCGTTAAGCCGCGCGTCTGCCGGTGCATCTCGTGATTGTCCTCGGCGCTTTCCGCCAGCGCCATTCCCGCCAGAAACGCGCCGATAATCGCCGCCACGCCGATATACGCCGCCGCGACCGAAAGCCCCAGACAGAGTATCAAACCAAAAATAAATAACGAATCGCCGATTCTGAGACGCTGGATTTTCGGCGCGATTCGCGTCAGAAAAGGAGCGATTAAGCCCGCCACGAGCACCGTAAATCCGATTGCCAAGCCGGCGGTGACGGCAAGACTCAGATAATTGACGCCCGTCGTACTGATGCTTTTGACGACGGCTAAAATCAGCAGTCCGAGAATGTCGTCAATCACCGCCGCGCCGAGAATGATTCGCGCCGTCTCCGCGTCCAATAAATTCATTCCGGAAAGCACGCGCGCCGTGATGCCGACCGATGTGGCGACCAGCGCCGCGCCTAGAAACATCGCTTCGATATTGCTTCTGCCGGTCAAAAACATTATCAAGTAGCCCGCCGCGAACGGGATAATTACGCCCAGCACGGCGACGATTGCCGCTTTCATTCCGACTTTTAAAATCGCCTGCGGCTTTGTTTCCAAACCGACCATAAAAAGCAGAAAAATAACGCCGATTTCCGCCAGCACGCCGATAACTTCCGACGGCTGAACCCAGCCGAGCAGGCTCGGTCCAATCAAAATTCCCGCCAGGATTTCGCCGACGACGGCAGGCTGCCGCAGACGCTCGAAGATTTCCGCCAGAAGCTTGGCGAAAACAATCATCAGAAACAAGTCAAAGATGACGCCGACTTCGACCGCGGCGGCAAAGACAATCGGGATATGCATTATAATTTCCGTTTTGACGGTTTAAGTATCTTTCAATGATACAATTTCCGGCTGAAATTCCCAAAACCGGCGGGTTACGAGAAATCGAAATGATTCGGTGAAGAAACAATTTTTCGGATTTAGGCGGAGGCAGCCGTTATCATTTTGAGAGTATCGAACGACGATTTCCGGTTTCTTTGTATCGGTTGGGGAATAATAATTGCTTCTCTTTATAAACTCTAAGTAAGCGTATTAATTCGCTTCACATTTAGTTAATTCAAGGAGGAAGATAATGCAGGTAAGAGAAGTTATGTCGGAAAATCCGGCTTGCTGCACACCGGATTCGAGTTTGCAGGAAGTGGCGCGAATGATGATTGAAAACGATTGCGGATGTATTCCGGTGGTCGATAATCAATCGAACAAGAAACCTGTCGGCACGATTACCGACCGCGATATTACTATCCGGACGGTGGCTGCCGCTCAAAATCCGTTGGCGATGAAGGCTTCGGATATTATGTCCATCGATATTGCCACCATTCAGCCCGATTCGAGTCTCGAAGAATGTTTCAGGGCGATGGAGGAAAGAGACATCAGACGTATTCTGGTGGTCGATGAAAAAGGCGGCTGCTGCGGTATCGTGGCGCAGGCTGACCTCGCGCAATACAGCCCGAAGCCCGCCCGCACGACCGAATTTTTAAGGGAAATCTCCGACTCGTCGCAATCGCATAATATGACGATGTCAAAGAATCTGGAAAGCAATAAATCAGCGGTCAATGCCCGTTCATTTCTGCCGCTTTTATTCGGCGTCGGCTCGGGCGCGGTTTTAGCTTATTTTATCGGCGGGCGAAAAGCGCGTCACGAAGAAACGAGCGGCTCGACCACGCGGCAATATTTAGACGCCGAGAGCGAAGTAAATAAAAGACAGCATAATTTACAAAACCGCTTCGATGAGCTTAAAAAAGAAACGCGCGCGCCGATAACCGGAGGCGTCGAATCGAATCCGGGAAGATTTGAAATAAAATCGTCCGCCAACGGAAAGTTTTATTTCAATCTCAAATCCGGAAACGGAGAAACCATTTTATCGAGCGAGCTGTATAATTCCAGAAGCGCCGTCGAGAATGGAATAGAATCGGTCAAGGAAAATGCCGCCGACGCCAATCGCTTCGAACGTAAATTAAACAAAAACGAGGAACCGTATTTTGTCCTGAAAGCCGGCAACGGAGAAGTCATCGGCACGAGCGAAGTTTTTTCGTCCGAAACGGCTTTGGAAAATGCCATTTCAGCCGTAATAAAAAACGCGCCGACCGCGTCCATCTCAAATACGGCGAGTTAAATCACAGCCAAGCCGCCGTAAATAAAAGCCCGTTGTCATTGCCGGCAGCGGGCTTTTATTTCTTTATCCGACACGCTTCCTCAGGGCGCAGGTCAGAGCCATTTATCTTTTAACTGCTGTTTAATCGACTCGAAGCTGCTGTCTTCGTCAGGTATATCGGCTATCAGCTTTTCGATGATTTCAGCAGAGATGAAATCCTGCAGTTCATTTTCCGTGCCGTAGCTGATTAATCCTTTTAAAGCGAGTTCGTTTATTTTCTCTTTCCAATCCATATATTTATAATGACATATTAGATAAATATAAGAACGGAATTGCCCCGACCGCCGACAAACAATTTCGCGGAAACGGATTTCGGCAAAAACGAATCATTTGCAATTATCTTTCCGCAAATCATTTGAAACTCTTTGCTTGAAGTTGTATTCTACTGATGAAGTCGAACTCTCCTTTGCGGCACATAAAATTTTTAAATGTGTCGCGGGCGCGTTCGGCTATTTTTTTATCAAGGAGTAAAGGGATGAAAAGACTATTGGCACTTACTTTGTCAATCGCATCAATTGGTTTTCTCGCTTCCTCAGCCGAAGCTAAAACCGACAATTCTTTTGCCCGTACGGCAACGGCAAATGCCGTCAGGCAAATCGTAATCAGCATCGGTTCGGGCAGCCGCCGCTATAACCGACGTTATAATCGCGGCTATAACCGAGCCTATAATCGCAGATATTACCGAACTTACAGTCGCGCGTATTATCCTGCCTATAATCGCGGCTATACCCGAAGCTACAGTCGCGTTTACTACCCGACATACAACACAGGTTATTACCGAAGCTATAATCGCGGCTATAACTCGTCTCTCAGACGTGCTTACCGGCGCGGTTTTATTCGTGGCTACACAAGAGGAGCGAATCGCGGTTATCAAAGGCGGTATGCTTCCAGAAGATACGTGATTTATTAATCCGTAATTGAAAATTCAGACGATAAACCGGAAAGCCGGGCAGGAGCATCTTTACTCTTGCCCGGCTTTTTAGTTTGTTAATTTAGCAATTAAACCGGATTGCTTTTTGAAAGTGCTGTTTTTATGAGTGTTCAAAGACTTGAAATAAAAGTAGTAAATGATACGATTTGCGGATTAAATGCTCAAAAACTTTTCATTTAGGACGGAGAAACTTGACCTTTTCGCCGGTCGAATTATAATTGATTATTCGTGGCTGGGTAGCTCAGCTGGTTAGAGCGCGGGATTCATAACCCCGAGGTCGGGAGTTCAAGTCTCCCCCCCGCCACCATATTTTCGAGACGAAAAGTTTAAGGGAGCAAGCTTGCTCCTTTTATTTTTTTACCCGGCATTTCAGCAATAATTTTACAAAATTCTTTGTGAAATTACATACAGACAAGGCTTAAAAAGCTTTTCGTGTTAAGATATTCGCCATGAAGATTTGTCCCAAATGCCATTCTTCATATTCCGATGAAACCCTGAATTTTTGCTTGACGGACGGCGTTCCGCTGGTAGTCGAAGAGGCTTTCGGCGCGCGGATTTCCGGCAGTCAGCATTCGTGGCAGGAGGCTGAAACTCTGCACGACAGCAGTTTCGTTTTTCCGTCGGCGGGCGCGCATACGACTTCACCGAATACCGGCTCGCCGACCTTTGCTTCCGCCGCTTCGCACAACACTTCCATCAACGCCATACCGCCGAAAAAATCTTCGAATCGCGCTTTGCTGTCGATTATCGGAGCGCTTTTAGCCGTCGGCATAACGGCGGGCGCTTTCTGGTATTTTGCCGGGCAGGGCGCAAAGTCCGTGACCAATTCGCGGACTTCGATTCCGAGCGCGACGGTCGAAGCCAAAAAAACTTCGGTCGCGCTGAACGCCGAGCAGGAAAATCAAATCAAAAAAGAAATCACCGCGATGATTGAGGTTTGGCGCTCGACGATTGAAAAGCACGACATCGACACGCACATCAAATCGTATGTCGCCACGCTCGACAATTATTATAAGGAAAGCGGCATTCACCGCGAGCACGTCCGCGCCGACCGCCTGCGCGCCTTCGAGCGTTACCCGACTATCGACCTCCAGATTGATAATATAAAAATCACGTCTCATTCGACGGATTCGGCAACCGTCCTGTTCGATAAAACCTGGACTTTTAAAAGACCGGACAGAACCTCGACCGGCTCGGTGCAGCAGGAAATGGAACTCGTCAAACAGGACGGCAGATGGCTGATAAGCGGCGAAAGAGACGAGAAAGTTTATTACATCAACAATCGCGATAACGGTTCGGACAACACCAATCAAAACGCCGACGGCGGCAACACGAACTCAAATTAATGAGCGAGGATTTTGAAATCTTTATTCGCGCTGCCGTTAATAAAGATTGCGCGAAGGTGCAAAATCTCGTTTTCGGCATTTTGGGCGAATACGGTTTAACCATCGAAACCGGCGGCACGGACGCCGACCTCGCCGACCTCGAAGCAAATTATACGAATCGCGGCGGCGTGTTTGAAATTATCGAAGACGCTTCGGGAAAGCTGCTCGGCACCATCGGGCTTTACCCGCTCGACGCGGAAACAATCGAGCTGCGGAAAATGTATTTCGACCGCCGGCTGCGCGGTCGCGGCGTCGGCAAAAAGATGCTGGAAAGAATGATTGAAACGGCGAAAGCGCGCGGCTTCAAACGCATCTATCTGGAAACGGCGAGCATTTTGAAAGAAGCCGTCGGGCTTTACGAAAAATACGGTTTTCAGCCGACGACCGAAGGCATTCACAGCGCCCGATGCGACGCCGCTTATTTTCTGGAACTGGATAAATAAATCACGGCGAGCCTGCCGGAAAAACCGCAGAAATTAATTTTATGGCAAACAATGTGGATTTTGACGCTTTATCGAGGAAAACCACCGAATCCAACGGCGCAATAAACGATTTGAGTAATCTTTACGGGCACGCTTTCGCGCTTCCCGAATGGTATTTTATCGCTCGCGGCGAATTTCCCGACGTCAACCCGTATATCGCCTCGAACGCGAATTATGCGGGCGGAAAATATATGATTCGGGCTTTTACCGATAAAGAGCGCTTGCAGCGTTTTGCGAAGGAAAACAATCTGACGGGCGCGGACGGCGAGGTTTTGACGCTGGACATTCCGACCGGCAAAATCATCGATTATCTCGAACAATTTATCGCCGGCGGCGTTCACGGAATCTGGTTTAATTCCGACAATGCCAGCGACGGATTTTTCGTCCCGCTCCAACAGCTGCGCCCGATTAAAGAACATCTGGAAAGCATAAACTGGAAAAATCCCGGTTGACTAAAAACCTTAATGCGTTGAAACAAAAATAGCAGTATTTGAAATAGCTATCTCATAAGTTAAAAAAATAGTTTCAGGCGTTGAAACAATAATTACATAAATTGAAACAATAATTGCAGTCGTTGGAGTTGCAATGTTAACCGTTGAAATTTCTGTTTCACCGTTTGCAAAAACAATTTCACCCGTTAGGATTACAATATCAACTGTTGAAATAACTATGTCACCCGCTGCAAAAATATTGCGCCCGTCGCTATGAAAGCGTCGCCCGCATTTATTAAAGACGGCTTAATCATCTAAGATAAAACTACCGGATTTCTATGAAAGCGCTCAGATTTCTCAACAATAATTTAAGCCTCGCCGAAATCGCTCAGCCCGAACGCGAAAATGAAGCCGTCGTCCGCGTTTTGAAATCGGGCATCTGCAATACAGACCTCGAAATCGTGCGCGGCTACGCCGGATTTCAAGGAACAATCGGTCACGAATTTGTCGGCGTCGTCGAAAAAGCCGTCGATGCGCCGGATTTAATCGGCAAGCGCGTGGTCGGCGAAATCAACGCGGGCTGCGGCGTTTGCGATTTATGTCTGGAAGTCGATTCGCGGCATTGCCCGAACCGCACCGTTTTGGGAATTGTCGGGCGCGACGGCTGTCACGCCGAATTTCTGACCTTGCCCGCGCGAAATCTTCTGGAAGTTCCCGAAAACGTTTCCGACGCGGAAGCGGTTTTTGCCGAGCCGCTCGCCGCCGCTTTCGGCATCACCGAGCAGGTCGAGATTTTTCCCGAAACCAAGCTTGCCGTTATCGGCGACGGCAAGCTCGGCACGCTCTGCGCGCGCGGTCTCGCTTTAAAATCAAACGAAGTCGTGCTGGTCGGCAAACACCGCGAAAAACTTCGCGTCGCGGAAAAGCGCAACGTCGAAGGCGTTTTGCTGGCTGACGCTTTGAAAATGAAAAAGTGCTTTGACGTCGTCGTCGAGGCGAGCGGCGCGGAGACGGGCTTCGCGCTGGCGCTGGATTTAATCAAGCCGCGCGGCAAGCTGGTTTTAAAATCCACGTTTCACGGAACGCCGCGCTGGGAAGCGTGGCGCGTCGTCGTCGACGAAATCACGATTGTCGGCTCGCGCTGCGGGCGTTTCGCGCCGGCGCTGGATTTATTAAAAAATAAGCGGATTGACGTCGCCGATTTGATAAGCGACGAATTCGATTTGAGCGACGGCGTCCGGGCAATCCGGCGCGCGGGCGAAAAAGGCGTGATGAAAGTGCTTCTTTCAATTACGAATTAAAAATTACGAATTGGAAATCGGGAAATTAAGCCTCTCGCAATTCGTAATTCGTAATTCGTAATTGTCTTTTGCTATACTCGGAAATACAAATTTTACTCGCCGAAAAGATTTAGGAGAAATACGGCTTATGGCAGGATATTCCGGAGAAATTAAAGAACAGTTTGGGCGCGGAAAGCGTGTGTGGTTTGTAGTTTTAGCTTGCGCGTGTCTGCTGCTGGTGTCGGGAATTATTTTGGGACTGTCGGCGGGCGGGCGTTTCGTTACGACGGCGGAAACGCCCGAAAATTTCCGGCTTGCGCCCGAAACGCTTTCGGCTTCGTTTGCCGAAGTTTCCAAACGGGTCGAACCGGCGGTCGTCAATATCGACACGAAAGGAAAAGTGCCGGAAGTTTCGCTGAAAGGCGAGCAGCAAACCGAGCCGACTAACCAGGACGACATTCTGGAATATTTCAAACGCCAGCTGCCGCGCCGCCCGTCCTATTCGGTCGGAAGCGGTTTTATCGTCGATAAAGCGGGCTATATTTTGACGAATTTTCACGTTATCGACGATGCTTCGCGCATTTCCGTCCGGCTGCAAAACGGTGAGGAATACATCGCGAAAGTCGTCGGCACGGACGAGGAAACCGATTTAGCCGTTTTGAAAATCGAAGCCGGAAAGGATTTGCCGACCGTCAGGCTCGGCGATTCCGACGCCGTGCAGGTCGGCGACTGGGTTCTGGCAGTCGGCTCGCCGTTCGGCTTGGCGCAGACCGTGACCGCCGGAATCATTTCGCAGACGCGCCGCGAAACGCCGTATACCACTTCGTTTCAAAGATTTATTCAAACGGACGCGGCGATTAATCGCGGCAATTCCGGCGGTCCGCTCGTCAATATGAACGGCGACGTCATCGGCATCAATTCGCAGATTGCTTCGACCACCGGCGATTACAACGGCATCGGCTTTGCCCTGCCGTCCAAAGAAGCGGCTTACGTTTACCAGCAAATCCTGGCAAACGGAAAAGTCCGGCGCGGTTATCTCGGCGTCAATCTCGATTCGGTCAAACCCGAATTTGCGAAGGTTTACGACCTCGGCGAAACGAAAGGCGCAATCGTTACAGACATTCGCGACCGCAGCGGCGCGGCGTCGAAAGCCGGTTTGCAAATCAACGACGTCATCACGGAATTTAACGGCGAAGCCGTGACAAGCGCGCAGGATTTGATTGCCAAAGTCGCCGCGACCGAGCCGCACAAGGAAATCAATATCGTCTACCTGCGCGAATCGGGCGATAAGCTCGAACGCCAGACGACCGTTATCAAACTCGGCGAGCGTCCTTCGAACAGCCCGACCGGCGAAGGCGATACGACAAAGAAAAAACTGAGCGTCATCCCGACCGCCGCGCCCGTGACGCCGTTCGGGCTGACGCTGGCTGAGATTACGCCGCAGCTGGCGACGACCTACAAGCTCGAAGGGCAAACCGGACTGGTTATCAAAAACATCGACCCGGCAAGCTTTATCGCCGATTTAAAAGCCGCCAACGGCTCGGACGCGCTCAACGCGGGCGATTTGATTCAGCGCGTCAATCGCGTCAATGTCACCGATTTGAAAACTTTTAACGACATCACCGAAAAATTAAAAACCGGCGACGCCGTCGTGCTGCACGTCGCGTCTTACAATAAATTTACGCGCGCCGTGCAGCAAAGAATCGTTCAATTTACTGTTCAATAAGGTCGTGAAGCGTGAATCGTAAATCATAAATAGACAGCTTGTTTTTCACGATTTACGATTCGCGCTTCACGATTTACTAAATTATGGCAAAAGCAGAAAAAGCATCAGAAGCAAAAGCGAAAAAAACGGCAAACAAAACATCAACGAAAACCTATTACAACTACATCGGCGGCGAGTGGATAAAATCCGCGTCCGGCGAATGGTTTGAAAACATCAATCCCGCCGACACCGGCGACGTTGTCGGGCGTTTTCCTCTCTCGAATGAGGAAGACGTCAACCGGGCGGTCGAAGCGGCAAAAACGGCGGCGACCAAATGGCGGCGGACGCCCGCGCCGCGCCGCGCCGAACTTCTTTATCGTCTGGGCGAAATCCTGGCGAAAAACAAAGACCGTTTTACGCGCGAGATGACGCGCGAGATGGGCAAGGTTTTGAAAGAAGCGGGCGGCGATGTGCAGGAAGCGATTGACTGCACCTATTACACGGCGGGCGAAGGCAGACGCCTGCACGGCTTTACGACGCCGGCGGAAATGCCGAATAAATTTGCGATGTGCGTGCGCCAGCCGGTCGGCATCTGCGGCTTGATTACGCCGTTTAATTTCCCGATGGCGATTCCGTCGTGGAAGCTGATTCCGGCTTTGATTTGCGGCAACACGGTCGTTATCAAATCCGGCGAAGACGTTCCTTTATCGGCTCTGAATTTAATTAAATCCTGCGAAGAAGCCGGGATTCCGGCGGGCATCGTCAATCTCGTCAACGGTCACGGCGCAGATGTCGGCGCGCCGCTCGTTAATCACCGGGACATTCGCCTGATTTCGTTTACCGGCTCGACCGGCACGGGCAGAATCATCGCCGAACAATGCGCGCGCGACAACAAAATCGTTTCATTGGAAATGGGCGGCAAAAACGCGATTATCGTGATGGACGACGCCGACCTCGACAACGCCGTCGAAGGCTCGCTCTGGGGCGCGTTCGGAACTTCCGGTCAGCGCTGCACGGCTTCGTCGCGGCTGGTCGTGCACAAGAAAGTTTATAAAAAGTTCTGTGAAAAACTGGTCGAAAAAGCGAAGCGCCTGCGCGTCGGCAACGGTCTGGACGAAAAAACCGAGGTCGGTCCGGTCATCAATCAAGCCGCGATGGAAAAGATTTTAAGCTATATCGAAATCGGTCAGAAAGAAGATAAAGCCACGCTCGCCTGCGGCGGAAACCGCCTGACGAAAGGCGAATATAAAAACGGTTATTTCATCGAGCCGACCGTTTTCACCGACGTTGCGCCGAAAATGCGCATCGGTCAGGAAGAAATTTTCGGACCCGTCACCAGCGTCATCCCGTTTTCGACGCTCGACGAAGCCATCGACATCGTCAACGACGTAAAATACGGCTTATCGTCAGCGATTTACACGCAGGACGTCAACCAATCTTTCTACGCGATGCAGGAGCTTTATACCGGAATCTGCTACGTCAATTCGGCGACCATCGGCGCGGAAGTCCACCTTCCCTTCGGCGGCACAAAAGGCACCGGCAACGGACACCGCGAAGCCGGAACACAGGTTTTGGACATTTTCAGCGAATGGAAATCGCTTTACATCGATTATTCCGGCAAGCTGCAAAAAGCGCAGATTGATTTGTTGGAAATTTAATTTTTGATAAAAATTATGCGGGCTGTAAGCCGGATGTTTTTCGGCTTGCAGCCAGTTTTGTTTCTCTGGAAAATAACGAGAATTAAGCAAATGAAATATTCACTGATTTTAATATTTCCGTGTTTTTTCGCCGCGACTGTTTTCGGGCAAAAAATAAAATCGCCGGACGGCAGATTCGCGCTTGACTTTAAATTGAATAAAGACGGAACGCCTGTTTACCAGCTTTCGTTTAAGGATAATCCCGTTATTAAAGAAAGCCGTCTCGAAATTGAACTCGAAAATCAGCCGAATTTGACGCTCGAAAGGCGTTTTTATAATTACCGAAAAGCACCGACTATTTGGACGAGATTTAGAAAAGCCATTCGGTCAGATAAAAAAAGCGAAAACATCCAGTTGTTTTCGCTTTTTTTTACGAACTATCGCCTTTTAAGCCTCGTTTGAGGCTGGTATAAATCGTATCGAGCCGGAAATGGTTTATCTAAGCCGTGAGACCAACCATTTTAAGGTCGCCGAAAATCTTTTGCAGGCTTAAAGACCGAAGACGATTTCGTCTTCTGATAAAATTCATAACCTATTTCGCCGATGCGCATTAGGAAAAATCCGAGAAAATTCGGCATAATGGTAATATATTTCAGTAATATAACCACAAAAATATCTTGGAGAGCATAATGAAAATTGGATTGCCGAAGGAAATTAAGGATAACGAATATCGCGTCGGGCTGACACCGGCGGGCGTTAACGCGCTGGTTAACGCGGGACACGAAGTTTACGTCGAAAATCGCGCGGGCGAAGGTTCGGGCTTTGCCAACGAGCTTTACGAAAAAGCGGGCGGGCAGATTTTACAAACGGCTGACGAAGTCTGGCAGACGGGCGATATGATTGTGAAAGTCAAAGAGCCGATTGCGCCGGAATACCCGCGAATGCGTGAAAATCAGCTGCTTTTCACCTATCTGCATCTCGCGCCGGAATTTGAACTGACGAAACAGCTTCTGGAAAGAAAAGTGACGGGCGTCGCTTACGAAACAATTACGGACAAACGCGGAACTCTGCCGCTTCTGACGCCGATGTCGGAAGTCGCGGGCAGAATGGCGGTGCAGGTCGGCGCGACTTATCTGGAAAAAATGAACGGCGGTCGCGGCATTCTGCTCGGCGGCGTGCCGGGCGTGCCGGCGGCAAACGTCGTCATTATCGGCGGCGGCGTGGTCGGCACGGAAGCGGCGAAAATGGCGGTCGGCTTGGGCGCGAAAGTGACGATTATCGACATCAACCTCGACCGCCTGCGCCAACTGGACGACATCTTTTTATCAAAAGTGCAGACGCTCGCGTCCTCGCGCTACGCGATTCACGAAGCGATTTCACACGCCGATTTGGTCATCGGCGGCGTTCTGATTCCGGGCGCGGCGGCGCCGAAATTAGTCACGCGCGATATGCTGAAAGACATTCCGAACGGCGCGGTTTTGGTTGACGTCGCGGTTGACCAGGGCGGCTGTTTTGAAACGACGCACGCGACGACGCACTCGAACCCGACGTTTTACGAAGAAGGCGTTCTGCATTACTGCGTGGCGAATATGCCGGGCGCGGTTCCGCGCACTTCGACATTTGCCCTGACCAACGCCACTTTGCCGTATGCGCTCGCGCTGGCGAACAAAGGCTTTGAAAGAGCGATTCAGGAAGATTCAGGCTTGGCGGAAGGCGTCAACACTTACGCCGGAAAGCTGACCTACGAAGCCGTCGCCGAATCGCAAAATCTCGAATACACCGCGCTCCACAGCCTGATTGACGGAATCGCGGCGAAAGCGGCAAATTAACTGCGAACCGATACTTGAGAACTGAGAATAGAAAGCAAATAAAAGCTCTCAGTTATCAGTTCTCACTTCTCACTGAAACAATTATGTCCGCAAGAATAAAAATTTTAGCCGCGCTTTATATTTTGGTTCTCGCGGGCATTGTCGTTTTGGCGGACGTCAAGGAAACGCAGTATCTTTTTCGACCCGTGCGGCGTCTTCCGTATGGCGATAAAATCGGGCATTTTCTGTTGATGGGAATGTTTTCGCTGGTCGTTAATCTGGTTTTGAAGGCGAGAACCGTTCGCCTCTGGAAATTAACTTACCTGCTCGGCAGCCTGATAGTTTTGGCAATCGTCACGACTGAAGAATTTTCGCAAATCTTCGTTCGCGGGCGCTCGTTTGACTGGACGGATTTGGCGGCGGATTGGGCGGGAATTATTATTTTCGGCGAGATTGCGCGGCTCGTCTGCCGCAGGTTTTTACGCGGCGAGTCTTTCCGCCAGAAGGCGTGAGAGCGTTTCGGCAAGCTGTTGTTTGAGATTTTCGCCTTTCAGCAGATAGGCGTCGGCGATACAGCGGTCGGCATTTTCCGAATTGTTTTCCATACCGCTCAAAATAATCAGCGGCACGTTTTTATACTTCGGATTTTGCTTTAACATCCGGCACAAATCGTAACCCGTCAGATGCGGCATCACGGCGTCCGCGACGACCAAATCGAAATCGTCGGAAAGCGCCAGTTTCATTGCCGCCAAACCGTCTTCGGCAGTCGTCACGTCGTAATTTAATCGCCCTAAAACGATTTCGAGAAAGCGTCGAATGGAAGTATCATCGTCAGCGAGCAGGATTTTCGTTTTGGGAGGAATTGAATCATTGCCCGCCGGCAATTTTTCATCAGACATAAATTCTCCGTTTGTTGAACACGGTTTTGCAGTTGCCAAAAACGCAAAACCATTGTTTAGGATAAAAGAATTGGCAACCGTTTGTCAATAAAATAACTCTAAGTTGTTCAAATTATTGGATTTTCTAAATGTACGAATTTGCCGTTACACCTGCAATCACACAACTTCGGCGTCCGGGAGTTTTAATTACGGAAGTCGCGCCCGAAAGTCTGGCGGAAGAATTGAGCCTCCAGCCAAATGACCGAATCGTCCGCGTCAACGGTCGAACGGTGCGCGATTATCTGGATTTTCGCTTTCAGACGGCGGGCGAAACCGAGCTGACATTACAAATTAAAAAATCCGGCGGCGAAACCTGGGAACTGGAAATCGAGCGTGAAGAGGGCGAAGATTTCGGCTTGATGTTCGAGCAAATCGTGCCGCGCCAGTGCGCCAACGAATGTATTTTTTGTTTCTGCAAAGGCAACCCGGAGGACGCGCGCCCGTCGCTTTTCGTGCGCGACGAAGACATCCGGCTTTCGTTTCTTTACGGCAATTACACGACGCTTTCTTCGATAACCGAAGACGAGATGAAGCGCATCGTCGAACAGCGCTTGTCGCCGCAGTACGTCTCGGTTCACGCGACGAATTTGAAAACTCGCGCTTATCTGCTCGGCGTTGACGAAAAACGCGCCGACATTTCCGACAAATTAAAACGCCTTTTAGACAACGACATCGAAATTCACGCGCAGGTCGTCTTGTGTCCCGAAATCAACGACGGAAAGATTCTGGAAAAAACCGTGCGCGATTTGGCGGCGCATTATCCGAAAATCGTCTCGACGGCGATTGTTCCGGTCGCTCTGACGCGCTATAACACGGACGAAAGATTAACGCGCGTGACACCGGAATTTTGCCGCCGCACCATCCGCGAAATCGAAAAACTGCAAAAAGAATTCCGCAAAACGCTCGGCGTCACCTTCGCTTTCCTCGGCGACGAAATTTATCTGAAAGCCGGTCTGCCGATTCCGTCGCGCCGGCATTACGGCAATTACCCGCAGATTGAAGACGGCGTCGGAATGATTCGCTCGTTTCTTAATTCGTTTGACAAACTGCTTAAAAGGGCGGAAATTAACCGCCGAAGCGCAGAGACGCGGAGTTTTAACAGGTCAGAACCGGCAGCGGTCGGGCTTCACGCTGAAAACGTGAGAACTAACAAATTGGCGATTGTTCCGAAAATTCGAAATTCGAAATTCGAAACTCGAAATTCAAAATCCCTGAACGGCACGATTCTGACAGGCGAAATGTTCGCGCCGATTCTGCGGCGCAAAATCGAAGAATTAAATTCCTTGATTGGCTCGAAACTGAATGTTCTCGCGGTTAAAAATAATTATTTCGGCGGCGACGTCGCCGTCGCCGGACTTTTGACCGGACAGGATTATCTCGCCGTGAAAGACCGAATCAAAGGCGATTTCGTCATTATTCCGCAGCACACCATCAAATCGGACGAGCCTGTTCTGCTGGACGGAATGAATTTCGACGAACTCAAAGCGCAGTTCGATGTTCCGGTTTATCCATTGGATTTAAAAGGCTTGATGCAGTTTATTCAAAATTAGAAAGGCAGAAACGCCAGTGTAAACGAGCGTGTCAAAGTTTGGCTTATCGAATCGCTAAACTTTAACACGCTTCGTCACTTTCGCGTTTCCGCCTTTTTCTTTCGCGGATTCGCGCTTTTCGGTAAACTCAAAAGATTCGCAAAAATTCGATATGCGCCGGAGACGCCCGCCGGAAGCTGGCGGAAAAAAGCGTAGGAAGTGTAGACGTATTTTCCCTTTCCGATTTCCGCTATGACCAAGCCGCCTTTATTTTCCGCTTCGTTCGCGTCGTGCGCTTCGAGCAGCGGTTTATAACCGGCGTCAAACGTCGAAAAGCTGTAAAGATTGCGTTCCTGCACCCAGTTTTCAAAATCTTTATCCGTAATTTTATTCGGAAAATTAAAAACCGGATTCTGCGGCTCTAAAATCGTTACTTTCGCGTTTTCGTCGGCGACGCGCGCGCCGATTTTCGCCGGAAAAGGCAGTAAATTTTCGTATTCGGGGCGTTGATACTGGACGATTAAATTTCCGCCGCCGCGGACGTATTCGAGAATTCTCTGATTATTTGAAATCAAATCCTGCCGCACCTGGAAGGCGCGAATCCCGACGACAATCACGTCGAAACGCGATAAATCGCCGCCGTTTAAATCGTTTTCGCCCAAAAGCTCAAGGCTCAAACCCATCTGCCGAATCGCTTCGGGAACAGCGTCGCCGCTGCCCGTAATGTAGCCGACTTTGACGGGCGCAGCCTTTAAAGCGAAAACGTTAATCTGCGTTTCGGCGGCGGTGTAATAACGGTGCGTTTCTATATGCGGGTAGGCGAGCGTGTGCATTTCCTGCGTAAATTTTTCGCCGTTTACCAGAGCTTCCGCGCCGATTTTATAATTCGCAACGGCGGACATCAGCGGAATCGTCACGTTAAAAACGATTGATGTTTTACTGCCTTTCGTTTTCAAATCAAAATCCGCCGTCGCCGGCAGCGACTTCCAGCGTTCGGGCAAATCAAGCCGCGCCTGCCCTTTGACTGCGCCCGACGAATTATTCGTCAAGCTCATCGTAATCTGCCGCATTTGATTTGCGCCGAGCGGGACAATCAAAAGCTTCTGGTCGAGATTTAAGGAAACTTTCGGCACGACGTTTAAATTTCGCCGCACTTCGCCGCGAATGTCGTCGGCAAATCGATACTGGACGGGCTGGGAAATCTGAATGGTCGTGCCGCCGATTTCAACAATCGCTCCGGCAATCGCCGCGGCGGGCGCAAACGGCAGATTTTGATTGTTAGCGGCGCGCGCCCAATCGAAAAGATAATCTTTGCGCGGATTTTCCAGCCAGTAAGGCTGCGTGTAGATATTCCGATCCGGCGCGGCTTGAATGCCAGCCGTAAAAAATTCGCTCGAATCGGCGTTTTCGCGTCTGAAGCTCGGCGTGGTTTCTTTCGGCGCGGCGGTTTTGGCAATCGACCAGTTTCGCGGCGCGTCCAAAGAAATTTCCCGAATTTTCGCGCCCGTCTGTTTTGGAACGAAGCCGCGCACCGCAATTGAAAATTGCTCGCCGGGCACAACGATTTCGCGGTCTGCGAGAGCGTCGAGGCTTATTCCGGCGGCGCGGCGAATCGCTTCATTAAATTCGGCGTTTTTAAATTGCAGCAATGTAAAGCTATGTTGGGCAGCTTTTTTTTGCGCGTCGGTAAATTGGTCGCAATTACCGAATCCGCTGCTCGTCGCGATTGCGTCTTCACAATAAGAAGCGCCTAAATTTTGTCTCACTTTCTGCAATCCGCTTATCAGAACGGGAATAATTTTTTGCGGATTGTCCGGCTCGTATTCACGCCGAGCGGTTTCCGCCGAGCTTTGAATTTCGGAAAAACTTTCGGCGCGAAAATCTTCCTTAAAACCCGCGATTCGGGGCAGATTTTTTAGGGAAACGTCGATGCCGTCAAAAACGCTTTTCTCGTTTTCGACTTTCGCGACTTTGCTTTCAATCAGATTCAAGCCCGAAAACTGCTCGCCGCGCAGTTCCAAAACGCCCTGTTCCTGCGTTTTGTGCTGGCTTCTGCCTTCCATCGCGATTTCAAAAAAAGAGCGTCCGAGCAGATAATCGTAGCTGCCCGTGTTCAGACGCAAAGTCGGCGGCGCCGGCGAGCGAAAGCCCTGCGAAACGTAGAATTTTAAAACCTGCCACGCTGCGCCCGCGTCTTTGCATTGACTGGAATCGGCGGCGGCTTTAACTGCCAAAGGCGCGAGGTAACCGGCAAATTGATGCTGCCCGTGCCCGTCCGCCGGAGTTCCCGAAAAACGCGAAACGACGACCAGCGGGCGAAACATTCTGATAGCGCGCACGGCATCGCACAAAATTATTTTTTCGTCCCATTTTTCCTTTGCTTCGGCTAAAGTTTTCGAAAAGCCGTAATCGAAAGCGCGCGTAAAATACTGTTCAGCGCCGTCGAGCCGGCGCGCCTGCAAAAGCTCTTCGGTGCGAATCACGCCTAAGGACTCAAACAATTCCGAGCCGATAATATTTTGCCCGCCGTCGCCGCGCGTCAGAGATAAATAAGCCGTCCGCGCATTTTCGCCGCGCGCCAGAAAGGCGAGCAGCGCCGAATCTTCGTCGTCCGGGTGCGCGCCGATATGCATCACGCTGGCGGTCGTGTTCAGGCGTTTGAGAAGCTGACCCAACCCGGTTGCGCCGTAATCGTAAACAGGTCGAACCTGCGCCGAAGCTTCCCGCCAATGCAGGCAGTTAAAGGCGAAAGCAGAAAGTAAAACATAAAAAATAAAAAATCGGCGAGCAAAATTCGCGATTCTGTTTTTGCCTTTTGCCTTTTGTCTTTTGCCTTTTAAGATTGTCTTCATCCCTGATTCGTTTCTTTTTCCAAATTTAATTTATTCGATTGGCTTTTGCCAATCGGCTGGGGCATCGAGCCGCAGACCGTCAAACAAAAAACCGCCGTGCGGCGCGAGCAATTCTTCGGTCAGCTCGATAACCGTTTCAGCGGCGCCCGCGACGAACAATCGTTCGAAGCTTTCGCAAAATCGCCGCTGAAAATCGGAATTTAATTTTCGCAAAGCGCGCGGAATCGACTTGCTTTTCGCCGACCAGGCGCCGTTTGCGCGCAGGTAAAATTCCGCCAGCGCGACGTAGAGCGTCGTCCCGGAGGCGGTCAATTCTTCCTTCGAACGCGGCTCGCGAATGTCGTCAATCAAATCGGTCAGCCCGACGCGAAAATTGCGAATTTCTTCGTCGGAAATTTTCGGCGGGCGGCTCAAAAATTCGTTCGCTAAATATTTCAAACGCGCGGACAAATCGTTTTTCGCCGGAACTTCGATGCCTTCGGCGACCATCACGGCAAGCGACGGAACAAAAGTTTTCGCGTCGTATTCGTAAAAATAATTCAGAGTTTCCGGCGTGTGGACGAAAGCTTCGACGGGAAAACTTCGGAAATAAAAAGACTCGCGAAAAGCATTCGGCAATTCTTTGTAGATAACGACGATGTCCAAATCGGAAAACGCCGTCGCTTCGCCGCGCACGAACGAGCCGGACAGAAACGCGAATTCGGCAGCGCCGTATTTCGCCCGCAAAATCTCGCCGGCGATTTCGATGAGCGCGTCAAGCGGCGGCTGATTTTTCATTTCGTTCAAACGGAAACTCGCCGCGTTTATAAGCGCGAATAAAATAAATCAGCAAACCCAGAACGATTAAAACGGCGGCGTATTTCACTTCTTTTTGGAAATTCGGACGCATAAACAGCACGTATAAAAATCCGATTATCGCGACCAGCGCCGGAATCGGGTAAAGCCACATCTTAAACGGTCTGGGAAAATCGCGCCGCGTCTGGCGCAAAATTATCACGCCGACGATTTGCGCTAAAAATTGGATGATAATGCGGATGACGACGAGCGCCGCAATCACGTCCGCCAGCTTCAGAAAGCAAAACAGCGCGGCGATTCCGCCCATTGCCAGAAGCGAAACGTAGGGAAAATGGTGCTTTGGATGAACTTTTGAAAAAATCCTGAAATAATTTCCGTCCAGCGACGCCGCATAAGGCACGCGCGAATAACCGAGCAGCAGCGAAAAGACGGATGAAAACGCCGTCCACATAATCAAAATCGTGGCGATAATTCCCGCCGTGCTGCCGTAAATTCGCTCGATAAAAACCGAAATCACATAACGCCGCGCGTCCGAATTGGCGGTTTCCATAAACTCGCGCCACGGAATGACGCCGAGAATGGCGATATTCATCACGATATAAATCGCCGACACCGCCGCAATCGAAAGTATAATCGAGCGCGGAATCGTTTTTTCCGGTTCTTTGACTTCGCCCGCAAAAAAATTGACGTTGTAATAACCCCAGTAATCGTAAACCGCGATGAGCAGCGCCGAGCCTAAGCCTAAGAAAAATTCCGGTCGCAAGCTAAAAGCGTCCGGCGGAAAATCGAAGGCAACCGACGGATTGAAATTCGTCAGACCGGCAAAGATAATCCAGACAATCGTCAGCATCACGCCGAGCCACAGAAATTTTCCGAATTTTTCGATAATCGTGATTTTCCGGTAAAGCAGAAAAACGCAGAACAGGCAGATGCCGATAGCGACAAACGTTCCGAAAGAAGCGACGACGCTCGCGCTCAAATCGCCGAGCAGCGGAATCGGCAGGATAAAATCCTTCTGAAAAAACGTCTGTCCCAAATCGGGAAAAATGTAGGTCGCGTAAAGCGCAAAACCGAGACAGCCCGAAGCCATCGAAAGCGGCGCGCTGAATTGCAGCTGCCAGATAAACAAAAACGACATCAGGCGACCCAAGCGCCGTGCGCCGTATATTTCCTGCAAATAATTATAAGGTCCGCCCGATTTCGGCATCGCCGCGCCGAGTTCCGCCCAGACCAAACCGTCGCAAATCACCAGCAGCGCGCCGAAAATCCAGCCGAGCATCGCCTGCGGTCCGCCCATCGCGGCGATAATCAGCGGCATCGTGATAAAAGGTCCGACGCCGATCATATCAATCATATTCAGCGTCGTCGCGCCGCTCACGCCGACGGCGCGAATCAATTCGGGTTTTTCATTTTCGGACATAGAAATTTAAGTGATAACTGATAATTGAGAATGGAAAGAACAAACTCTCGGTTGTCAGTTCTCAGTTATCACTTTCTTCAAGCGTTCTGCATCTGACGTTTATCGCTTTGCGCCAGAATTTTTTCGTAAAATTTGATGTATTGCGGAATGATAAGCTCCGAGCCGTAGCGCGAGACGGCGGATTCGCGCGCTTTTTCGCCGAAATTCTGCCGCATTCCCTCGTCCTTTAAAAACTTCATCACATCGTCGCTCATTTTCTCGGTGTCGCCGATGTCGCTTAAGAATCCGGTTTCGCCTTCGCTGACGACTTCGGGAATGCCGCCGATGCGCGTGGCGATGACGGGAACTTCGCAGGCTTCGGCTTCGAGCGCCGCCAAGCCGAAAGATTCCAGCTCGGACGGCAGCAGAAAAACGTCCGCGATGCCCAGATAATCGGGAATATTCGCCTGTTTGCCGACAAAAACCAGGTCGTCTTTAACGTTTAATTGCTCGGCGCGGTAAGAACAAGCCGACCTTTCCGGTCCGTCGCCGACCATAATCAATCTTGCTTTTCCGCCTTTTTCCTTCACTTTCGCCAGAATCTCGACGCAATCGACCGGGCGCTTGACGGCGCGAAAATTGGAAACGTGAACGAGAAGTTTTTCGCCGTTCGGCGCCAGCTCGTCGCGCAGCGGCGATTCGGGCAGACGTTTGTAATGACAGCCGCAGATAAAATTCGGAATGACTTCGATTTCGTCAAAATCGAAGGTTTCGATGGTCGCTTTTTGCAGAAATTTGGAAACCGCCGTCACGCCGTCCGATTGCTGCAGCCCGTAACGCGTAATCGGCAGATAGCTGCGGTCAGCGCCGACCAGCGTAATATCGGTTCCGTGCAGCGTCGTGATGACCGGAACGTAGCGTTTCTGCTTGATTGATTCGCGCGCCAGAATCGCGCTGATGGAATGCGGAATCGCGTAATGGACGTGCAGCAAGTCCAGTTTTTCCGAGCGCGCGACGGTCGCCATTTTCGTCGCCAGCGCCAAATCATAAGGCTGATGCTCGAAAAGCGGGTAGCTCATCATCTCGACTTCGTGAAAATGCACGCGCTCGTTCAGTTCCGTCAGCCGCGTCGGCAGCATCGACGAGATAAAATGGACGTTATGACCGCGCAGCGCCAATTCGCGCCCGAGTTCCGAGCCGACAATTCCGCTTCCGCCGTAAGTTGGATAAACCGTGATTCCGATGTTCATAGCTTCTTAGTGAATAGTAAATCGTAAATCGTAGATAGAAGCAAATAATAGCGCCGCCAAAAGACGCAAAAGCGGAATCTAGCCCGGAACGAGCCGTTGAGAAGAGACTGTTTTTTTCAGGCTTTGAGCTTTGAAGCTCAGAGGTTTATCTATTAAAAATAATTACGAAAAATATTTAAACTACGACAATTCGTTCGTCGGAAGCCGGAAAATCCTTCATATCTAAAAGTTTGCGCGCATCGGCGGCTATCAGCTCTCCGGGGTTCGGCTCGTGTCTCCAATAACGTTCAAACACTTCGACGCCCGCCGCGCCGGTTTCGATAAAATTAATCAAATAACGAAAATCAGCGTGAAAGAAACGAGTGTATGCCGTGTCCAGCTCAGGCGAAAGCGCCGTTTCCACGTTCGCTATCAGCGCTCTGCCGATCTCCGCCGCTTCGCGCTCGTGGTCGTAAATCAACTGCACATCTTCGGGCGCCAGCTTCTTTCCGGTGCTCAGGACAAGCTCATTGGCGCGGTCAACGCGCGGCGTTTCATTCGTCAACTGAGTCATATGACCGAACAGGTGCGCGACGGTAAACCAGAGAGCAAACGGCGGCGCGAGCCGGGGATATAAAATAATCGTATGAGCTTCGAAGATTCCGATAAACCGGGCGTGGTCGGGCGCGGAAAAGTTTTCGTCGATATTGACGCCGAGTTCTTCGACCCGCCCGCTCAGCCGGTAAAACGCCTCGCGCACCTCGTCGCCTTCCGGCAGACCGATTAAGCTGTTTTGATTATTATTTTTGTTTTTCATTTCTTTCTCACATAATAAACGACGCCGCTGAAATCGTCCGTAAAGAGAAACGAATCGGCGTCGAGCCGCATAATGTCGCACGGGCGACCGTTGACGGTTTTTCCTTGCAGAAAACCGTTTATAAAATCCTGAAGCTTTTCGCCTTTCCGCATAATCACGATTTTATAGCCGTGCGCGACGCGTTTGTCGGTCGCGCCGTGCAGCGAGACGAGAAACGCATTTCTGATGGTTTCGTTCGTGTCCGGCGCGTCGAAATAATCGAAGCCCATCGCCGAACTGTGCGCGGGAAAATAAGCGTAAGACGTCGAGACGTCGGCGCAGGATTTCAGACGATTCGTCGGCTGCTTGATGCGATTCGGCTTGGTCGTATCAAAAAAGATTTTGCCGTTTGATTGATAGCACGAAGCCCAGCCGTAATCGGCGCCGTCTTTCAAACTGTAAAAAGTTTCGTCCGGTTTGTCCAATCCCAGGTGGTCAGAGCCTTGATTCGTCGCCCAGAGCGAATTTCCAATCCATTTCAAACCGACGGCGTTGCGCAAGCCTTTGGCAAAAGTACGCTTTCCGCTTCCGTCCGGGTTCATTTCCTGCACGGTGGCGCGCTCTTTTTCCGTGGGCTTTTCGTCGCAGGCGTTGCAGCTGCTGCCGACCGAAACGTAAAGTTTGCCGTTCGGCGCAAAAGCGAGGCTGCGCGTCAGATGCCAGCCGCCGTATTTATAGCTCAAGCCGTAATCGGGAAAAGTCGCCACCGTTTCCGCTCGTCCGGTCGGTCGGCTCTCGCCGCGCGTAAATTTCCGGCGCGTGATTTTGTCGGTTTCCGCCAGATAAAACCAATCCTGCCCGCCCGCGTCGGTATAAAACGCCGCGCTGTTGGGATTTTTTAAATTCGTCATATACGGCGTGACCTTGCGGAATTTGCCCGTCTGCAAATCGAATTCGTCGAGAATGTAAACCGCGCCTTTCGTGTTGTCGCTCAGGTTATACATATCGGTCACGAAAATCCGACCGTCCGGCGCGGTGGCGAAAAACCGGACGCGTTTTAAGCCTTCGACGGCGGGAACGATTTCGTAATCGGCGGGCAGATTCAAGCTAAATGATTTACCGTTTTTCAGCGTAATTTTATGCGGGACAAGCTTAACCTGCGCAAAATTTGAAACGGGTAAAATAAGCGATAAGACAAAGAAACAGAAAATCTTTTTCATAAAATTTCAGCACGATGCAGCCTCAAAAACAGAGCGTCTTCGCAAAGTGATTTTCCGATATTAAACGACTAAAATTTTATTTTGGCAAGATTATTTCGTAATTTTCGCCGCCGCTTCGGCGGATTGATAAACAAAGCGCAGCGCGCCGCCGCTCGGCGTAGCTTGTTTGAGCGATTCTTTTTTCTCGACCATTACGTTAACCGTCACCGCGCCCGTCATAAATTCTTTCAAGCTTTCCGGCGCGACCGAAACATTTGTCCGTGATTCGTCCGGGCTCGCCTCGACCGTTTTGTCCAGCGGGGTTTTATCGGCGACGGCTTTTCCGGTCACGGAGACGGAAATTTGTTCGTCCGGCGCGACGGCGCGCGAGAGTTTGATGAGCGAGACTTTCGTCCGGCTCAAAACGATTTTTTGAACCGGGATTTCCAAAGCCTGAAGCGCGATTTCATTGCGGTAAACTTTGCCGGCGGCATCGGTAAAAGCAAATTGCTGTTTCGGCAAAAAGCCGCTCGATTTGGCTTCGTAAGTCGTGCCGTTCGCGAAAGTCGGCGCGATTTCCGTCATCGGCTTGCCGTTTAAATCAATTTTGGCGGGCGCGTCGAGGTCAATCGTTTTGCCCGTTTCGTTATTCAGCCGAAAAACGGCGTAAACGCTCGTTTGCCGTTTTGACGCGGAAATCGAATAACTCTGGTAAACGCCCGCCGCGGGAACGCGCGTCGATTCGACCGTCTCGGTTGACGGGCAAGCCGACAGAAAAGCGCCGAGGAAAGTAAAAACAAGAAAGCTTTTTAACATATTTATCTTAGTATCCGTTCACAAAAATCATCACCGGCAGCATCGCGGCGGCATAAATCATCAGCCGGACGTCGCTTGCTTGAAAATTTGTTTCCCGTTTGTTTTTCATAATTTTTTATCCGGTAACAATTGACTGCTGCGAGCGGAAATTTTGCGAAAATTTCTCTATCTGTAAACGCAGTTTTCCGGCGCGAAACGGCTCAAAAATTTTACTTGTGTTTTTATCGAAAAAAAACTTAAAGTTGAATAAAGCTTTTATGAAATACGAACAATTCCGTCTCCGCGCGGGCGAAAAATTAAATCTTAAAAAACATCCGACCGATTTTACGGGCGACTACGACGATAAAGCCAGGGCGAAAGTCGATTTGGCGCGCAACGTCGAACGGCTTGCCGAATTGCAGGAAGTTCTTTACGCGCAGAATAAATACGCGCTGCTCATCGTTTTGCAGGCGATGGACGCGGGCGGCAAAGACGGCTTGATTAGTCACGTGATGAGCGGCGTCAATCCGCAGGGCGTGCAGGTCGTTTCGTTTAAACAGCCTTCGTCGGAAGAACTCGAACACGATTTTCTCTGGCGAATTTCCAAAAATCTGCCGGAGCGCGGGAAAATCGGCATTTTTAATCGCTCGCATTACGAGGACGTTCTGGTCGTGCGCGTGCATCCCGAAATCATCCAATCGCAGCCGCTGCCCGACGAGGTGAAAAACGATAAAAATTTCTGGAAAAAACGCTTCGAGCAGATTCGCAGCTTTGAAAAATATCTGGTCGAAAACGGCACGCACATTTTGAAATTTTTTCTGCATATGTCGAAGGACGAACAGAAAAAACAGTTTCTCGAACGCCTCGACGAACCGGAAAAGAACTGGAAATTTGTCGATTCCGATTTGACGGAACGCGGCTTCTGGGACGATTATATGCGCGCCTACGAAGAAGCGATTGCGGCGACCTCGACCGACGACGCGCCGTGGTACGTCCTTCCGGCGGACAAAAAATGGTTTACGCGCACGGCGGCGTCCGAGATTATCCGCGCGAAGCTGGAAGCGATGGATTTGCAGTACCCGACCGTTTCGGACGCGCAGATAAAGCGCCTGCGCGAAGCGAAAAAGATTCTGGAGAGCGAAAGTTAAAATTTATTAACATTACGGCGCGCGCTATGTTCGAGAACGGGCTTGCCGGCTGTAATTTCCAGTCGATACGGCTTTTTAAATTTAACTTTATCGTTGTCGCCGTAATATTTTTCGCTTATCCGAAAATTGAAAAATATCCTGACTTCGCGCTCCGCGACGCTCTTGTCGGCAGAAAAAATCCACCTCCGCGCCGAACCTACAGAAGATTGCCGAAAAAGCGGATGTCCGCTTTCGGTTTTCGCCTCGATAACTTTTCCCTGACCGTCAATTTTAACGGTCACGACAATTTCCTCAGAAAGCCTCATTGCCAGCGCGGCAGGCGGATAAAACGGCGCAGTGTATTTCAAAACTTTCGGCTTTTTCGCCTGCGCGAAACCGGAACCGGCGAAACACAAAACGATTAAAGTAAAAGCAAATAAAAGTTTTCTCATAAATTTGTTTTTTAAATTAGAGAATCTCGCGCGGCTTTCGAGTTGCTTTTGAGAAAATCTATAATCACGCCTTCGCGCAGAGCGTATTCGCACGATTGCAGCTTTTCGATTTTTAAAGACCGCATAATGCCTTCGAGAATCTGCCCGCCCGCGACGATAGTTTCGGCGCGTTTTTCGCTGATGTTCGGCAATCGGGCGCGTTCGGCAACGTTCATTTTCGCCAGTTTCCGGTTTAATTCGACCAGCGGCGCAAAACAAATTTCTTTGTTTTCAGGCTTTAAAAGCAACTCGAATTTTAAAATCGTGCCGGAAGTTCCGGTCGTCAGCTGCCAGTTTTCGCCGCGCAATTCTTCAGACGGTTTTTCCAGATTGAGCGTGATTTCGCCGCGCACGTTTTCGATTTCTTTTGCGCTCGGCGGATTGGTCGAAAGAAATTTTCCGGTCAAACGAAGCGCGCCGAGCGGCAGCGAGAAAAGCTTTTCCGGCGCGCCGGTTTTCATCAGGCTTAATTCGGTCGAGCCGCCGCCGATGTCGATGTTTAAAAGCGTGCCCGGCGCCGCGCGAAAATAATGCCGCGCGGCGAGTCCAATCAGGCGCGCTTCCTCGATTGCCGCCAGAACCTTGACGCGAACGCCCGTCCGGCGCTGGATTTCGCCGACAAAATCGCCCGAATTTATTGCCTCGCGCGCCGATGCGGTGGCGACGGCGATAATCGTTCCGGCTTGAAAGCTTTCGGCAATCGCGCGAAACGTTTGCACGGCGGCGGCGGATTTTTCGATTGTCGCGGGCGAAAGAAATTTTTCGCGCAGCGTTTCGCCCATCCGAATTCTTTCGCGCTCGCGGAAAATGAAGTTTAAGGCATCGCCGCTCGCTTCGGCAACGGCGAGCTTTATGGAATTCGAGCCGATGTCGATGGCGGCGATTGTTCGAGTCTGCATTGAAAGATGATAATGCAAATTTCCGCCGCCGATAAATACCGATTCATTTTTTGTGAAAAATTTAATTTAAGACTACAAAATCATAATATTTGCTGTTATTCTTTTCGGGACAAATTCGCGCGTTTGTCGGTATTAAATTTCTTTCCGGCAACAACTAAAAATTTATTTTTCGGAAGACACTCGCCTGCGACGGTGTTTTCTTAAATTTGCTATGAAAACGCTTTTTATTTTGCGCCACGCCAAATCAAGCTGGGACAATCCCGATTTAGCGGATTTTGAACGCCCTTTAAACGAGCGCGGTTTGCAAGCCGCGCCGTTTGTCGGCAAGCTGATGCGCGAAAGACGCCTGCGCGTCGATTTGATTTTAAGCTCGCCCGCCCGGCGCGCCGGACAAACGGCGACGCTGGTCAAGGAAGCCGCCGAACTCGCCGCCGAGCTTCGATACGACGAAAGAATTTACGAAGCCAGTCCCACCTCGCTTCTTTATCTGCTCGCCGAAACGGAAGACGAATTCGATTCGGTGCTGCTGGTCGGTCACAATCCGGGCTTGGAAGGTTTGATAAAAATTCTGAGCGGCGGAATTTTGTCGATGCCGACGGCGGCACTGGCGGAAATCGAGTTAAACGTTGATTTCTGGAGCAAAATCGCCGCCGAAAGCGGAAGGCTGAATTTCGTCGTTCGCCCGAAAGACGAGATGAAATTGCACGGCGCAAACTGAAAAAAGGCAAAAGGTAAAAGGCAAAAGCGAAGAAAATCGCCTGTTTATCTGTATTAATCCGGTGCGAATTTACCGATTTTAAGAAAGTAAATGGCGTTTACTAACAAGTAAATTGAATTTACTTGTTAGTAAACGCCATTTTCTAACTAGTGACCGTTATTTTCTAACTATCAAGTCTCATTTCCTAACTACTAAACGCGCCTCAGTAACTATCAAAAGCGATTTACTAACTTTCAAATAAGGTTTGATAGCTTCCAAATAAGGTTTGATAGCTTCCGAAAATTATTTCCATTTTCCGTTCTCCGCTTTCCATTAATTAACATCTTTTTAACAATCTATTAATCTTTCGTTCACCTTCGCGTAATACTCTGCTTAAGACGGGCGCGTAATCTCTTTCTTAATTCGGGATTTTGTTCTAAAGTCTTGAATTGTGGAGCAGCGAAAACTTCTTGAACGCGAACTGGATATTCTGCGCGACCGTCTTCTTTTAATGGGCGGCGAAGTCGAGCTTGCCTTGCAGCGCGCGATGCACGCGCTGACGCAGCGCGACAGCGAGGTGGCGAATCAGGTTTTGGAAAACGACCGCGTGATTGACCGTATGGAACTGGAAATCGACCGCCTGAGCGTCGAAGTGCTGGCGCTGCGCCGACCCGTCGCGCGCGAACTGCGCACCGTGATTTCGATTTCAAAAATCACGCCGATTCTCGAACGCATCGCCGACCATTGTTCGAGCATCGCCCGCGCCGCGCTTGAGCTGAACGACGAGCCGGAACTGAAAAGCTTCGGCGAGCTGGAAGAAATGGCGCAGCGCGCCGCCGAGATGCTGCAATCGGCGCTCGACGCTTTTACGTCGAACGATTCGGAAAAAGCGCGCGCGCTGATACCGAAAGACGCGGAAGTAGACCGGATTTACGAGCGATATTTTAACGATTTGATGCAGACGATGTCGCAGGACGGCGCGAAAGCGACGCGCCTGGCGCGGCTTCTGTTCGTCGCCAAAAACCTGGAAAGAATCGGCGACTACGTCAAAGACATCTGCGAGCTGACCGTCTATATGCGCGAGGCGGTTTTTATCAAACATACCGGAAAATAGTCGGTGGTCAGTGGGCAGTTGCCGGTTGACTGAAAATTCAGAGCGTAATTTATATTCGACTGACCGCTGACCACTTAAATTATGAACCAACACATTCTAATCATCGAAGACGAGCCGGATATTGCCGAAAGCCTGCACTATAATTTCGAGCGCGACGGTTTTAAGGCGCAGATTGCCGAATCGGGCGAAAAGGGCTTGCGGCTGGCTTTAAACGAAGCGGGCGCGCCGTCGCTGATTATTCTGGATTTGATGCTGCCGGGAATGAGCGGGATGGAGCTTTGCAGGCGTCTCCGGCGCGAGCCGCAAACGCGCAAAACGCCGATAATTATGCTCACGGCAAAAGCCGCCGAAGCCGACAAAATCGCCGGTCTGGAGCTCGGCGCGGACGATTATATCGTCAAGCCTTTTTCGGTCAAGGAAGTGCTGGCGCGCGTTCGCGCCGTTTTGCGCCGGACGGACGAAAACTCGATTCAGCGCTACGAAGACGACAAGCTTTCGATTGATTTTGAAGATATGCGCGTCGTCTGCAACGGCGAGCAGGTGAAGCTGACGCGCAAGGAATTTGCCCTTCTGACGAATCTGGCGAAAAACGCCGGACGCGTCGCGACGCGGCAAAACCTGCTCGACAACGTCTGGGGTTACAGCTATTTCGGCGACACGCGAACCTTGGACGTTCACATCCGCCGCCTGCGCCAAAAACTCGGCGACTGCGCCGACTGCATCGAAACGGTCGTCGGCGTCGGCTATCGTTTTATCGGGATGAAATAGAGCTGTCAGCCGTCAGCGGTCGGCAATCAGCAAACTGATAATGATTATAGGATGAACGGATTTGCGTTTTTCAGCCGAGTTCTACAAATAGCCGACCGCTGCCGGCTGAACGCTATTTATTATTGTGAAAAATTTTCTCGGCAATTGGTTTACAAAATCTTCTGAAGCGCAGAAATCTCCGCACCGGATTTTGATTGATATTCTCAAAACGATGCGCGAGGGCGTGATTATCGTCGCCGAAGATACGCGCATTATCGCTTCGAATCAAGCCGCCTACGACGCTTTCGCCCGCCAGAACGGCGCGCTCGAAACCAAACGCTTGTCGGAAGTCATCCGCGACCTTTCCGTCCACGAAGCGTTTCGCCGCGCGCTCGCGCAGCAGCAGTCTTCGGAAATAAATTTTGAAGTTTTGACCGGCGAAAAACGTTCGTTTGACGTTCACGTCGCGCCGGTCGAGATTGAAGGCGCGCGAAACGCCGTCGGGATTTTCTACGAAACGACGCAAATCGAGCGGCTGGAAACGATTCGTCAGGAGTTTCTTTCAAACGTCTCGCACGAGCTGCGCACGCCGCTGACTTCAATTTTAGCTTTTGTCGAAACGCTGGAAGACGGCGCCATCGAAGACCGCGAAAACAATCGGCGTTTCCTGGGCGTAATTCGCAAAAACGCCGAGCGAATGCACCGTCTGATTGACGATATTCTTGAGCTTTCGTCAATCGAAGCGGGAAAAATCAACGTCGAGCCGAAGCCGGTCAATCTCTCGAAAATGATAGAGGAAGTTTTCACCAATCTCGCCGGAAAGGCGCGCGAAAAAAAAATCAAATTGAAAAACGAAGTTGACGCCGACGTTTTCGTTTACGCCGACCTCGTCCGCCTGGAACAGATGCTGACGAATCTGGTCGATAACGCCGTCAAGTTTAACCGCGAAACGGGAAGCGTGAAAATTTCGCACCGGCGAAACGCAACTCACGATTTGATTTCGGTCGAAGATATGGGCGAAGGCATCTCAAACGAGCATCTGGGACGCATTTTCGAGCGCTTTTACCGGACGGACAAAGCGCGCTCGCGCGAAATCGGCGGCACGGGCTTAGGTCTGGCAATCGTCAAACACCTGGCGCGACTGCACGGCGGGGAGGTTTCGGTCGCTTCGACAATCGGCAAAGGCTCGGTTTTTACAATCGAGTTATCGCGTTGCGAAAAAAGGCTTGACCCGCAATAACAGTCAAGCCGTCTTCCAATCAGGAAATTATTATTCGCCAATTAATCAAGGCACGAAGGCATTCGGAACGGGAAGGTCGGTCGCTGTTCCGAATTGAAAAGAGCGAAAACCCTGCGTTGATTGCTGCACATACCAGTTGCCGTCTCTGTAAACCGCTAAATCGGATTTCCCGTCGCCGTCATAATCCGCCGGAACCGCTTTATCAGTCGAAATACCGAACTGCATTGCCGTAAAGCCTGAATGCGAACGCAACAGATACCACACGCCGTCCGCCGGTCGATAAACCGCGACGTCCGTTTTCCCGTCGCCGTCGTAATCCGCCGCCGCCGGTTTATCCGCGCTGACTCCGAACTGCACGCCGAAAAATCCGTCACGACTGCGCTCTACGTACCAGATTCCTTCCGACGCCCGGTAAACCGCCAAATCGGATTTCGCGTCGCCGTCGAAATCTCCGATGATCGGTTTATCGGTTGAAATGCCAAACTGCGCGGCGCGAAAAGAATTGTCCGCGCTGTTAAGAATATACCAATTGCCTGTTCGGTAAACCGCCAAATCGGCTCGTGCGTCGCCGTCATAATCTGCCGGCACGGGAGCATCTCCGGTTTGACCGAAATGCGCGGCGACGAATTGATTGTCGAAGCTGTTCAAACGATACCAGTCGCCGTCGCGAAACACGGCAATATCGGTTTTGCCGTCGCCGTCGTAATCTGCCGGAACTATTCTGTCGGCGCCGTTGCCGAATTGAATGCCGCTGCTTTGATTGTTTGAGCTGGCTGACCAATACCATTCTGCCGCCGCATTCGGGCGAAAGATGGAAACATCGGCTTTACCGTCGCCGTCATAATCAAAATCGCGCACGCCGTTGTTCAAATAACGAATTACTCTGAAACCGCTGGCGATGCCTGCCAGAATTTTGCCGTTCGAAAGTATCAGAACGTCGAGCAGATAAATGTGCTCGGGAGCGGAAACGATGCCGCCGACTCCGAAAGTCGGGTCAAGCGAGCCTTTTGAATCATATCGCACCAGCGCCGGTCTCACCGGCAAACCGCTATTGGAACTATAACCGGCGACGAGGATTTTGCCGTCCGGCTGAAGCGCGCCCGCCATCGCTACGTCGAAGCCGGGCGAGACGGCGGTAAAAACTTTCCCGTTGGTGCCGAAAAGCGCGTCCGGCGCGCCGTCCGAATTAAAGCGCAGAACGGCGAAATCCCTTTGAGGAGCAGTGCCGACCGTAGTGACGGCGATAATTTTTCCGTCGGGCTGCGCCAGGACATCGACGGCTTCGTTTAAGCTGCCGTCGACGACCGTCAGCAAACCATTGCTGCCGAAACTCGAATCGGGCGTTCCGTCCGCTTTATAACGAAACAGACTCAAACTCCAGGCGGAATCCGTGAAGACCTGTCCGCCGGTAATTATCTTACCGTCAGGCAGGACGACAACCGAATATGACCAGATATTCCCCGCCGGAAGTTGAATGATAACCTCTCCGGCGTTGAAGAAAGTCGAATCCAGACCGGTCTCGGAAAATTTGTAGAGAAGCGCTTTATACGGAACAGTTCCCTTAACCGCGCCGCCGCCGTATCCGGCGACTAAAAACTTATTGTCCGGCAGCACCGCAATCGCCTGCGCCGTCGTCTCCACGCCGCCATCCGAAGAAGTGAATTTTCCGGTGCCGTTAAAAGTCGTATCGAGCGAGCCGTTCGGATTATAGCGAACGATAAAAAGATTACGCCGGTTGATGAACGGATTAAACGGATTAGGGACGACGCCCGAACCGACCGCGACGATTTTTCCGTTAGGCAGAACGGCAATGTCGGTAAGAGCCATATACGCCGCCTGATATTCATTAAATGTAGTAATAACCTGACCGCCGTTTCCGAAATTCGTGTCAATCAAACCATCCGGCGAATACCGAGCCAGCGCAAATTTCGCATTCAGGTTTGATACGCCGGGCGCATATGCTCCGCCGGCGACGATTTTGCCGTCCGGTTGAACGGCAACACTCCAGGCACTGTAAAAATCCGTTCCCGCGGAAGCGGTAATGCCGCCGCTGCCGAAAGCGCGGTCAATGTCGCCCGGCGCTGCCGGAGTCGAAAGCGTCGAATTTAAAAGTAAAAACAGAAGCGTTAAAGCGGCAAAGGCGAAGGTCGTTTTTTTCCGGCGTGAAATATTTAACGGTAAATACAAAAGCATCGAGAGTTTTTCCTTGCAGAAACCGGGGCTGTTTCTGAATCAAAAGCCTTTAGCTGGAAAGGCTTGACCAAACGAAAGCGGAAAGCGGAGTAATTATAATCCGCCTCTCGGCTTTCATCAATACACCGGCTTCGGGAGTTTCGCTTATGAAAACCGGCTTGACTTTGAACTAAAGTCAAGCCGGTTTTCATTTAAAAGTGTTCCCTGATGCTTCGCACAAAAATAAAGAAAGGCGAGAAAACTTCTGATTGCTGATTGTAAATTGTAAATTATTAATTGATGTTCAATATCTTTTGTCAAACAATTTAGAATTTACAATTTTCCCTTTCCTTATTTTTGCGCAAAGCCCTTCGCTGATAATTAATCAATGAACAAACGCATTCGGTGCGGGTAAATCGCCGTTTGCGCCGAACTGCACGCCGGTAAAGCCCGATGTCGAGCGCAGCAGATACCACGTTCCCTGCGAAGGTCGGAACACTGCCAAATCGGCTTTGCCGTCGCCGTCGTAATCGGCAGGCGAAGGTCTGTCTTCGGCAATGCCGAACTGCGTGGCGGCGAAAGAATCCGTGCCGCTGTTGATGCGATACCAAACTCCGTCACTCGGACGCCAAACAGCCAAATCGGTTTTGCCGTCGCCGTCGTAATCAGCGGCGACAGGCTTGTCTTCCGCGATGCCGAAATGGATGCCGACGAACGAACCGTTCGAGCTGTTCAGACGATACCAGTTGCCGTCAGCCGGACGAAAGACAGCGACATCGGCTTTTCCGTCGCCGTCGAAATCAGCTCCGACAATCGGTTTGTCTCCATTCGCTCCGAAAGGAACCGAGTCGAAGTTCTGCGAAGGAACTCCCGTCGCACGAGCGATATACCACGAACCCGTCGAAGGTCGAAACACCGCCAGATTAGCTTTGCCGTCGCCGTCGAAATCTCCCGGCACGGGAATATCACCATTAACACCGAACTGCGCGGCGCGGAAACCAGCCGTCGATTGCAGCAGATACCAAGTTCCATCAGCAGGTCGGAACACGGCGACATCGGTTCTGCCGTCGCCGTCATAATCAGCCGGAACGATTAAATCGCCGTTTGCGCCGAATTGAACAACATCAAAATTCTGCGAAGGAATTCCGGTCGGGCGAGCGATATACCACGAACTCGTCGAAGGTCGGAAGACCGATATGTCAGCCTTTCCGTCGCCGTCGAAATCGAACGGCGTCGACTCCGGCGCGGCGGGATTCAACAAACGCGCGAGACCGATATTCGGAACGTCGCCCGCTCTGGTAAACAAACCGGCGACGACGATTTTGTTGTCCGCCTGTAAATCGATGCTCTGAACCATGTCGTTAAAAGTCATCGCATTGTTAAACGTCGGGTCGAGCGTGCCGTTCTGATTTACCCTGACTATTCTGCCCGGCAGCACCGACGACCCGTTCGAGACGCTCGAAGCGCCGGCAGCCAGAATTTTCCCGTCCGGCTGGATTCTGATTGCCCTCACGAACATATCGAAAACCGGCTGAAAAGCCGTGTCGAGCGAGCCGTCCGCATTCAAGCGGGCGAGCCACTTTTTGTTCGTGTCCGCGCTCACGCCTGTGAAGATGCCGCCGATGAGAATTTTCCCGTCTGCCTGCACGGCGACGTCGTAAGTCAAATTGTTCGGACCGCCGAACGGAACGTTAAAGGTCGGGTCGGGCGTGCCGTCCGGGTTAAAGCGTCTGACCTTGAAGGTGTTATTGCCGACGGCGACGATTTTCCCGTCCGGCTGCAACGCAATTTTAAAGATCGCTCCGGCGTTGTTTGTCGGAGTAAACGTCCCGTCGCCCGTGCCGTTGGCGTTAAATCTCCGGAGATAGCCGCCGCCGGCATCGCCCGCGACGAGTATTTTCCCGTCCGGCTGCAGCTTGACGTCATAGAGATCCTGCGCGGCTAAGGGAATGGTAAAGTCTACTGCGCCGGTCGGAGTGAACCGCACGAAGTTAGGAGATGTCCCGCCCGCGAGGATTTTCCCGTCCGGCTGCACTGCGATGGCGCGAATCGTCGCGAAGCTCGAAAAAGCGGTCTGGTTAAAAGTGTCGTCCACGCTGCCGTCGGCGTTAAATCTCGCCAGCCCGTTAATGGCTTTGTCGCCGGCGAATGAAAATTGACCGCCGACCAGGATTTTCCCGTCCGGCTGAACCGCAGTTTCGTAGCCGAACCCGCGGTCTCTGATTTGCGGCGCGTAGGTCGAATCGACCGAGCCGTCCGCGTTCAGACGGAAACGGTCGGCGAGGATTTTGCCGTCCGCCTGCACAGTCACCTCGTTGATTCCTCTGTTCGAGCCGGATTGAAGCGGTAATTGAGAAACGAACGACGTGTCGAGACTGCCGTCGGCGTTGAGGATGGCGACCATTTTCGTCGCCACGTTGTTGACCATATCAAATTCGCCGCCGATCAGAATTTTCCCGTTCGGCAGTATTTTGACCACCCGCACGTCCTCGTTCGGTCGCCCCGGATTGACGGCGCCAAACGAAGAGTCGAGCGTTCCGTCCGCGTTGAAGCGCGCGACCTTGGCTATCTGAAAGCCGAAAATTGTGTTAAAAGAGCCGACGACGACGACTTTCCCGTCCGGCTGCACCGCTACGTCCAGAAAACTCGATCCGCCCGAAGTTTGTTGAAACGACGGGTCATCAGATAAATCCGTGTTGAGACGACGAACCTCGTTTTGATTGCCGCCCAGAGCGATTAATTTCCCGCCCGGCGCCAGCGCCAGTTTGCCGTAGGAGACGAGCGATTTTTCCACTTCCACGTTTCCTTCGGAGCTAATGCGCCACAAACTCGCCCTCGTACTGTTCGGAGCGAGTCTTTTCACGCCGGCGAAAAAGATTTTCCCGTCCGGCGAGAGGACGAACTCGTGTGCCTTGAAGATAGCATCGGTGGCGGCTATGTTGTTGCTGAAAGCGCTGTCGGGCGAGCCGTCCGCGTTGAGCCTGAACAATCCCTTTTCCTGTCCCCGGAATAAGAATTCGCCGCCTATCAATATCTTCCCGTCCGGCTGCACCACCGCCTGGTTGATGTAAAGATTTCCGTCCCGGTTGATGTCCAGCGCCAGCGCGATGAAAGTCTGGTCGACCGTCCCGTCGGCGTTTAACCGCGCGACGCAGATTCGCGGGTATTTGCCGACGGCGAAAAATTGCCCGGCGATAATAATCTTTCCGTCCGGCTGCACCGCCAGCGAGTTGATGCTCGTGCCGCTGCCCCCGAAAGCGCCCGCCAAAGTGGCGACGAAGCTCGTGTCCACATCGCCCGCCGCGGCTCTGGTCGCGTTCGGATTCAGCAGAAACAATAATCCGAAGATAAATATAGCTGTAAAAACTTTTGCAGAAAGAGTTTTTGAATATGGAAGCATTATTTTCTCCTTTAACAATTAACTGATTGTTAAATAGTTATATGGTTAGTCGGTTACAGGTTGGGCGGTTTACTGCTTAAGTATATGTGTGTATTAGAAAAATGTAAATAAAATATCGACTCGAATCGAAGCCGGCGCAAACAAAATTAAGCTCTTTCGGCTTTGATGATTAAGTTTACAAATTTGCTTTTAATTTTTGTAATTTGTTTTTTATTTTTGAAAAATGAGTTTCTATCTCTCCGGGAAACAAAGTCGGATAGCGCGCCGCTTTCCACTAATTAAATGGCTGCCGGGCGGTTAAAGAATTTATCATTTATCGCGCGGGCGGCAATTTACCGGCGATTGTTTTGAACTTTTTCAAAAAAACCTTTCTAATCCGCCAGCCTTTTGCTAAAATTAAGCCGCACCTCAAAATTTATTTTTTTCAGACAGCTTGCGGTTTATAAGCTTGCCTTAATCTTTGGAGGCTACGAATGAACATCAGAGTCGGTCAGAAAGTCGCGTATCCGAATCACGGCGTTTGCAAGGTCGAAGCAATTAAAAACAAACAGGACGGCGCGCAAACCGAAGAATTCTACTCGCTGCGCGTTTTATCCAACAACTCTTCGATTTTAGTTCCGAAACACAAAGCCGAGAGCATCGGCATCCGTCCGGTTATCAAACCGATGGAATGCGAGGTTTTAATAAAATTTCTGGCGAAGGATTTCGACAATCCGGCAGGCGACTGGAAAGCCCGCTCGCGCGAATTTGCCGCCAAATTTCAAACCGGCGATATTTTTGCCGTCGCCGACGTTTTAAAAAAACTCACCTTTTTGACGCAGACCAAAGCGCTTTCCTTCCGCGAGCAGCGAATGATTGAAAAAGCAAAATTCCTCGTCGTTTCCGAGCTCGCCATCGTCTGCTCGCAGCCGGAATGCACCGTCGAAGAAAAAGTCGACCAATCGCTCGCCTGCGCCTGCGCGCAGCATAATCTGGGCGAAATCAAAACCGTCTCGGCGACGATTCACTGATAAAGCTTTGAGTTTTGAGTTGATTATTCGACCAATCATTTAACACTCAAAGTTCAAAACTTAAAACTTTCCGTTACTCCGCGGCGACTTCAATTAATTTGATGGAATCCCGGTTTTTTTTATCGCGTTTTTTGTCTTTCCGGCGTTTGTATTTGGCGCGAATAACGGTTTTGACGTTGCCGCGCACGTGAAAATCGCCTTCGATTTTGACTTTCAAAGGGTCGCAAGCCTCGACGAAATCTTCCATAATCACGTTGACGACGTGCTCGTGAAAAATTTTTACGTTGCGGAAAGAATTGATATAAAGCTTTAAGCTTTTCAGCTCGATACAGCGCTCGTTCGGGACGTATTCGAGGCGAATAACGGCGAAGTCCGGGAAATCCGAAAACGGGCAAATCGCCGTAAATTCCGGCATTTCAAAATTGATTTTGATTTTGCGCCCGGCGTATTCGTAGGGAAAAGTGTCGAGCGCGTAGAGATTCATTTCGCCGCGCGGTGTCGGGCGAATGTCCAAACCCTGCCGGTTGACGGGTTCTAGTTTTTTCTTGTTTGCCATAGTCATCTTTTTCGTTAAAAGCCGAAACGATAATTTTACAACAGCCGGATAAATTCGCCAAAGCCGCTCTGCCCAAGGAAAATGAGCGCCATTGCAATTTTAGAATTGCGCAAAAGCGGTCAAAATCAAGCTTCGACCGCTTTTGTTTTGACCGTCAAAAGCAAAACAGCCGCGCAGATTGATAAAAACGCGCTGGAAAGAAACGCCGCCGTCGCGCCGAAATAGCTCCAGATTCCGCCGATGAGCAACGACGCCGGAAAAACCGTGATGCCGAAAGCCAGCGCGTAAAGCCCGTAAGCCGTGCCGCGTTTTTCGTCCGTCACCATATCCGCCACGAGCGCCTTTTCCGCGCCTTCCGTCAAGCCGAAATAAACTCCGTAAACGATAAACAAAATCCACGCCTGCCACGCCTCGGTCACGAAAGCGAATCCGGCGTAAACCAGCGCATACAGAATCCAGCCCGAAAAAATCAGGGTTTTTCTGCCGATTCTATCCGACAAATCGCCGCCGACCAGCGAAAAGAAAACTTTGCTCAAATGCAGAACCATCCACAAAAGCGGCAAAACGGCGGGCGCGATTCCCGCTTCCGTGGCGCGCAGCAGCAGAAACGCGTCCGACGAATTCGACAGCGTGAAAAGCGCGATGGTAAGGAGAAATCGCTTGAAATTGGAATCAAACGCCGCGAGCGAAAATTTTAACTTCGACTTTTCGACCGATTCGTGCAGCTCTTTTTTCCCTTCTTCCTTAACGAAAAAACCGATGACGAACAATCCCAGCACGACCGGAATCGAAGCGACCAGAAAAACCTGCTGGTATTCCTGAACGGTCGGAATCTCCGGATTAAGAGCAAAATACGAAAGCAAAACGAAGGCGACAACCGGACCGATAACCGCGCCCAGATGGTCAGCCGCGCGATTAAATCCGAATGCGAAACCGCGACTTTCCGGCGGAACTTCCGCCGCCAGCAGCGCATCGCGCGGCGCGCCGCGAACTCCCTTCCCGACTCTGTCCGCCAGCCGCACGAATAAAACGTGATACCAGGTCGTGACGAAAGCCAGCAGCGGGCGAACGACGCTCGACAGCGCGTAACCGAGAAAAACGGGCAGTTTTCGCCGCCCGAACTTGTCGCTCAGATAACCGGAAAAAAGCTTTAAAAGCGAGGCGGTCGATTCCGCCGCGCCTTCGATAGCGCCGATGGCAAACGGCGACGCGCCCAGGGTTAAAGCCAGAAACGTCGGCAAAAGCGGGTATATTATCTCGCTCGAAGTGTCGTTGAGCAGGCTGACCAGACTGAGCGCAAAGACATTTCGCGGAAGGTTTTTATAACGTTTGAAGGACGGAAACCACTCGCGTTTTGAGTTTTTCATCTGGCGATACACTACCGAAGATGCAAAGAAAAATTCAAACCGGATGGGCAGGATACAGAGGATAAACAGAAAAATCCAACGTTCATAGTTTTAAATTATCCTGTCAATCCTGTCCATCCGGTTAAAATCTGCGTTTATCTGTGCAAATTCGTGGTTTCATTTCCTCCGTGCTCAGTCGTTTTCAGTGTTGAAATTTATCTGGTCGAATTGGCGGGCGGACGATTAGGTCTCGGACGCGGCGACGGCGAGCTGCCGATGCCGTACCACAGGGCGATGCTGCCGATGACGGCAATCAGGAAAATCAAAGCGACGACGACCATCCGAATCGCCATTTTGACCGTTTTGCGAATCATAAAAAAGGCGATGGCGGCAAAAGCGGCGAAAGCCAGAAAAAATACGACCGCCAGCCCGATTCCGACCGCCGAAGTGCTCGTCTCGGAAAGTGCGACATCAAATAAAAACATAAATTAATCCTTATCCGTCTTATCGTTGTTAAGCTCGCGCTCGATTGTAACCAAATCTTCTTCCGAAAGCGTCTCGGTTTCGGCGGGCAGCGCGAATTCCTCGTCAGCCCACGCGCCGAAATCGATTAATTTACAGCGCTCGGAACAAAACGGGCGAAATTCGTTGCCGGTATATTCGGCTTCGCGCCCGCAGGTCGGACATTTTACTAAAGGCATAACAAATAAATTTAAAGCTCGAAACGCTAAATGTAAAATTGAATAGTAGCTTTCTTGCGACGTGGTTTCAAGGGAAAATAATGGATAATCTGCGGCGGAAAAGGTAAAATGAACCGGAGAGGCGGAAAAATCGTATTTAAGACTGACTAAATACAAAGGACGAAAGAAAATGGCTGATTACAAAGAACGTTTTGAAAAATGGCAGAGCGCGGCAAAGGAAAAGTTTGAGGAAATCGACAAGGAACTCGGTCTGAAGGAAAAAATTCAGGAAGGCGCGAAAGCCGTGCGTGACACGGCGCAGAAAGGCGCGGAAACTTTGAAAGAAGGCGCGCAAAAAATCAAATCCGAAGCCGAAAAATCCGAAGTCGGCAAACAAGCCGCGAAAGTCGCCGGAGAAACCATCAAGACAGCCGAGGAAACGGCGAAAAAAGCCTGGGACGCGAGCGAGCCTCTGCGCGACGCAGCCGGCGACGCGGGCAAAAACGCCGGCGACGTGTTGAAAACCGCGGGCGCGCGTGCCGGCGAAGTTTTCAACGTCGCGGCGGAAAAAGCGGGCGAAGTTTTCGAAGAAACGCGCAGCTCGGTCGAAACGTCGGCGCAGCGTTTTGCCAAAGCCGTCGGGTTTGGCGTGAGCTGGACGCGCACGATTGATTCAGCCTTTAAAACCGTGCAGAAAACTTCCGATTGGGTTCAGGAAAATCCCTTGCAAGCCGCGACGACCGGCGTTTCGGTCGTGGTCGGCGCAGGTCTCGGCGCGGGCTTTACGCTTTTAAGCTCGCACTGGTTTTTCAATTCCGCGCTGCCTTTCTGGTCGGTAAAAAAGGTCAGCGAGCAATTTACGAATTATCTGGAAAATCAGGAAAATTTGATTAAAGAAGGCGAATTGACGAAAGCCGAAGCCGAACGCCTTCAATTCGAGCGCGACATCGTGAAATACGTCGGCGCGCCGCTTTTGGGCGCGTTTTCGTGCGGCGCGGGCGCGATGATGTGGGCGAATATTTTCAGCCCGAAAACGATTACCGGCGCGCCGATTAGCTGGATTTTGAACGGCAACCCGATTCTCGAAGGCGTCTGGCTGTTCGGCAACGGCTTGGTCTGCTTCAAAACCGGCTACGATTTTTTTATGATTTCGCTCGAAGACCACGAAGACGTGCAGCGAATGGTCAGAGAATTGAAAGGACTTTTGCCGCAAGCTGTTTCTGAAGCAAGTTAAGAAAGAGTTTGAGGCTTCCGCGCAAAATGAATTGATGATTAATCGCAGAGTTAGAATGAACGCTTCGAGATACAAACAACTTATTATTTCAATAACGATTCTCGTTTTTCTTATTCAGTTCGGTTGTGCGGACAAAACGTCTTCGCCGCCGGTTAAAAATGTAGAAATTCCCGAGAAACAATCAGACCTGCCGGATTACGAGCAGATTAAGAAAAGAATCGCTGATATTACAGCGAAGCATTTAGGCATCGAGAGCAGAGAAATAAACGCAGACTCGCCTTTGTCCAGGCAGAAAATTGCCGCCGACGAACTGGACGTGATTGAAATAATAATGAATGTGGAAGACGCTTTTAGCGTCGAAATTAAAGATTTTGACATTGGCGCAGATATTTCAAACGCCGTATCCGTTAAAAAACTTGCAGACATTGTTTTCGAGAAAAAGAAGCAAAGAAAATAAAGATGCGCCGAACGTGTTTTGCGCGGCTAAAATTACCTGATTTGAATCGGAAACGGCACGAAGCACAAAATAAAAATCAGCAAAACCAGCGCTGCCGTGATTTTTCGTTTGAAATCGAGCGGCGTATTGTCGAGCGGTTCGGGATGCCGGATGCGCATCATCACGCCGAGCAGAACCGCGAACAGAAAACCGCTCGGGCTGTTGTAAAAATAAAATCCGGCAATCGACAATAGCGCCATCACCGCGAAAGCGAATCTGCCCGTCCAGTAATGAATTCTCTCGCCGAAGACCGCATAAATCGCGTGCCCGCCGTCGAGTTGTCCTGAAGGAATCAAATTTAAAGCCGTCACCAGAAGCCCAAGCCACGCCGCGAAATAAAACGGATTCGCCTGCGTCGCGCGGCTCAAATCCACATTAGAAATCCAAGCCAAAAACTGCATCATTAAAGGGTCGGAAAAGACGAAACCGAGACTTAAATTATCCGGAACATTCGTCGCCGCCGCAGGCGGCGCATATTGCCACGTTAAAAATCCGATAACGGCGATTGGAATCAGCGCGACGAAACCGGCAATCGGACCGGCGACGCCGATGTCGAAAGTGGCGCGGCGCGAAGGCATCGGCGACAGAATTTTGATAAATGCGCCGAGCGTTCCGGCAGGTCCGATCATCGGCGGCGTCGGAATAAAATACGGCAGCGTCGCATCGACGCCGTAAATCCGGCAGGCGATATAATGCCCGCTTTCGTGCGCCGTTAAAATAAAAAGAAGCGACGCGGAAAAACTCAAACCGTGTTTTAAAAGCTCCGGTTTCGTCGCCAGCTCCTGAAGCGTCTCGACGATAAGCTTGAAATAATTCTGCGGCAGAGTGTAGAAAAAATTGACGACGTCCGACCAGGTTTCCACCGGAACTTCGTCAAAAATCGGTTTCCCGCCGAAAGGCTGCAAAACTCCGGCAATCGTCGCGGTCACGAGCGTCAGCGAAAGCAAAAGAAGATGCCTGAGCCAGGTTCCAAGTTTCGGGCGCATTGCGCGGCGCGGGCGGTTAAGGTAAAAATCTTGAGCTGCCATAAAAAAAGTAAATCGTAAACAGTTTAAGCTAACCGTTTACGATTTACGATTGGGAAACTGCAATTTGCTTATTTTTTTACAGCCTTGGCTTGAAGCTCCTTGCCGGGCTTGAAACGAATCGTTTTGCCCGACGGAATCGGCACTTCTTTGCCCGTCCGCGGATTGCGACCAATTCCGCGTTTGCGCGGTTTTACGACGAAAACTCCAAAACCGCGAAGTTCTATTCTTTTGCCCTTTGCCAGCGCGTCCTTCATTGAATTGAAAAGCGAATCAACGACTTGTTCCGCCTTTTGCTTCGGCACGCCCGTTTTTTCCGCGACCCGGTTGACGATGTCTAATTTAATCATTTCCTTCTCCTTAAAATGTTGGAAGAAAAACCTTTAACCGACGTAGAGTTATATAATAAAAACCCAATCGCCTTCTGTCAAGATTTTTCTCGGGTAAAATCAACAAAAGAAAAAGTTTAATTCATTTTTAAAGCTAAAACTCAAGATAAAATAAAGCCTTATTGTTTTCGGCGAAACGCAAAATATTCTTCCAGAATTTTTTCGGGCGCTTCAAAATGCGGGTAATGCCCGATATTTTCAAGCTCAATCACGTCAGAATGCTGCGGGCAGACTTCGCGGAATCTTTTCACCAGATGCGCGCCCGAAACTTTATCAGCCAAACCGTCGATAAACCGAAACGGCACGTTTATCGAATGCAGCGCCGCAACCCAGCGCTCGCGATATTTTTGACGTTCCGGCATATAGCGTATGAGTTTGTGCGCGATTCGCCTTCCGTCGTTAAATTTAAAGACGGCGAGAAAATCGTTTAATTCCGCTTCGGTCGGCTGCGTGTCCGCGCCGAAAACCGTCGCCAGACTTTGCTTGAAACGCGAATCGGAAATCAGTCTGCCGAACAGAAACCCGATTGGAGAAATGAGAATTTTCTGCGCCAAAATCGGCTTGTGCGTTTCGGGAAACAACGCGCCGTTAAGAAAACAAATGCTTTCAATCGTAAAATTCAAGCGATTTTCCGCGCCTCGCGCCAGGAGTTCCTGCGTAATCGTGTTGCCGTAATCGTGCGCGAGAATGTGAATTTTTTTGATTTTCAGGTTTTCGACGAGCGCCTGTAAAACGTCCGCCTGATTAAAAGTCGTGTAATCGAAACGCGCGGGTTTGGCGGAAAAACCGTAGCCGGGCATATCAAAAGCCAGCAGCGAAAATTCTTTCGCCAGCGCGTTCCAGATTTTATGGTAATCATACGAGGAAGACGGAAAACCGTGCAGGCACAGCAAAACTTCGCGGGAAGCGGCGCTTTGCCGGTAAAAAACCGGAAAATCTGCGTAATCGAAAAATTTCCCGCTCGCCCGCCAATTATTTAAATTCATTGATTATTCCGTTCAAAATGTTATATTTCTACCATATAATAAATTTTCGAGTAAGGGGTAAATTATGTTAAGAGGTCGGGAAAGTTCAAATATCGAAGACCGGCGCGGAATGGGCGGCAAAGGACTTGCCATCGGCGGCGGCGGTCTGGGAACGCTGGTGATTATCGTTATCGCGCTGCTGTGCGGCGGCGACCCGCGCACGCTGCTGGAAAATCTCGGTGGACAGCAGCAAGTGCAGCAGCAACAGCAGGAACAACCGCAGCAGACAAACCAGCCGAACCGCCAACAGGACGACCAGCGCCGTTTTGTCGCCTCGGTGCTGGGCAGCACCGAAGACGCCTGGCGCGAAATTTTGCCGCAGCAGGCGCGCGTGCAGTATCGCGACCCCGTTCTCGTGCTTTTTGAAAATCAGGTTCAATCGGCGTGCGGCGTCGCCGGCTCTTCGACCGGACCTTTTTATTGTCCCGGCGACAACAAGCTTTATCTGGATTTTTCTTTTTTCCGCGAGCTGAAAACCCAGTTCAAAGCGGAAGGCGATTTTGCGCAAGCCTACGTCATCGGTCACGAAGTCGGGCATCACGTCCAGAATCTTCTGGGGACGATGGATAAGGTGAATCGCGCCGGAAACTCGAATCAGCTTTCCGTGCGGCTCGAACTGCAAGCCGATTGCTACGCCGGCGTCTGGGCAAATTACGCGCAGAAAAAAGGGCAGCTCGAAACCGGCGACGTCGAAGAAGCAATGCGCGCCGCGTCGGCGGTCGGCGACGACGCGATTCAGAAACGCGCGCAAGGCTACGTCGTGCCGGAATCCTTCACGCACGGTTCTTCGAAAGAGAGAATGCAGTGGTTTACGCGCGGTTTTCAGGCGGGCGATATGCGTCAATGCAACACTTTCGCGACGAGATGACTTTAACTATAAAAAGTTATGAGAATCTTCGCTTGCGCCAAACATTTTCCAAAACACCTCGCGGCTGTAATTTATTTTTCAGCCGCGATTTCTTTGTTTATCCAGCCGATTTTCGCTTGCAGTCGGGATTACCCGATTTGGCAGAATCGCAGCCGGGATGCCGAGCGGCTGTATCGCTTTATCGAGGGCGGCAAAGCCGGTTATATTGACCAGACCGGAAAAATCGCGATTAAACCGACGCTGGATTTTTACGGAAACGACAAAATGAGCTTTTCGGTTATATAGACAAATCGGGCAAATCGGTAATTTCGCCGCAATTTAAAGTTGCGCAAAATTTTTCGGACGCTCTGGCTCTGGTCGGGAAAAACCGGAACGAAAAGAAATTTGATTACGACGATTATTATTTTATCGACAAAAGCGGCAAACAGGCTTTTCCTGAAACGTTTGCCGCCGCCGGTCATTTTTTTAAAGGTCTGGCTCACGTCAAGCTCAAAACGAAACAATCGCAAGCCGACAGATATAATTATCGCGCCAAAGGAGCTTTCGCTTATATAAATACGCAGGGCGAAAAGGTTTTTGTTTATGAGCGCAAGTCCGACGATGATGATTGATTGTCTTCAATTACCGGCAACCTGAAACGGCTTGCCGTAAAGCTCCTGGTAAACCCAACCTAAAAATCTCGCCTCAGCCACACAGAGCGCTTCGAGCCACGCGCTCGTTAAAAATAAACGGCGCTCGGTCGTGGAAGGAATTTTCTGCGATTCCATCACGAACGACGCGCCCTCGTTCGTTTCCAGCTTGTATTCCGCGACGATGTCTTCGCGCGTTTGTTTCGATTCGCCGAGCGCCTGAATCACGTCCGTAATCCAGCGCTGCAATTTCGCTTCCGTCTCGTTTTCGGCAATCGCCTGAAAAGCGCCGATAGCAAAACGCGCTTCGGCATTTTCAAACGGGTAAACCTCTACGCCTTGCGCGGCATCGTCAGCCTGTTTCCATTCAAAAAGCTCCTCGACGTGCGGATGACGCACGAGCGCGACTTTCTGGTCGTAATTTAAAAACCATTCCAAAAGATTGGCGAGCGAATTGACATTGATGTCGCCGCTCGGATTTTTTTCGAGCTTCGGCGGGAAATTTTCCGTTTGTGCTGGTGCCATAAAAAGATTTTAACGCAAAACCGCCCGCCGAGGCGAAAACGCGAAAAATTTCGCGATTCTTCATTCTTCAATATCAGGAACAGGTAAACGACTGACCGCCGAGAAATGGCAGATAAGCGTTGCTCAGACTGTGTTGCGCGCCTGCCTGCTGGAACCATTGTTCCAGCGGGTCAGTCGCCGTCACGGGGAAAAGTTTTCCGGACGTGTTCAACTCGACGCTGCCGCTCGCGCTGTTGGTCTGCGTGTAAACCGAGTTGTTATAAATCTCGGACGCAACGACGACGCCGTCGAGACCGATAATCGCCTCCTGCAATGTCACGGTATATCCGTCGTAGGTCGTGCTGATTGAGCTTGCCTCCGGCGAGGGCGAATACAAATTTCCCATATCGGCGATAGAAGCCGAAGCCATCGGCACGATGTCCTGCGAATTGTAATAACGCCGCGAGTTCGGAAAAGTCGCGTCATAGGCGGCGGCAAACGCCTGATTCCCGACCGCCGGCGCGGCAAAGGTCATTACCGGCATAAACGGCACGTCTTTTTGGGCTGATGTAATCTGATAATAAAGCCACGGCGCAAAAACCGTGGTTAAGCCGCCGCCGAGACTGTGTCCGGTAATCAGAATGGATATATTATTCGCGACGGCGGTTTGCATCAAAAAATCGAGCATCCGAACCTGTTTGCCGCTCGTCGTGCTGACCAGCGCAATCAAATCCGACAGCCCGTCAGCCGCGCCGCGCGAGGTTTTAGGATTCTGGTCGCTGGTCGGGTAAGTCCAATCGGATTGATATAAAACATTAAAATCCTGTTCGAACCAATCTTCAAACGCCTGCCAGCTAAAATCCAGCACCGAGCCGCGAATCGCGACCGCATACTGCTCCGCCTGGCTGTTATAAGCGATATATGCGTAATTGCCGTTAATCTCTACGTCCGGTACCCAGGCAAGCGTCCAATCCGACAGACTGTTTTTAAGACTGCCGGTAATACTCGCCGCGCCGTCACAATAAGCAATCGCCGCCAACGTCGCCGCCGTTATCTGCCCGTTATCGCCGTCGTTATTTTCACCTATTCTCTGACTCATTTTAATCTCCTTATAATTTAAAATGTCCTTTCGGGACACGCGCCGCAATGAGCCACGAATAAAACGGATAACACGAATAAAATTAATTAAATCCTTTTCTTATCGGTCTCTGTCAGCCGTTTATCTGTGGACTGTTTTTTCTTTCGGAAACGCCGGTTTTAAAAGGCGTTTTTGTCTGAAATCCGCCCGCGCTCGCGGCGCAGGCAGTTTTGATTTTACGCAAAATCAAATTCTAAAACTTGCTTCGACGCTGCCGACCGTATCGCCGCGGCGGTTTTTGACGGGCAAAGGCGATAAATCCGGCAAAGCTTTCGGGCTGAAAATTCCGAGTTGTCGAAAAAGCTCGATTGCCACGACCGGACGCGCGCGTTTATCTTCGCCGTCTTCGATTTTAAAAGCGATGCCCAAACCTTTTTTCCACTGCGGCGAGGGCAGAACGCCCGCCGCATAAACGCCGTCGGCGCCGATTTTCGAGATTAATCGGCGGTTTGCTTCGAGCATCAAAAGCGTGTCGAGGCGTTTGCGCCCGCCAATCATTTCCGGGTAGGAAATCATCGCCGAAACGATGCGCCGGCAAGCTTCGCGCGTTTCGCCGTCGAAATCCGCGGGCGGAAAAACCAGCCGCGCAAAGCTCAGTGCCATCGCCGCGACGGGCAAAGCGAAATTGGGCGCGGCGCAGCCGTCCACGCCGAGCTTTATTTCATCTTTCGCAACGCCCGTAAACTTTGAAACGACTTCCAAAATCTGCTGCTGCACCGGATTTTCCAAGTATTCGTAAGTCGCTAAATCAGCGCCGAGATGTTTGGCGAGCGCGAGCATCGCCGCGTGTTTGCCCGAACAATTGTTATGAAGCTGCGTCAGCTTCTCGCCGCTGCGAAGAATTTCTTCGGCGCGTTTTTCGTCAAACGGCGGATGCGCGCCGCAGCGCAAATCCGCTTCGCTCAAGCCTATGCGCACGAGCATCTTTTTTGACGTTTCGACGTGGTATTTTTCGCCGGAATGCGAACCGCAGGCGAGCGCGATTTCGTTTTCGAGAAAGCCGAACCGCTCAGCCGCGCCGCTCGTCAAAAACGGGAACGCCTGAAAAGGCTTTGCCGACGAGCGAAAAAACGTGACCGTTGCCGGATTTCCCAGACTAAAAAGCGTTTCGCCAGCGCCGTCAACGACAATCAAATGCCCGCGATGAATCGATTCGACCGTTTCGCCGCGCACGACTTTCGCCAAGATTTCAGATTCCATAAAAGATTTTCACCGCAAAGACGCAGAGAAAAAGAAAATCAAACCGCAGATTGACGCAGATAAACGCAGATTTTAACCGGATTGACAGGATTGACAGGATAAAAAGAAATTTTCACTTTCTCGGTTTAAACAATCCTGTAAATTCTATCTATCCGGTTTGAATTCATCTTGGCGCGCTGAGCATTTCTTTCGCGTGGCGGCGCGCGGTTTCCGTGATTTCCCTGCCGGTCAGCATTCGCGCGATTTCCTCGACTTTTTCCGTTTTGCTCAATTCTTTGACGCGGATTTCCGTGCGGTTTTTCGCCGCCTGTTTTTCGACCAGAAAATGATGGTCGGCTAAAGACGCGACCTGCGGTTGATGCGTGACGCACAAAACCTGTTGAGTTTTCGCCAGTTCTTTCAGTTTCAAGCCGACGGCTTCCGCCACGCGCCCGCCGATGCCGACGTCAATCTCGTCGAAAACCATCGCTTTTTCGTGCTCGGAGAGCTTTGCCGTGGTCTTTAAAATCAGCATCAGGCGCGAGGCTTCGCCGCCCGAAGCGACTTTCGCAATCGGCTTGACGCTTTCGCCGACGTTTGCCGAAAAATAAAATTCGATTTGGTCAAAGCCTTTCGCCGTGAAGCTTTTGTCGGTTTCTTCCGCCTGCCAATCGTTCGGCGCGTTGATGCGCACTTCAAAACGCGCTTTTTCCAGCGCGACGGCTTTCAGATTCGCTTCGACATCTTTTTCGAATTTCCGCGCGGCTTTCGTGCGCTTTTCGTGCAGCTCGACGGCGATTTGCAGATATTCGGCGCGCGAGTTTTTCAGCTTTTTGCGCAGTTCCGCCTCGCGCAATTCGGCGGTTTCGATGTTGGAGAGACGCGCTTCGGATTCGGCGAGATGCGCCAGAACGCTTTCGACGCTGCCGCCGTATTTGCGTTTCAGGCGCGAGATTTCCGCCAGCCGGTTTTCGATTTCTTCCAGTCTTTCGGGCGAAAATTCCAGGCGATTGCGAAAATCTCTGACCGACATCGCCAGGTCTTCCAGCACCGCCTGCGCCGTCTGCAAGCCTTCCATATATGCGGCAAAGCTCGATTCGTATTCGGCAAGCTCCGTGACGCGGCGAATCGCTTTTTCGAGCGTCGTCACGGTCGCTTCCTCGTTTTCGTAAAGCAGCGAGTAACTTTCGTCGCTTAGAGTCGAAAGCTTTTCGACGTTATTAAGACGGCGTTTTTCCTCTTCGAGCGCGTCGTCTTCGCCCGCTTTCAAATTGGCTTTGCCGATTTCTTCGACCTGAAAACGCAAAATATCCAAAAGTTGAAGCTTTTGCGCTTCGTCCTCGCGCAAGTTTCGCAATTCTCTCTGAATCGCCGCCAGCTCGCTGTATTTTCCGGCGACGCTTCGCCGCAGATTTTCCAGATTGGCATATTCGTCGAGCATTTCCAGATGCGTCGCCGGATTAAAAAGCGTCGCCTGCTCGCCCTGCCCGTGAATGTCCACCAGAAAAGCGCCGATTTTTTTCAGAAAAGACTGCGTGACGAGTTGATTATTAACGAAAATTCGATTTTTTCCGGTGGCGGAAAGCTCGCGGCGCACGATTAATTCGACTTCGCCGACATCATCGAACTCGATGCCGCTTTCGTCAAAGATTTTATTTAATTCGCCGCTCGCGGCAATCTGAAAAAGCCCTTCAATCTGCGCGTTCTGCGCGCCTTCCTTTATCAAATCCGACGAAACCCGCTCGCCCGTCAGCGCGCCCAAACTATCGACAATTATGGATTTTCCCGAACCCGTTTCGCCCGTCAGCAAATTTAAGCCTCCGGCAAACTCAAGCTGGAGCTCGTCGATTAAGGCGATATTTTTGATTTTGAGAAGACTCAACATATTTGCGTAGATTATAAAGAAATTTCAACACAAAGACACAAGGAGAAACAAGGCACAAGGCAAAAGGTAAAAGGTAAAAGTATTTCCGACTTTTGCCTTTTTACTTTTTACTTTTGCCTTTTTTTTCTCTGTGGCTAGATTTTCTTTAATTAATCTTCGGCACGACGCGTTCGCCTTTCAGCCATTTACCGTTTTTGTAAATCGCGTCGGGCGGAAAGCGCGTTTCCAAATCCGTCGCTTTCCAGTCAATCTGCCTTGATTTTTTATAGAAAAGAAAATCCGCCGGAATGCCCACGCGCCAGGTGCCGCTTTTCGGCACGAGATAAAAATTTTCGACGTTGTATTCTTCCAGACCGTAAGCGCCGATGGACATATCGCCGATTTCGCGCACCGTCAAGGTCGTTTCTTCGCCCGCGCGGCGACGGTCGGCGGCAACGCCGAAATCGGACAGAAAAGTCGCGCCGGTTTCGGGCAGAACGACGATGGTCGCTTTGCGAAAAAGGACGTTGTAAAGATTGCCGACGTCGTTGAAAGGCAAAGCGTCGTAAACGCTCATTTCCGCTTTCGTTTCGCTGCCCGTGACGATTGCGCGCAGCGCGGCGAGATAGGCGACGAAATTTATTTTGACCAGAAACATTTCGTCTTTGCCATATTGCGCGCCGGTTTCAATCAAAATCGCGGGCGTTCCCCAGACGGAAAAATTGTCGCCGAAAGCGCGCGCGTTGTAAGCGTCGTCGTAGCGCCCGACGCCGCCCTTTATGAAATGACTTAAGGCTTCGACCATCACGGCGCAGAGGCGGCGGCTGCGTTGATGTTTTTCGTCGGATTTTCCCTGCGGGTCGCCGCTGACGGCAAGCAGCGAGACGACCGCCTGCCGGTTTGTGTTTCCGGCGGCGGTCAGGGAATTTTGATTGTGCAGGTTGAAACCGATGTGCGGCTGCCACTGGTCGCGCAGTTTTTTCAAAAGCCTGCCTTCGGGCGTTTGCAGGGCGCGCGCGTCGCGGTTAATGTCGATTGCCTGCAAATTACGGCGCTGGAAAAGCTCGGCGCCGTCCGGGTTGAGCATCGGCACGGCGCGAATCGTTAATTTTTCCTCGATTTCCTTGACCCATTTTTTGTCGCGGTTCGTCTGTAAAAACGCGAGCATATCAATGAGTGTGGAAGTCGCCGTCGGCTCGTCGCCGTGCATCTGCGACCACATCAAAACGCGCGTCGCGCCTTTGCCGAACTCGATTTGATAAATCTCGCGATTGGCGTAGCTGCGCCCGACTTCTTCGACTTTTAAGCCGAGCCCGCGCAGCTTTTCCAGGTAATTCTGCAAATCCTTATGATGAACCTGCGAAGGCGCTAAAGTCGAAATGTGCTGTTTGTCCCAGATTTTGCCGAAATCCTGCGCCGATTGCGCCCGCGCTTCGAGATGCAGAAAAAGCAACACAAGCGAAAACAGGAAAAATGAAAGCCGTTTCATATGAAATAAGATAAACCGTTTCTTACATTTACATCAACTCTTTTTTTGATTTCAAACGCGAAATTTTCTTCTTCCCAAACGTTTCGAGCTTGTTTATAAGTTCTTTCGGTGAAGGAAACTTTTCCGCTCGTTTCAATCAATAAAACCGTCGCCGAGCGCGTTCCGTAAATCGGGGTTTCAATAAAAATCGAGGAAAGCAGGCGCTCGCGCTCCAAGCCGATTCCGGTGTCGGGCAAATCTTCGTCGGCGGCTTTGGTCGCATCGACTAAGATTTCAAACAACGATTCGACGGAAAAATCTTCCTTTTCGATTAAATTTGACAGAGCCGTTTTCCCGCGCCTGACTTTCCGCCACGGCGTGTCGAGCAGCTCATTGCTGAGACCGTAAACGCCTTTGTCGAGAATTTTTATGTCATCACCGCGATTGGAAAAATAGCCGATTTCCGAATCGGGTTCGCCGACGAGCAGATTAAAGCCCGAATAATTTCGAGCATTTTCCTGAACTTTTTGCAGATATTCCAGAGACGTTTCCGTTCCGCGCAGAAAATCGCCGACCAGATTTCCGCGCGACAGATTTCCGGTCGCCGCACGCGGGTCGCGGTAATTCGTGACGGCGGAAAATCTGCCGCTTCGGGTAACGCCGAGCCACGTTCCTTTATAAACCAAATCGCGTCCGGCGAGAATTTCCGGCGCGTCGTGCCAAAAATGCGCCGGCGCCGTCGGACGTTCATAAAACTCGTCGCGATTCGCCGCCAGAATCAGGCGATATTTCGGATGCGCGTCGGAAGCCAGAAAAATAGAACACATATCTGTTAAGGCAAAAGGCAGAAGGCAAAAATAAGGAGATTTATTTTGCCTTCTGCCTTCAGCGGCTCTGACTTTTATTTTTCCGTGTAATAAACTTTTAAATCCTTCTCGCCGGTGACGCGCCACGCGCCGCCGATTTTCGTGAGCTGCAATTGCGATTGGGCTTTGCCTTTGCTGCGACTTTCCGCGCCTTCGAATTCCCATTCCTTGTCAAAAACGGCGGTTGCTTTTTCGCCCGAAGCGTCGGGCGTCACGCGCAGATTGCTGATTTCCATATGGAAATCGTCGTAGCTGCCGAAAGCCCTCTGCTTGTCGCCGCGAACCGTGCCGAGGCTGACGTCGCGCGAATTGTAGTAATAATCCAGGCGGTCGGCGTAATTGCTCATATGCGCGTTGAGATTGCCGGATTCGAGCGAGTCCGCCCAATCATTAACCTTTTCGGAAACGTCGCTTTTTATCTGCTCGGCGTCGATGTTCGTCGGCGCGGGAGAAGAAATTGTATTTGTATTTGCCGGCGTCGCGGTCGGCGAAGCGTTCGCGTTTCCCTTGTTCGCATTCGCATTGGCGTTTGAAGAATTTTTGTTTGACGGTTTGGGCGAATTATTGACGTTTGCATTGACCGTGACTTCCGTTCCGCGATTTCGCAAAAGATACCACGCGCCGATGCCGCCGCCGAAAAGAAGCAGCGTCACGAGCGCGGTCAAAAAAATCACCAGCGCCGTGCTGGATTTTTTCGGTTCGGTTTGCCGGGCGTCAGTCGTCGGAAATTGATTTTGCTGTGTGCTGACGGGCTGATGGACGACAGTCGGCGCTTCGACGTCGTTCCAGCCGACGGTAATCGGAGTTTCCGAAGCATTAACCAGCACGCTGCCGTCCTGTAAGCAAAATTGCAGCGTGTCGTCAGTATAAGTCGATTGGCAGCGCGGACAATATTTCATAACGATTCAAAACTCCGAACGAAAAATGGGCGATATAAAGAGTCGATTAATTTCTCGTTTGCCACTTTACATTTTGCATTATCAAACGTTTGTAATCCAGTATTAACTCATAACGGCGAAAGAAAATCACTCTCAAATGCAGGCGGGCGTTTTTCCGTCCGCACTGGAATAATAAATTAAAGCGGCTGAATAATCGCCGAGATTTTATCGCTTCGATTGTGCCTGCACTGCTTTTTCATTTATACTTTTGCAGAAATTATAAGTTTAGGGAAACAAGATGAAATTTAAAATCAGCCAGAAAATAATTGCATTAAGCTTTGTTATCACATTCGCATTTTTAGTTTTTTCCTGCCAGCCTGCGCCGCAGCAGGTCGGCAGCGCGCAAACGCCGACCGAAGCCTACAAGATGCTCTACGCGGCGGTGAAAAGCAAGGATACGGAAAAAATTAAAAAAATGATGTCGAAAGACACTATGATTTTTGCCGAAGGCGCCGCCAAACAGCAAAATAAATCGCTCGAAAGCGTGCTGGAAAACGGCTTTTACGCTTCGACCTTTTCCGCGTCGCTGCCGAAAATGCGCGACGAGCGCGTCAAAGAGAATTTCGGCGCGGTCGAGGTCTGGAACGAAAAAGAGCGTCTCTGGGAAGACGTGGCGTTTATAAAGGAAGAAGACGGCTGGAAAGTGGCGGTCGGCGATATTTTTAAAGGAACTTATCAGGTGCCCGGCAAATCGCAGACCGTCCGCGAGCGCGAAGACGCCAACGCGATGAATCCGAATAATGCCGTCACTCAGGCAAACGTCAACACCAACGTGAACGTCAACAATATCCCGATAACCAACGTCAAAGTTCCGCAGCCGCCGCTGGCGAACAAAGACGACGGAGCGAAGAAAAAATAATGATTTCCGTCGCGCAGATTCTGGAAATCATATCGCAATACAAAAAACACGGCTGGACTTTACGCCGTGTTTTGCTTTCTGACGAGCTGCGCGTGCGGGCATATAACGAGCTCGTCGCGCTTTCGACGGACGGCGCGGTCGAGTTTGTTTCGGCAGATGTCGAAGCCGCCTGGTTTTCGCGCCCTTCGCCGACGGGCGAGGCGTGGGAGCTGCGCCGACTTTCGACCACGCCGTTCGCGCTGTTCGAAGTTTTTGACGCGGACGACGAGGAAGAAGCGCGCGAAGAAGCGCGAAAAGAAATGGAAACCAGACTGAAGCTTTCAGTCATCAAATAAACGCCGTTGCCTCATATTTTCCAATTCACGAAAAGGCATTTACAAATTCTCATATTTGTTAGAAAATTAGACTGTTGAAATGATGATTAAAGATTTTGGGGCGCGAGTCGAAAAAGTTTGGGAAGGCTTGCGACCCCTGACAAAAAAAATGCTGGTCGGCGCAATCGAATCCAACGCCGCCAACACTCCGAAACAAAAATTTTCCTACGACGCTCACGCCGATTGGGAACTTAGCCGTCTGCTGACCGCGCTGGACGAGCAGGCAAGTGACCCGGAAATCCGCAAAGACGCGGAAAAGCTCCGCGAAATCAAACAGTTAGCGGAAACCTGCACCGGCGTTCTACAGGCGCAGACCGAATCTGCCGAAGTTTTTATACAGCTCGCCGAACGCGCTCTGAAAAAAAACGACTTTCGCAAAATCGACGTGCTGGCGGATATTCTGAGCCACAGATTTTCGGTCGGTGAGATGTGCGAAATCGTTCGCCAGACGACCAATCCCGGAATTCGCGCGCTCGGTTTCGAGGCGCTCGCGCTCGTGCCCGTTTCGGCGCTGATGCAGATGGTTGACGACCCCGTGTATTTTGAAATCGTTCGCAATGTGCTCGAACAGCAAGCCTTTGAATACGAATCCGAAGAAGCGCGCCGCGTTCTGGAGCAGCTGGATTTTGAAGAAATGAACGGAGAGTAGAAAACGCAAAATGCAAAGTGGAAAATATTAGAATTTAATCCTGAATCTTAAATTCTAATATTTTCCATTTTGCGTTTTGCATTAATCTACTATTCTGCCGGAAAGCCAGAATTGCCCGTTCAGATAGCCGCCGACGCTCGGTTCAGTCGCGATTAGTTTCGGGTCCGCGACGACATCGATTTCCCCGCCCAGAGTATCGACCAGAAACCAGTAAAATTTTTCGCCCGTCAGCTCGTTTGTCTTTAATTCAAACTCCTTGATTTCGCCCGTAAAAACGCCGAAAGCAAGCGGCGGCTGCGTGTTGTCCGCCTGAAAATTAATCAGCCCGCTCGGAACGAATGATTTGGCGGCAAATTTCAACTCGGAATCCTGACTGTCGTAAAAATCCTGTTCGCCGGCAAAAATCTGAAATTCATTCGAGGCAAAAGCCGTCAGCTGCGCCTGCCGGTTTTGCGGAAATTTCAAATTGGTATTGACGCGAAAATCAGGCACGTCGAAAACAAAAGGATATTCGCCCGATTCGGGATTATTTTCTTCGGACGGATTTGCCTGCGCGTGAAACGCGCCGTCGAGTTCGGAAGATTCCTTTTCAATCGTGCCGGTTAAACAAACCACGCGCCGGCTTTTTCCTTCAAAATGCGGGTTAAAACCGATGAGTTCCTGCGAGGCATTCGCCTGCAAATAAATCGCCGCGCCCGAAGCGTCGGCAAATTTGTAATAAGAACCGCGCGGGCAAGGGATTTCGCTGACGTTTTCCAGGACTTTCATTATCACGTCGTTCACGTCCTGTTCGCCGCGCACGGGAAAGCCGATGTCGGATAAATTGCTCATAATTTAATAAAAAGATTTAGCCGCCGAGAGCACAGAGAGAAATGAAACCGCAGATTTTCGCGGATAAACGCAGACAAAAACAAAGACAAATAATAAATAAATTTTATCGCGTTTATCCTGTAAATCCTGTTTGAATTACCCGCGTTCAGCTGTGTCCATCTGCGGCTAATTTTCCTAACTCGCCGAAATAGATTCGATTTTCGCTTCCTTATAACGATTCGGATACATCGGAAAACGCGCGGTTAATTCGGCAACTTCGCGTTTTACACGCTCGCTGACTTCTGCCGATTCCGAATCGTGAATCACCGCAGCAATCAGCCCGGCAATCTGTTTCATCTCGGCTTCTTTCATTCCGCGAGTCGTCAGCGCGGGCGTTCCCAGACGGATGCCGGAAGCGATAAACGGTTTGTTCGGGTCAAACGGAATCGTGTTTTTGTTGACCGTGATGTGAACCTCGTCCAAAGCTTTTTCCGCCGCTTTTCCGGTAATTCCCTTGCCGTCCATAAAAACATCGACGAGCATTAAATGATTGTCCGTGCCGCCGGAAACGATGCGCAAACCTTGATTTTGCAGTTCGGCGGCGAGAACTTTTGCATTGGCTAAAACCTGTTGCTGGTAGGTTTTGAAATCTTCCTTGAGCGCCTCGCCGAACGCGACGGCTTTCGCGGCAATGATATGAACCAGCGGTCCGCCCTGCACGCCCGGAAATAATCTTTTATTGACCTCGCCCGCATATTCTTCGCGGCACAAAATCAAGCCGCCGCGCGGACCGCGCAGAGTTTTATGCGTCGTCGTCGTCACATATTCGGCGTGCGGAACGGGCGAAGGATGAAGTCCGACGGCAATCAAACCCGCAATGTGCGCGATGTCAGCCATAACTCGCGCGCCGATTGATTTGGCAATTTCGCCGATTCTCTCGAAATCAATCGTGCGCGGGTAGGCGGAAGCGCCGCAGATAATCAATTTCGGCTGGTTTTCTTCGGCGATGCGCTGCAATTCGTCGTAATCAATCGTCTCGGTTTCGCGGCTGACGCCGTAATCGGCGACCTTGTAGTTCAAGCCGGAAAAATTCAGCGGATGCCCGTGCGTCAGATGCCCGCCGTGCGAAAGATTCATTCCCAGAATCTGGTCGCCGTGTTCGAGCGCGGCGAGCAAAACCGTCATATTCGCCTGCGCGCCCGAATGCGGCTGCACGTTGGCGTGGTCTGCGCCGAATAATTGTTTGGCGCGCTCAATCGCCGTGTTTTCGACGACATCGGCAAACTCGCAGCCGCCGTAATAACGTTTTCCTGGATAACCTTCGGCGTATTTGTTCGTAAAAACCGAACCCATCGCTTCCAGTACGGCTTCGCTGACAAAATTTTCCGACGCAATCAACTCCAAACCGTCGGCTTGCCGCCGCACTTCGCTGTCAATCGCTTCCGAGATAATCGGGTCGGCTTCCGCTAAATCTGCTGTAAAAAATTTGTTCATCGTGTTTCCTTTGAATGTTTCACTAAAGTATTTTGGTAAAAATCTCGGAACTTATATATTTTCTTTTTGTCGCGTCAAACTTTATTTCTTTGAAATGAATTCTACCTATATATTTGCGGTTAGTCATAATTTCCCATTGATTTTTTATCTCTTCGAAAGAAACTTCCTTTATAAGAGAAATTTCATAATCCGACGGGTAATCATCAATATCATCGTCAAAACCGCCGCGCCAAAATAAATAAACACTTTCTTTATATTCAACCACAAACGCAAGAGGAGCATCATAATAGCCGCTATAAACGATAGGCGGCATCTCCGGCTCTATCTTATTCATTTTCTAGCTCAGTGATTTTTTCAACTCTTCTTTCGTGTCGTCCGCCTTCAAATTTGGCGTCGAACCAGGCGCGGACGATTTTCGGAATTTCTTCTTCAGGGATAACGCGCGCGCCGATGGAAAGGACGTTGGCGTCGTTGTGCTGGCGGGCGAGGCGCGCGGTTTCTTCGTTCCAGGCTTGCGCGGCGCGGACGCCGTGGATTTTGTTTGCCGCCATCGCGATGCCGATGCCGGAACCGCAGACGAGAATTCCCTGCTCGACTAAGCCGTCGCGGACGGCTCTGCCGACCTTTGCGCCGAATTCGGGATAATCGACCGAATCCAGCGAGGTCGTGCCGAAATCTTCGTATTCGACGCCGATTTCGTCTAAAATTTTTTTGATTTTTTCTTTTTCTTCAAATCCGGCGTGGTCTGCGCCGATGGCGATTTTCAAATTTGTCATTCGTCCTTTGTCCCTCGTTTGTTTGAATTTTAACCGAAGAGCAACTAATCACAAAGGACTAAGACCGAACGACTAAGGACGATAAACTGGTCACAAATTATTTTGCCCGTCAAAACGGAAAAGAATCGCCGCCGGCTTCCCCTTCCGGCTTGTGACGATTCTTTTCCTTAAACCCTCTCTTATTCGCTCTGATTAAAAGCGATTATGAGCGGTTTGAGCGGTTTTATCTTATAAATACAAGCGTCGATTGTCAAGTATTGTTATTTTTTATTGAAGTTTCATCAAAATCTGAAAGCTATTAAACATTATTTGTGCGATTCGTGCGTTTTGTATAAACTAAAAATGGCTGAGAAAGAAAGATGTTGGAATTAAATGGCTTAACGACAAGGGAAGTAGCGCGCCTGTGCCGCGTCAGCGATGCGACCGTCAAACGCTGGGAAGAAGCCGGTCTGCTGAAATCCGAGCGCACGAGCGGCGGTCATCGTCGTTTTCGCGCCGAAGAAGTCGCGCGCTTTCAGCGGCGGCAAAACATCGGCGCGGAGCAGACGCACGGCGTCGAGTCAGCCAGAGCGGCGCGGCGCCGTCGCCGCATCAAGAAAAGTTATTCGAATTCTTTGCTGTTTCATTCGCTGCTTGCCGGGCGCGAGGTCGAAGCCGCAAATATTCTGATTAGCGCGCATCTGCACGGCAAGCCGCTCGCGCAGATTTTCGACGAAGCGGTCTGTCCGGCGATGCGCCGCGTCGGCGAGCTTTGGTTTGACGGCGAGATAAACGTGGCGCAGGAACATCTCGCCGCACGCGCCGCTTATAATGCGGTTTACAAGCTCCGGGAATCCGTTCCGTTCAGGGAAACGAACGGCAAGCTCGCTTTTTGCTGCGCGATTGAAGGCGATTTTCACGAGCTTCCGACGCATCTGGCGCAGATGATTCTGGAAAATGAAAAATGGGAAGCGATGAATTTCGGCGCGAGCACGCCGCTTTACTCTCTGACGGACGAAGTTTTATATCATTCGCCGGAAATCGTCTGCATTTCGGCGGCGATTATCAATGATTACGAACGGTTGGCGCGCGATTACAAAGAATTTCGGGCGCGCCTCGCGAAATTAAAAATTCCCGTCGTTTTAGGCGGCAGGGCTTTCGCCGCCGAGCGGTTCAGGGCGCGTTTTCCCGCCGAATTCCACGCGGAAAATTTCACGCAGTTTGGCGAATTCGTTAAAAGCTTTCCGGTTAAATAATTAAATTTCACCCCGGCAAATAGCCGCAAGCTTTATGCGTTTTATAAATTTGCGGCTATTCTTTTATTATCCGGCACGGGAGGCAACCAATTCACGGCTCAAATCTCTAAAAAGATGTAAGCTCTTCCCGAAATCGTCCGTCTTGGAGAAAGTTCTATGCGAATCCGATATTTTCTGCCGTTTGTTCTGGTCACTTTTTTGTTTTCCGTTTCCGCTTTTGCCGAATCTTCAAGTAAAGCCAAAGAGTTAGCCCGTCAAGCGGCGTCCGAAAACCAGACCGAAGCGGTTTCCGCCATCAATCAGCTGCGCGCGCTGCGCCAGGAAGGCTTGGACGCGCTGTTTGAAACATACGCCGCCGACATCAAGCGTTTCGGCGAAACCGGCGAAGCGACCGACGAATGGAAACGCGTCGCGTTTGCGATCGACGGCGTGGCGATGCAAAAGGACGCATACGCTTCGCATCTGTTCTGGTTTACAGACTTGGAACAAGCAAAGATAGTGGCGAAAGCGAAAAATAAACCGATTCTGAGCCTGCGCCTGTTGGGAAATTTAAACGAAGAATTCAGCTGCGCGAACAGTCGTTTTTTCCGCGCCGTGCTTTATTCGAACGCGGAAATCTCGCGGGTTCTGCGCGAAAATTACGTTCTGCACTGGAAATCGGTGCGTCCCGCGCCGAAAGTGACGATTGATTTCGGCGACGGTCGCAAAATCGAGCGCACGCTGACCGGCAACAGCATTCATTATCTTTTGGACGACAGCGGCGCAATCATCGACGCGCTGCCCGGACTTTACAGCCCGCAGGGCTTTCTGAAATACATCACGCAAGCCGAAAAAGTCAACAGAATCATCAACGGCGCGACCGCCGCCGACAAGGAAAAGGCGATGCTCAGATTTCGCCGTCTGATGTTTAACGACATTTTAGCGAAGCGCAATAAAGCGGTCGCCGCGGCAAAAGTAAAATTAACCGAGCCGAAAAACGGCACGACCGCGATTGATGTCGCTCCGCGCGCGATGGCAAAAATGATGGTCACGGACGAAATTTCGATTTTGCGCGGCATTTCGGACGATTTCTCGCGCTACGAGCCGCAAATCAACTTCGACGGTTGGAATAAGCTCGCCCAAATTTACACGGGCGGAACGAAAATCGACGCCGAAAGCCTGGCTTTTATTCGTCGCCAAAACGCCAAAACCGGCTTGAGCGAAACCGAGTTTACAAGTCTCGTCGAAAAACTGGAAAAATTCATCGCGCTCGACACGGCGCGCAACGATTTTCTTTTTCACCCGAAGCTTTACGCGTGGCTTAACCAAAACAGCATTACGGACGTCGAGACATTCAACGCGCGCGTTTACGCCGAAATCTTCAAAACGCCGGATTCCGACAAATGGCTCGGAATGTATGCGCCCGACGTTTACACGGCGCTCGACGGCGGCGGAATTATTAAATAAGAATTTAGAGGCGAAAGGAAACCGAGAAAGGCGCGAAAAAGAATCAACCGGGGACAACAGGATAAACAGGGATAAGAAATTTTTTTTTATTTATTCCTGACAATCTCTGTTATCCCCGGTTGATTCTTTCTTTGCCTTTCTCGGTTTCCTTTCGCCTCTAATCGTTTATCACCAGCCGCGTCCCGACAATTATTGCAACGGTTTCGGCTGTCAATTACATCTACCTTATTTGTTCGATTCAATTAAACGCTTTATAATTTCGCCGTAGATTGATGAAATCCTTCCTTTCGACAATTTTATTCGCGCTCGTTTTTTCCGTTGCTGTTTCGGCGCAGGAAAATCTGCCCGAACTCGTCAAGCGCATCAAGCCGTCCGCCGTCGCCATCGAAACGTTCGACGCGCGCGGCGCGGTCGTTTCGCGCGGCAGCGGTTTTTTTATTGCCGGCGATAAAGTCGTGACCAATCGCCACGTCATCGAAAAATCAGCCCGCGTCGAAGTGCATCTCATCAACGGCAAAAAATATCCGGTCAAAGGCGTTTTGGCGATTGACGGCGAAGGCGATTTGGCGATTTTGCTGGTCGAGATTCCGTTAACGGTCGCCGCGCCGCTTCAGATTGAAAAAACGACGCCGCAGGAAGGCGAGTCGATTGTCGTTATCGGCAATCCGTTCGGGCTGGAAGGCTCGGTCTCGAACGGCATCGTTTCCGCCGTCCGCGAAATTCCCGGCTACGGGAAAATCATCCAGATTACCGCGCCGATTTCGCCCGGCTCAAGCGGTTCGCCGGTCGTCAATATGCGCGGGCAGGTCATCGGCGTCGCTACCCTGCAAGCCGCCGAAGGTCAGAGTCTGAACTTTGCCGTGCCGTCGGAAAGAATCACGCAGTTAAAATTAGGCGAATTGCAGACTTTTGCCGCGCTCGGCGCCGAAACGCAAAAAAACAAACGCGCCGCCGCCCAATCGCTTTATTCGCAAGGTCTGGCGCTGATTTCGCGCGACGATTACGCGAAAGCCGTCGCCTATTTTGAAAAAGCGTCGGAGATAGACCCGAATTATGCCGAAGCCTGGTATCAAGCCGGATTTTGTTACGGAATGCTGGGCAAACACGCCGACGCTTTGAAGGCTTCGCGCCGCGCCGCCGCTTTGCGACCGGAATGGGCGGAAACTTTTGTCAATGTCGGCGCGTCGAGCTTCGCGCTCGGACAATTTAAAGATGCCGTCGAGGCTTACCGGCAGGCAACGCGGCTCGACCCGTATAACGCCGACGCGCAATTTGCGCTCGGGCTGAGCTTTAATAAATTAAATCGCACCGACGAAGAAATTCTGGCGTATAAACGCGTTATCGCGCAGAAATCCGACCACGCGGGCGCGCTCGAACGGCTCGGACTGGCTTATTTTAAATTAAAGCGTTTCGCGGAAGCGGCGCAGGCGTTTGAAAATCTGAAAACCTACAAACCGGAAGCGAAAACCTACAATTATCTGGGCGAAAGCTTGTTCGAACTCGGCAAAACCGAAGAAAGCATCGAGACTTTTAACAACGCCGTGAATCTGAATCCGGACTTCGAAAAAGCGCGCTACAATCTCGGCAAAGCTTATCTGAAATCCGGCGACCGCGATTCCGCCAACATTCAATACGAAATCCTGCGCAGCGCGCGTTCGGATTGGGCTGACCGGCTTTTCGTTTTAATCAATCCTTAATTTTCCAACCACTCGAATTTAGTTTTCAATCGGCGGCTCGGTTCCGTTAGGCGCTTGCCCGTTGATATCCGCGCCGCGAAGCACTCCGCTCGCGTCGATATAAAACGACCTGATGCCCGTTTCACCATAGCTCAGCGGTATTGCCCAAATTTTATAAAGAGCAGGCGCGGTCGAAGTCTGCTGGTTGGTCTGACATGTAAAAATATATTGCCCGAAGATGCCGCTCGCCAATTCTATGCTGATTAAACCTGCGCCGTGCAAAGCCGGAAAACTCCCGTAATTGCCGTTGCCCGTCGTTGATTGGTAAGTTGCCTGCGCGCTGTGCAGCGTCCGTAAAGCCTGAATCACCTGCGCCTCATCCTGAGCGATGATGGCGGGCACGCACGCTTCGATTGCCGGGTCGTTAAGGGTCGCCTGCCCGCCGTTTTTATCCGCGCCGCGCAATGAGCAGCGATGATCGACGTAGAACGACCTGATGCCCGTTTTACGATACAGGCGCGGAACGGCGGTGAGAAAAAATCGCGCGGGACTCGCGGCGCTTCGATTGGTTGTCGCCAATGTAAAATAATAACCGTATTTTTGACCGCTCGCTAAAGCCTCGTCTATCAAATTTACCTGTCTGAGCGCGGCGAGATGTCCGAAATTGCCCGCGCCGACCGTCGCCTGATATTGGACTTGAGCGTTATAAACCTTCCGCAGCGCATTCATCACAAGTCTTTCGTTTTGAACCGGCGGATATTTGGCGTAAATATTCGGGCAAAAGACGAACGTCAAAAATAAAACAAAGAAAAACGAGAAATATTTTTTAGACATAATTTTTTGAAAGGCAAGCAGTTCTGGGAAGCGCGGCATTGAAAGCCGTGAACAATTTAGCACGGAAAGATTGCGTTTTACAATGGTTTTATATCGCTGAATGGAAAACGGTATCTGCAAGCCGGAAAGCGGCATTCGAAAATAGGAAAGACTGGTCTATTTGTTAGAAAACACAATTTAATAGTTAGTAAACGATATTTGATAGTTAGAAAACACAATTTGATAGTTAGTAAATCACGTTTACTTGTTAGTAAAAGGCGTTTACCAGTTAGAAAATGGCGTTTACCAGTTAGTAAACGCCATTTTCCTGCCTAAAACCGGCAACTTCGTATGAGATTAATATAAATAAATACCGATTCTTATTTTTCTATCTGTGTTAATCCGCATAATCCGCGGTTTCATTCTCTTGGAATCTTCGATTTATCAGGCTGGCGACAAAGCCCGCGCCGAACCCGTTGTCGATATTGACGACCGTGACGTTTGAAGCGCAGGAATTGAGCATTCCCAGCAGCGCGGCGATGCCGCCGAACGACGCGCCGTAGCCGATGCTGGTCGGGACGGCGATGACGGGAACTTTGACCAGACCGCCGACGACCGACGGCAGCGCGCCTTCCATTCCCGCCGCGACGACGACGACGCGCGCCGTTTGCAAAATCTCTCTTTCCGATAAAATCCGGTGAATTCCGGCGACCCCGGCGTCCCAGATTCTTTTGACGCGATTGCCCATCGTTTCCGCCGTCAGCGCGGCTTCTTCGGCGACGGGAATATCGCTCGTGCCGGCGGTGACGACGGCGATTTCGCCCGCGCCGCGCTCGGTTTTATCGCGCCGGACGCGAATCATTTTTGCCGATTCGTGCCATTCGGCTTCGGTGAAAACGTTGCGGATTTCGCCGAAAGTGTCGGCGTCGGTGCGCGTAATCAAAACGTTCGGCGCGCGCGCGATGAGCTTTTCAAAAATCCCCACGACCTGCGCGCGCGTTTTTCCCTGCCCGAAGATAACTTCGGGAAAGCCCTGCCGCTCGGCGCGCGCGTGGTCGACCCTGGCGTAACCGATGTTTTCGTAAGACAGATTTTTCAGCCGCTCGGCGGCTTCCGTCAACGGCAGCTCGCCGCTCGAATGCGCTTGCAGAATCTCCTCGATTTCCTTTTGATTCATAAAATCAGTTTAAGGCTTCGCGGCGAAAAGTAAAAAGCGGCGAAATTTTCATTTCAGCCGCCTTTGGATAAAAACAAATAATAGCGTATTAATTAAACGAATAAACCGACGTATTTATAAGACGAAACCAGCTTCATCAAACACCAGCCGACGATTTCGTTGCCGACGAGGTTTAATAATAAATCGCTCTGGATAAATTTTTGTATCATTTCCGTTCTCCTTTTCGAGAAATTCCTTCTGCCTGCGCCTTTGAGCAATTCGGGTGCCAAAGAACCGGCTACCTGTTAAAGCGCCTTCGGACGGCGATTTATCTCACCTTTTCTAAAATTTTTGTTCGTTTGTGACATTTTAGAAAAAAAGTGTAGAGTAAAAATCTATATGGAATTGACCGTCGGCGTCACGGGCGCATCAGGCACGATTTACGCTTTCCGCACATTGCAGCTTCTGGCGGAAAGCGGCGCGGTTTCGCAGGTGAATTTGATAATGTCCGGCACTTCCGCCACGGTCGCGCAGGTCGAAATGGGCGCTAACCTGCGCGAGCCGAGCGCCGAAAAAATCAACGAATGGCTCGGGCTTCAGAAAGATTCCGGATTTATACGCTTCTGGCGGCTCGATAATCTGGCGGCGAAGCCTGCTTCGGGTTCTTATCGTCAGGAAGGAATGATAATCGTGCCGTGCTCGATGGGAACGCTCGGCGCAATCGCCGCGGGCGCGGGCACGAATCTGATACACCGCGCGGCGGACGTGACTTTAAAAGAAGGCAGAAAGCTCGTTTTAGTCCCGCGCGAAACGCCGTATAACGCGATTCATCTGGAAAATATGCTGCGCTTAGCGCGCGCCGGAGCGCGAATTCTGCCCGCCAGTCCGGGTTTTTATCATCGTCCGCAGACGATTAACGAATTGGTTGACCATCTGTGTTACCGCATTTTAGACCAGTTTCAGATTCCGCATTCCAAAAAATCGCAATGGACGGGCGACGAGATTCCGCAGGAGAATAATTGATGAAAATTCTGAAAAACCGGAAAATAATTTTTACTTTTTTTCTTTTAATCGGCGGCGTTTCCGGCTCGCTCGCGCAGGAAAGAAAAGTTCTGCCGGTTGACGAAGGCAAAACGGACGCTTCGTTCAGCGCCTTTCGCGAAAAAACTCTGCAAGCCGCGCGCCGTCGCGACGTGAAATATATTTTGAGCATCGTCGAGCCGAACATCAAAAACACTTTCGGTGACAGCAACGGCATCGAAGAATTCAAAAAAATGTGGAAAATCAACGGTCGCCAAAGCGAATTCTGGGATGAATTTATAACTGTTCTCACGAACGGCGGCGCATTTTTCAAACGCCGGGGCGCGCCGAAAAAACAGATTTTTCAAGCGCCTTATACGTTCACCGAGTTTCCCGAAGATTTGGACGCCATCGAGCATCAAATTATTTTCGGCAACAACGTAAATTTAAGAAGCCAGCCGGAAACGAGCGCGCCGGTCGTCGCCGCTCTTTCATATAATATCGTCAAAGTAGATTTTGAAAATTCCGTCAAAGACGAAAACAAAGAGGATAAATATCTGTGGCTGAAAGTCGAAACTCTCGGCGGCAAAAAAGGTTTCGTCAACGCCCGCTACGTGCGCAGCCCCGTTGATTACCGCGCCGTTTTTGAAAAGCGAAACGGCAAATGGAAAATGGTCACTTTCGTCGCCGGAGATTAAATTTTATGGCAAACACGGTCGAAAGATTTTCCAATCGCGTCGTTAATTACGTCAAATATCGCCCGACGTATCCGCCGGAAGTTTTGCGGTTTTTCCAAAACGAGTTAAACCTGCAACCCGATTCCGTTATCGCCGACGTCGGTTCGGGAACGGGAATCTCGACAAAAATTTTTCTCGAAAACGGCAACACGGTTTACGGCGTCGAGCCGAACGCGGCGATGCGCGCGGCGGCGGAAGATTTTCTGAAAGGTTTTCCGAATTTCAGAAGCGTTGACGGAACATCGGAAAACACGACGCTTCCCGCTCAATCAATTGATTTCGTCACGGCGGCGCAGGCGTTTCACTGGTTCGACGCGGAAAAGGCGCGCAAAGAGTTTAAGCGAATTTCAAAGCCCGCCGCTCACGTCGTTTTGATTTGGAACGAGCGGCAGATTGATACAAACGAATTCCTGCGCGAATATGAAAAATTTCTTTTGCAGTTCGGAACCGACTATGCCAAAGTGCGCCACGATTATCTGCCGAAAGAAAAACTCGGCGACTTTTTTCCGAACGGATTTCAGCGCGCCGCTTTTAAAAACTCGCAGATTTTCGACTTTGAAGGCTTAAAAGGCAGAGTGCTTTCTTCTTCGTATATGCCGAGCGAATCGGACGCGCGTTACGAAGAAATGACAAAATCGCTTCACCGCATTTTTACCAAACACCAAGAAAACGATAGAATAGCAGTTTTATACGACACCAACGTCTATTACGGAAAACTTTAAAAGAAGATTTATTTATGGAAGCAAAAGCAGAAACCAGAACCATCAGCGTCGCGCATTCACCGGATTCGGACGACGCGTTTATGTTTTACGGTCTGGCGACAAACAAGCTCGACACGGGCAATCTGAAATTCGAGCATACCCTGAAAGACATTCAAACCTTAAACGAAGATGCGAAAAACGGCGTTTACGACGTGACGGCAATCAGCTTTCACGCCTACGCCTACGTCTCGGACAAATACGCGCTTTTGCCGCACGGCGCGAGCATCGGCGATAAATACGGTCCGATTCTCGTCTCGAAAGAGCCGCGCAAAGCCGAAGACATCTCGAAAATGAAAATCGCCGTGCCGGGCGAGCTGACGAGCGCCTTTCTGGCGCTGCGGATTTACAATCAGGATTTTGAATACACCATCGTCCCGTTTGACCAAATCATCGACGAAGTAAAACGCGGAAAAGCGGACGCCGGTCTTTTGATTCACGAAGGTCAGCTTTTCTATAAGCAGGTCGGGCTGGACAAAGTTCTCGATTTGGGCGAATGGTGGTTTGAGAAAACCGGCTTGCCGCTGCCGATGGGCGGCAATGTCATCCGGCGCGATTTGGGCGAAGATTTGATGCGGCAGGTTTCGAAATATCTGCGCCAGAGCATTCAATATTCGATGAAAAACCGCGAGGACGCGCTCGCCTACGCGATGCAGTTTGCACGCGATATGCAGCCGGAGCTTGCCGACCGCTTTGTGGCGATGTGGGTCAACGATTTGACGCTCGATTACGGCGAGCGCGGGCGCGAAGGCGTGCGCCGCCTGCTTCAGGAAGGCTTCGACAAAGGAATTATTCCGAACAAGGTCGAAATCGAATTTGTCGAAGGTTAATTAAAACCAGTGGTAAGCGGTAAGTGATAAGTGGTAAGTTTGTCTGTTTATAATTGCAACTTACCACGTATCACTTACCGTTTACCGCTTTTTACAAACATCTTTTCACGGATTTCCGGCATCTATTTTTTAACTTCTATTCAAGAGGAAAAAAGATGAAAAAGTTCAAATTCTTTTTATTGACGGCGATTGTTTGTCTGGCGGCTTTCGGCTCGGCGGCGGCGCAGGACACAATCACTAAAACCAATCTCAGCCAGGCGGAAATCGACCGTATCGTCAAAAACTTTACGACCAAAGAAGGCGAGTTTCGTGCGGCGCTGACGCAGTATGTTTTTAATCGCAGCGCGTCGATTTCGACCATCGGGCTGGGCGGAAATATTACGGGCACGTATCGCCGCGATTCGTTTATGAGCATTACGCCGGAGGGCGAGCGCCGCGAAAAAATTCTTTTCGCGCCGATTTCGACGCTCACGGAAATCAGCGTGACGCCCGAAGATTTGGAAGATTTGGGCGGCGTCAATCCTTTCGCGCTGGAGCCTTCGGTCGTTAATCTTTACAACTTTACATATATCGGCAAGGAAAAAATCGACGAGCTCGATTTGTATGTTTTCGATGTCGCGCCGAAGGTGATGCCCGACCCGAAAAAAACCAAGCAGCGTTTTTTCATCGGCAGAATCTGGGTTGACGACCAGGATTTGCAAATGGTTAAATCCAGAGGCAAAGCCATTCCCGAAACCAAGCAAAACAAATTTCCGGTCGTCGAAACGGTGCGCATCAACGTTGACGGAAAATATTGGTTTCCCGCCGATTCGCGTTCGGACGACGAGCTGGTTTTCGATAATGGAAACGTCGTGAAAATGAAAGTCCGCGTCAAATACACGAATTACCGGCAAGGAAAAAGCGAGGTTAAAATTCTTGACGACGTCGAAGAAGTCAAGGAAGAAACAAAACCGAGCCCGACACCGACGCCGACGCCGAAAAAACCTTAATTAACTGAGAAATGGGAACTGAAAACTGAGAATGATGCATAATCAAAGCTCTCGGTTTTCAGTTCTCACTTGCTTAATTCTTCCGCAATCACCGCCCGCGTCCGTTTCAGTAAATTCATCAAATCTTTTTCCGCCGACAGATTTTCGGTTTCAATCGGCGTCAGCAAAACCATCTCGATCGTTCCCGGATAAGCGATGCCCGTTTTTTTGCCCATCATCGAATCCGTGTTTTTTATCGCCACCGGAACAATCGTCGCGCCGGTTTGCAGCGCCAGGTGAAACGCGCCCTTTTTAAACGGCAGAAGCTCGCCTTGCATCGCGCGCGTGCCTTCGGCAAAGACGCCGAACGAATAGCCGCTTTCCAGAACCTCCTGCGCTTTCTGCATCGAGCGGCGCGCGCGGTCGGCATTGCTGCGGTCAATCGCGATGATGTTGACGAAATTCATTCCCTGTCCGAGCACGGGCACTTTCAAAAGCTCTCTTTTCGCGACCAGACCGATTCGATGCCCCGTATAGGCAAACAACGTCGCCGTGTCGAGATACGAGCGATGATTCGAGATAAAAACGTAATTTTCGTCCGGTTTTATATTTTCCAGACCGCTCACCGCGACGCGCGCGCCGCACGCTTTTAACCAGACTTTTGCGCCCCAGCTCGCCAATGGATAGAGCCATTTCCGGCGATTGATAACCCACAAAAAAACGAGTGCGGGCGCGGCGATGAATAAAAGCAGAACGGCGGCGGCAAACCAGCCGTAGTAATAACGCAGCTTGCCGGCGGCGCGCGATTCTGTGCTAAACTTTTCGACAGGAAAAACAATTTTTTGATTCTGCTCAATCAATTCCGCGAAAGGTTTATTAGCTAAATGTTCTGGCATCTGTTTCGTACGATTTTTTTGTCTCTGCTGGTCGCCTGCGTTCTGATTTTAACGCCTGTCGCGGCGCAAAAGAAAGACCGCAGGACGAAAAAAGAAGAAGTAAAACTCGAAATTCCCGCGCCGCTTGCGGTTCTCGGCTTTCACCCGACCGACGATAAAACCATCGCCGACTGGTCGCAGATTACAAATTATTTCGCAAAGCTCGACGCGGCGAGCAAGCGCGTCAAAGTCGAAACCTTAGGCGAAACGACTTTGAAAAAACCTTTTATCGTCGCCTTTATTTCAGCCGAAGAAAACATCCGGAATCTCGATAAATACAGGGAAATCAATGCCCGGCTCGCCGACCCGCGAAAAATCAAAGACAACGCCGAACTCGAAAATTTAATTGCGCAGGGCAGAACCATCGTCTCGATTTCCTGCTCGATTCACTCGACGGAAATCGTCGCTTCGCAGATGTCGATGAATCTGGCTTATGAATTGGCGAAGGCTGAGGACGCGGAAACAAAAGAAATCCTGCAAAACACGATTTTGATGCTGATTCCTTCGGCAAACCCGGACGGCATCGACATCGTCGCCGACTGGTATCGGAAAACTTTGGGAACTGTTTACGAAGGCTCGAATCCGCCGGAGCTTTATCACTTTTACGCCGGGCACGACAACAACCGCGACTGGTTTATGATGAATCTTGCCGAAACGCGCCTGGTCACAAAGCTTTTCTGGCAGGACTGGTTTCCGCAGATTGTTTACGACGTGCATCAGATGGGACAAAACGGCGCGCGCTTCGTCATCCCGCCGTTTTTCGACCCGCCGAATCCGAATATTCCGCCGCTCGTTTTGCGCGAAGTCGGCTTGCTCGGCTACAAAATGGCGGCTGATTTGCAGGCGAATAAAATCGCGGGCGTGGCGACGAACACGACCTTCGACACGTGGTGGCACGGCGGTTTTCGTTCCGCGCCGTATTATCACAACTCAATCGGAATTTTGAGTGAAGCGGCGAGCGCAAATCTGATGTCGCCCGTCCGCATCACCGAAGAAAAAATGCGCGACCGTCGCGAGCGCGGGCTGAATTCGCCGTTTGAATATTCGACCGCGCAGCCGAATCCGTGGCGTCCGACCGTCTGGCGACCGCGCGAGATTGCCGAAATCGAGATGATTGCCTCGCGCTCGCTTTTGCAGATGGCGGCGAAATTTCGCACCAATTATCTGCGAAATTTCGCCGGGCTGAACCGCTTTAATTCGCCAACCGGCGCGAATCCGGCGCAGCCGCTGGCGTACGTGATTTTCGCCGGGCAGGCGCGCGAAGAAATCGTCGCGCGTTTTCTGGAAATTCTGATGTGGCAGGGCATCGAGATTTACAAAATGAACCGCGAATTGAAAACTTTGATGCCCGTTATGGGCGAAGCTCCGATGGAAGTTCCGCTCGGCTCATTTCTGGTTTTTCTCGACCAGCCGCAGCGCAACAACGTCGAAGCGCTTTTCGGCAGACAGGTTTACCCGCATCGCGTCGACGAAAAGGGCAACGTGGACCAGCCGTATGACGTCGCGGGCTGGACGCTGCCGCTTCAGATGGACATCGAATATCACGCCGTCACGCAGATTACGGAACCGAGCGGCGAGTGGGAGCGGCAACTGGAGAAAATAACGGACATCAATCAGGTGCGCCGAACTTTGAATCTCGACGCGGCGCGCGAATCTTTCACTAAATTATCGAATCCGTTGAAATCCGCGCCGAAAATCGGAGTTTATAAAGGATTCACGGCTTCGTCGGACGAAGGCTGGACGCGCTGGACGCTGGACGCTTTTCAGATTCCGTTTCAATCGGTGCGCGACGCGGACGTAAAAACCGGAAATTTAAACGCGCGTTTTGACGTGATAATTCTGCCGTCGCAGCGAGAAGAACAAATCCTCAAAGGCTTAAAAGAAGAAAATTATCCGAAAGAATTAACCGGCGGAATCGGCGAAACGGGCGCGGAAAATTTGCGGAAATTTGTCGCGGACGGCGGAAAATTAATTTGCTTCGACGACGCTTGCGAGCTGGTTATCAAACGATTTAATCTGCCGCTAAAGAATGTTTTATCGGGCTTAAAGCGAAGCGAATTTTATTGTCCCGGCTCGATTTTGCAGCTTGACGTAGATACGACAAATCCGCTGGCGAAAGGCTTGAAAAAACAAATGCCCGCGTATTTTATCGACAGCGCGGCGTTTGAAATTTCCGATACGAATAAAGTGAAACAGGTGGCGACTTACGCGCCGAAAAACGCACTGCTTTCCGGCTGGCTTCTGGGCGAAAAATATCTGAACGGCAAAACGGCGCTCGCCGAAACCGTTCACGGCAAAGGCAAAATCGTTTTGTTCGGCTTTCGCCCGCAGCATCGCGGTCAAAGCTTCGCGACGTTTCCGTTCGTTTTCAATGCTCTGGAAAATTAAGGGAATTAGCGGCGAAAGGCACGAAAAAACACGCATCTAAAGAAAATAAATTAATTCGTGTTATTCGTGAGATTCGCCGCTAAATTTTCTTAGTTCTTTTTCGTGCCTTTTCGTGTTCTTTTCCGGCTAATTCCCTTTCGTTCGTGCCCTTTTGCGCCTGTTCGTGGCAAAATAATCTTATGGAAGCGAAAATGCAATGCGTCAAAAGCAATCTCGGTTTGGTGTGTATCACCAATTCCGACGCCGTTCGTTACAAAACCGTCACGCGCAAGCGGCTTTTGTCGTTTGACGAGGCGACGCAGAAGGAAATGCTTCGGGCGCTTTATCAGGAAAACATCAATCGTTTGAATCAGGGAATCGAGTTCTGCGCGGCGAACGGGATTAATCTTTATCGTCTCACATCGGGGCTTTTTCCTTTTTCGGACGAGCCGGTCGGCGCGGAGATTCTGGACGAATTTACCAATCAGCTCGTCGAAACCGGAAAAAAGGCAATCGCCGGAAATATGCGTCTCGTCATTCATCCGGACCAGTTTGTGGTCTTGAGTTCCGATTCGGAAAACGTTATCAAAAACAGCGTCAAGATTCTGAAAATGCACGCGCGGACTCTGGATTTATTGCAGCAGCCGCGTTCCGAATGGGCGACGATGAACATTCACGGCGGAAAAGGCGACCGCCTCGATAAACTTGTTCAATCAATCGAAAATTTGCCCGACGAAATCCGCTCGCGCATCGCGTTTGAAAACGACGAGCACGCTTACAGTTCCGCTCAGATTCTGGAAGTCTGCCGCCGCGCCGGCGTGCGAATGGTCTTCGACGCGCATCATCACGTCTGCCGCGAAAAACTGGACGATTACAATCACCCGTCGGTGGCGGAAAGCTTCTGGGCGGCGCGCGAAACGTGGAAAAATCCGGCGTGGCAGCTCGTTCACATCTCGAACGGGCGCGAAAAATTTCAAGACCGCGCGCACAGCGATTTGATTTTTACGATGCCGGAAGTTTTTCGTTTTGCGCCGTGGATTGAGGTCGAAGCGAAACACAAGGAACTGGCGATTGCGAAGCTGCAAACGGAATGGCTGAACGCGGAATAGAATCGAACGCGATAAACCGGCGGCGCGGTTTATTTCTGCGTTTTGAGTTATTCGTAATTCGTAATTTAAAGCCGCGTTTCTGCCTTTGTCGCTTTCTGCTTCACATTTTCGCCGCCGCCTTTTATCATTGTCTTTATGTTGTATCGTCTTTGTTTTTCCCTGCTGGCGCTTTTTTCAATCATTACAGGTTCAATGCAAACGGCTTTTGCCGCCGCCGACTTTTACGAAACGGAAAAGTTTTCGCTCGCCGAGCCGCCGGTTTTCAAGCTCGCCGCCGAGCCGAATATCCGCATCGGGCTGGCAACCAACGCGCGTTCGGTTTCGATTGCGACGACCGACGCGCAGCTCGTCGCCGTCAGCCCCGAAGAGCCGAACAAGATTCTGGCGACAAACCGCGTGGCGGTCACGGCGCGCGCGTATCGCCCGCCGGTCATCGAGAATTACACGTTTGAGATTCCGAACGTCGCCACGCGCGAGGAAGCCGAAACCTTAGCCAAAGAAGTGCGCGAAGCGACGGGCGAAACGGCGCTCGTCTCGGCTGATATTAAGACGAACAACTGGCGCGTGCTTATCGGCGGCGCGAAGGAAACCGCCGAAGAAGCCAGCGAATACAAAGCTTTTCTGAGCGACAAAGGCTTTGAAGAAGCCGAGATGAAAACCGGGAAGATTCAACAGCCTTCGACTGATGCGATTGCGCTTTCCAATCAATTAAAAACCAATCCGAATCCGAAATCCGAAGTCCGCAGTCTCGTCAAACCGACCGGCTCTTCGAAACCGACCGCCGACATCGCCAATCCGACGGTTGACGCGAATCTGCGCGAAGTCATCGTCAACGGCGCGAGCGAGACGGCGAAATTTTCCTCTCTCAAACCCGTCGCTTTCGGCTCGCTCAACGAACGCTCGATTCCGGTTAAATTAAACGGCAAGGCGTATCGCGGCAAAATCGAGGTTTTCGTCAATTCGCGCGGCAGCCTGACGGTCGTCAACGTCGTGCCGCTGGAAGATTACCTGCTCGGCGTCGTGCCTAATGAACTCGGTCTGCCGTCAATCGAAGCGCAAAAGGCGCAGGCGGTCGCGGCGCGCACCTACGCCGTCGCCAACACCAATCAATTCGGCGCGCAGGGCTTCGATTTGCTGCCGACCATTCGCTCGCAGGTTTATCAGGGTTTTTCGTCGGAAAGCCGGATGGGAACGCAAGCCGTGCAGGAAACGCGCGGCATCGTCGGAACCTATAAAGGCAAGCCGATAAACGCGCTTTACACTTCGACCTGCGGCGGCAGAACGGAAAACTCGGAAAATATTTTCGAGTTCAACGAGCCTTACCTGCGCGGCGTCGAATGCTCGCTCGAAGGTCGCCGTCATTTCGAGCCGACGCTTGTAAAAACCGTTAGATTGCCTGCCAAATTGCGCGACGAAAAAAATGTCGAGCTCGTCCGCCGGATGTCGCTTTACGCGCTCAACGGCTTTCAACTTTCGACCGCGCAGCTCAACGACGAATGGTTTGAAGACGCGCCGACCGAAAGCGAGATTTCAAATTGGCTCAACCAGCTCGCCGTGCGCTTCGGCAAAACTTTTCCGAGCGTCACCAAAGAAACGGGGAAACCGGCGGAACTGGCGCGCATTCTGGCGCAGATGATTTACGGTGACGCCTACGCCGACACGCTTTTGAGCGACGCCGACATCAATTATCAACTCTCGTTTGACGATGCCGCCGAGATTCCGAAAGAGCGCCGCGCCGACGTCGCCATCCTGCTGCGCGACGGTTATTTTACGATTCATCCCGATTTGACTATAAAACCGAACAAAGCCTTTTCGCGCGCCAGGATGCTGCGCCTGATTCAGCAGATTTTCGATAAAAAGAAATGGTCGATTGCCCTGCAATCCGGCGTCACGCAAGCAAGCGAAAACGGCAGGCTCGTCGTCAAAAGCGGCAAAACCAACCGTCAATTAACCGTCCGCCCCGACGTTTTTCTGTTCCGCCAATTCGGCGAATCGCTTTATCAGGTGAAGGAAACCGCGCTGGTCGGCGGCGAGACCGTGAATTTTCTGACTAACTCGGCGGGCGAAGTCACATATCTGGAAATCAAGCCCTCCGTGACGACCGTGACCGCCGAAAAAATGTCGCCGTTTACGCTCTGGAACGTCAATCTTTCGGCGTCGGCGGTGCAGTCGCGCCTCGCGCGCTACGTGCGCGGAATGGGTTCGCTGATTGACGTCCGCATCGCGCAGAAAGGTTATTCGCGCCGCGCCACCGACCTCGAAATCGTCACGACCAACGGCACATTTCACCTGCAACGCGGCAAAATCCGCTCGGCTCTGAAACTGCGCGAACAGCTTTTCGCTATGAACAAACGCTACGATTCGACCGGCAAAGCCGTCTCCTATTCCTTTACGGGGCGCGGCTGGGGACACGGCGTCGGAATGTGCCAGTACGGCGCTTACGGACTCGGCAAAATGGGCGTCAAATACGACGCGATTTTGAAGCATTACTACACGGGAATCGATTTAACGAAAGCATACTAGAATTTTGGAGATAACGGATGCGACTTTTCAATCTCGGTCAAAGCGAAAAACTTGAATCAATCAAAGAATTACCTTTCAAACTCGAAAAAGAAATTCAAAAAATCTGTGAAACCAATTTGGAAATCATTTTCGGACTTCATTTTGTTAAATCGGAATTTGCTCTTAACGGCTTTCGGATTGATACGCTGGCTTTCGGTAAAGAAACTCAATCGTTTGTAATTATCGAATACAAACGAGACAAGAATTTTAGCGTAATTGACCAGGGATATGCTTACCTTTCTTTGATGCTCAACAATAAAGCTGATTTCATTTTGGAATATAACGAAAATTGCAAAGATAGTTTGAAAAAGTCCGATGTTGACTGGTCGCAGTCAAAAGTTATTTTCGTTTCGCCGTCTTTTACGCCTTATCAACGCGAAGCAATAAACTTTAAAGATTTACCGATTGAACTCTGGGAAATCAAAAAGTATTCCAATAATTCAGTTGTTTACAATCAAATTAAAACTTCCGGCGCGCAGGAAAGCATCAAAACTATTTCAAAACAAGATGAAACGATTGAAAAGGTCAGCAAAGAAATTAAAGTTTATACAGAACAGGAACGACTGGACGCAGCTAATGATGAAACCCTCGAACTTTACGAAAAATTTAAAAACGCGGTTTTGGCTTTAGATAATATTGAAATCAAGCCGACGAAACTTTATGTCGCCTTCACCTCGGGCTCTAACATTGTCGATGTCCGAATAGGTAAAGACCATCTTAAAATCTGGATAAATTTGTCTAAAGGAGAATTAGACGACCCAAAAGAATTAACGAGGGATGTGTCGAATATCGGTCATTGGGGAAACGGCGATTACGAATTAAAAATAGAAAATGATGAAGATTTGGAATACGTCATAAGTCTTGTGAAGCAATCACTAAGAAAAAATAAAAAATGACCTCGCTTTTCGTCGCTTTCCTTTTATTTCGCCGCCGAAACAACTTATGAGATTTTCGCGCAATCAAATCATCGGCTCGCTTGTTTTGCTCGGAGTGATTTTGCTGCTGACGCTGCTTCGGCTTGCAACTTAAATAAAGGAAAATGGAAAACTATCTTCTTAATTTTCCATTTTCCTTTTTCCGTTTCTTACGTTTTCGGCTTGTCGCTCATATAAAACGTAATCCGCCCGCCGTTCATAATTTCCGCGTGGGTCAGGTAATTGCGATTGAGCGTCTGCCCGTTGACGACGACTTTTTGCACGTAGACGTTTTTATCGCTTTGACTGCGAGCTTCAATCGTCAAAATTTTTCCGTTTTCGAGTTTCAAAGCGGCGGTTTTTATCGCCGGACTTCCAAGCGCGTATTGGTCCGAGGCGGGCGCGACCGGATAAAATCCGAGCGCGCTGAAAAGATACCACGCCGACATCTGACCGCAATCGTCGTTGCCGCCCAAGCCGTCGGGCGCGGGCTGGTATTGATTTTTCAAAATCATCCGCACGCGTTCCTGCGTTTTCCAAGCCTCGTCCGTCCAGTTGTAAAGATACGCGACGTGGTGCGAAGGCTCGTTGCCGTGCACGTAATTTCCGATAATTCCCTCGCGCGTGATATCTTCGGTTTCGGCGAAAAACTCGTCCGGCAGATGCATCGTGAAAAGCTCGTCCAGGTGCGCCGCAAATTTCTTTTTGCCGCCCATCATCCGAATCATTTCCGTTGGATTATGCGGCACGTAAAGGCTGTAATTCCACGCGTTGCCCTCGATAAAGCCCTGGTCGTGCGTTTGCAGCGCGTCGAATTTTTCGCGAAATTTCCCGTTGGCTAACTTCGGGCGCATAAAGCCGACCGAAGAATCGTAAACGTTTTTCCAGTTTTCCGAGCGCTTGCTAAATTCGTCGTAAAGGTCCGTCCGGTTCAGCTTTTTCGCCGCCTGCGCGATTGCCCAATCGTCGTAAGCGTATTCGAGAGTTTTCGAGACGGACGAGGAATTTTTGTCTTCGGGCACGTAGCCGGTTTTCATATAATATTCCAAGCCGTCGTAATATTTCGTCCGCGCCGTCTGCGCCGAAGCGTCGAGCGCTTTCTGCGCGTCGATGCCTTTGAGATTGCCTTTGACAATCGCGTCGGCAATCACGGAAACCGAATGATAACCGATCATACACCAGTTTTCGTTGGCGTAATGCGACCAGACGGGCAGCATTTTATGCACGCTCTGGTCGTAATGCGCCAGCATCGACTGAATCATCTCGCGGTTGCGCGTCGGCTGCACGATATTGAAAAACGGGTGCAGCGCGCGATACGTGTCCCAAAGCGAAAAGGTCGTGTAGTTCGTAAAACCTTTCGCATTGTGAACATTCTGGTCTAAGCCTTTATAATTCCCGCCCAAGTCCATATACACGGTCGGCGACAAAAACGTGTGATAAAGCGCGGTGTAAAAATTCACCAAATCGCCTTTCGTTTCCGCCGTGACGGCGATTTTTCCGAGTTCCTTATTCCAAGCCGCTTGCCCGTCTTTCTTAGTTTTTTCAAAATCCCAATGCGGAATTTCCGCGCGCAGATTTTTCATCGCGCCGCCGGTCGAAACGGGCGAGAGAGCGAATTTCACTTTGATTTTTTCGTCTTTCGCGGTTTTGAAATCAAAGTGGGCGCGAATCTGTTTGCCCGCCATTTCGGGAAAATTTTTCGTCTGGTCGAATTTGCGCCAGAAGCCGCGATAAGTTTCCGCGCCGAAATTCTTAAAGCCGTAGTTCGTAAACGGCTTGGAAAATTCCATCGCAAAATAGACGGTGCGGGTGCGCGCCCAGCCGTGCGTCTGCCGGTAGCCGACAATCGTATGGTCGTTTTCCACTCTTAGAAAAGTCCAGACGTTTTTGTCTTCGTAGTTGTAAATCCCGTGCATTAAATCGAGAATGATGTGCGCGTCGTCCGTCTGCGGAAAAGTGTATTGATGAAAACCGACCCTGGTCGTGGTCGTCATTTCCGCTAAAATGTCGTGGTCTTCGAGCTTAACGCGATAATAATTCGGCTCGGCAATTTCGTTTTCGTGTCTGAACGCGGAACGAAAACCGCTTTTCGGATTATTTTTATCGCCCGGCTCAAGCTGTAAATCGCCGGCGGTCGGCACAATCAGAAAATCGCCCAAATCCGAATGTCCCGTGCCGCTGAAATGCGTGTGCGAAAAACCGACGATTGATTTATCGTCATATTGATAACCGGCGCAGTATTTGTACGTGTCCTTGTTGTATTTGCCGCCGCTGATATACGGCTGCTGGTCGGTATCGGGCGAAAGCTGGACAGCGCCGAACGGCACGGTCGCGCCCGGAAACGTGTGTCCCATTTTGCGCGTTCCGATAAGCGGGTTGACGTATTGAATGTAATTTTGCGCCATTAAATTAGATTGCAAAGCCAAAAGAGCGAAGCAGACAAAGATTTTTTTCATTTTTGATTTCCAAATGGTTAAATAGACTTGCGATTTTTAGATAATATACTCAACCGATACGAAATGAAACCGCGGATAAAAAACCCGATTTACGCCATTGTCGGCTCGACCGCTTCGGGCAAAACCGCGCTCGGCGTCGAGCTTGCTTTGCGCGTCGGCGGCGAGATAATCAACTGCGATTCCGTCCAGATTTACAAGGAAATTCAAATCGCGACCGCCAAACCGACCGAAGACGAAAAACGCGGCGTCCCGCATCATTTGATTGATTACGTCGCGCCGGAAATCAATTCCACGGCGGCGGATTGGGCACGGGACGCGACCGCGAAAATTTACGAAATCGAAGCGCGCGCTAAAGTTCCGATTTTAGTCGGCGGAACGGGTTTTTATCTGAGGACTTTGCGCCAGCCTTTTTTTGAAAGCCCGAAAACCGACGAGAAATTACGCGAAAAACTAAGAGAAATCAAAGAGAAAAAAGGCGCGCAGCAGCTGCATAAAATTCTGCAAAGAGTCGATAAAGCTTCTGCCGAAAAATTTTTTCCGCGCGATTACGTGCGCGTGATGCGCGCGCTGGAAGTTTATTTTCAAACCGGAAATCGTTTTTCCGAAGTCCAGCCGAAACGCGCCGCGCCGCCCGAATTTGCCGAAAGAATAAAAATTTTCGCTTTAAACCCGCCGCGCGATTTGCTTTACGAAAGAATAAACGAGCGCGCCGAAAAACATTTTGAAAAAGGCTTGGTCGAGGAAGTCCGCAATTTGCGCGAGAAAGGCTTGCGCGACGACACCAACGCGCTCGGCGCGCACGGTTACAGGCGCGTCTGCGAATTTCTGCGCGGCGAAAGAACGCTGGAAAGCGCGATTGAGCAGACTAAACAGGACGTGCGAAATTATGCCAAACGACAAATGACCTGGTTTCGGCGCGAGCCGGATGTAATCTGGCTCGAAGGCTTCGGCGACGAGCCGGAAGCGCAGAAAAATTTGTGGAAACGGCTGGTACCCGAGAGCTGATAATTGAGAATTAAAAGCTGATTGCTAACGGCTATTTTCAGTTCTCAGTTCTCAGTTCTCAGTTCTATCTGCGGCTTGTGAAATTTTTCTTGTCAGTCAGCCTAAATTTGCTATAATCAATTTGCAGTCATAAATCCAAGTCAATAAAAGAGAAATAGTCATGGAAAAAGCTCCGTCGCAGAACATCCAAGATGCTTTTTTGAACACGGCTCGCCGCGAAAGAATGACAGTGCTGATTCATCTTCTGCACGGCGCAACGCTATCCGGCAGGATTAAAAGCTTCGATAAATTTTCGGTTTTGCTGGACGTCGGCGGGCAGGATTTTCTCATTTTCAAACACGCCATTTCGACCATTTCACAGGAACAACGAAAAAGATCTGATTTCGCACCGGCACCGGCATCGACGGCGACGACAACATCCACAACGACAGCAGAGTAAAAATCTTGCGCGGTAAATTTATCACTTTTGAAGGCATTGACGGCAGCGGCAAATCAACGCAGCTGCGCCTGCTTGCCGGCGAACTGCGCCTGCAAGGCTACAACGTTCTGGCGACGATGGAGCCGGGCGGAACGCCGCTCGGACGCCGTCTGCGCGCGGCGTTTCTGGAAACCGAAGAAACGGTCGCGCCGCTCGCCGAGCTTCTGCTTTTCGCCGCCGACCGCGCGCAACACGTCGAGTTTCTCGTTAAACCGGCGCTGGAAGAAGGAAAAATCGTCGTTTCAGACCGCTACGCCGACGCGACCGTCGCGTATCCATCCTTATTATACCTGAAAACAATACTCGACACGATAAGTGCATATATAACTCTATTTAGGCTATACGTAAGTCGAGTATGTATACTCTATAATTTAAGATTTTTTAGTAAATATGAGTATAGGACTTTGCGGTGCACATCGCACCGGTAAAACAACATTAGCTGAAGCACTCTCTGTACAAGTTAAGAAGCCACTTGTGAAAACAATCACAAGTGAAATCTTCCGACAATATGGACTAGATCCGGCTCAACCGCTTGACTTTAAAAGACGACTTGAAATTCAAAAGCAAATATTGATTTCATATGTAGAAATTTGGGCTTCTCAACAACAATCCTTTATCACTGACAGGACTCCTGTGGACTTAATGGCTTATACTCTCGCCGACATTCAGGGTAATACAGAAGTGGATTTTCCAGAATTAGAGAGATATATGGAACAATGCTTTGAAGTGACAAACAAATACTTTAACGTTCTTATTGTGTTACAACCTGGTATTGAACTAATACCGGCAGAAGGTAAAGCTGCTTTAAATCGGGCTTACATTGAACATCTCAATAGCTTAGTTCTCGGGCTATGTCATGATGAGCGGCTCAAAAGTAGCATTGTGTGTATTAAGCGTGAGGTAATTGACTTAGACGACAGAATAAAAAAAGTTTTAAATATTCAATGACAGGACAAAAACGGAATTGATTATTTCCTCATTTGAGTTCGATTTCTGCTTCTTTTAGAGTCTAGAAAAATGTAATTTATGAGACGCTACCTCTGCTGGTCTTTTTTGCTTCACAAAAGACATGCACAGGAGCGAATTACTTTATTGCCGCCTGCGGAAAATCGTATACCAAGCATCAAAATCGTATCGGCTGTCGGCTAAGCCATAATTGCCTTTAACTACCTCTAGCACCTCGAAATAAATTTCTGCAGGAGCGATTAAATCACGCAGGTAGATTGCACCATGAGAAAAATCTTCTCGCTTGTAATCAGCCGAGCCACAAACGCTAATCCAAATGCCTTTTGGTTGTAATAAAACTGCATTTCGTTGAACAAAAATATTACGTTGTCTAACCCCATTCAAACCGTGAAAAAAACCCTTTTCATAGATTACGTCAAATGAACTTTTAGTCGCCCACCTGAATGCATCAGCACATACAAAGTGAAATTTCTTTGAGGATAATCGCAATTTCGCTTTGTTAATGGCACTTTCTGAGAAGTCTAAGCCGTAATAATCAAAACCCAGATCTACAAAATTTTCAGCGTCATCACCAATTCCGCATCCAATTTCAAGCAGTTTCCGCCCATGACTGTAATCTTCTAAAAAACGACGCGTTATGATTGATATTCCACGGCTTCTCCACGGAATCTTGTCTTGGCGATATAAACTATCCCAAATCTCTGCTGGAACTTTATTCACGAAATTTTGATTATTTTTTGTCTGATGACTTTTTTTCTTTTAATCCCTTAGAACAAACATCGTTTTCCATTTTGGGCTCAGGATAATACAAGTCTTCAGAAGGAAACCGCCCTAGTAATCCTGCTCTAGATTTACGCAGATCTTCCTTGGACAATCTAACAGGCTCACTTTTTTTCATATGGTTTTTCATAGCAACTCCTTTTTATGTATAACATTAATAATTCCGCGTTTAGGGGGCAACCCTTGCTTCATTTCTGATGCATAGGCTGCCAAACGTAACATAGATGCTTCTTCTAAAGGCATTTCTGTCTCAAAAATATAGTTCATGATATTTTGAACGCAATCATCATTCATCAACTTATTGAGACCGCGGACATTGCCGTAATAAAATCTGAGTTCCTGGGCGGCTAAGGCAACTTCGGCTGAAAAATTTTCGGCTATTAATTCGGCTGCTCCTTGTTGCTTTCCTAGATCTAAAAGCGCTGTGCGGCAAAGCATTGTTATGCGTCGATATCTATCTTTCCAACCTCCCTTCTGTTGAAAAAAAGAATCGATATACTTTTTCAGAAATTCGCATGATTGACCTTTATAGTCCTGCTGGAAAAATTCCCAAATCAAGCGTTGTAAAAGCCAAGAGCGAGGTAATACAGCGAATGGGCGCCCACCCGTTTGCGATTCAAAGCGGATTGAGATTGCAAGGGACGCATCATCGTAATATACTCCGTGCCAAAACATTGAGGGGAATAAAATTCCCTGTCCAGCTTCCAGCACAATTTCCACGCCACCTGATCGCTGAATAAATTCATAGAGATCAGATTCAGAAAATCTAGGAATGCAAAGCGAACTGGTATTAATAATAGGATTTAAAAACCAACCCGCGTCAGGCGAAAAGAGAAAGAACCTTTTCCGCCCAGTCAAACAAGCGTGAGCAATCCATCTGTGGTCCCAATCGAAATGCACTGGAGCAATGCACCCTTGTCTTCCTGCATGAATGAGAGCTACTGCTTGGTCAGTGCAGGAAAATTTACTTGAAACAATTGCCTCAACCCCTCGCGACAAACTGCTCGGGATCGGCATCTCAGGACAAAGAAGCGATTTGTCAGACCACCTCTCATCAGACCCCAAAAGATATTCGTCTGCTGAAGTTTGGAAATGTGTTGAATCGAAGTTGCGAAACGAACTGTAATAATCATTGGTAATCTTGAGCTCAACTTGATCAAGATTCGTAATTAACTCATCAGGAACGACAACGGTTGCCGAATGGGTAAAATGTGTGCTCGCAAAAACGACTGGATTGCACTTAATTTCCAAATTATCTTCCTTTTGAATTCGATTCTTTAAATGTCTTCCAAGTAAAAATTATGCTTTATAAATACTACTGAATTCCGTCGTCATTATCCACTGGGGACTCAGCCGCGGGGGGAGCAGCCACAGGCAGAGTAGTTGGTTCAGGTAATTTGTTTTTCGAGAAATTTAACTTTTCGTGAAGAATATCCTGAAAATGATTGAAATGTATCAAAACGCTGTCTCCGCTTATGACTGTCAAGAACATTGTTTCAGTAGTAGAGTTCATAGAAGACATTAAACAAATTCCCCATTCGCAGTCTACAGTACCTTTGGGCTCATCCTTAGCCCAAAGCCCTTTATCTTGGCTACTGCTACCTTTGCCAAGACCAATGAACATAACATCGTGATGTTTTAGAGTTTCGGTGTCTTTTGGATTTAGCGGAAATTTCCAGTATTTTCCTCGTTCGCCGTGGAGTTTATTGTATTCCTCAACTAATTTTTTGCAAGTCCAAGGGTTACCTGGTCTATCAGTAAAGGAAGGTAATGAAGCATTGTCTTCAATGATAATTGGATAAAATTTTCCGTATTTTTGAATAGCCGCCTTTTGAAGCGGTATCGGGAATTTTCTATATCCTTCACTGCCTAAAGTACCATTACCCTCGATAAAATCTACGCCGCAAGCAATAGGATTATTCTTTGCAATGTCATTGGATAAAATATGCCATTTCTCCAACATTTGCTTTAGCAGCCTCTCTCTATAGTAAATACCATTGATAGGCTCGAAAAATTCTTTGTTACTTTCATCAGGATTTTCCGCATTTTCTGCACCTGAAGAATCATTATGAACTAACAGAACTCTGTCGATTTGGGCTTCCTTTCCTACAGCTTCAAGCATACTATTCCGATAAGAATCAATGGGGCTATAAGCTCGCCACTCGCCGTTCTCCATTGACCAGTTCCAGCAATGAACAGGAAGAGCATTTGTAATAATCGCCATACAAAGTTTTTGCTCGGAATTATTTTTAGGTGTCAAATCTTTAACAATACTGGTCAGCAGTTTTGCGTAAAATCCAATGCTTGTAGCAATATAAGTTACGTCTTTTGGAGGCGTCCCCTCAATTGGTTGTACAGACAAAGGTATGCCTTCTTCGTTTATCTTCTCAGGAGCAAATTCTGATAATTCCTCTT
>DASVRT010000052.1:0-19746 GCA_036388475.1 Pyrinomonadaceae bacterium | reverse complement strand
CACCAAATTGTAATTTGGCGGCACCAAATTGCAATTTGGCGGCGACAAATCGCAATTCGGCGGCGACAAAATGCAATTCGGCGGCGGTCAAATATTTCTAAATCCGCGTTTCACCCAATATTTACGGGCATTTCAGCTTGTTTGTATGTTTTCGTAACATTTTTACGCGCCTAAAATCATTTGTTCGACTTCCGCTTTTGCCTGTTTGAGAATTTCCGCGCCTTGTTCTCTTAATAGTTTGGCTTCGGCGTAGATTTTTTCAACGCGCCCGGCAATTTCCGCCTGCACTTCGGGCGGCGGAACCGGGATTTGTAAGGATTCAACATCTTTTGTTTGCAGTCGCGGTAAAGTATTGCCCGTCATTAAGCGTTTGGTTTGCGAAACAATTAAACTCGTGCGTAAAAAGCAAGCTAAATAATTATTTGAAATGCGGAAACCGTCTAAAACATAAAATTCGGTCGAGCAAACGCCGTCAAAGCCAGCGTGAAATACCTTGTTTAGATACGGGCGAAGTTTCGAAAAAAGAATCTGACCTTTTTTAAAGATATTTGCTGTGCCGAATTCTTCAACTTCCGCTTTCGGAATAAAAATTCCTGTTTTGCTTTGGATGTTTTCCAAACCGACATAACGCGAATTTGAAATATTTTCGGTTGTTGGAATCCGAATAAATTTTGCGACCGAGTGTAGATAATCAATCGGATACTTTGAAGATTGAATGGCTTTGATTGCGTTTATTCTTTCGGGATGAAGTGCATCAGGGTCGAACCTTCCGCTTGAAATATCGCTTGATTTGGTAAAAAAGATGCGTTTGTCGAGCGTATTAGCTTCGCGTTTGGGAAGCGTGATGCCGAGCGCGTCTAAAATCAAAGCGTCAACCGATGCCAGTTTCTCACGTGCTTCCGTTTCTTTCGCTTTTTTCTCAGCAAAAGCACCTTCTATTTTGTCGGTAATTTCATTTCTAATTCTTTCATTTAACAAAACAACAGGAAGATTTTTTATTTTTGAAACGGTCAAGAAATCTCTTGCTGAATTAGATAGAATTCTTTTGATATATTTTTGAAAAAAGTCACTATTGAGATAATTCAACACATATCTTGATAATCCAATATATTCATCCTTTAAGCGGATTAAAGTTATATTTCCACTTATGTTTGCGCCAATGAATTTTTCATTAACTAACGAAGTAACACCTGTTGTTACACCTATTCTTGACATTAATAAATCATTATCTTTTAGTTGTGTGCTTTTAAGTTTTTCGTGATAGCTTTTTGTAATAAATCTTGGGTTTTCACTTAAAATGCCATCTTCTTTAAGATGTTCAATCATTACGCACGGCACTTCCTCAAATTCACTGAAATTAGGGCGTTCGTGTGGCGCATCAGATATTCGAGTTGATATTGAATCAAGTTTAACAACCGCAATTTTATTGTTTTTTAATACGCTGAACAGCCTGACCAAATTAGGTTTGTAATAATTGGAATCGAATCTGTATTCAATTTCGCCCCGATTTAGCAAAAATACTTTGTTTGCGTCTAAATCAGGGCTGAGGCGAAAAAAGAGTCTTTGCCTTCGACGACCGACTTGATGAATTTCTTTAGCTGCGCGCCGATTTCGGTTAGCTCGTTGCGGCGCGTTTCTCTGCCCGTCGCGTCGTAGCCGATGTCTTCGGCAATCGCCATAAATATCGGGTAATTTGCCGCCTGCTCGCGCACCTTTTCCAGATATTCGTCGTTTAAGGCTTCCCTGACCGCTTCGATTTGTTCGGCGTATTTATCGTTTACTTCCTGTCGCCACATTTTATAGGCTTCGGTTTCTTTATGTTTTTTGATTTTCTCGTTCGCTTCGCGGATTAACTGTTTTTCGTCCGCTTTCGTTAATGTTTCCTGGCTGCGCAAGGCTGCGAAATGATTTACAAGCAATTCGTTTATCTCCCGGATAACCAAATCGCCGTCTTTTAATTCTTTGGCTTTATCGTTGAACAGGCGCGCAAACTCGGCGTGATAACGCGCTTCGTTAAATAATTTGTCCTGTATGTCCTTTTTCAAATCACGAATCGCAATCGTCGTTTTTTCTTCATACTTGCGCGCAAACAGCACCGAGCTTTTCACGCCCGCGCCCGTGTGCGTGAAAGCCGTCTGCGGCAAACTGACGACGGCGACAATTCGAAAATGTTCTTCTATCCAATCGCGGACATACTGCAAAGACGAATTGGTTAAAATTCCGTCGGGCAAAACGATGGCAAGAAATCCGCCGGGCTTCAAGAATTTGTAACACTGCTCGATAAAAAGAATCTCCGACTTTTGCGAATCGCGGTCGTCGTCAAGCTTGATATTGTTGAGTTTAGTAAAAACCCAATCGAAATTTTTCCTGCCTAATTCAAAATCGCCGATGTAGGCTTTTTCATTTGCCTTTATCACCGAACCAAACGGCGGATTGGTCGTAATATGACCGAAATGATTTTTCTGAAAGCTCAAATAACCTCTGCTTTTGTTAGCCAAAGCATAGCGTTGAATCTTTTCAATCGGTTCTAAACCGTCGTGCGCGAGGACGTTTGTATGCCCGTCGTCGTGCAGAATCATATTCATCTTGGCGGTGCGGGCAATCTGGTCGTTTATCTCGATGCCGTAAAGCTTGTGCTCGGCAAAATCGTGCCAGTATTGATAATGTTTTAACTGTTCGGCATCGACATCGTAAAATTCATCCGCTTGTTTGCGAATCTTATTCAAGATATGCAGCAGAAAACCCGAACTGCCGCACGACGGGTCAAGAACGAAATCATCTTTCTCAATCGGTAAAACGTCAACGATAAAATCCACCACCGGACGCGGCGTAAAATACTGTCCGAACTCGCCGCGGAAGAAACTGCCCATAAAACTTTCAAACGCTCTGCCTTTGCTGTCCAAATCAGTTGCCGAAAGATTTATTTTTGCAAGATAGCCGACAATCGTTTCGAGCTCTCTGGCGTTAAGGCGAATGTCGTCGCGGAAAACTTCGGGGTCGGCAGCGCGTCCTTCCTCGTAAATTTTGTGAATGCGTTCCTGCAATTTTTCCGGCTCTTCTTTGGTGAAAACCTGAAAGTCATAAGGCGTTCCTTTTTTGCGGGCGCGTCGTTCGTCGCGGATTTTGCAAAAGATAAGTTTATCGAGTTCGTCAAACGCCTCGGAAGGTCCTCGTTTGCCGCCGCCCCAAAGCGCCTGATGAGCTTGTTTGAAAAGTCGCGTCAACTCGCTTTCCGCAATTTCGCCAATATCAAAAGCGGTTTCGCCGTCTTCATTCACGCCGCCTTTGTAAAAACGCGCCTTGCTGACTTCCGTTTTACCGAATCTCGGAATGTCGGCAAGCTGATTCTTTTCGCGTTCCATTCCGCCAAAGCCCGCTACGTCGTAATAATTGTTCAGAGTTTTCGAAGATACCCACAAAAACGAGGCTTTTAAGGAATTGGCATTACCGAAACCCTGTTCGAGCGCCTGTTTATATTCGGCGTCGGTAACCGTTTCTTTTTTACATTCGACCACAATATAAGCGTTCGTCAGCAGGTCGTCGGCATAAACGACAATATCCGCCAAATCATTCGGCGTCCGGCGCGGAACTCGAACCTCAATATCAATTTTTTCGGGCGCGTAGCCGTAAACTTTGACAAGCTGCACGAAAGTTTCGGCGCGAACCGCTTCTTCGGGGTCTTTGAAATTATAAGTTTTGTTTCGATTGGTGTAGGTAATGCGAGTTCCGTCTTCATTAAATTTTATTAGTCCGTCGGCAATGCCGTTTTCAATCAAGTTCATAGAAATTAAATGCTTTTACCGAAACCTGCGGCGGCGCGGTTGGTTGGCTGAATTTTAGAGCGAATTTGTTTTATCGAATACTTCGTCTCTAAGTTAATTTATTTACGCTTCTCAGGCAAGACGAAAGATTTTCGGCGGCAAAGAAAAAAGCCGACGTTTGCCGGCTTTAGTCAAACACAAATCAAACGACGTTCGATTTAAAGATTCGGAACGAGAATCACATCGACGCGGCGGTTTTTGGCGCGGTTCAGGTTCGTCGTGTTCGGGGCGACCGGCAGGCTCGCGCCGTAGCCTTTGACCTCGACCCTGGAAGCTTCGACGCCGCCCGCCGCCAGTTTGTCCAGAACCGTTTGGGCGCGGGTTTGCGTCAGCGTTTGCAGCTCGTCCGGCGTTCCCTTGTTGTCGGTGTGCGCTTCGACGATGATGCGGTAATCCGTGCTGTTTGCCAGGACGTTCGCCAGGTTGGAAATTTTCACGTCCGCCGTCGCCGCCAGATTGCTGTCGCGGATGCCCATAAAATAATTTTCCGGCAAGGTCAGAACGATTCCGCGCTCGGTTTGCCGAACCGCGCCGAAAGATTTCAAAGACTGCATCAGAACCGGCATACTCTCGCGCAGGCGCGACGAGCGCTCGTCCTGCTCGCGCTGTTTTTCGATGGCGACCTTCTCGCCTTCGACGCGCGCCAGACGGGTCTTCGCGTCTTCGGAATCGGCGCGCAGTTTGGCGATTTCGTCGCGCAGCCGCGTGTTTTCCTCGCGCAGAGTTCTGATTTGCTCGTTGTAATTCGATGAGTCGCGCTCGGAAAGCTCGCGCTGGCGCTGTTCGCGCGCCAATTCCGCTTTCAAATCCGTAATCTCGTCCTGCGCCCGCTGATATTTGTCTTCGGCAGTGCGAAGCTCGGCGTCGTTGCGCGATTTTTCGTTGCGTTTTTCGCGCGCTTCCTTGCGCACGAGCGCCGTATCTTCGGCTTTGACCGCCGCGCTGACCGCCTGGCGCGCCGTCAAATCGACCGATTCTTCGTCGCGCCCGGCTTTCCAGGCGTTTTCGGCGTTCTGCATCAAAGTTTCCGCCGTTTGCAGCTCGTCCGCCGCGTCGCGCTGCGCGCCCGCGTATCTGGCAAGGGCGACGGCTTGCTTGGCTTGCAGGATGGTCGAAGGCGTTTTGGAATAATCGGTTTCGGCGATTTCCGGCGTGCGCGCGTCGGAAAAATAATCGCTCGTATTGCCGAAATAGTTGACGGATTTGGCGGTCGCCAGCACGCGCCCGCTCGCCGATAAAGCCGTTATGTTTTCCAGCATAATCGCGCGGCTCGGGCGGCGCACGAGAAAATGCGGCTCAGCCGTGATGATGATGGCGAAGTTTTGCAGCGGCGTCGTCACCGAGATTTTCGAATCGAATTCAAAAAATCCGCGCCGCTTGATTTCGCCGAGATTGTCAATCTGACCGTCGGGCGAAACCGCCCAGACGACGTAAGTCGCAAAGCCCGCGCCGAGTTCGAACGGGCGCGGCATTTTCGAGACGGATAATTCGATTTCCGTGCCGTTGCGCCGCGTGCGCTTGATGCGCGCGTCGCCTTTCATCCGCGGAAAGCGGGTCGTGCCGCGAAACTGCACCGTCACGATTTCGTCCTCCGGGTAAGTTATCGCCGTCGTCTGGCGCGGCACATCGACCTGCCCGAAGGAAACAATCGTTAAAGAAAATAAAAACAAAAGTATCAGAACGATATTCGAAAGTTTTGGATTTTTCATCAATTTTTTTTCTCCGAAAGAGATTTGTCCGCAAAGAAAGATGCGCCCGAAGGCGGTAATGTTGCTAATTTTATCTTATAAAGCGGTTAGTGAAAAATAAAAATCAGCGGGTCGCGAGGATAATTTATTTATTTTTTGTAAAGTCTCGATTCGTTCGGCAAGGCATTTCCGGATTCCGTTCTTGCATCCGCGCCCGAAAAAAGTGAATAATTTTCTTTTTCACGATGCAGGATTTCCGACGTTTATTAAAATATCTGCGCCCGCACGGGCTGACGTTTGCGCTGGCGATGCTGGCGATGATTCTCGTCGCCGTTTTTGAAACCGCGACGGGCGCGCTGATTGTGCCGATTTTCGACCAGGCTTTCGGCACGAATACGGCGCAGAAAACCTCGACGCTTTTTAATCTGCAAAATCTGATTCCGGCGGACGACTGGTTTGCGGCGTGGCTGATGATTTCCGGTTTGCTGATTGGTTTTACGCTTTTCGGCGGCATTGCCGAATATTTCAGCGTTTATCTGATGTCGAAAATCGGTCAGTCCGCCGTTTTGCGGATGCGACAGGATTTGTACGAGCATTTATTGAATCAATCGGCGGCTTTTTTTGAGCGCCACCGCACGAATTTTCTGGTTTCGCGGCTGGTCGTCAGCGCGACGGCGATCGAACTGGCGGTTTCGGCTCACCTGCGCGACGTTCTGCGCGAGGGCGTGGCGCTCGTTTTTTTTCTCGCCGCCGCGTTTTATCTGAACTGGCGCTTGATGCTCGGCGCGTTAATCATCGCGCCCGTCATCGCGTTTATCACTTCGAAATTTTCCAAAACTCTGCGCCGCCTGTCGGTTGAATCTTTTGAAGGCAATAAGCTTCTGACCGACACGGCGCAGGAATCGCTCGCCAATCAATCAATCGTCAAAGCCTATCGCGCCGAAAACCGCGAGCAGGAAAGATTTGCCAAAGTCGCGCAGGTGATTGCGCGCGCCAACTTTCGTTCGGGCAAAATCTCCGCCTTTTCGCCGCCGACGATTTCGATTATCGGCACGGTCGCCATCAGCGTTTTGATGTTTTTCGGCTTGCGCGAAATAAATCTGGGCAGAATGGAAGCCTCGCAGTTTTTCACTTTTTTGTTTTTTCTGCTGCGCAGCTACGACCCGATGCGAAAAATTTCGCGGCTGCACAACGAGCTGAACAAAGCGTTTGCCGCGACGCGCGACATCTGGGACGTGATGGACGAGAACGAATCGATGCCGGAAAAACCCGGTGCCGTCGAATTGCCGCCCCTGCAAAATAAAATCGAACTCAGAAACGTTTCCTTCAATTATCAAACGGACAATAAACAAATCCTGCGCGGCGTCAACCTGGCGATTCCGAAAGGCGAGATGGTCGCCCTGGTCGGCGAGAGCGGCGGCGGCAAATCGAGCCTGATAAAATTGATTCAGCGTCTTTACGACCCGTCGGAAGGCGCGATTTTCTGGGACGAGACGGATTTGCGCGACGCTTCTCTCGATTCGCTCAAAAAACAAATCGCGCTCGTCACGCAGGAAACCGTTCTTTTTAACGAGACGATTCGCTACAACATTTCTTACGGTAAACCTGCTGCCAGCGACGCGGAACTCGCCGAAGCCGCGCGCATCGCCTTCGCGCACGATTTTATCGAAGAATTGCCGAACGGTTACGACACGATTGTCGGCGAGCGCGGAATTTTTCTTTCCGGCGGTCAGCGCCAGCGCATCGCGATTGCCCGCGCCGTGCTGGTCGATGCGCCGGTTTTAATTTTAGACGAAGCGACCAGCGCGCTGGACGCGGAAAGCGAGAGACTCGTCCAGAAAGCGTTGGCGAATCTGATGCGAAACCGAACTTCGATTGTCATCGCGCACCGCCTTTCGACCGTCCGCCGCGCCGATAAAATCGTGGTGATGGAACGCGGGCGAATTATCGAACACGGAACACACGCGCAGCTTCTGGGAAAAGCCGGCACATATCGCCGTCTGTATGAACTGCAATTTGCCGAGGAAGAGGAAATTTTTGACGCGACGAGCGTGCCGTAATGAACAAACTCGAAAAATACGCTGCGCTTATCGCGGAAATTTCGCCCGAAATCCGGCTTGAATCTCTGGAAATTAACGAGGACGGACTGCTCAACGATGTCGTCATCGTCAATCGAGAGTATGTTTTTCGCTTCGCCAAACGCGATTTTTATTTTAAAAATCTGCTGGACGAAGCGAAGCTTTTAAATTATCTGCAAAACTTTCTGACGCTCGAAATTCCGCGCCCTTTTTACGCCGCCGAAGAGATTATGGCATACCGCCTGATTCGCGGCGAAGCTCTCCGGCGCGACCTTCTGCTGCGGCTTCCCGATTCCGACCGGCAAGCGCTCGCCGACCAGTTGGCGCTGTTTCTGAAAGAGCTTCACGGCGTTCCTTTAACCGACGAAATCCCGACGGCGGACGTGCTGGTGAAATACGACGGCTGGCTGAAATCTTATGAAAAAATCCGCGAAAAAGTTTTCCCGCTTCTGATGCCGCACGTCCGGGATTCGGTCAGAGAGCATTACGAGAATTTTCTCGCCGACGAGGAAAATTTCCGATTCGAGCCGAAGATGGTTGACACCGACATTCCGCCGTATCACATTTTATTTGACCGCGAGGCAAAAAGAATCAGGGGCATAATTGATTTCGGCGGCGCCGGCGCGGGCGACCCGGCAGCCGATTTCGGCGTGATTCTGTATAATTACGGCGAGCCTTTTTTCAGGCGCTTTTTTAAGATTTACCCGCAAGCCGAAATTTTTCTGCGGCGGGCGAGATTTTACGCCGGGGCGATAGAAGTTCGCTGGATTCTGACCGGAATCGAGCGAAAAAACGAATGGTGGTTTGCGGTTCATTTAGGAGGCGCAAAGGATTTTGGTTACAATTAAATTATGAAATCAATGACCGGATTCGGACGCGGCGCTTTTACGGGCGAAAATTTCAGCGTGTCCGTCGAATTAAAAACCGTTAACAATCGCTTTCTGGACGTTCACCTGCGCCTTTCGCAGGAGCTTCAAGCGCTCGAAGGAACGCTCAGAAAATTAATTTCCAACCGTCTGGTGCGCGGGCGCGTGGACGTCACTCTGACTTACGAGCGCACGAGCGAAATCAATTACGAGCTGAATCGCCCGTTGATTGCCGGCTATCTTTCGGCGCTGAAGGATTTGCAGGAAGAATTCGAGCTTGCGGGCGAGCCGGATTTGAATTTCGTCGCGCGTCTGCCGAACGTTTTGCAGCCGAAAAAAGACGATTTGAGCGAAGACTTTACGAGCGGCGTGGAAAAGGCTTTTGAAATTGCGCTCGGCGAGCTGGAAGCGATGCGCCGGACCGAAGGCGAATCGCTCAGAAGCGATTTGAGTTCGCTTTTAGGAGAGATTGAAAATCGTCTGCCCGCCATCGAAAAAGAAGCCGCCAACGTCGCCGAAGAGCTTCGCCAGCGCCTGACCAAGCGCATCGGCGAGATGCTTTCGAAAACCGACGTGCAGATTGAGCTTGACCAGGCGCGGCTGGCGCAGGAAGTCGCTTATCTGTCCGACCGCATCGACATTTCCGAAGAAATCACGCGCCTGAAAAGCCACATCGAACAATTTCGCGCCATCCTGAGCGAGGAAAAAGACGTCGGCAAACGACTCGATTTCCTGACGCAGGAACTCAACCGCGAAGCAAACACAATCGTCTCGAAAACGAATAATCTGATTGTCAAGGAAAACGGTCTGGCGATAAAAAGCGAGATTGAGAAAATCCGCGAACAGGTGCAGAACGTTGAATAAAACGGGAAAGGAAATTAAGAAAGACCTGAAAAACTTCTGCGGCGCGGCGAAGACAAGCGTCTATATGCGCCGCGCGAGCTTATCGCACACGAAATCGCGCATACGATGCAGTATCGACGGCGCGGCGCTTTCAAATTTTTCTATCTGTATCTGAAAGGCTTTTTCGGGGCTTTGCGGCAAAAAGAAAATTGGAATTTCCAGGCGCGGAGACAAGCCTGCCTGGAAATCCCGCACGAAGTTGAAGCGCGTTCTCTAGCCGCAAAATATGTCAGCCGGCGTGAGCGACGAAAGACTTATTTTTCTTCGTCGATAAACTCAAAATGAACTTTTTTCTGCTTGAATTCTTCAAGCGCGATTCTGGTTGATTTGGTTTTGCGCGGGTCGGCGCCGACCCGCGGAGCAGCGCCTTTCTGCAATTGCTTGCTGCGCTGCGCCGCCAGCAAAATCAAGCGATATTTCGAGTCGATTTCGGGCGTGACTTTCGCGGCTTCCCCGTTATCTCCGGTTTCGATATTTTCTTCGTTGTTATCTAAATTTTCTGCCATAATTCCTTATTTTTACTATAACTTTTTAAAAGTTTTGATAATCTTTTCAATATTTTCCGACTGCCTGCCGCGTTTCAGCCGTTCGGCTAAAAAAACCGACTGCAAGTCCATCGAGGCGCGATTCACTTCGTCATTGATGATGACGTAATCGAATTCCCGCCAGCGCCCGACTTCCGCTTTCGAGTTACGCAGGCGAATCTGCAAATCGGCTTTCGATTCGGTCTGCCGCGCCGTCAGACGCTCGCGCAAAACTTCAAACGACGGCGGCAGAATAAAAACTCCGATGGCTTCCGCCACTAATTTCTTGACGCTTTCCGCGCCCTGCACGTCGATTTCCAGAATGATGTCGCGCCCCAGATTCAGCTCGCTTTCGACCTGCGCTTTCGACGTTCCGTAAAGATTTCCGTGGACGTTTGCCCATTCCAGAAAGTCGCCTTCGGCAACCTTTTTTTCAAACTCTTCGCGGCTGACAAAATAATAATGTTTGCCGTGTTCCTCTCCGACGCGTTGACGGCGTGTCGTAAAAGATACAGAATAACCGACTTTCGGTACGCTTCGCAAGACTTCGCGGATTAAAGTGCCTTTGCCGCCGCCGGAAGGCGACGTGATAATGAACAGATTGCCTTTCATAAAGCCTGAAAAAGATTATTTCAACACAAAGACGCGAAGGACACAAAGAAAAGAAAATGAAACCGCCGATTTGCGCAGATAAACGCAGATTCCAAAGCAGGCTTCGCGGCACGGTAGGCGAGCTAAATTCACTCGTTCGTTATGGCGTCCGTCAACGCAAATCCGCGGTTAATTTTTCTTTGTGACTTTGCTTTGAATTTTCGTTTTCTAAAATTGAAGTTATTTAATTTCGCGAGTTTAAAATAAAAAAGCGAAAGATTGCAATTTGATAAAACCGAAATCTTTCGCTTTTTTAAATTATCGGTTGATTCTGTCTCCGGCGTCGCTTATCGCATCGCCGACGGCATCGACCGCGTCGCCGACGCCGCGTTTGACTTTGCCCCAGCTTTCCTGAGTTTCGCCGCTCGTTTCGTCGGCTTCGCCCTCGACTTCCATCTGCTTGTCGCCGACGAGATTGCCGACCGTGCCCTTGACTTTTCCTTTCACCTGGTCAAATTTGCCTTCGACTTCGTCATTATTAGGAATTGACATTATATTTTTCTCCCTTTATTAAAATTGTGTAATGTTTCGTTACAAAACTACACGCAAACGAAGTCAGAGCAAATTATATTCCTTTAAAATAAAAAGGCGTCGAAAACGCAAAATACGAAGGGCAAAATTGAGGTCGCTGACTTTCATTTTGCCCTTCGTATTTTGCGTTTTGCGCTTATCTACATTCCTTTATAGTCCGGACCGCCGCCGCCTTCGGGCGTGACCCAGTTGATGATTTGATACGGGTCGGAAATGTCGCACGTTTTGCAGTGGACGCAGTTTGAAAAATTGATTTTCAGTTCGCGCCTGCCGGTTTTGTCGCTGTGCTCCATTTCGTAAACCGCCGCCGGGCAGAAGCGCTGGCACGGGTTGCCGTATTCTTCGGCGCAGCGCGTCGCGCAGATTTCCGTATCCAAAACGTGCAGGTGCGCGGGCTGGTCTTCGTCGTGCGCGACCGCGCCGTGATAAACGTCCGTCAGTTTATCGAAAGTCAATTGTTTATCGAATTTCAAATCCGGATAACGCTGCTCTAAACGGTCGCCCTCGTAAGCGTAATTTTCGAGTTTCTGCATTCTTTCGTGTCCGGCTTGATGTGATTCCTTGTCGATAAATCCCCACGCGAAACCGCCGCTCAAAAACTGCAAACCGCTGTTGACGAGCGCCGACCAGCGACCTTTCTGGAACGAGCCGTGAAAATTGCGAACGGCGTGAAGCTCGTCGTAAAGCCACGAACCGTTTACTTTCTGCTCGTAATGTCTGAGCGTTTCGGTCGTGTAATCGTCTTTTACGAGCGCCTCTAAAATGGTTTCCGCCGCCAGCATTCCCGATTTCATCGCCGTGTGAATGCCTTTGATGCGCTGACCGTTCAGGAAAGACGCGCAGTCGCCGACCAGCAGAACGCCGTCCGCGTAAAGCTGCGGCATCGTGTGCCAGCCGCCCGCGTTGATGGTTTTCGCGCCGTATTTAATCATCTTTCCGCCCGCCAGAATGGCGGCGATTTCGGGATGCGTTTTGAATTTCTGAAACTCGGCGTGCGGGTCGATCAGCGGGTCGAGATAATCCAGCCCGGTCACGTAGCCGATGCTGATAATGTTGTTTTTCATCCCGTAAACCCAGCCGCCGCCGTAGGTTTTCGTGTCCGACGGAAAACCGAGCGTGTGAATGATGCGACCTTCTTCAAAATTTGCCGCCGGAACTTCCCAAAGCTCTTTGACGCCGAGCGAATAAACCGTCGGCTCTTTGCCTTTGTTCAAGCCTAAGCGATTGGTTAATTGCTTCGTCAGCGAGCCGCGCGAGCCTTCGCCCAAAACCGTAATTTTTGCCAGAAGGTCAACGCCCGGTTCGAAGTTCGCTTTCGGCTTGCCGTCTTTGCCGATGCCTTTGTCGCCGGTGCGCACGCCGATAACGGCGTCCGTTTCGTCATATAAAACCTCGGACGCGGGAAATTCCGGGAAAATATTGATGCCCGCTTCCTCGCATTTTTCGCCCATCCATTCACAGATTTTGCTCAAAGATGCGATATAATAACCGTGATTTTTCAGCGGCGGCGGCGTAATCGGCGCGGCGATTTTGCTTTTTTCGGTCAGATACCAGAAAGCGTCCGACGTCACCTGCACGTCAACCGGACAGCCCTGCTCGATAAAATCCGGCATCAATTCCTTAAAAGTGCGCGGGTCGAGCACCGCGCCCGACAAAATATGCGCGCCGACAAACGAGCCTTTTTCGATAATCGCGATTTCCAGCTCGCCGAGCGCTTTGCCTGTCCGTTTGCCGCCCGCGATTTCCTCGTCGTGCCGGTTAATTAAATTTTTCAGATGCAGAGCCGCCGCCAGATTTGCCGGTCCCGCGCCGACGAAAACCACGTCCATCGGTAGTTGTTCACGTTCAATCATTATTTGCCTCGTTAAAATGAATGGTCATTCAGTTTTTTTTCAGTATAGCAAATTTTTTTTGTGTTTTCGGAAATACTGTGCAAAAATTCGCCCCGTGTTCGTAATTTATTTTACAGTAGGTTTTATTTTATGAAAGACAATTCCAAACCGAGTTTACTGCCGCTGCTTTTTATTATTGCCGGAAGCTGCCTGTTGGCATTGCCGGGAATTTACGGAGCGTTTTTTTTATTTATGTTCGCCGCTGAAGAAGGCGGGCGGAATGTTTCCGCTTTGCTGCTTCCCTTGCCGCCGGTTATCGGCTTTTCATTGTTGTTCGGATATATCTGGACTGCGGTGACGAAGCGCTTTGTCGGCTGGCTTTGGGCGGTTTCCTTTTTCTTTAATTTAATCGTGTCGGCGACCGGCGCGCTGGCGATGTTTTATTATTTTAAGGAAACTCACCAGATTGCCGGCTATGAAATATTATTTATTTTATTTATCGGCTGGACGATTTTCGTCACCATCGCTTCCGGGTATTACTTTCGCCTGAGCCGCGCGGCGAATAAAGCCAATCTGCCTTAAGTTTTGTTGAAAATTGGCGCAAACCGTTTATAATTCACGCCGAGGTTTTATGTTTTTGAAGAATAGCTCCGGCGTCTCAATTTTGCTGTGCGCGGCGATGCTTTGTAGCTGCGCCTTGAAATCATCAAACCAAATCAAAATTAATCAGGAAATGCCGGCGACGATTCTCTGGGCGTGGGAGCGCCGCGAGGATTTGCGCTTTCTCGACCGCGAAAAATTTGGCGTTGCTTTTCTGGCGCAGACTTTGAATTTAGCAGGCGACGAAATTGTTTTTCAGCCGCGCCGCCAGCCTTTAGAGCTTGCGCCGAACACATATCTCGTCGCCGTCACGCGCATCGAAACCAACAAGGAAAAAAACCGGCGACCGGCGCTTTCCGATAAGCAAAAAACCGAAATTATTTCGCTCATTAAACGGACTTTGGAATTGCCGGGCGTGAAAGCCGTGCAGATTGATTTCGACGTGGTCGTTTCGGAGAGAGATTTTTATAAATCATTGATGAAAGATTTGCGCAAAAATCTGCCGGAAAATACGCCTTTGAGCATTACGGCGCTCGCTTCGTGGTGCGTCGGCGACCGTTGGTTTAACGAGATGCCGGTTGACGAAGCGGTGCCGATGGCGTTTCGGATGGGCGCGGACGATAAGCCGATTCGCGATTTTCTGGCAAAGGAAAACGATTGGCGCGAGCCTTTATGCAAAGGCAGCTACGGCATTGCGCTGGACGAACCGTTGCAGGCGAAATTTAAGCCGAACCGCAGATTTTACATTTTCAATTCCGAATCGAGAGGCTGGAGAGCGGAAGATTTAAAGCGTTTGCCCGAAGGAGTTTTGCGATGAACAGGAAAATATCAGCCGCGGCTTGGCGCGGCTTGGCGCGGCTAAAACAGCAGAAAAAATTCGCCCGCGAAAAACGCGACAAGACACAAAAAAGAACAGAATTGCTTTCTGTTTTATTTTCGCGTTTTTCGGCTTATTTCGCGGGCGAATTTCCTAATTCGCCAAAATCCGCGGCTATTTCTTTTTTGATTTTTTTCGCAATCCTGATTCAAACCGTTTCTCCGGTTTTCGCCTGCGGTCCGAGCTATATCACGCCGGTTTTCGATTACAAACACGCGCCGGAAGAACCGTTTGAAAATTTTGCGGCGGGCAGAATCGGCATCGTCAAAACCTCGTATCATCGCGTCGTGCTTTTCGCCGCGTATCGTTATTTGAACGGCGGCGGATTTTCAGCCGACGAGCAAAAAGGCTTGGTCGATGTCTGGAACGCCGAATTCAACAACCAGAGTTTTGACGACACGGACGTTTCGGAAGCGGTCAAAGCGTGGGTCGAAAGGCGCAAGGAAGTGTTGAAAGACGAGGAGAAACTGCCGTCAATCTACACCGAGCGCGAATACGGCAGCTACGATTTTTTCCCGAACTGCACGAAATCCGCGTTTGAAACCGCCGCGGCGACGCTCTCCGACAGAATTACGAGCTACGGCGCGGAAAACAAAAGCGTGCAGGCTTGGGTGAAAGCGCAGGACGAGGTTTTTATGAACTGCGCGAGCGGTCAGGCGATTCCCGAACCGAGCGCTTTGGACGCGCCCGAATGGCTCAAAAAAGACCGCGAATATCAAATTGCCGCCGCCAATTTTTATTCGCTGAATTACGAGACGGCGCGCGACATCTGGAGGAAAATCGCCGACGATTCCGATTCGGTCTGGTCGGAAACGGCTGATTACCTGATTGGGCGGACGCTGGTGCGCGAAGCGAGTTTGACGAATAATCCGGAAAAATCCAAAGAAATTTACGCGCGCGCCGAAGAACATCTGTATCGGCTGACGGCGCGCGGCGGAAAGTTTTACGGCGCGGCGCTGAAGCTTTTGAATTTAATCAAATATCGCCTGCATCCCGAAGAGCGCGTCCGCGAATTAGCCGGCTCGCTCACTGTTTCGGGCGGAAATGATAATTTCCGGCAGGACGTGATTGATTATCACTGGCTGCTGGATAAATTTGAAAAGCAGGTTCTGGAAGCCGAAGACAAACGTAAGGAAGAGCTTAAAAAGCAGGAAGAGGCGCGCAGCGCAAATGCAAATGCAAATACCAATTCTCCGGCTGACACAAATTCGAACGTCTCGACCGGCAATACGACCTACACGGGAAACATTTCGTCGAACGTGACGACAAGCCCGGCTTCCGGCGAAACGCTGACTTCAGAGCAGGTTCAAGAGGGCGAGGCTTTGGGTTTCGGCATCACATTGGGTGAGAGCAATTACCGCTATTTCAGATTTCTCGTCTCGCAAACCGACGAAGAAATTTACGCGGAAGTCGAGCGCGAAATCGGCAGAAAACTGACCGACAAGGAAAAAGGAATCGTTCAGGAAGCGCGCCGCGAAAGCTATCGCAGCAAAACAAATAATCACACTTACAAAACGTATGAAGGCGGCTATTACGGCTCGGAAGACACCACGCTGGCGCTGCTGCCCGAATTTTTGCGGCAGGACGATTTGACCGATTGGCTTTTCACATATCAAATCGAGGACGAAACGGCTTACGAACACGCGCTTTCGCGCTGGCAGCAGACTAAATCCGATTTGTGGCTGATGACCGCGCTCGCCAAAGCCGAAACAAATTCGAACGATTTGAAACGGCTGCTCGAAGAAGCGGAAAGAATCGACCGCCGCGCGCCCGCTTACGCAAGCGTCGCTTATCACGCCGCGAGAATTTACATCGGGCAAAAAAAATTTGCCGAAGCGAGACGAGTGTTGGACGAGGTTTTAAATTCGACTTTGGATTTGCCGGTTTCGACGCGCAATCAATTTCTCCAGCAAAGAATGGCGCTGGCTGAAACGCTCGACGAATTTTTGAAATTCGCGCAGCGAAAACCTTTCGGTTTCGATTTTGACGGCTCGACCGGCACGATTGAACAGTTTATCGCCGAACAAAAATCGTGGTATGACCCGAAATACAACACCGAACAGACGCGCGAAGAATACGAGCGCGAAGTCGAAGAACGCCTGAAAGACGAGAAGGAATGGCAAAACCGCACGATGTTTGACGAAGACGCGGCGGAAATCATCAACCAGCATTTTCCGCTCGCGGTGCTGCTCGAAGCCGAAAAATCGCCCGCGCTTCCCGAATATCTGCAAAAACGTCTGGCGCTGGCGATTTGGGCGCGCGCCGTCTTGCTCGACAACGACGCCGTCGCGCGAAAAATCTCGCCCGAAGTCATCAAATTCGCGCCGGAATTGACGCCGCTCTGGACGACGTATCAAAACGCTTCGACGCCGCTCGAAAGAAAACGCGCCGCGCTGTTTCTGATTCTGAAAAATCCGATTTTAACGCCGCTTATCGAAAGCGGAATGGGCAAAACCGATAACGAAACCAGCGAGTTCGATTCGGACGATTGGTGGTGCACGCCGTATGATTCCGAATACGACGAAAGCGGCGAGAATGTCGGATTCCGGCTTCCCGCGCGCCCGACGTTTTTGACCAAAGCGCAGAGCGACGCGGCGCAAGCCGAACGCGCGAAGCTAAAGCAGCTCGGCGACGCTCCGCAATTTTTGGGCGAAATTGTTCTGGAATGGCAAAGGCTCGCCCCGACGGACAAACGCGTTCCCGAAATGTTGTATATCACTTACAAAGCAAACGGCTGGACAAAATACGGCTGCGGAAACAACGAGGAATTAAGAGGAAAAATCGCGAAACTCCTGAAAGCCCGTTATCCGAAAAGCAAATGGACGGCGAAAATGATTGAAGAGGAAACGCCAAATCAGTAAGGCAAAAGGCAAAAGGTAAAAGGCAAAATGGAGAATAAAGACAAAGAATTCGTTGATATCAGAGAACGCGCATTTGCTTTCGCCGTGAGAATTGTCAAGCTTTGCCAGTTTCTGGAAAAGCATTCCGAGGTTAGCAAAACTTTGATTCGCCAGTTGCTTGACGCCGGAACTTCTATCGGAGCAAATCTTGAAGAGGCACAAGCCGGACAGAGTAAACCCGACTTTATTCACAAAAACGCAATCGCTTTAAAAGAAGCGCGAGAAACAAATTATTGGTTGCGATTAATTCCGGCAACCAACGAACTGGATGAAAAGATAACAAAGGGAATTAATGAATTGATAACTGAATCCGCGGAAATTATGAAAATTGTCGGGTCGATTATCGTTTCAGCTAAAACGTAGTTTTTAATTTTGCCTTTTGCCTTTGATTAATTCACGTATTCGCGCGGGAACCAGAGAATCGAGCCTTTGCCGGGCTTTTTCGATTGTTGTTTTTTTAGATTGGCGGCGCGCAGAAGCTCCTGCGCGGTTTCGCCGTCTTTGAGAAACGAAGCCGCGCCGAAATTTAATTTGATAAACTCGCGCTCGCTTTTCGTCAGCTCAAACGGGCTTAAATCGAAGGCTTTGCCGATGCGGTTGATAATAATTTCGGTGATTTCTTCGGAAGCGGTCGGCAAAACGGCGAGAAATTCGTCGCCGGTCGAGCGCGACAGAAAATCCATCTGACGGAGCTGTCCTTTTATCATCTTCGCGGCGTAGCTTAAAATCTGGTCGCCGCGCACGTGACCGAATCTTTTATTAATCTCGTCAAAATTCTGGATGTCTATGGAAAGCACCGCTAAGGGGCGCTGCTCGCGAAAGCGCTGCGATTCGGCGATTTGATTTTCCAGCACCAGATAAAAGGCGCGCTCGTTCGGCAGATTCGTCAAGTTGTCGGTCAGAGCGTTTTCCAGATTGCGCTCGAAGGCAATCGAACTCAGAAAAAGCGGCGAAACTCTTTCGGCAACCGCTTCTATCAGCTCGACCGATTTTTTATCGAAAGCCTTTTCGCGGCTGGCGTAAAGCATCAGCACGCCGAAAACTTCGGCTTCCGTTTTGAGCGGAACGCTGACGGCGCTTTTCAAAGTCGCCAAAACATCGGCGGAAATAAAATCCTTTTCAAACAAAAGATTTCCCGCCGTGCGGATTTCGCCCTGCAAAAAAGTTTTCCACGCCAGGCTTTCATTGGAAACAATCCGCAAGCCGGTAAATTTTTCGGCGTTTTCGCCGACCGCCTGCGCCGCCTGTAGATGAGAATTATTTTCGTCCGGCAGAAACAGGACGCAGGCGGCGAAAGGAATCAGCTCGTTGATGCGGCTGGCGACGAGTCGGAACATTTCGTTGGGTTTCAGCGACGCGCCGAAAAACATACTGGCTTCTTCGAGCGCGAGCAGTTTTTCTTCCGTTTCCTCGGTAAAAACGTCGGTATTTTGCGTGATTCGGGCTTCACCGATGTAATGCAGCAGGCAAAAAGTTAAATATGAAAAAGTAATCGACAGAAAAATTGCGGTTTTCAGCTCAAACGGAAAGTTTAAATTCGAGACCCAGAAAGTCAGAACCAGCGCCAGCACCGAGACAAGCGGCAAAATCAGATAGCCGGAAAGATATTTTTCTTTAAATTTCGGAAATTCGGAGATTTTCATAAAGGGAAAAGCCGGGCGGAGGATTTTTGAGAAGCTGCGGCGAGGGAAAATATCCCTCATTTGAAGATAACTTTTTGGGTTAAAATAAGTCAACACTTGTTTTTCAAAATCGCGGCGAATTTGCCTTTTTTTGCGGTTAATCAATAAATTATCGCAAATATGCAAAAAAAGTTGGCAAAAAGGATTTTTTTCACTGGTATTAGGTTGACTATAAAAGGCGAGGTAATTATATTGTCCAATGTTCCTAGATAAAGTGTCAGGAAACGGCTTCTAGAAGCTGTACACGCAAAATATATTTTGAGAAGACAGGAGAATATAATTTAATGAAAAAGACTTTAGCTCTTTCAGCACTTTTGGCAGTTGCCGCTTTGGGCGTTGCTTGTGGTGGCGAAAGTGGAAACAACTCCACTGGCAATAACACCCGTAATGCAGCAAACAACACGGCGCCGATGAATACCACGACGCCGATGAACGTTTCGACCCCGATGAATACCGGCAATACGGGAAATACCGGCAATACGGGAAATACCGGCAATATGGGAAACCGCGGTAATACCGGCAACACCGGAAATACCGGAAATACCGGCAACAGAACAAATACGAACACTAATACCAACAGATAGTTAGCGTTTTTATTTTTGGTAAAAGCACGCCGCCCAGCTGGCAGCGTGCTTTTTTAATTTTCCGGTAATTTTCTTTTTTTAGAGGATTACCGATTTTTGTGTTTTCCCGCTGCCTGACCGTTTCGCAAAATCATTTATGTTTTTAGCTGCCCGCGCAGCTCTTCGACGTTCGTCGCGGGTTTTTGACAGGTAAAATTCCGGCAGACATA
>DASVRT010000051.1:0-16270 GCA_036388475.1 Pyrinomonadaceae bacterium | reverse complement strand
TGATTTGACAGTTTACAGACCATCGGCGGGAAGCTGGTATCGGGTTAACAGCTCGACGAATCAATTCATCGCCGCGCAATTCGGAATCGCCGAAGATAAGCCGCTGGTCGGAGATTTCGACGGCGACGGGAAAAGTGATTTAACTGTCTTTCGACCGTCGAACGGCACCTGGTATCGCATCAACAGCAGCAATGATACTTTCTCACCGAATCAATTCGGAATTGCAGAAGATAAACCTGTGGCGGCTGATTATGACGGCGACGGGAAGACGGATTTAGCGGTTTACAGAGCATCGGTCGGAGATTGGTATATCATCAACAGCAGCAATAGTTCCTTTACCGGAATACATTTCGGCGTAACGGAAGACAAGCCCGCACCGGCGGATTTCGACGGCGACGGGAAAGCCGATTTGGTTGTGTTCAGACCCAGCAGCGGAACCTGGTATCTGCTCAGAACAACGGCTGGATTTACCGGCTTCCAGTTCGGCGCAAATGGAGATATTCCCACACCCAATGCTTTCGTGAGATAAGTCTCTTCGATTAAAAACCGTCGAAAACGGGCGCGACAAATTAAATAGAATAAGTTACGGCAGTCAAAAATGGCTGCCGTTTTTTTTGCGTGTTTTTGAAGTTTGCGAATTATTTCAGGCTTGTGAAATTAATAAAGCAGCGAAATTCAGACAAAAAAATGGTAGTCACTAACAGATTTGAACTGTTGACCCCTACCGTGTCAAGGTAGTGCTCTACCACTGAGCTAAGTGACTATCCGGTTTCGCTGTTTTGTGAAAGCGAACTTATAAAATAGCGAATCCGTTCAATCAGTGTCAAGTGAGCAGGAAATGAAAAACGAATGACCGGGGATTGAAGATGATAGTTTTAAAGCTAAAGATTAGGCGATTACCGATACGGGTAAAATCAAGATTTTGTAAATTGAGAGTTCCGCTTTGCGCGAGGAAATTCGTTTGCTGAGCGCCGGATTGAATAAGTAAGCCGAAACAGTCAAACTGTTTATCTGAATAAAATTTCAAGGGGTTAAGATTTTGATAGAAGCAGTTATTTTTGACATTGACGGAACATTGATTGACTCAAACGACTATCACGCGCAGGCGTGGGTCGAGGCGTTTGAGAAATACGGCAAAAAAGTAAAATTTTACGAAGCGCGCCGACAGGTCGGCAAAGGCGGCGACCAGTATCTGCCGGAATTTTTAACGCAGAAAGAAATCAGAGAATTCGGCAAAGAACTGGAAAAATATCGCGGCGAATTTTTTAAACGAAATTATCTGCCGAAAATCGAGCCGTTTCCAAAGGTGCGCGAGCTTTTCGAGAAAATCAGAAACGACGGCAGGCGCATCGCGCTGGCAAGTTCTTCGAAAGCCGACGAACTCGAAAAATACAAAAAAATCGCCCGCATCGAAGATTTAATCGAAGAAGAAATCTCTGCCGACGACGCGGAAAAATCGAAACCATACCCGGACATCTTTCAAGCCGCGCTGGAAAAACTCGGAAAAATCAATAAAAAGAACGTGGTCGTCGTCGGCGATACGGCTTATGATGCGGAAGCCGCCGGCAAAATCGGTTTGAAAACAATCGGAGTTCTGACGGGCGGCTGGACGAAAAGCGAGCTGATAAATGCCGGTTGCCGCGAAGTTTATGCCGATGTTGCCGCAATTCTGGAAAACTACGAAAGATTTCTCGCCGGAAAATAATGAAAATCCGGCGGAAAATGTTGTAAACCATTCATCTTTTGTGTGTGAATTTAATACATACACGGTTTTAAGAACGCTGCGCGGAATATTTACAAAATAATTAAATTCAGTAAATGCAACATTTTAGGAGGCTTAAAAGCCTCTCTCGCGGATTTGGCACAACCTTTGCTAAATACTGGGCAGAGGTTGTAAAAAGCCTTAATCAAGGTTAATAACAAGAGGGAAGGTAAAGGAGAAAAAAAATGATTTCATTACTTATTTGGATTGTTTTGGGATTTTTGGCGGGATTTATTGCAAAGGCGCTTATGCCGGGTCCTGATAGCGGCGGCTTTATTTTAACAACGATTCTCGGAATCGTCGGTGCGGTGGTCGGCGGATTTATCGGCAACGCCTTATTCGGAGGCAATCTGGCTAACGACACCAGTAATCTTGGAAACTCTTTATATAGTTTCATCTTTTCGGTCATCGGCGCGATCATTGTATTGGCAATTTATCGCCTGGCAACCGGACGCAGTTTGAGAGCATAAACGTTTTTGTTTTTCACTCCAGCAACAAAAAAAGGCTAGTCTTGAAGGCTAGCCTTTTTTATTTTTATTAACGCGTTTTACTTAACGCGGCGCAGAAACGGTGCATTGCGACGGCGACCAGTTTGACGGTGCGGTTATCGATGTCAAATTTCGGATTGACCTCGGTAAATTCGATAATCCGGGTATTTACCAGACTCGCCGCAAATTTGACCAGCGTAATCAATTCGCCGGCGCGCAAGCCCGTCGGATTCGGCGTCGTGACGCCCGGCGCGTCCGACATTCGGACAGCGCTTAAATCAAAACTGAAAAAAGAACTTAAAGAAGAACTGTGATTGATAAATTTTTGTTTCATCAATTCGCGAACTTCGTAATCGGCTTCCGTTCTGGAACGAAGCTGTTCGAGACTGATGAGATTCACGTTCAGATTTTGCAGATAGCGGTAATAAACCGGCGAAGCAAGCTGCGTTTGATAAGCGACCTCATACAGATAATCGGGTCGGAGAAGCTTTTCTTCGAGTAATTGGCGATAAGCCGTCTCGTTGTTTCTTTCGCGTTCGGCGCGCACGTCGAAATGAGAATCGACGTTGGTTGCAATCCAGTTGCCCGCGCCCGAAGTTTCCGCCATCGCCGCGCCCGCCGGATAAGAGATATCGTTTCCGCCGCCGAGACTGATAACTCTTTTTCCGTCTTTCAGAATTTGCGTCACAGCCGTCCGAAACGCATCGTGCGTTTCTTCCAGAGAGCCTTCGACCTTTATATTTCCAGCGTCGAAAATCCTCGTGCTGATGCCGAACGGCGTGAATTTGTAAAACTCGCGCCGAATCGCGTCGGGCGCCAGCGCCGTCCCTTCGCGCCCGTTATTGCGCCGCACGCCTTCATCTTCCGGGCAGCCGAGGATGACGATACCGGCTTCTTCGTATTTCACATTCGAAACGATTTCGCCGAGCCGCACGTCGTTCGGGTCATTGCGTCTAAAAAAAATTTCTTCGCCGGGTCGCTCGACCAATTCAAAAATATTGCTCATAGTTGCTTGATTGATAGTCTAAAACTATCATATTTAAAATTATTCGTCATTATAAATAGAAAACTATGAAACGAACTATCAAAGCGCCGACCGGAACTGAATTAACCTGCAAAAACTGGCTTGCCGAAGCCGCTTATCGAATGATTCAAAACAATCTCGACGCCGACGTCGCCTTTGACCCCGATAATTTAATCGTCTACGGCGGGCGCGGGAAAGCGGCGCGAAATTGGGAATGTTTCGACGCGATTCTGGAATCGCTGAGAAATCTCGAAGCCGACGAAACTCTTCTCGTGCAGTCGGGCAAACCCGTCGGCGTTTTCAAAACGCACAACGACGCGCCGAAGGTTCTGCTGGCAAATTCCAACATCGTTCCGGCGTGGGCAACGCAGGAAAATTTCGACAAATGGGAGCGCGCCGGGCTGATAATGTATGGGCAGATGACCGCCGGAAGCTGGATTTATATCGGCACGCAAGGGATTTTGCAGGGAACTTACGAGACTTTCGGCTCGCTGGCGCGGCAAAACGGTTGGGGAAATCTCGCCGGTAAGTTTGTTTTGACCGCAGGCTTGGGCGAAATGGGCGGAGCGCAGGCGCAGGCGATTACTTTTAACGGCGGCGTCGGTCTGCTGGTCGAGGTTGACCGCTGGCGGATTGACAGAAGATTGCAGTTAAAACAGGTTGATTTGGCGACGGAAGATTTAGACGAAGCGCTGCAAATGGTCAGCGAATTTACCGGAAAGAAAGAAGCCAAATCAATCGCGCTGCTCGGCAACGCCGCCGAAGTCCACTGGCAAATTCTCGAAAAAGGAATCATTCCCGACGTCGTCACCGACCAGACTTCCGCGCACGACGTTCTTTACGGCTACATTCCCGCCGGACTTTCAATCGAAAAAGCCGATGAATTAAGAAAAACGGATGAAGCCGAATACACGAAACGAGCGATGGCTTCGATGGCGCGTCACGTCGAGGCGATGCTGGAATTTCAAAGACGCGGCGCGATTGTTTTTGATTACGGCAACAATTTAAGACAGCGCGCAAAAGATAACGGCGTCACCGACGCCTTCGATTATCCGGGCTTCGTTCCAGCCTACATCCGCCCGCTTTTCTGCGAAGGCAAAGGACCTTTCCGCTGGGTCGCGCTCTCGGGCGAAAAGGAAGATATTTACAAAACCGACGAAGCGATTATGAATCTCTTTCCCGGAAACGACCACCTTTCGCGCTGGCTGACATTGGCGCAGGAAAACGTCGAATTCCAGGGCTTGCCCGCCCGCATCTGCTGGCTCGGCTACGGCGAGCGCGCGAAAGCCGGTTTGAAATTAAACGAGATGGTCGCCTCGGGCGAGCTTAAAGCCCCGATCGTCATCGGGCGCGACCATCTCGACTGCGGCTCGGTCGCCTCGCCCAACCGCGAAACCGAAGCGATGAAAGACGGCTCGGACGCCATCGCCGACTGGGTTTATCTGAACGCGATGATAAACGCCGTCGGCGGCGCAACCTGGGTTTCGCTTCATCACGGCGGCGGCGTCGGCATCGGTTACAGCCTGCACGCCGGACAAGTCATCGTCGCTGACGGCACGCCCGAAGCCGCCAAAAGAATCGAAAGAGTTTTAACCACCGACCCCGGAATGGGCGTCGTCCGCCACGTTGACGCGGGTTACGAGGAAGCGATTGAATTTGCGCGGGAAATGGACGTGAAAGTGCCGATGCGGCGATGAAAATTTCGCGGCATCGGCAGTTGCAGGTAACTATCGCTTATAAATTCGTTAGTCGGGATTGTTCTTGATATATTGTTCGAATTTCTTCTTGTCCGGGTGATTTGGTTCCTTTGTCAGGAAAATCTTGTATTCGCGGGCGGCAAGCTGTTTTGCGCCGGCGAGATTATAAAGATGCGCTAACAGCAGGTGACATTCAGCCATACCTGCCGGGTCGAGCTTTATCGCTTCATTGAGCGCCGCGACTCCTAAAGTGCCCCGGCGTGCCTGAAGATACGTTTCGCCGAGCAGTTGAAACGCCCTTGCCGAGGTCGGTTCGATTGCCGTCGCGTGTTTGAAAATTTCAATCGCCGCTTCGAATTGTTTTTGAGCAACTCGTATCTTTCCCATATGCAGCCACGCCGGAGTGTATTCAACCTTTAATTCGAGCGACTTTCTAAAGGCTGATTCCGCTTCCGCCGGCAAATTTTTATCTTCGTATAATATGCCGAGCTGCGCCCAGGCTATAAAATCGGCAGGGTCGATCGAAACAATCTCTTTCAAGTACCCGATAGCCTTTTCAGAGTTTTTCCTGCTTTCCGCTTCGGCGATTTTTTTATAGAGTTCGATGGTTCCGGGATTTACCGGATGAAAAAACTTAGCCGAAACCACTTTCGGAGGAGGCAGTTTTTGCGATTGCGTCGAGTATATTTCAAAATCCTCGCGCTGCTGCGAAGAACCGAAGGTGGAAAGCGTTCGGCGCGCGAATTCGACGCCGTCAACTTCGACGACCAGCGTGCTCGTGCCGCCGCTTTTCAGTTTAAAACAATAATTGCCTGTCTTTCCGATTGTCCAGCGGCTGGTCGATTGATTATCCACTAATGAGATTGCGACGTTCGGTAATTTCGCGCCCGCATCGAAACCTTTTAAAACAACGCGCCCGTACGCGTACGGCACGTGCGCAAAAGGAGAATCCAACGAAGGATTAAGACCTGATTCGGCGCATATTTGTTCCACCTGCGCATTTACATTACAAGCCAGTATAAGCAGCGAAAAAAATATTAACCCGGACTTAATCGGTAGATTCATTATTTGCCTTGTATAGTGAAATTAATCTGATAAAACAGTTATAGCTCGAAAAAATATTCCAATAAACTTAAGAAGTCAAGCCAAAATTGAGGCGAATCCAGTCGCGGCGGCGACGATTCGGCGCAAATTTCTGCGGTAAACTCGAAAAGATTCGTCGATAATTAACAAAAAACTGCCAATAATCATTCGGAAGTGGCAGATAATCATCTGGAAGCGGCAACTTCCAGGTCGAAATGAGCAAGTTCCGAATGATTATTGGCAGACTCCGATTAGTTATTGACAGATTTCGTTTAATTATACGTCGCTTCCGGATGATTATCCGCGAGTTTGGGGCGTTTATTGAAAAAAAGTATTGCGGAAAATTGAAAACGGGTTTATATATTAGGTGATTTCCGAAGTTTATCGACAACTCAGACGGCTGCACCAGCCGCCCGACTTCGGGAAATTACTACTTACAACGAGAAAGTGAGGAAAAATTGAAATGCCGAAATATACACCTAAAGCAGCACGTGAGAAAGATGAACGTTTTGTTAATTCGTGGCAGGAAAATTCGCCCGACAAAGAGTGGTCGGAGATGACGCTTGCCGAGTTTAAAGCCGAAGGCAAGCAGATTACCGATAAAGAAGATGAAATTGCCGCTTCCGAAGCGCATACTAAAGCGCTGAAAATCGAGCGCGACGATTTGATTAAGAAACATATGGAAACCTGCGATTTTGTCGCCGCCGATGTCGTCGGCGACAGGAATTTCGGACCGGACAGCGCGCTTTACGCGGGCTTCGGATATATTCGCAAATCGGAGAAAAGGCGCGGCGGACCTAAAAAACCGCCAACGCCGCCGAATGATTAGCGATAAATGCAAAACGCAAAATGCGGAATGCAAAATTTAAGTCGCTTGATTTTACTTATGGGCGCTGCATTTTATGTTTTGTATTAAATTTCATCGACCGTGTATTTTCTAAAGTTAAAAAGATAAACCGGGAAAAGAAAAAGCCGTGAAGAATTTAAGCTTCACGGCTTTTTCGATTAACTTCTCGAAACGAATTAATATCTGCGAATTTTGCGATATTTTCTCTTTTTCGGCTTCAGTTTATAAGTGTAAAGAGCCGAGCTTCCCAAACCGACGCCGGCACCGATTAAAGCGCCGCGTCTGCCGCCGATGAGACCGCCGAGAATCGCGCCGCCGCCCGTTCCGGCAGCCATATTGATTCGGTTGCGATGGCGACGATAATAACTCGGTTTGGCGACCCGTCGATAACGAACTCTGCCTCTTCTGTCAACATAACGCTGAACGTACGTTTGGGCTTCAGCGCTAACCGGCATCATCAGCGGCATCAAGCCCAGGACTAATGCCAGCATCAAAAATATACCTACATACTTTTTCATTTTTTTCACTTCTCCCTTATGAATTATTTACTGCAAAAATTAATTTTTGCTGATTTATGACAGTACACTAACCACCAGCAATTACAATGCCACTAAGAGAAACTTTAAATATAATAAGTTTTTTCTCCGTTCAGAATGATTTTTGTATCTATTTCGTGCATCGAGTGTTCTATATGGTGTTGATTTCGCCGGCTCCGCCCGCGAGCTTGTTTTTGGCAATTAAGTCTTCAAAATTTTTGTCTTCGCTCGACGCGCGATTCATTTTGTTTCCGGTTTTTTGAGCCGGATTTTTCGAAGAAGTAAATTCCGAGGGTGAATTAAAGAATTGAGCACTGACAACGAGAGGCGCGAATAGCATACAGAAAACAGAGACACAAAGTGCCGTCGAAATTATTTTTTTCATCATTTTCTCCTTAGACAGATTTTTGTTTTATTTGCCGGCTTTACGCGAAAATTAAAAAAAGAAATGAAGCTTGTCGCCAAAGAACACTAACAGCAGACACGAAACAAAGTCGATTATTTAGCGCCGCTCACGTGTTGTATCCCGTTTTTAGTTTCCTTGCTCCTGATTTTTGTGGAAAGCCTTTTTGTCCGAAAATACGTTGACGGACATATGTTAAATCAAAATTTCATTTTCTTCATTTTAAAATAGCGATAATCTTTGGCTGAGCGTTTCCGCCTTTACAATCAGGAGAAATAAATAATATGAAAACCGGATATATATTCGTCTTTTTGACTTTAATCGGGTTTTGTCACGGCGTTTTTGCTCAAACGCCTTCGTCCGAGCAGCGGCGAATCGAGAGATTAATCGGGCTGGCGAAAGTTTGGGGAGCGGTGAAGTATTTTCATCCGTTTCCGGCTTATCGCGATATTGACTGGGACAAGGCTCTGGTCGAAACGATTCCGAAGGTGAGCGCCGCGAACAGCGACGTGACCGTTTTGACTTTGCCCGGCAATCTGACGGTCGGCTTTACCGGACACAACGTGCCGACGATTCGCGGGATGCTCGCCGGCAAAGACGAAATTCTCGAAGCGGCGGTTAAATTTTTACAGACCGGAAACAAATGAAACGGAACGAATTTATTTTCGCTCCCCGCATTTGCCCCGGCGTTTTTATCGCTTATAATTCAATGGCGAATTAACGCTCCGATATAAAAATGATTAACAAGAACGTTTCGATGAGAACGGCGGCTTGCCTCGGTTTGCTGCTGGCGCTGGCGGCGGTATTAATGTGGCGCGGCGGCGCGACGGCGGCGCAGACGGAGTTTAACCCGGCGATAACGAACCGGCAAATTGTCGATTCGCCTGTTTTTTCCGCTTTTGATGATTGGGTTAAACAATACTTGAGCGGAAATTTCGAAGGCGAAACCGGATTTATCGAAGCGGGTGAAAATCTGGCGCGCGAGCGACGGGAATCGTTCAAACAGTTGATTGAATCCGAACCGAAAACGGCGATTGAAAAAGCCGTTCCCGCCGAACTGCGAAATAAGCTTCCGGCTTCAATCGCGCAATTTCTGGAAAAGCGAATCAGCGCCCGCGGCGATTTTAATGTTTACGCCGTTGACGAGACGGAAGCGGCGGGCGGGCGAATAATTAATCACCGGCTGAAGCGCGAATTTGTCGCCGGCGAGGCGCGATATAAAGCTTTTGTTTACGGCAGAAAAGCGTCGATGACGACGAAGCTCGACATTTCTTTGCAGGGCGTCGTGCTGGACGATTTAATGGCGGTTGACGAAAATTCGGCGCGCATAATCGGGCGGGCGGAATTGGCGGAAAGGAAGGTTGACGCGGATGTATTTAATAAATACGAGGTCATCGCGGAAGTCGGCGGAAACCTGATTTATTTTCGCGACCGCGCCGGCTTTGATAAACACGTCCAGGATTCGATTGAATGGGAAGCGGCAATCGCGCCGTCCTATTTTGATACTTCGCCGCTCTCGCCCTGGACGGAAGGCACGAAAACTTTGCTCTTTATCCGCGTCGATTTTCCCGACCGACAGGGCGACCCGATTGACCGGAACAATCAGGCGTTGACCGCGCCGCTCGCGCAGTCTTTGATTGACGGACAGGTCAATCAGTTCTACGTCGGCAATTCCTACGGGAAAACTTCGCTGCAAGCGACCGTGACGCCGACCGTCAGGATGCCGCGCATACAGTCTTTTTACACGCGCGATAATTTAATCGACCTCGTCACGGACGCTCGTAACGCGGCGCGCGCCGCCGGTTTTGAAACGAACAATTTCAGTCTCGATATGGTCGCCTTCAGCTATACGCCGATGTTTGAGTTTTCCGGCATTTCGCCAATCGGCAACAAAGGCGCGTTGCTGAACGGCACGTTCACCTTTAAGGTCGCGGCTCACGAACTCGGGCACGCTTACGGCTTGATGCACGCCAATCTCTGGCGCACGACCGACGGCACGATTACCGGCGCGGGCGGCAATGTCGAATACGGCGACGATTTCGATATGATGGGCAGAGGCGCGACGCAGCAGACGCATTTTAACGCCAGCTACAAGCGGGATTTGGACTGGCTGACCGACGAAAACGTCCTGACCGTCACGCGCGGCGGCGTCTATCGCGTCTTTGCTTTCGACGCGGACGCGCCCGCCGGAATCAGCGCGCTGAAAATCAGAAAAGACGCGTCGAAAGATTACTGGATAGAATTCCGGCAGCAGCTCACAAACTTTCCGAATGTGATGAACGGCGCGCTCATTCGCTGGGAATACCCGTTTAACGGCTGGCGACAGACGCAGCTGCTGGATATGAATCCCGCGACGACCAGTCTGACGGATTCTTCGCTGTTAATCGGGCAGACTTTTGCGGACGACGCGAGCGGAATAAAAATCACCGTGCTGGGCAAAGGCGGCACGACGCCGGAAAGTCTGGACATCAAAGTCGAGCTGAATTATTCAATCATCAACGGCGCGCCGTTCGATTTCGACGGCGACAACCGCAGCGACATCGGCGTTTTTCGCCCGGCGGACGGCGCGTGGTATCTGAACAGTTCGACGCAGGGCTACAACGTCGTTAATTTCGGTCTGGCAAGCGACATCATCGTGCCCGCCAAATACAACGCCGACCGCACGACCGACGCCGCCGTCTTTCGCGAAGGCGTCTGGTATGTGAATAATTCGCTGGGCAACCCGATAATCGTCCGGTTCGGCAGCGCCGGAGACATTCCCGTGCCCGCCGATTTCGACGGCGACGGCTTTGCGGAAATGGCGGTTTTTCGCCCTTCAAACGGTTACTGGTATATCTGGAACAGGGTTTTCGAGCGTTTCACCGCCGTGCAGTTCGGCGCTAACGGCGATAAGCCCGTGCCGGCTGACTACGATGGCGACGGCAAAACCGACGTCGCCGTCTTCCGACCGTCAGACGGCACGTGGTATCTGCTGCGCTCCGAACGCGGCTTCACCGCCGCCCAATTCGGCATCGCGGAAGACAAGCCGGTCGCGGCAGATTATGACGGCGACGGCAAAGCCGACATCGCCGTTTATCGTCCTTCAAGCGGCACGTGGTATCTGTCGAAAACGACCGAAGGCTTCGCGGGCGTGCAATTCGGCATTCAAACGGATTTACCCGCGCCCGCCGATTATGACGGCGACGGCAAAACCGATTTAGCCGTGTATCGCGGCGGCACGTGGTATCTGCTGCGCTCGACGGCTGGATTTGCGGCGTCACAATTCGGCGCGGCGACCGACAAACCCGTCGCCAATGCTTATATTAACTGAGAAGCGAGAACTGAGAGCCGATAATTAAAAAGCATCTCTCAGTTCTCAGTTCTCACTTAAACTAAGGCGCAATCAGCAATAATGAAATGTCAAGGTTTTTTTCGAGAATGTTCGCTAACGGACAAAAAGGTTAACTTATCATAGATAAGTTAACCTCGACAGTATAAAGACAGCAGGGCGCTAGCTAGGGAAGTAGCCGACTTTTTTAAAGCCAGGAGAACCTACCCAACTTGCCCTGCTTTTTTCTCTTCGATTATTCTTTAACTCCGAACCTTTCGACCGCTTTGCAAACCGTCTTTCAGGGCTTGAAAGCTTTTTTGTTGCCGCTGGCTTCCTGCTCAGTGCCGCCGGGCGAATCCGAATTTTCCAGCGTCAGCTCGTTCATCTCCGAGTTTATTTTCAGCGAAAATCCTTTGCATTTCATTTCCGCGCGGTTCCACTTTTTGAAGCGGAAGTCCCAGGCGTGACGCGGCAGCTTGAGATTGTCGGAAAGATTGACGGCAAATTCTTCGACGCTTTTCCACTGGACGGCGCGGCGGTCGTAGTCGATTTCCAGCACGTTGAGCCGGTCTTCGTTAAACTGCGCCGTGACCTGCCCGATGTTTTCAAAGCCGCTCGACGCGTCCGGGTAGGCGGTGATGGTCGAAGAATTTATATAATTGACTCGTCCTTCGGTCGGGATTATCCGGTCGACGTCTCTTCTCGACATTCCCAGGCGCAGGCTGCGTATGGCGGGCGCGTCCTTCAAATCGCACGGTTGAAACCCGGTTTTCGGCGCGGGTTTCGTCTTGGCTGCAACGGTTTCGGTTTTGGGCTTAACTCCGGTATCGCCGGCTTTGGGTTTAACTGAAACGGCGTCGGTTTTCGCTTTGACCGGAGGTTTCTCAAGCGCCGGTTTGACCGGAGCCGTTTGCGTCGGCGGGTTCGGCGTTAAGGTTTTCTGTTTCTCTTTCGGCTCGACCGCCGTTTGTTTTGATTTATCTTTTGTTTCGGCTTTCGTCCGTTTGGGTTTAGCTTTTGACGCGGCTTTGGTTGCGCCGGTTTGTTTCGCCGTTTTAGCTTTCGATGTTTTTGATTGCCCGGCTTTCGTCTCGGTCGGCGGCTTGTCCTTTGATACGGCTTTCGGTTTCGACTCGTCCGGCGGCTGATTCGATTTCGACTCCGCCGTCTGGGATTTCGGCTTGTCCGGCGATTTGGCGGGCGTCGAATCGGATTTGGCGGGCGTCGTTTCCGCCTTCGTCTTTTCCTGCGGTTTGACGTCAGCCGCCTTCGATTGCTCGGCGCTCGGCTGCGTCTTGGTCGCGGATTTGGCTTTCGTCGCCCTCGGCTTAGCGGGCGTCGTTCGCAATTTGGGCTTGGATTTACCTTCCGGTTTAACTTCCTGACCCAAACAGGCGACGGAAAGCACCAACAGGAGCACAATCAAGCTAAAATATCTCATGGCAAGATGATAAGACTTTTCCGTTTCTTTCGTCAATATTTTTTCAGAAAGTGACAGGCGACAGGAAAAAAATTCTTCTTTCCTGTCGCCTGCGACTTATCGCCTGACACTCTATTTAGCTGAAACAATCAAATGCTGCGGCAGAGGCGTGAGCGGAATGTGCTCGCTGCGCGAAAAGCCCGCGTTTTCGAACATCTCGCGGAGTTCGGCGAACGTATAGGCGTCGCCCGCCGGAGTTGCGGCGAGCATCACGAGGCTGAACATCGCTTCCGAAGGCGGCGAAACGCGGTCGTCGTTCGGCACGAATTCGAGCGTCAGAACTTTTCCGTCGTCGTTTAAAACTCGATGAATTTTCTTTATTAAATCTTCGTTGGTCTGCCGGTCGAAATGATGCAGAAAGTTGGTCAGCAGAACGACGTCGTAGCCGTCGCCGTATTCGACCTCGAAAGCGCTGCCCGGAATCGAGTGATGACGCTCGCCGACGCCGAATTTCTGCGCATTTTCCGTGGCGGCGGTCAAAACGTTCGCCCAATCGACGGCGTAGATTTCCGCGTTCGGAAACTGTCTGGCGACGAAAATGCCGAAAATGCCGTGTCCGGCGGCGATGTCGAGAACTTTTAATTTGCGGTCGGTCGGAAAATCGAGATTTGCCGCCATCATCTGTGCGGCGGGCATCATCATCGGCACCATACTCTGCGCAAAAGTCACCCACATCGGGCTTTCCGGGTCGAGCGAGCCGTCGCCCGTGACGGCGGAGCCGCCCTGCCGGACGGCTTCGGTCAAATCGTCGAAACCGCGCCGCTGCATCGGCGACATTATAAAATTTATCGTGTCGCCGATAAAGGTCGGCGATTTTCGAGAGAGAAACGCGGCGGACATTTCGTTTAAATCGTATTGCTCGTCTTTCTTTTCCAGAAACTGCATCACGGTCAGCGTGTCGCACAAAATCCGGATGCCGCGTTCGGCGGCTCCGCAGGCGTCGGCGACTGCCTGCGCCGTTTTGTTTCCCTCGTCAATCTTCGTAAAAACGTCGAGCTCGATGGCGGCTTTCATCGCGGCTGAACGCTGAAAAGCGGTTATGGTCTGCCAGAATAATTCCGGCGAAGGCGGAGCAGCAGCAGTCGATTGCATTTTTTGATTCCTCTCAGAATGGTTTTGGTAGAATTGTAAATAATGCAAAGCGCAAAATGCAAAATGCAAAATGTAATTCACGATTCGGGATTTAAGATTCAACATTAAATCTCGTCTTCCATTTTGCCTTTCGCGCTCTGCATTTTTTTACAATTCTTTACTTCGACGGGACAGATAAATTGCTAACCTTTTTGATGTTTTCTGCATCAAAGCGGCTGACTACCCGTTTGATTAAGAGGAAATTATGCTGAAGAGATTCGTTGTTTTTTTACTCGTGGTTTTTGCTCTGGTCGGCGCATCTGCGGCGCAATCCGGCAGAAAAGTTCAGCCCACGCCGACGCCCGCGCCCGCCGTCGTCGAAGAAGAATCAAGTTTTTCGGAATCGGCGCCCTCGAAAACGCGCCGGATTTACCCGCCGAACTGGCGCAACGACCGCGCCAAATCAAAAGACAAACCCGCGCCCAAAACGCCGACTCAGCCGACGCCGAACACTCAAAATACGCCGAACACTCAAGCGAGCGTGCCCACGACCACGGATGCCGCCGTCGATGAGCCGGACGTGATTAAGGTCGAAACCAATCTGATTTCGATTCCCGTCTCGGTTTTTGACCGCAACGGGCTTTATATTCCCAATCTGCGTCAATCGGATTTCAAGATTTTCGAAGACGGCAAAGAACAGGAAGTCGCTTATTTCGGCACTTCCGACAAGCCTTTTACGGTTATCTTACTTATCGACACCAGCCCTTCGACGCAATATAAAATCGAAGAAATTCAAAGCGCGGCGGCGGCTTTCGTCGAGCAGTTAAAACCGCAGGACAACGTGATGGTGATTGAGTTTGACGCGGGCATCCACGTTTTGACCGAGGCGACCAACGACCGCCAGAAAATTTACAAAGCGATAAAACGCGCCGATTTTGGCGACGGCACTTCGCTGTATGACGCGGTCGAGTTTTCGCTGCGCAAGCGTCTGAGCAAAATCGAAGGGCGCAAGGCGATTGTGCTGTTTACCGACGGCGTCGATACGACTTCTTACAAAGCCAATTACGACAGTACGGTCATCGAAGCCGAAGAAGCCGAAGCGATGATTTTCCCGATTTATTACAACACTTTTTTTGATAATCGCGGCGGCATTTCCTCGCCGTTCCCGTTTCCCGGTCAGGGCGGAATCCTGAGCGGGCGCGGCAACAGTCCCGAAGATTATGCGCTCGGCAAAAAATATCTGGAAGATTTAGCCGACGCGACCGGCGGCAGAGTTTTTCGACCCGAAGCCACGCCGGGCGGTTTGACCAGAGCTTTTGAAGGCATCGCCGAAGAGCTTCGCCGGCAATACAACATCGGTTATTACCCGCAAAAAGAAGGAAAAGCGGGCGAGCGCCGTCAACTCAAAGTCCGCGTCAATCGCCCGAATCTGGTCGTCCGCGCGCGCGACAGCTACATCGTCGGCGCGACGAGTAATCAAACGCCGGCTTCAAATTAAAAGAATATTTTAGCGCACTGTATCTGCGTTTAACATTTTTTAAAAAAAACGTTTCAAAAATTTTTCAAAAATGATATGGTAGTAACCAATGCCGGTTATCACGCCGGCAGCAAACTGTTTCACACTCAGTTCACTTTATCCACATTAAGGAGAACGGTTTTATGCAAAGCCTACAAAAAGATTGGTATGTCGAATCTCAGGGACAAATCTTCGAAGCCGATATTGAAGAATTAAAACAGTGGGTCGCCGAAGGCGCAGTTTTGCCTTCGGATAGAGTAAAGCGCGGGAACTTGCGCTGGCTGGCGGCTGAAAAAGTGCCGGAGCTTTATGCTTTTTTTAATTCCAATGATTTTACGCCCGCGCCTTCCGCCGTCGCTGCCGCCAATATTTCCAGGTTTAATAACGAGGATTTCCGAACTCAATTCGCCTTTGAAAGCTCATCCGAAGAAACCGCTATGGAAGCGGAAAAGGTCTGTTTTAAGCATAAGGATTTGGAAGCCGTTTTTGCCTGCGACGTCTGCAAAACTTTCTTTTGCAAAGCCTGCCCGAATTCTTACGGAACGGTGAAAGTTTGCACTGTTTGCAGCGGGTTATGTCGCCACGTCAGCGAGCAGGCTGATATTCACAAATCAATCGGTGCGATTAATAAGCCTTATCTAAAAATCGACGCCGATATTAATAGTTCCATCCAGCCGAACCGAAACGGTTTCAAGACCTCAAATGCCGGACAAACGACATTTTATCGAAACCCTTTAATTTTAGTTCTGGCAGCCGTTGTTTTCGGCTTAATTTTAAGCGCGGCGTATTTTATGCTGTGACCGCCGTGCCTCCGAAATAAATAGCAAGCAGATTCTTCACATCAATAAAATAACCGGATAGTCTTCCGTCTGGAAAACAAGTATTCCAACTTTTTATTCTCCGTTAACTCTATATCGCGGCGGCGCGTCTCGGGATTTGAAAGATTTTTATATCAATTATCCTCGATACGCGCCGTTATCATCGTATTTTCTTCTCCTGCGTCTTCGCGCCCTTCGCGTCTTTGCGTTAAAATCTCGGCAGCGATGAAAGTCG
>DASVRT010000050.1:0-8381 GCA_036388475.1 Pyrinomonadaceae bacterium | reverse complement strand
TTTACATCGTCGGGCGGAAGCGGAAGCTTTACCGTTTCGACCAGCAGTCCGAACTGTAGTTGGATAGCAGACAGCGATTCGCCCTGGATAACCGTTACTTCCGGCACGAGCGGAACCGGAAACGGCTCCGTCAGCTATTCGGTCGCCGCCAATCAAACTACAAGCCCGCGAACCGGCACCATCAACGTCGGCGGACAAATCTTCACCGTCACGCAAGCCGGAATCGTCGGCACGGTCTTTACCGTGATGAATACTAATGACAGCGGCGCAGGCAGTTTGCGCGACGCCATTACACAAGCCACCACGACGACCGAATCGAGAACGATTGTTTTCGACCAGACGGTTTTCAATACTCCGCAGACCATTACGCTCGCCAGCAATCTTTTGATAAGTAATTCAAACGGCGGAACTATCACCATCATCGGTCCGGGAGCAAATCTTTTGACTATTACCGGCGGCGGCGCGAGACGTATTTTTACCATCAGTTCAAACTCGGCGGTCGTCATCAGCGGAATGACTCTGACCGGCGGCAACGGCACGGGCAGTGTGGCGTCGGGAAACGGCGGGGCGATTTACAGTAATGCGGATTTGACGCTTAACAACCTCGTCGTCAACGGCAGCACGGCAAACGTTGCCGGCTCTTTCGGCGGCGGCATTTACCAAACGCTTCGCACCATAACGCTTAACAACTGCGTCGTTTCCAATAACAATACGACGGGAAGAGGCGGCGGCATTTACATAGATTCGAACGTGACGGCGACGATTACCGCCACGACCGTCAACAATAATACCTCGTCGGGATTCGGCGGCGGCATTTATTCGGCTGTCTCCTCGACATTGGTGTTGACCAGCTCGAACATCACCGACAACTCGACCCTCATCACCTCCGCGACTGACGGCGGCGGCGGAATTTTTACGACGGCGACAACCTTTACGATGACGGATTCGACGGTCAGCGGCAACCGGGCTGTCAGCGGATCGGGGGGCGGCGTCGGATTCACCAACAGCGGAACGAACACGATTAATCGTTCGACCGTCAGCGGCAATTCGGCAAGCGGAAACGGCGGCGGATTAAACTTCAGCAACACGCAGTTAAACGTTACAAATTCAACGATTAGCCACAACCGGGCAAACGGAAACGGCGGCGGAATCAATCGCAACAACACGACTCCGGCGACGCAGGTTTTTAGTTATACGACCATTGCCTTCAACAGCGCCGCAAGCATCGGCGGCGGCGTGAACACGCAGGCGGCGATACAGTTCAATAATTCGATTGTCGGCGCGAGCAGCGCGCAGGCTGCGCCGGATTTCGCCGGAACGCTTAATTCGGGCGGCTATAATCTGATAAAAGACACATCCGGCACGACCGTTTCGGGCACGACGACCGGAAACCTGACGGGCGTTGACCCGCTCCTGGACGGCGTGCTTCGCAGCAACGGCGGTCTGACTAAAACTCTCGCCTTGCGTCCTTCCAGCCCGGCGATTGACGCGGGTAATCCGGCTAATTTCCCCGCCACCGACCAACGTTCTTTGCCGCGCCCGGTTGACGGCGACGGCAACGGCGGCGCGCGTTCCGACATCGGCGCGTATGAGCGTCAGCCGAATGAGCTGGTCGTTCCGGCACTGTTCGATTTCGACGGCGACGGGCGAGCGGATTTATCGGTCTTTCGACCGTCCGACCAAAGCTGGTATATATTCGGCTCTTCCAGTTCACAATTGTTCGGCGCACAATTCGGACTCGCAAGCGACCGGCTCGTGCCCGCCGATTATGACGGCGACGGCAAAACCGACATCGCCGTCTGGCGCGACGAGCCTTCTAACCCGAATAAAGCCAATTTCTATATTTTGCACAGCTCGACGGGCGTCTTTCGCGCCGAGCAGTTCGGCAGAACCGGCGACCAGCCTTCCGTGGTCGGCGATTGGGACGGCGACGGCAAGGCTGATTTGGCGGTTTATCGCGACGGCGGCGCGGTAGGTAGTGAGAGTTACTTTTTCTATCGCCCTTCGTCACAGCCCGGCGCTGATTTCACAACCATTTACTGGGGAACGGTCGGCGATAAACCGTTGCGCGGAGATTTCGACGGCGACGGCAAAGCGGACGCCGCCGTTTTCCGCCCGTCCGACGGCACTTGGTATATTCGTCAAAGTTCCGATTCGCAGCTAAGAGTCGATTACTGGGGCTTGCCGACGGACAAATTCGTGCCGGCGGATTACGACGGCGACGGTAAAACCGATTTGGCGGTTTTCAGAGACGGAATATGGTATATCAAGCAGTCGTCAAATAATCAGCCGCGATACGAAAGATTCGGACTGGCGACGGACTCGCTTGTCCCGGCTGACTATGACGGCGACGGTAAAGCGGATATCGCGGTTTTCAGAGACGGAGTTTGGTATCTGCTTCGCTCGCAGCAAGGCTTTTCCGCGGCGCAATTCGGACGGGCGAATGATAGAGCTATTCCGGCTGCGTTCGTGCCTTGAAAATAATTTTCCCATTAAAGATAGTCGGTGCGGCAGTATTACCGCCGCACCGAACAATTCAATGGAAGCGAGTGCGAAACAACTTCGCTCTTGTTTATCTCTAATGTTGTTTGTCGGCGGCTCTGACCGGCATCAATTGAATCGTTAACGCAAAATACTTGTCTCAAAAACGCCCGTTTATGCGACGATTATTTATATTTCCCATTTTAATCAACTCGTTGAAGACTTGCCCGCCGCACCGGATTCCCCAAACAAAAACAGATGCTATTAAAAGCGTCGATGCAAATTTATGTCTCATAGATATTCATCTTAAATTGTCTCTAAAAGGGGCGTTTTTGAAATAAGATTCGTCTATATCAGAAAGAGTCCGCGGACTCTTTTGAAAGTCGCCGTTTCGTCTTCATTCCCGTTAAATTGCTTGTCGCCGCTTTTATTTTGTTTCTTAAAGTCGTCGTTGCAGTCGGTTTTGCACTCTTTTTGAAGATTTTCTTGCATTTGTAAAATAACCGAATGCGATAATGCTCGGCGCCGGTTAAAATCTCACTGCATTCCCCGCCGTGTCTGTCACTAATGGCGCGCTGCACATCTTTGCATAGGCAATCGAAAATTTGCGGCTGTTCGGCTCGAAATTTCATCAAGCGGCGCTGAATAATTTGCGCCGCTTGTTTCTGCGAGCGTCTAAATTCACTGGGCTGACAAAAATTTAATTACCAAAAAAATCAGAACCGAAGCGACGGCGAGTAAAGCAACCATTGCTAACATAAATTGCAGGTCGATGGGACGGAGCACGGCATAAGCGGGTGGGCTTGTTGGCAGAAATGTCGAAAGCTCGGTTGAAAGTTGTTCATCTTTGCCTTCTTCAGCTTCGCGCAAAACGGCGAGTAGTTCGTCACGCATCTCAGCCGCTGTTTGAAAACGGTCTTCCGGGTTCTTCTCCAATGCGCGGTCAACGGCGTTTTCGAGACGAGGCGGGATTTGTTCATCTGCATTGCGCGCGCCGGCAATCGGCGCGGGCTCTTGATTGACTATTTTGTCTCGAACTTCGTCAATCTTCCCTGCCGTAAACGGAAATTTCCCCGTAAGCAGTAAATAAAGCAGCACGCCCATCGAGAAAATATCGGTGCGAAAATCAGTTGCCTCGCCCAGAGCCATTTCCGGTGCGCTCGACGCCGGAGTGCCATACGGCTCGCCCCGCGCGGTCAGATGAACGTCCGACGGCGTCGAATCTTGATTGTGCAGATTGTTAACTGTTTTGTGAGCGGATTCTTTTGTCGGTATATATTCTTCTTGATTCGTATCATCGATCAACTTGGCTAAACCGAAATCCAAAACCGTCACGCGCCCCTCGTCGTTAACCATCACGTTTCTGGCTTTGATGTCACGATGAACAATGTTTTGCTTGTGGGCGGCGGCGACGGCTTCGGCAACTTGAATGATGATGTTCAGCGCGCTTTTAATTTCGAGGGGACGGTCTTGAGCAAAGTCGTGAAGGTTGATTCCTTCGATGTACTGCATCGCGATACAGTGATAGCCTTCGTACTCAAACAAACTATAGATAGTCGAAATGTTTGGGTGGTCGAGCGCGGACGCCAGTTTGGCTTCGCGCTCGAAGCGTTCGAAATCTCGTTTGTGCCATTTTAGTTCGGGCGAGAACACTTTGATGGCGAGCAGCCGGTCTAGTTTGGTGTCCAGAGCCTTATAAACAACTCCTTGCCCGCCGGTGCCGAGAATTTCGAGAAGTTTAAAGTTGTCGAGTGTATCGCCTATATTCATCTTTTGCTGTTTCGAAAGTTTAGCCTTAAACAGTGAAATTACAGATTTTGTGCGCATTTCGCAACTGAAATCTTAAAGCGTGAGTTTTCGATTCGGCGGCAGCTTTGTCAATACAACAAAAACACTATCCGTTGGAAAAATCGCGGAAAAACTTGCGTAGTTAAATGACTTCATATATATTTGTAGTCAAATAGCTACGCAATGAACCTGAGACGAGACGTTTTTCAAGCCATAGCCGACCCGACAAGAAGGGCTATCCTTCTGTTGGTAGCCTCGCAATCTATGACGGCGGGCGCAATAGCTTCAAACTTTGACACGGCAAGACCGACAGTTTCAAAACATCTGCAAATACTGACCGAGTGCGAGTTGCTTGAACAAGAGCAGAACGGCAGAGAAATTTACTATCGTTTAAATCCCGAAAAGATAAAAGAAATAGCGGATTTTATTGAGCCGTTCCGCGAAATGTGAGATGACAGGTTTAATAAACCGGAAGCCGTAATGAAAAAATACAAATCAAAAAAATAGAATGGGATGGAACGAAAAACAAAAATAAATGCCGAAGACGGCAAACAGGAATTAGTGATTACAAGGGAATTTGATTTGCCGTTGGAATTACTTTTTAAAGCGTATGCAGAGCCGGAAATTGTCGAGCAATGGATGGGAACGAAAGTGCTGAAACTCGAAAGTAAAAACCACGGCAGTTACCGATTTGAAACAACCGATGCTCAGGAAAACAAATACGGGTTCGATGGAGTTATCCGCGAGTTTAGCCCGAACCGGAAAATCACACGGACATTTGAAATGGAGAATGCGCCTTTCGCCGTTCAGCTTGAGTTCTTGGAATTTGAAAAGCTCCCCGACGACACCAGCAAACTCAATATGCACATCGTATATAAATCAGTCGCGCACAGAGACCAAATGCTACAGCTGCCTTTTGCGCAGGGCATAAATATGGCACACAACCGATTGCCGGACATCGCAAGCAAATTAAAATAACGCGTTATGACAAAGAGAAATAAAATTATCTATTGGATTTCTACTATCTGGCTGGCATTAGGAATGCTGTCCACCGGAATAGTTCAGTTATTAAAACCGGAAGAGGAAGTAGTTAAAATGACACATTTGGGCTATCCCGTCTATTTTCTGACCATACTGGGCATCTGGAAAATTTCGGGAGTTGTCGCAGTGCTTATTCCTAAATTTCCACGACTCAAGGAATGGGCTTATGCAGGCTTTTTCTTTGCTATGTCGGGAGCGGTATTTTCGCATCTCGCGCGGGGCGATTCCGCGAATGAAATATTTCCCTCGCTGCTGCTTCTAATCCTGACTATGTTGTCGTGGTATTTCAGACCTGCGGATAGAAAAATCATTTCAGTCAATCAATAAATGAATAGAATGAATCCTAAGGTCGATGTCTATTTCACTGCCGGCTGCGGACGTTGCCCGCTGGGCAATACGCCGCACTGTAAAGTCCATAATTGGCGGGAAGAATTGGAGAAATTGAGAAGCATCATTCTCGCCTGCGGGCTGACCGAAGAATTGAAGTGGGGTGTTTCCTGTTACACCTTTCAGAAAAGCAACATTATTTTACTAAGTGCCTTTAACGAATACTGCGCGCTTAGTTTTTTCAAAGGTGCCTTGTTAAATGATGCTAATGGCATTCTAAAAAAACCCGGGCAGAATACGCAGGCGGCGCGCCTGATTCGGTTCACCAACGTTCGGGAAATAGTCGAGACGGAACCCATCCTGAAAGCCTATATTTATGAAGCCGTCGAAGCGGAAAAAGCCGGTTTGAAAGTGAATTTTAAAAAGATTACAGAACACATAATTCCTGAAGAATTACAAAATAAATTAGATGAAATCCCTGCCTTGCAAACTGCTTTTGATGCATTGACGCCCGGACGGCAAAGAGCTTACATTCTTTATTTTTCTCAACCCAAACAATCCAAAACCCGGGCGTCGAGGGTTGAAAAATGTATGCAGCAAATTCTCAATGGAAAAGGATTAAATGAGCGGTAAATTCGAGGAGAAAATAAATTAATCAAACTTTCGGGAACAGTCTCCGGATTAGAATACGTCTAAACCGCTTGCCAATATCCCAAGCGTGAGGCTTTTGAAACGCCTCTACGTTGCGGTATTTGACGTTTGGGCGGGCAGGGAAAGATACTCGCTCTTTTGATAGCCCGGCAATTGCTTTAATGCCTCAACGCAAAACTTGGGCAAAGGCAAACGATTTGAACGCTGGCAGTCGAATAAAATCAACCTGTTGATTCTGTCGAGCCTTCGCGGTCGGCACAGCGATTCCGAAGATGTGGCGACCGACCTCGAACCGTAAAGCGGAGCTTTTTGCAAAGCTTTTGTCCGTGAAGCGGATTCAAGTTCCGGCGTTGTCGCCGCTAAATTAAAAAGTCGTTTTGAGTTTTATAAAACTCAAAGCGACTTTTTGCGATTAACGTCGGATTTCTTTTAGCGCAGCCTGCTTATTCTTCCGTCTCGTCCTTTTCGTCTTGCTCGTCTCCGTGCGGAGAATCGGCTTTATCTTCCATAAACAATGGAATATCAGGCTTCTCGTTATTTTCTTCCGCTTCCTGCGGGTCAGACTCTTCGTCTCTCCGGTTTTGAAAAGTGCTTTCTTCCTGGCTCATAATTACTCCTTTTCTAAATTTCCAGCTTGTTTATCGCCGCTGAATTCTCACGGTTATTTCTCTAATCCGCATAGCAATAAGTTTTCAAGCTGATTCTAAAAGTTCTAGGTGTTATCGGCGGCTTTGTGAATGCAGTTAAATTTAATGTAACTGACCGGGGAATTAACCGATTCTTTGTTCATTATCTCGTATAACTCGTTCTGGTAATCGAATTTATTGCCTGTATTGAGATTTACGATTTTGTCGGACAGCTTGACGTTAAAGGACAAAATGCTTTTGCCGGTGGCTAATTTGCGTTCTTCCGGTTCTCCGATTAATTCTTCTCTGGTAAGTTCTAAGGTGTTCATAATTCTTTATAAAATCTGAGCGTTTTTTTTCTGTTCAGGGTGGTTGATATTACCACTTTAAAATTAAAAAGCAAGATTTCGAACGGACAATTTTTACTTCTTCTCTAAACTCCAGCCGCAGACGACAATCAGACAGGTAAAGAGCGGAATAAAAAACGTCGTGCCGATGTAGTAATAATGTTTTTCGGTATTTTTGAAATAGAGAATCTGTATCCACGCCTCGACAATCGAATACAAAAAGAACAAGCCTAAAGCGGCGTTGAGGATTTTCCAGCTGGTAGACAATGCTTTTCTGTCCATAATTCCCGAATCGAATGAACTCTCTTTTGATTCATATCATAAATAATTTCGTTCACAAAGATTAGCCGCAGCCGCGATAAATTAAATTAGAAAGCGCCGGGTTTAATCAAACCCGGCGGCTTTTGTTGTTTATTGAAATGATTTTCGATTTTCAGCCTTCCCAGCTAAAAAAATCGGACGACTCAAGACGTCCGCCGCATTTGCATACGTTTCCCGCATTGACCAGATAAGGCTCTTTGCATTCGTTGCACAGGAGGCTTTCGTCGCTCCCAAATAGTGCAATGCCTCGTCTTTGATTGAAATACATCAGCGAGAAAAGAAGCGCGAAGCCAAATCCGCCGATGAATAAGGTTTTTAATTGAAACAGGCTGGTCGGCGAAGTTAAATAAACGTATGACCTTGAGCCGCGGATGCCGAAGGAAAAGAGAAGCAGACAGATGATGGTGAAAACAAACGCCCAAATCAAGGGACGGCGGGGACTTTTTCTTTCCTGAATTTTCTTTTCGAGGAGATTCTTAATGTCTGCGTCGGATTTTCGTGTCCACATAAGAATTTTGAACAATGAAAAACTAGCCTTTTCTGAGCTCGGTCAAAACCTGTTTCGCGACGGCTTTCAGCGTGTCGAAAACGCCGTCACCTTTGGCGGCGACCGCTTCAAAGACGGGTTCGCCTTTGCGCTGGAGTTCGGCGGCTAGTTCGTCGGGCGGGATGACGTTTGGCAAATCGCGTTTGTTTAATTGCAGGACGTAGGGCAAATCCATCAGGTTGTAGCCTTGCGACTGGAGATTTTCTTCCAGATTGTAGAGCGATTCGATGTTGGCGTCCATGCGTTCTTCCT
>DASVRT010000049.1:0-20185 GCA_036388475.1 Pyrinomonadaceae bacterium | reverse complement strand
ATTTTCGCCGTCATTATTCTCGGCTTATTGACCGGCGGAATCCTGTGGGGAGTTAATTACTATCAGAACAGCCAGAATCAGGCGGTCGCCAATAATAACACCAATCAAGCGGCAAACAATCCGGCGAACAACAATGCAAACGTTAATACAAACCCCACGCCGGCGCCGCCGACCAATGAAATCAACGTCGAATTTAAAACCACCGAAACGGTTGCCGTGACTTACGGAACGGACGGTAAAACGGCGAACCGGAACGTAACGGCGTCCGCGCCGCTCAATATTAAAGCTCAACAGAATGTAAAGCTGAGATATTACAGAGGCTTCGCCGACAAAGTTCAGCTGACGGTCAACGGGCAGCAAATTAAGCCGCCCGCCGCGCCGCCCAAAGGAGCCGGAATCGAATTTGAAATAACAAAAGATAATATCGCGCAGATTCTGCAAAGCGGCACCGTGACGCTCGCCGCGCCGTAAGCTATGCGGCTCTTTTACAAAAGAAAAATTGTTCTTTTAAATGTCGGTTAGCTTGAGCTAGCGCCCGCCTGAAAAGTGCGGGCAGTTTTATTTTATAGATAACTAGTGGTCAGTCTCATCAGTAGTCAGTTGCAAATTGGATGGAATCTGAGAACTCAGTTCATTCTTAACATCAACTGACCACCGACCACCGACCACTCGCCACTAATGAATTTATGTTAATAAATGAAATCAAAGAAGGCTTGACATTTGACGACGTTCTGCTGGTTCCGGCGTATTCGGAAATTCTGCCGAACGAGGTCGATACTTCGACGCAGTTTTCCAGAAACATCCGGCTGAATATCCCGCTCTGCTCGTCGGCGATGGATACGGTGACGGAAGCGAGCCTGGCAATCGCGCTCGCGCAGCAGGGCGGAATCGGCGTCGTTCACAAAAATTTGTCAATCGAGCGGCAGGCGGAAGAGGTCGATAAAGTAAAACGCTCGGAATCGGGAATGATTGTCGACCCGGTAACGATTCGCGATAACGCGCTCGTCTCCGAAGCGCTGAACATTATGGAACGCTTTCGCATCAGCGGCATTCCCGTCACCGACGAAAACGGCTTTCTGGTCGGCATCATCACCAACCGCGATTTGCGTTTTGAAACGCGCTTCGACATTCCCGTTTCCGAAGTGATGACAAAGCAGCCGCTCGTCACCGTTCCGGTCGGCACGACTTTGGACGGCGCGAAAGGGAAACTCCAGCAGCATCGCATCGAAAAACTGCTCGTCGTCGACGACAACGGGCTTTTAAAAGGCTTAATCACGGTTAAGGACATTCAAAAAGCGATTCGCTACCCGCACGCCGCCAAAGACAATCTCGGACGCCTGCGCGTCGCTGCGGCAATCGGCGCGACCGGAGATTTTTTCGAGCGCGCGCAGGCGTTAATTGATTCGCGCGCCGACGCCATCATCGTCGATACGGCGCACGGGCATTCTTCGCGCGTTATCGAAGCGGTTAAAAAAATCCGCAGCCGGTTCGGCGACATCGAACTGATTGCCGGCAACGTGGCGACGGCGGACGCGACGAAAGCTTTGATTGAGGCGGGCGTCGATGCCGTCAAGGTCGGCATCGGTCCCGGCTCGATTTGCACGACGCGCGTCGTCACGGGCGCGGGCGTTCCGCAGATTACGGCGATTACCGAATGCGTTAACGCGGCGAGAGGAACCGGCGTTCCGGTCATCGCCGACGGCGGCATCAAATTTTCCGGCGATGTCGCGAAAGCGATTGCGGCGGGCGCGGACAGCGTGATGATCGGCTCGCTGTTTGCCGGAACGGAAGAAGCGCCAGGCGAGACGATTCTTTTTCAGGGACGCACGTTTAAAACTTATCGCGGAATGGGTTCCATCGGCGCGATGAAAAAAGGTTCTTCCGACAGATATTCGCAGGAAGGCACGGTCGCCGATTCGAAATACGTGCCCGAAGGCATCGAAGGGCGTGTCGCTTATAAAGGTACGCTCGCCGATATGGTCACGCAGCTTGTCGGCGGTCTGCGTTCGGGAATGGGCTACACGGGCTGCAAATCAATCAGGGAATTACAGGAAAACGCGCAATTCGTGCGCATCACGTCGGCGGGCTTGCGCGAATCGCACGTTCACGACGTGATTATCACCAAAGAAGCGCCTAATTACAGTCTGGAATCGTAAATAGAATGTAGTGTCGGGGCGCGCCGCGGTGCCTGCTCAAAGCGTCTGCCGAGACGTTAGTCAACATTAATAAATTCAAGGCTGAATTTATTTAAAACGCTTTTCTCTACGCTTATTGGGCGGCGCTGCGGCGTGCCCATACAATAATTCTCAATCCTGAATTTCTTCGCTCAAGCGTTGCCATTCTTCATATAATTTCTGAATCTGCTTTTCGGTTTCTTCAAACTTTTGCGAGACTTTCTGTAAGCGTTCGTGGCTTGAAGCGATTTCCGGCTGGCTCATCCGAAAGGAAAACTGCGCGAGTCGTTCTTCCGCTGCGGGAATCTGTTTTTCGATTTCCTTGATGCGGTTTTCTATTCGCTGGCGCTGGTTTTTTGAAAGATGGTCTTTGGTTTTCGGTTTTTGGTCTTCGGAAGATTGATGCTCGCCCGTTATTGTAAACTGTTCCGGCTCCCGACTCCTGACTCTCGACCCTCGGCTTAACTTCCATTCGTGAAATTCGCTGTAATTGCCGTTGAAGATTTCAATCGTTTTATTTTCTTCAAACGACAAAATCTGCGTGGCGATTCTATCCAGAAAATATCGGTCGTGACTGACGGTGATAATCGTCCCCTGAAAAGCGTCGAGCGCCGCTTCGAGCGCTTCGCGCGAAGGAATGTCGAGATGATTGGTCGGCTCGTCCAGAATCAAAACGTTTTTGTTTGAATAAATCAGTTTCGCCAGCGCCAGTCTTCCCTTTTCGCCGCCCGACAAATCTTTGACCCGTTTAAAAATGTCTTCGCCGGTGAAAAGAAATCTCGCCAGAAATCCGCGTAATTCGCCGTTTTCGGCTAAAGGCGCGACGCGGCGCAGTTCCTGTATAATCTCGTTGCGCTCTTCCAAATCTTCGAGATTCTGCGAATAATAGCCGGTGTCGGTTTTCGCGCCCCAGAGAATTTTGCCGGAAATCTCGCGCTGGTTCCCGAGAATCGTTTTCAGAAACGTCGTTTTCCCCGTTCCGTTGCCGCCGATAACGCCGAGCGCCTCGCCCCGCAGGAGCGAAAAGTCGATGTTTTTCGCCAGAACTTTTTCGCCGTAGCCGATTGATAAATTTTCGACCGTCAAAACCTGATTTCCCGTGCGCTCGATTTTTTTCAACTGAAAATTCCCGCTCGCTTTATCGGCTGAAACCGCATCGACTCTTTCCAGACGTTCCAGCATATTGCGGCGCGATTTCGCCATTTTAGTTTTCTGCCCGGCGATGTTGCGGCGGACGAAATCTTCATTTTTGGCGATAAACGCCTGCTGGTTTTCAAAGGCGCGCTGCTGCGCGGCGCGGCGTTCTTCGCGCTCGACCAGAAAATCGGAATAATTGCCTTTATAGGAAACCGCCTTTCCGCTTTCGATTTCGATAATGCGGTTGCAGACGCGGTCGAGAAAATAGCGGTCGTGGCTGATGAGAACAAAAGTTTTCTCGTAAGATTGCAGAAAATTTTCGAGCCATTCGACGGCGTTCACGTCCAGATGATTCGTCGGCTCGTCGAGCAGTAAAACGTCGGGCTGCGAAAGCAGAAGCCGCGCTAAACCCAAACGATTTTTCTGACCGCCGGAAAGATTTTTCGTGACGGTCGTCCAGTTTGCTTTGGCAAAACCCAAGCCGAGCAGGATTGATTCGGCTCGCGCCGTGTAGGTAAAACCGTCTTCGCGCTCGAATTCGTTTTGCAGCTCGGCGTATTGTTCCAGAATTTCGTCGGACGGATTTTCCGCCATCCGAATTTCCAGCCGCCGCATCTCGGCTTCGATGTCGTGCAGCTTCTGAAAAGCCGACAGAGCCGCCGTGTGAACCGTTTCGCCGGCGGTAAAATCGACGTGCTGTTCCAGCAGTCCGAGCCTTAAATTATTGATTTTAACGACTTCGCCCGCGTCGGCGGTTTCCGCGCCGGTAATCAATCGAAAAACGGTCGTTTTGCCCGCGCCGTTGCGTCCGACCAGCCCGACCTTTTCGTTTATGTTTATCTGAAACGAAACGCCGCGCAAGATGTCGTGCGCGCTGTAGGATTTGTAAACTTCGGAAAGACGAAAAAGCATATCAGGTCAGCGCCGCCTGCCGCAGCAGCGGGCGGTTAATTGAAAGGATAAAGGCTGAAGGCGAAGGGCGAAAGGATAAATTCTTTGTTTTACTTTCGCCCTTCTCCCTTCGCCTTTCACAAGCCGCCCGCTGCGGCGGCGGGCGGCGGCGACTCGTTTATCAAACAAAAATGACAAGCCACAGGTTTCCCTGTCACCTGCCATTTTTAGATTTTGCGCGAAACTATCTTTTTGCGTTCGCGTTTGTATTTGCCGCCGTGTTCGCCGTTCTGGTATTCGTGTTGGCATTTGCCGGGCGGGCGGGCGAAGCGTTCACGTTGGCGTTTGTATTGATATTCGTGTTTGCCGCCGGTGTCGTCGCCGGAGTATCCGCTCCAGCCGGACGCGCGCCGCTCAGATTATTCGGGTTTTCGACAACCTGTTTCGCCAGCAGATTTTCGACTTTCGCGCCGTCCATCGCCATCGCCATATACGCCTGGCTCAAAAGCTGTTTGCGCGAATTAATCAGCAAATCGGTAATTTGCTGGCGCACGCCCGGAGTTTCCAGCGTGCGGTCTTCGTCCTGTTCCTGTTTGCGCTGGAGCTTGACGATAAGCAGCCTGCCTTCGAGCGGAATCGTCTGCGGAATGATTTGACCGTTCTGCATTTTGGTCATCACAAACTCGGCAAAGCCGCCGCCGAACATCTGTTTCATTTCTTCTTCCGAGAAATATCGCCAATCGCCGCCCTGCAATCTGGTCTGCGAGTCTTCGCTGGTTTCGCGCGCGACGGTCGCAAAATCCGCGCCGCGAATCAAACGGTCGCCGACTTCTTTCGCTTTTTGCTGAGCTTCGATATCGTTGGTCGTCGTGTCGTTCGCGTCTACTTTGCGCGGGTCGATCACGATAACGCCGAGCTGCGCGCCGCGCTTGTTTTTAAAGCCTTCCTTATTGCCGTTGTAGAAATCTACTATTTCCTGGTCTTTCGGCGGCTCGATCTTGCTGGTGACTTTTTCGTTCAATGCCTGAATCGCCAGATTCTTTTTGATTGATTCGCGCAGGCTTTCTTCGGTTTCGCCCGCGTCTTTCATTTGCTTGTCAAACTCTTCGGCGGATTTTCCGCTTTGCTGTTTGAGCTTGTTTAATTCTTCGGTAACTTTATCGTCGGTCGGAACGGTTTTCTCCGTTTCGGCTTTCTGATACATTACTTCCTGCTGGATTAGCTGGTCTAAAACCTGCAAACGCGCCTGCGCAAGCTCAAGCGGAGAAAGCCGGTTGTCCTGCCCCTGGGTCTGGGCTTTGATGACTCTTTCCACCTGTTCCATCTTGATTGCTTTTCCGTTGACCGTCGCCGCGGTTTCTCCGCCGCGAGGTTCTCCGGTCGTTCCGCCTGTTGACGGTCCGCACGCCGTAAAAGCAAGGGTGGCAATCGCTAAAACAGCAATCGCTGAAAATCTAAAACTGAATTGTCGCACTTTGGCTTTCGCTCCTTCAAAATTAACCATATCTATCATTACTTGACTTAACCTGAAAAAATTTGTTATAAATCTTGTTTTTGAGTTTGTATTAAAACTCTTCTTATATACCTCGTATTTATTTTTGGAGGCTTTAAAAATATGGCAAAACGCTGTGATGTCTGCGGAAAAGGTCCGCAATTTGGAAATAACGTTTCGCACGCGAACAACAAAACTCGTCGTCGCTTTAACCCGAACCTGCAATCGATTCGCGTCAAAGCGCCGAGCGGCGCGGCGGTCAGGCAAAAAGTCTGCACTCGCTGCCTGAAAGCGGGTAAAGTTGTCAAAGCCGTGTAAAATAGTTTGAGATTTAACTCGAACCTTTAGTTGCCAAGTGTGATTTTTTTCACGCTTGGCTTTTCATTTATCATTTAACAATTAGCATTTATTATTAGTTTTTTGTTAAATGTTGAATGTTAAACGAGCGCAATGCATTCAATCTCAACGCGCGCGTCGCGCGGCAGACGCGCCGCCTGCACGGTCGCGCGCGCCGGTTTGTTTTCGCTGAAATAGCGCGCGTAAACTTCGTTCATCGCCGTAAAATCGTTCATATCGGCTAAAAAAACGGTGGTTTTCACGACGTTGTTCAAGCTCGTGCCTGCCGCTTCCAGAACCGCGCTCAAATTTTTTAAAACCTGCTCGGTTTGTTCCGCCACGCCGCCGGAAACGAATTCGCCCGTCTGCGGGTCAATCGGAATCTGTCCCGAAAGGAAAACCATATTTCCCGTTTTTACCGCCTGCGAATAAGGTCCGATTGCGCCCGGCGCATTTTCCGTCGAAATAATTTCTTTCATTGCTGTTTGCTTCTGTTTATTTTTCGTCTATTCAAACAAAAGGCTGATTTTAACAGACTGGAGGCGAAAAGGAAAGTGAACAACGAAGATACAGAAAGAATGAAACCGCCGGTTAACACGGATTGACGGGGATTTTTCAGAGAAATAGCCGGTGCTAATCGGCGCTAATCCGCGGTTTTATTTCTTATGACTTTATAAAATCAAGCCAAATCATTCACGCGCTCAACATCAATTACGCCGGAAACGTTTTTAATGGCGCTGGTGACTTTATCCAGATGTTTTTTGTCGAAAACTTCGATGGTCACTTCAATTAATCCCTGATTGTCACGGGACACGCGCGCGCTGGCGTCGCGGATGCCGGTTTTGATTTCGGCAATCGCGTTGGTGATTCCGGCGAGCATTCCCGTGCGGTTTTCGGTCGTCGCCAGCAAGCGCACGGCTTGAATCTGCCTATCGTCGATTTTCGCCCATTCGACATCGACGATGCGGTCTTTATTGACCATCAAAGCCTGCACGTTTTTGCAGCGTTTATTGTGGACAACGATGCCTTTGCCGAGCGAGATATAACCGACAATCTCTTCGCCGCGCAGCGGATTACAGCAGCGCGCGCGCGTTAAAAGCAGATTATCGACGCCCTTGACGATAATTGCGTCTTCGCCGAAGCCGATGAGTTTTTTGACGGCTTTGACGCCCGATTGAAACGTGGTTTCTTTCTTTTTCTCCGGGTCGAGCTCGGCAAATTTTTCCGCGCCCAGATATTTGGCGAGGACATTGCGCGGCAGCGTTCTGCCGTAACCGACCGAAGCCAGCAAATCTTCGATTCTGCCCAAGCCGTATTCATTGGCGATGCGCTTCAGATTTTCCTCGTCGCCGAGAACTTTTTTCGCCGTCAGACGGAATTTTTCCGCTTCGGTTGACAGCAGCTTGCGCCCGATTTCGATTGATTCGGTACGCTGCTGTTCGGCAATCCAGTGCCGGACGCGATTTTTCGCTTTTGAAGTGGCGACGTAATTCAGCCAGTCGCGCGACGGGTGCGAATTCGGATTCGTTAAAATCTCGATGACGTCACCGTTTTGAATCTCGGTTCTGAGCGGCACGATGCGCCCGCCGATTTTCGCGCCGGTGCAGGCGTCGCCGACTTCCGAGTGAATCGCGTAAGCGAAATCAATCGGCGTCGCGCCGCGCGGCAGTTGAATGACTTTGCCCATCGGCGTGAAGGCGTAAACGTCCTTCGGATACAAATCCAGCTTTAAAGATTCGATAAAATCCTGCGAATCTTTCAAATCGCTCGATTCCTCGACCAATGGCAGGAGAAGTTTCTCGACGGTTTTGCGGAGTTCGTCCAGGTTCTGGTCTTCGTCGTGTTTGCCGAGCTTTTTCTCTTTGTATTTCCAGTGCGCCGCGACGCCTTCTTCGGCAATCTGGTGCATTTCTTCGGTGCGAATCTGAACTTCGAAAGCGTGTCCGCCCTCGCCGATAACGGACGTGTGCAGCGATTGATAAAGGTTGTCGCGCGGAATTGCTATCCAGTCCTTAAAACGCTCGGGAACCGGCGTCCACATATCGTGAATCACGCTTAAGGCAATATAACAGTCCTTTTTATCGTTATCGGTAATGATGCGGGCGGCGATTAAATCATAAACCTGCTCGATGGCGAGCTTGCGATTTTTTAATTTTTTCCAGAGCGAATACAGACGTTTGACGCGACCCTGCACGGCGACGAAAGGAACATCGTTTTTAGTCAGATTTTCTTTAATCGTCCGGGTAATTTTTTCGAGCATCGCTTCGAGTTCCGGACGGCGGGCGTCGACTTCGGCGGAAAGTTTACGGTAATCTTCCGGGTAAAGATTCTGAAACGATAAATCTTCAAGCTCGCTGCGGAGCTTACCCATTCCGAGACGATGCGCAATCGGCGCGTAAATATCCAGCGTTTCCTGCGAAATCCGCGCCCGTTTCTCCGGTTTCAGAAACTCCATCGTGCGCATATTATGCAGGCGGTCGGCGAGTTTGATAAGCACGACGCGGACATCCGTTATCATCGCCAAAACCATCTTGCGGACATTTTCGGCTTGTTGCTCTTCTCTGGAAAGATTGCTGATATGCGCGATTTTCGTCAGACCGTCGACCAGCTTGGTGATTTCGTCGCCGAATGAACTGCGGAGCGTGTCGAGATCGACCAGAGTATCTTCGACAACGTCGTGCAGAAGTCCGGTGGAAACGGAAACTTCATCGAGCCGCATATCCGCCAGTAAATCGGCAACCGCCAGCGGATGAACCAGATAAGGCTCGCCCGAGGCGCGTTTTTGCCCGCGATGATGCAGCGCCGAGAACAGATAGGCGCGCCGAATCAGCTCCACATCAGCCTGCGGGTGATTCTGCTCGACTTTGCCGATGATGTTCTCGATGCGAACCATATGCTTAAAGGCAAAAGGATGAAGGATGAACAAAAGGTTTCAAGTTTTGAATTTTAAATTGTGAGCCGATTATTGAATTATTCATTCACAATTCAAAACTTGAAACTTGAAATTTTCTATCCTTTATCCTTGAAAAAAAGGCGACGCTCAATTTTATTTTAATTGAGCCTCACCCTTTCATAAAATGATTTTTGAAGAAATTATTTTCCTGCTTCTTCTTCTTCTCGTTTCCTGCGCGCTTCTTCTTCTTCTTTTGCCTTACGTTTAATTTCTGCCAAACGGGTAAATTCGGCTTTCGCCTTGTCGGCTTCGTCTTTAAAACGGGCTTGATCTTCTTTTCTGCCGTCCATTTCCGCGACGCGCATATCCTGAATCAGCAGGCTCGTTTTATAAGACCAAATCGAGTCGCTGTTTTTATCCAGGTCGAGAGCTTTGTTAATCAATTCCGTTCCGCGAGCGATACAACCCTTAAGATCTTCGTAAACTTTCGGGTCGGTCGGTTTGATGTATTGATACTCGTCTTTACCGGCGACCTTAACTGTTTTTCTGACCGGCTCGACTCCGGTAATATCATTGGCGCAGGTGTTTTCTTTTGACGCCATCGAGGTAAAAGCCGACGCTCTCGTTTCATTCGGCAAACCCGTATCATTGGCAATCTCCGTTTGCCAGGCTTTCCATTCATCCGTCTTACCGGTTGTGTCCAATAAATTTGCGATAGCGCTGATCGAGCTGTTTAAAATCGATAAACTATTGTTGTATTCCCCTTGGGCTTTTTCGTCGCTCGGATTTGCGTCGAAAGCCTGTTTCTTTCTGGCTACTTCCTGCTTATATTCCGGAACGACTTTCCTGTATTCGGCGACCGCTTCATCCGCTTTCTGCCCCTGCGTACGGTTGGCGGCATACTGGGAATGAAGCGTGCGCGCCAGAAACAATTGTCCCAGCAAGTTGCTCGGGTCACGCTTGACGGCATCGCGGAAAAGCGCTTCGGCTTCTTCAAATTTTTTATCCGAGTAAGCCTTTGCGCCGTCAACTAAATCCTGACGCGCTTTGATTTGATTCCAGAAATTGCACCCGGCTCCGGTTAAAACTATTATCGCTATTAAGGCAAATATCCCTACTCGAGAGACTCTCATTTTTTCGACTCCGTTATCTTAATTTTAGATTTGCGATTTTATCAATCCGTCTTTGGACTTCGGTTTTCGGTCTTCGAATTTTGCCGGCACAAGCCGAGTTATCAAATCAAAGACCGAAGACCCAAGCCCAAAAACCCTTTTAAAATCGCAAATCCCTTTTATTGTTCTAAATCATCAACTTGCAAGCCGACAGGCTGCGCTCCGGCAGACTTGACGGCATCGACCACTTTTGCCACTTCGCCATATTTCACGGAACGCGGCGCTTTGATAAAGACGGTCTTTTCGGTTTCATTCGTGCCTTCGCGGAAAACGCCGTTGGCATCACGATAATTGAAAGTTTCCGTCAGTTTGTTTACCAAAGCACTGGGATCCGCAATATTACCCATCTCGTCCTGATTGAGTTTTAATTTGTTTTCTTTATCAACAAAGACAATCAAGGTGTTCGGGTTGGGTTTCAGAATTAAATTCTGTTCTTCCGGTTTCGGCTCAGCCGGTACTTTCGCCTCGAAACGGCTCGGTTTCGACGGCGAAATAACCATAAAAATAATCAGCAGCACGAGCAAAACGTCAATCAACGGCGTAACGTTGATATTCGGAACAGCTCCCTCGTGCGCGACGGTAGCTTCTTCAAATAAAGCCATACTTTAAAACTCCTAATTTATGTTGAAGACAAATTCAATTTTTTTCCATTACTGAGTCGGCGCGCCGGTTTTTCGCTTATCGGCAACCAATCCGATTTTATCCACGTTTTGCGCGCGGATAATATTGATTGCCTCGACCACGGTGCCGTAAGCCACGCCCACATCGCTTTTAATATAAACAATGCGCTTATCGGTTTGCCCTTGCAGGCGGTCGTCGATTTTTTTACCCATCACTTCCTTGATTTTGTCTCCTAGAACCGCCTTGGAATATTTATCCTTGCCGATATAAAAATCAGAGTCGTTCGGGATTGCCACGACAACCGCTTTTTCATTGTTTATATAAGTGTCTTCTTCGGGTGAATTCAAGTCACGCGGAAGATTAACGGAAACTCCTTGTTGCAGCAGCGGCGTCACCACCATAAAGATGATGAGCAGCACCAGCATAATATCAACCATCGGAGTCACGTTAATCTCAGAGTTATATTCACTATCTCCGCCAACTGACATCGACATAGTTTATTTCTCCTTAGATAATGCTTAAAGTTTTGTTGTAGAAATAACTACTTTCAAATTTTCAGATTAGATTATCCGCGCAGTTGTTTGGTGCGCTGCTTGATAAAGTAATCAATCAATTCGGAAGCGGAGTTTTCCATTTCGACAGTAAAACTAGACACTTTGTTCGTAAAATAGTTAAACAGCCACACCGCCGGAACCGCCACCGCGATGCCGAAAGCCGTCGCCACGAGCGCTTCCGCAATCGCGCCGCCGACCGCGCCGATACCGGCGTTCTGTTCGGTTGCCAGAGCGACGAACGCGCCGATAATGCCGACCACCGTTCCGAACAATCCGACGAACGGAGCCGTCGAGCCGACCGTCGCCAGACCGGAAAGTCCGCGTTTCAGCTCAGCCTGTTTAACGGCAATAGCACGCTGCAAAGCACGTTTCGAGGCTTCCATTTCTTCGCCCGATATATCGCTGTTGCCCTGGTGCGCGCTAAATTCTTTCAGACCCGATGAAACGACCATCGCCAAGTGTGAATTTTTGTGTTTATCGCTGATGTTAATCGCTTCGTCGACATTGTTGTTTTTCAAAGCCTGCGCGACTTTCGGCGCAAACTGGCGCGACTGCTGTTTTGCCGCGTTATATGTCATCCAACGCTCGATGCCGATAGCGATGATGTAAATCGACATTAGCAAAAGAATGATAACAACCACCCAGCCGGGAATCGTTAAACTTTTTGCAATATCGTAAAGACCAAAGGAAATTTTAGGACTCGCGTCCGCAAACATTAAGAAAAAGCTTGCTAAAAATGTCATGGTTATCCTCCAAAGAATATCAAAAATATTATGATTGCAGAGTTTCGAGTTCCGCCCCGCCGCGTCGATAAACCGTGCGGCTTAAGAGCGTGTCGCTGAAAGCGGAACTCCAAAACTTACCGAATTACTGAGCGACAAAGTTATAGGTGATAATCCCCGTAACTTTCACCGGCGTCCCCGAAAGCAATGTCGGTCTGAATTTCGCTTGGCGTGCTGCGCCGACAGCCGCTTGCTGCAGCAGCGGATGACCGCCGGCGGCGCTTGCCGAAATAACGTTTCCGCTTTCGTCAATCGTCACCTGTACCGACACTGTTCCGGCGGCGCGCACTGCTTTGGCTGCCGGCGGATAGGGCGGTTTCGGCAGGCTGATGGCGCTGCCGTTGACGACGCCTTTGGAAATAATTTTCGGGACGGGCGCTTTGGTCGGCTCCGGTTTCGGAGTCGGTGTTTTGACCGGCGGCGGCGGCGGGTCATCTTCCGGCGCTGTCGGAGTAGTAGGAACGCTAACACCGCCTCCGCCCTGTCCGGTTCTTTCAACTCCGGCATTCGGCGCCGACGGATTTACGTTTTTATCGCCTATCTTGGCGCCCGGAACCCATTTTGCAACATTTGTTTGCCCGCGGGTATCTTTGGGCGGCTCGGTCGGCGCGTCAACCGAAGCAAATCGGTCGGTTCGCACAATCTCGGTCGTCACCTTATCGCTGGTCTGCTGTTTTTCCGGCTTCTGTTCCGGTTCCGGCGGCGGCGGCGGCGCTTCTTCCGGCAGCGGCGGCGCGACCAGAGTCGAAAGCTCCAGTCCTTCGTCGCTGGTACCGAGGTCTTTCGCGAAAAGACTATAAACGATACCGCCCGCAAATAAAGTCGTCACAATGATAAACGTCGTTAAGAGAAATCCGCCTCGCTTCGTATTTTCTCCGCTGTGACTTTTCGATTCGACTAATTGGTCTAACATAGTTTTTTATTTACCTCCCTCTTTTCCGGTGCCAATCGGGGTCGGGTTCACGAATTTTTCTTTATAACTGCTCTGATGAATAAAATTTAACCTTTGTTGTCATCACTTTTCTACAACAACCAAAACTGCTTTTCTGACGCGTTTAATTCTTTTAATGAGGCGGGCGAACGGACTTTGCCAGTCGGATATGCAAAGTTCCGCCAACTCCGTTTTCATCCTCAATAAACGAATCGGAAAAAAGCAGAAACGTAATAAATGATTTTTGACCAGCAACGATTTGAAGTCTAAGATTTTGAAAACAGAAAGTCAAGGAAAATTTCTTATTTCCTTATGCTTTTTTCCAAAATCGCAAAGAAAATTTATAGAAAATTAAAATTTGCGTTTAGGGCGACTCAGCCGAGTCGCCCGCCGTTTTATCGGGTCGCGGTTTTTCTGGCGACGGAACGCCGCGAAGCGGTCGCCAGAGTATTGGCGTCCTTGCGCATTTCGGGCTGTTTGGTTTTCGCCGCGCCGAGCTTATCCTGCCACCAGATGGCAATCGGGCTGGCAATCGCGATAGTCGAATACGTTCCCGTAATCGAGCCGACGAAAAGCGCCAGCGAAAATCCGCGCAGAACTTCGCCGCCGAAAATAACCAGCGCCAGCACCGATAGAAAAACCAAGCCGTTGGTCACAATCGTGCGCGACATCGTCTGGTTAATCGAGTCGTTCGTCAATTGATAAAGCGATTTGTCGCGATGCAGCGTCAGGTTTTCGCGGATGCGGTCAAAGATAACAATCGAGTCGTTGACCGAAAAACCGACCAGCGTTAAAAGCGCGGCAATGACGGTCAGATTAATTTCCCACTGAAAGACCGAAAAGAACGCGAGCGTTACCAGAACATCGTGAAACACGGCGATAACCGCGCCCGCCGCATACGTCCAGTCATAGCGATAGGCAATGTAAAGCAAAATTCCCAGAAGACCTAAAAGCGTCGCCGCCACCGCCTGATTGCGCAATTGGTCTCCGGCGACCGGACCGACCGATTCGGTTCCGACAATTTTATAGGCGGCGCTCTGGTCATCGTTCAGAGTTGCCGTTCCCGTAGCTTCTTTGCCGAAAGAATCAAGGGCTTGTTTAACCGTCGCGCGCCCCGTATTGACCTGACTGGTATCAGCCGGTTGTCCTTCCTGAGTCGCGGCGGCGGGAATTTCCTGTCCTTCGATAATCGGAACTTTAATCAAGACCTCGTCCTGTTTATCGGTCGATTCCTGAATCACCGCATCGTTGACGCCGGTAGTCTGCAAAGCCGCGCGAATGTCGTCGGCTGGAGGCTTTTGCCTGAATTTCGCCGTGACGACCGTTCCCCCCTGAAAATCGACGCCCAGGTTAAACGCGTTAGTTCCGCCGTCAACCACCTGGCGACTAATCGCCGAAATCAAACCGGCAAGAAGAATTACCACGGAAAGCGCAGTCAGAATTCGGCGCTTTCCCATCCAGTCAACTTTTATATTCGTAAAAAATTCAAACATTTCTTTAGAGTTACAGAAAGTTGCGGAAAGTTGCGGAAAGTTGCGGAAAGCTCAAAACTCTGAAACTTTCCGCAACTACCTGCAACTATCTGCAACTAGATACTTAATTTTTTCATATCCCGTTTTTTGTCCAGCAGCCACATAAAAATCGTGCGCGAGACAAAAACCGCCGAGAAAAGGTTAATTAAAAGCCCGAGAATAAGCGTGACGGCAAATCCGCGAATCGGACCCGAACCGTACATATACAATATGACGGACGAGATAATCGTCGTGATGTGCGTGTCGATAATCGTGATAAACGCGCGGTCGAAGCCCAAATCGACGGCTTGCCCGACCAATTTTCCGGCGCGCAGTTCTTCACGGATGCGCTCAAAGATAAGCACGTTCGAGTCGACCGCCATACCGATGCCGAGAATCAGACCGGCGATGCCGGGCAAAGTCAGCGTCGAATCAAACATAATCAAAGCCGCCAGCGTCAGAAGCATATTCAAAATTAAAGCGACGACGGCGTTGATGCCCGAACCGCGATAATAGATAAGCATAAAGATGACGATAAAAATCAAACCGGCAACCGACGCCGTCACGCCGGCGCGAATCGAATCGGCGCCGAGGCTCGGTCCGACGGTTCTTTCTTCCTGATATTCAATCGGCGCGGGCAAGGCTCCGGATTTCAAAGTCAAAGCTAAATCGTCGGCTGATTCTTTGGTAAAGCGTCCGGAAATTTCGCCCGAATCGGAAATCTGCGATTTGATAAACGCCGCTGATTTGACCTGCTCGTTCAGCACGACCGCCATATAACTGTTGATATTTTTGGATGTCCAGTCGCCGAATTTCGCCGCGCCCGCCGGTTTCAGCGCAAACGCAATCTTATAATCGCGGTCGCCGCCCTGCGAATAAGCCGTCGCTTCGCGCAGCTCGCTGCCGTCGACAATCGCCGGACTTTCCACCACGACAAAGCGATTCGGCTGATTCGGGTCGGTCGCCGTCTCGTCGCGGTCGGCATAAGGAAAAACCTTGCGCGTGACGCTTTCCTGCCCGCCGATTGTCTGAAGCGCGGCTTCTCTGGTCGGATAGGTTTGGACGGGCGACGGGTTCGGCGGGCTGACCACTTTCATCAGAGATAGTTGAGCCGTTTGTCCGATTAATTTTTTTACTCTTTCCGGGTCTTCGACGCCGGGCATCTGCAAAAGAATCTGCTGCGAATCCTGCCCGCCCTGTCGCGCCAGAGTCGGTTCCTTGACGCCGAAAGAGTTGATTCGACCTTCGATGATTCGCAAAGCCTGTTCGACCGCCTGGTCGCTCAAAGTGCGCTGCGCCGTATTCGGCAAACTCCAGACAATGGCATCGTTCGTTTCCGATTGCGTCCAGAGCGAAAAATCGACCTTTGGCTTGACCGCATCGATAACCGCCTGTTTTTGAGCGGCGTCGGTCACGGGCAAAGTAATCTGGTAAGTACCGTTTGCCGTGACGAATTTCGGCTCGCCGACCGGCAGGTTCGCTTGCTTGGCGATGGTTTGAGCGGCAAGCCCGTTGTTTTCGGTCAGAGTTTTCAGATATTCTTCGACCTTGACGCGCATCACCAGATGCGAGCCGCCTTTCAAATCCAGACCGAGATTTATATTTCCGGCTAAATTATTTTTGATGCCCGACCAGGAAAAGTCGTTCGCGGTGAACGACTGGCGCGGACCGAAAACCAGATACAACGCAATCAGTGTGATGACTACGATAATTACAGTTCTAAACAATAATGCTTTGTTTTTCATTAATACTCGTTAGTAGTCAGATGTCGCTCGCCCGTTGTCCGGCGAAGCGTCGAAGACTGACTATTTGCTTTCCGCTTTTTTTCCGACAACGGCGCTTTTACCGATTTCGAGGAACGTTTTGTCTGCGCTCAGGATAATAAAACTGGTTTCTCTGACTTCCTTTATTTTGCCGATAACGCCGCCGTTGGTCACGACTTCGTCGTTAATTTTCAGGCTCGCAATCATTTCCTGCAGCTGCTGCTGCTGCTGGCGCTGCGGGCGAAATAAAATGAAGTAAAAAATAATCGGGATTAAGAGAATCGGCAGCCAGCCCAAAAGACTGCTGCCGCCACCGCCCTCACCTTGAAGAAATAAAGCTACAATGTTCATTGTTTTAATGCAGACAGAAACTTCAATTATAAATTACGGACGACGAATAATAAAACCGCCGAAGCTAAAAACAGCGTTTTATTACGCGGAAACGGCAAAATTATGTTTGCTTTTCCGCTTCGCCTTCACGAATTTTGTTTATGAAGTCGTGTCGAAACCGGCTGAAGCTGCCAAGTTTGATAGAATCTCTTACCTTGCGCATTGTGTCAAGGAAGAACGCCAGATTGTGATGCGAAATCATAATCGCCGCCAGCATCTCGCCCGCCTGATACAAATGCCGGAGATACGCGCGCGAGTAACGGCGGCACACCGAACACGGGCAATCGGCGTCGAGCGGCGCGGTATCTTTGGCAAATTTCGCGTTGCGAATATTGATTTTTCCGCGCGACGTAAATGCGGTGCCCGTTCGCCCGTTGCGCGTCGGAATCACGCAGTCGAACATATCGACGCCGCGATAAACCGCTTCGACCAAATCTTCCGGCGTCCCGACGCCCATTAAATATCGCGGCGCGTCGGCAGGCATCTGCGGCGCGACGAATTCGATAACGTCATACATCACCGATTTTTCTTCGCCGACGCTCAAGCCGCCGATAGCGTAGCCGTCAAAACCGATTTCGATTGTTTTATCGAGACTTTCGCGGCGCAAAGGCAAATGACTCGCGCCCTGTATGATTCCGAATAAAGCCTGCTGTCCATTCAAATTTTCCGCTTCGATAAAACCCGTATCCTGTCCTTCATTTTGCAGTTCCGCAAATTTATCTTTCGACCTCTGCGCCCAGCGCGCAGTCATTTCCAGACTTTTCCGCGCCGCTTCGAAATCGGCTTGTCCCGGCGTGCACTCGTCAAAAACCATCACGATTTCCGAGCCGAGCGCGGCTTGAATCTCCATCGAGGTTTCCGGCGACAAAAATCTTTTGCTGCCGTCGAGATGCGAGCGAAACTCGACGCCTGCTTCGGTCAATTTCCTTAAATCCGTCAGCGAAAAAACCTGAAAACCGCCCGAATCGGTCAAAAGCGAGCGATTCCACGTCGAAAATTTATGCAGACCGCCGCAGGCGCGAATCACTTCCGTGCCCGGACGCAGAAAAAGATGATACGTGTTGCCGAGAATTATCCGCGCGTCCAGCTCGTTTTCCAGCCATTCATAACGCACGCCTTTCACCGTCGCCTGCGTTCCGACGGGCATAAAAACAGGCGTTTCAATCACCGAACGCCGCGTTCGCAAAATGCCCGCCCGCGCCTCGCCTTCCTGCGCGGTCACTTTCCAATCAATCGGTTTCATTTCCTAAATATTAACTGAGATTCGAGATTTCGGCGCGCTCATCGAGAAAATTTTCCGCTCATCGGCATTCAAACATTGCTCAGCGGAAAAATAACGTGCTCAGCGAGAAAAAAAGCCGCTCAGCGGAAAAAGATATTGCTCATCCTAATATCTTTCGTGCTCATCGCGAAAAGATATTGCTCATTCTAATATCTCAACGCTCAGCGTGAAAAATCATTGCTCACCGGAATTTTCACTGTGCGCGCTCGATTTTACAGCTTTCTTTTTCCAATCAAAGCCCAGATTCGCTTTTCGCCGACGGCGATTTGCGAGACGATTTTGCCGTTTTCGTCGACCAGCACGGCGGACGGCGTGCCTTCCATTCCGAGCTTCTGCACGACTTCGCGCTCGTCGTCCAAAACGATGGTCGATTGAAAGCCGAGTTCCAGATTTTTCCCGACTTCGCCGCGCGACAAAAGCAGCAGATTCGGCTCGTCCGCGCCTTTTGTTTTGTCCCATTCGCGCAAGTCTTCGAGCATTTGACTGCAATAACCGCAGGTTATGCTCCAATATGTGACGAGCGTTTTTTTGCCGCGAATCGCGCTCGCGTCGAGCGTTTTGCCGGTCAAATCGCTGAGCGAAAATTCGGGAAACGATTCGCCGATGTTCTGACCTTTGCCGTTGGCGATGAAACGCACTTCCGTTTCGGCTTTGATTTTTTCGACCAGCTCGCGGATTTTCACGTCGCCGAAAGCCGGTTCGCTGCCGACGTTGCCGTCGGCGTTGACCAGGAAAGCGGTCGGCGTCCAGGTCGCAAAATACAACTCCGCCGCCTCGCGCTCTTTCTGCAAAAGAATCTGTTTAAGCCCGGCGCCGCCAAATTTTTCGGCGTTTTCCGACGCCTTGCCGCTGCTGATAAAAACGAAATTCAGCTTGTCTTTCAATTCCTTCTGCCACGCTTCGATTTCCGGCAAAAGCGCCCGGCAGGGATTGCAGGTCGGGCTGACGAAGAAAAGCAAAGCCGGTTTATTTGCCGCCAAAAGCTGTTCGAGCGAAACGAGTTTGCCGTTTAAATCCGGCAGCGCGAAATCCGGCGCGGGCGCGCCGACCGGCAAGCCGTCTTCCGGGTGAATCAATTCTTCGCGCACCAATTCCCTGCCGCCTTCCGCCGCAGCCGTCAATTCCAGAATCTCGATGCGCCGCATAATCTGCGTTTGCTGTTCGGAAATCCTTTTTAAATAAAAAACTGCGGCGATTAGCAAACCGACCGTCGCCAGACCTAAAATAACCGACATAACATTTCCTTCCGAAAAACCGTCTCCGGAATCCGTCATACTCAAGCCTTGATTTTCCCGTCCCTGCGCGACGAGGAAAAGCGCCAGTATCGCAAAAATAATATTGCGAATCAAACTCTTGCGGCTGACCGGCTCCGAGTGAATCGCGCCGAAGCAATGACAATCGGGCGCGTTTCCCTGCGCCAATTGCCAAATCATTCCGCCGATAAAACTCAAAAGCAGAATCAGCCCGCCGGTTGCGCCGAGCCACGAAGTTTCGACAAACAAAAAACAAACGCCGAAGACGATTTCGGCGAAAGGCAGCGCGACGGCGAATGTTTTCGCAAATTCGGCGGGCGTGCCGAAAGCCTTGACGGCTTTTTCCGAGCCTTCCAAATCCAGCAGCTTCCCGACGCCCGCGAGCAAAAAAATCGTGGCGAGAAAAAGTCTGATTAATAATAGAATCACTTCCATTTGCAAGAAATTTTAACGCAAAAACGCAAAGGGCGCGAAGGCGTGAAAGAAGGAATTAACAGGGATAAAAAGATAAGATAATTTAAAGATTTTGTTTTTATCTCCTTTATCCCCTTCATCCCTGTTAATTCCTTCTTTCCTTCACGTTTATTTTTCTTTCTTTCCTTTAGATTTGTGTCTTTCAACTAATTTAATCGGCGTGGCGAAAAAGTCGAATTCCTCTCTTAAACGATTCTCGATATAGCGCATATAGGAAAAATGCAAACCGGCTTTGCCGCCGCCCGCAGTAAATAAAATAAACAGCGGCGGGCGAATTCCCGCCTGCGTCAGAAATTGTACGTGAAGGCGCGAAAACCCGCCTTTGACGGGCGCGGGCGCGCCGCCGCTTTTCGGCTGCGTGATGTTGTCTTCGAAAAATTGATTGAGCTTCGACGTTTGAATCCGCAGATTTCGCGCTTCGTTTGCCTGCGCGACAAGCGGCAGAATTTTCTGCACGCGTTGTCCGGTCAAAGCGGAAATCGTCACAATCGGCGCGAAATCGAGAAACTTCATCGCCTCGCGCAGCGAA
>DASVRT010000048.1:0-11705 GCA_036388475.1 Pyrinomonadaceae bacterium | reverse complement strand
CGCTGTTAAAACCGAAACCGCCTCGCTCGATTTGGCAAAAGCCACGCTGGCGGCGCACGGCGGAGATAAACTGATAAAAATCAAAAATTTAGTCGTGCGCGGCACGGCTGAGCTTTCAGCCGGAGCTTCGGCGCAGACGATGCCCGCCGCCTTTGCCATTACCATTTCGGGCGCGCGGTTCCGTTACGATATTCAATCGCAGTTTTTTAATTACAAACAGATTTACGACGGTCAGCAAAATTATTCGTCAATCAGCAGCTTCAGCCTGCCCCTGGATAAAGTAGGAATGGAGCTTTTGCGGAAAATCAACGAAAAAGATTATACGGTTTCGGCTCTGCCGGAAAAATGGAAAAAGAAAAAAGGTTTCCGCATCACTTCGCCCGAAGGCTTTTACACCGATTTTATCGTCGATGAAAAAACGAATCAGGTGAAAGAATACGAATCGAGTTACGAGGTTAACGGCGACACCTTGACGACTTCGGTGGCGGTCGATAAATATCGCGAGGTTGACGGCGTTTTTATCAACGAAAAGTTTTCGCAGCGAATGGAACTGTCGCAGGGAACTTTTTACGCTAACTTTAAGGCAAAGGACATTTTGATAAATTCCGAAATCGCGGACGATGTTTTTGCGATGCCGAAATAGCTAATTACGAATTACTAATAAAAAGAGCTGACCTTTAAATTCCACCGTTTTCGGGATAAAGATAAAGGTCAACTCTTTTAACTTGCAATTCGTAATTCGTTATTGAATCAGACGTGCATAATTTCCTGTTCTTTGGTTTTCGCCAGCTCGTCGATTTTGCTGACGTAAGTGTTCGTCAGCTTTTGAATCTGGTCTAAGCCGTCGCGCTCGCTGTCTTCGGAAATCGCTTTGTCCTTTAATAATTTTTTCAAGGTATCATTTCCGCTGTGGCGCACGTTGCGAACCGCCACGCGATGTTCTTCCGCGATTTCGTGAACTTGTTTGGCAAGCTGGCGGCGGCGTTCTTCGTTTAAAGGCGGAACCGGCAAACGCACGATTTTGCCGTCGTTGGAAGGATTAAATCCTAAATTGGCAGCAAGAATCGCTTTTTCAATCGCGCCGACCTGCGACATATCCCACGGCTGAACCGTCAGCATTTGCGGTTCGGGAACGGCAATCGAAGCCATCTGATTCAGCGGCGTCGGCGTTCCGTAATAATCGACCATTATGGCGTCGAGCAAGCCGACGGTCGCGCGCCCCGTGCGGACGTTCCCCAGCTTGCGTTTAAAATCTTCGATAACCGCTTCCATTCGCGGTTTGGTTTCTTTGATTACATCTTCTGCGCTCATATTTTCCTCGTAAAACGTAATAAAGATTATAACTTAAGCGTTGCCTCCGACCAAAGTGCCGATAGTCAAATCGCCTTTCACGGCTTTGATGATATTGCCCGTTTCCTTCATATTAAAAACCATAATCGGCAGCTTGTTGTCCATACAAAGCGAAATCGCCGACGAATCCATCACCTTTAACTGTTTCTCCAAAACTTCCTGGTAGGAAATCGTTTCGAAACGCGTCGCCTCCGGATTAATGAAAGGGTCTTCCGTATAAATTCCGTCAACTTTCGTCGCCTTAAAAATAACTTCCGCCTTGATTTCCAGGGCGCGCAGAGCGGCGGCGGAATCGGTCGTAAAATAAGGATTGCCCGTTCCGGCGGCGAAAATCACGACGCGGTTTTTCTCTAAGTGACGCATAGCGCGGCGGCGTATAAACGGCTCGGCAAGCTCGGGAATATCAATTGCAGACATCACGCGCGTCGGCACTTCAATTCGTTCGAGCGCGTCCTGCAAAACAACTCCGTTCATCACCGTCGCCAGCATTCCGATGTAATCGGCGCTGCCGCGGTCCATATTTCCGGCTGATTTCGAGACGCCGCGAAAAATATTTCCGCCGCCGACCACAATCGCAATCTCGATACCCAAATCGTGAATCGCCTTGATTTCTCTGGCGACCGATTCGGCGACCTGCGTGTCGATGCCGTAATTTTGCGTGCCCATCAAAGCTTCGCCCGAAAGCTTGAGCAAAATTCTTTGGAAAGCCGGTTTTGTTGATTCGACCGCCGAAGTTGACATAATTTAATACAATACAAAAAAGGCTCAAAGTTTTTGACCTTGAGCCTTAAAGCTAAAAATTAATTTCCGCCGACCATCGAAGCGACTTCCGAGGCGAAATTGTCCTGTTTCTTCTGGATGCCTTCGCCCATCTTGAAGCGTGCAAAGCGGCGAATCGAGATATTTTCCTTGATCGAGGAAATTTTTTCCGCCACCAGTTCGCTGATTGTTTTCGAAGGGTCTTTGACGAACGGCTGGTCAACCAGAACCGATTCTTCATAAAACTTGTTCAGGCGACCTTCGATGATTTTATTCAAAACATCTTCGGGCTTGTTCGCGTTTTTCGGGTCGTTTTTCAGTTGTTCCAGCAAAATTTCGCGTTCTTTCTGCAAAACGTCTGCCGGAACTTCTTCGCGGTTCAAGAAACGCGGGTCGACGGCGGCGATGTGCATCGCCACGTCTTTGACGAGCTGCTGAAATTCTTCGCCGCGCGCGACGAAATCCGACTCGCAGTTGATTTCGACCAGCACGCCGACTTTGCCGCCCATATGAATATATGAGCCGACCGCGCCTTCCGCCGTGACGCGTCCCTGTTTTTTGCTGGCGCTCGCCATTCCTTTTTTGCGAAGGATTTCCACCGCTTCCGTTTCGTCGCCGCCGGCTTCGACCAATGCGTTTTTACAATCAATCATTCCCGCGCCGGTTTTTTCGCGCAGGGATTTTACTGCACTTGCTGTAATTTCTGCCATAATAATCTCCATCTTTAGCAATCAGCCGTCAGCGGTCAGCTTTCAGCTTTTTGCCTTCTGTTAGAATTCAAATAAATTTATAATTGCAATTTTCAAAAAATTTTAGTTGACTGCTGATTGCCTTAAAAAAAGCGTAGCCGCCGACTTTTTCACGGTTTTGAGCTACGCTTTCAAAATAAAATTTTAAATCAGTTAGCTAGCGGTCGCTTCCGTGCTTTCCTCTTTCGGCGCGTTCGCGTCCGTCGCGTTTTGAATGTCGTCGGAAATCAGGATTCCGGCGTCGAGGTCGGAATGAATCGTATCTCCGCCGCCGTCCGCGCCGTCAACTTTCTTCGAGCCTTCGCCGGCAACCGCCGCGCTCGGGTCTTGATGCGTCGCTTCCGCCGAGCGGAAGCTTTTATCGGCGGTTAAAATAGTCGCCAGTTCAATCGGCTCTTCTTCCGGTTCCGCGTTTGCGGTTTCCAGCGCCACATTGCCTTCGGTTCCGACTTGCTTGCCTTCGATAATCGCGTCGGCAATGCGCGAAGCGAAAAGGCGAATCGCGCGGAGCGCATCGTCATTGCCCGGAATCACCTGGTCGATGCCTTCCGGCGAGCAGTTCGTATCGACGACCGCGACGACCGGAATGCCCAAACGATTGGCTTCCGCCACGGCGATTTCTTCTTTGCGCACGTCGATGATGAAAAGCATATCGGGCAGGCGCTTCATATCTTTAATGCCCGCCAAGTTTTTCATCAAGCCTTCGTATTCGCGGTCTTTTTGCAAACGCTCTTTTTTCGTCAGCATTTCAAAGCGACCGTCTTCTTTCATCGCTTCGATGTCTTTCATTTTCTTGACCGACTGCTGGACGGTTTGAAAGTTGGTTAAAAGACCGCCGAGCCAGCGATTGTTGACGTAATACTGTCCGGCGCGTTCGGCTTCTTCTTTAATCGCGTCCTGCGCCTGACGTTTGGTGCCGACGAAAAGAACCATCTGATTCGGTCTCTCCGATAAAGACGTTTGCACGTAATTCAGTGCGTCGCGAAATAATTTCTGCGTTTTTTGCAGGTCGATAATATAAATGCCGTTGCGTTCTCCGAAAATGTATTCTTTCATTTTCGGATTCCAACGGCGCACCTGGTGTCCAAAGTGAACTCCGGCTTCGAGGAGTTCTTTCATTGTAACTGTAGCCAAAACTTATCTCCTTATTGGTTTTTGTACTCGCCGGAATCTAACGTTGATAAACCAATGAATTCCGGCGATGGTTTTACATTTATCATTCGAGATTTATCATTTATCTTTTGTTGAATGATAAATCTCGAATGATAAATGCAGTAGTAATTATCTCTTCGAGAACTGGAAGCGTTTGCGCGCGCCTTTCTGACCGTATTTTTTACGTTCTTTCTTGCGCGGGTCGCGTGTCACCAATCCGGCTTTTTTCAAGGTCGAACGCAAATCCGAGTTATATTCCATCAAAGCGCGGGTGATTCCGTGACGCACCGCACCGGCTTGTCCGGCAACGCCGCCGCCGTCAACATTCACGAGAATGTTGAATTTCTCAGCCGTGTCGGTCAAGCGAAGCGGCTGACGAATAATCATCCGCAAGGCTTCGTTGGGAAAATAAGTATCGAAATCGCGGCGATTGATTTTGATTTCGCCGTTTCCGGGACGCAAATAAACTCTTGCCGTCGAAGTTTTTCTTCTGCCTGTTCCGTAATATTGAATGTCTGCCATAAATCAGTAATTTCGGATTCAGGATTCAATGCTCAGGATTAAAGATTTTCAATCTTGAATATTGAATTCAGAATCCTGAATTTCTACAATTCTAAATTCTCCGGTTTCTGCGCCGTGTGACTGTGGTCGGCATCGGCGTAAACCTTCAGTTTTTTCGCCATCGCTTTGCCGAGCTTGGTTTTCGGAAGCATTCCTTTAACGGCGCTTTCAATCACGCGCTCGGGATGTTTGATAAATTGGTCTTTGACCGAAATCTCGCGTAATCCGCCGGGATACAGCGTGTGGTGACGATACATCTTCTGGTCGTTTTTCGAGCCGGTGAAGATGGCGTGACGGGCGTTGATAACAATCACGTGGTCGCCCATATCCATAAAAGGCGTCCATTGCGGGTTGTTTTTACCCGACAAAATACGCGCCACTTCCGTCGCCAGCCGTCCGACGGTTTTGCCCTTTGCATCTACCACAAACCATTTGCGATTTTCTGCCAGCCCTTTGCCGCTGGGAAAATATGTACTCATAAGTGCCACTCTGTTTGGAATTTTCGCTAAAACGCGAACTGATAGAATATCGAAAACGGTTAAACAATGTCAAGCTAGGAAAACGAAAAGCCCAATCGCGCGCCTGCCAAAATCAAGCCGACCATCGTTTTGGCGTCTTCAAACTCGCCGCGCTCAATCATCCGAAAAAGCGTCGGGAAATCGTATCTTTCAATCGAAAGCATTTCGTCTTCTTCCAAATTCTGTCCGACTTCCGTTAATTCCGTCGCCAGAAAGACGTGCATTTTTTCCGTCAGAAAACCGGGCGAAACGTAAAATTCGGTGAGTTTTTCGATTTTCCCCGCCGTGACGCCGATTTCTTCTTCCAACTCGCGCTCGGCGCCGAGCTGCGGGTCTTCGCCGGTTTTCAGCGAGCCGGCGGGAATTTCCAGAAGATATTTTCCGGCGGCGTGACGATATTGTTTGACCAGAGCGACGGTTTTGTCCGCAAAAACCGGCACGATAACCGCGCTTCCGTGGTGCGAAACGATTTCGCGGTCATACGTTATATCTTCTTCGCGCACGGTGGCGAGCGAAACGTCAAAAATTTTGCCCTTGTAAATTTGTTTGTTTTCGATAAGTTCGGGTTTCATAAGTTTGATAATTTTCTTAAAATGCTAACTTACAGGGAACTTTTTTCCAAAACCGCCATCTAATTAACCAGCAAAGGAAAAAGCTATGGATTCATATTTAGAAAAGCCGCCCGCCCGCCACGGAAACCGCAAAAATTTTATCGCGACGGTGATAGTTGCGCTATTACTCGTCATCGCCACCAGCGGATTTTATTCGACCTGCACGTCGAGGCAGGCGCTCCAGCAACATCAATTGGAAGGCGCGGTGCGCGAAGGCACGCCGGAGTTTGAAGCGCTGACGAAAAAAATCGTTATTCAAACCGATGAAAACAACACTATGCAGTCGCCGACCGGAATGGGCACGATTGTAATGATGATTGCCGGAAAAATACGCAATTTTTCGGGCAAAACTTTAACCGGCTTGGAGATTAGAGTGACCGTCGTCGACCAGCTGGAAAAACCCGTTAAAGAAAAAACTCTGGTTGTCGTTCCGAGCCAGCAGGAAAAGCTGGAAACGAATCAATCAATGCCGGTCCGGGTTATGATTGAAGGTTTTAACAAAGACGACGACCGCGCGATGATTCGCTGGAAAGTGACGGCGATAAAAACTGAATGAAGTGAGAACTGAGAATTGAAAACTGAAAATGAATTTAGTTAAAAGTTCTCAGTTCTCGCTTCTGATTTCTCGCCTAATTTACTTTCTTTCACAAATAATTCTTCCAGCGATTGCTTTACGGGCTGGACGGAAATCAGCCTGCCGCCCGCGGCTTTGGAGATTGCCAGAACTTTTTCGACCTCCGCTTCGGATGAAACCTGAATGCTGATGCCGTTCGGTTTCGCGGCAACGTCGGCGCCGATTGCCGCTAATTTCTCGTTTATCATTTCCGCCGAAATTCCTTTCAGGTTGACTTCGAAGCCCTGCGTTTCGCCGCTTTGCGTTAATAATTCATCGAGTTTTCCGGTCGCCGCCAATTTTCCGTTTCGCAAAATCGCCACCCGGTCGCAGAGCGCTTCGATGTCCGACAAAATATGCGTGGACATAAAAACGGTCGTGCCTGCCCCGCGCAAATTCGTAATCAATTCCCGAATCTCACGCCTGCCAATCGGGTCGAGACCGCTCATCGGCTCGTCGAGAAAAACGATTTCCGGTTCGTTGATTAAGGCTTGCGCCAAGCCGACGCGCTGGAGCATTCCTTTCGAAAATTTGCGAAGCTGTTTTTTCCAGTCTTTTTCGTCCAGCCCGACGCGCGTTAAAAGCTCTTCGGTTTTTCGCCTGCGGCTCGGCGCGTCGTAGCCGAAAAGCTCGCCGAAATACATCATCAACTCGCGCGCCGTCAGATAATCGTAAAAATACGGATTTTCCGGGCAATAACCGATGCGGGCGTGCATTTTCACGTCGGCGATATCGCGACCTAAAATTCGCGCCGTGCCGGAAGTCGGGAACAAAAGCCGCATCAGAAGCTTTATCGTCGTGGTTTTGCCCGCGCCGTTGCCGCCTAAGAATCCGAAAATCTGCCCGCTTTCGACCTGCAAGCTCAAGCCGTCCAGCGCGCGCGTCTTTTTCTTTTTCCAGAAGCCGGTTTCGTAATCCTTGGTTAAATTTTCGATTTCGACAATGTAATTCATAAATAAAATCACGAGTTAACCGCCCGGGCACGCAGACAAACGCGGATAACTAAAACAGACGGCATAAAATAAGTTTCTTATCTGTGTTAATCTGCGTGCCCGGGCGGTTAATTCTTTCAAAAACCTCTTTGGTGAAAACATTTTATTGCAAAGGCAGCCTGGTTTTTTCCGCGTCTAATTTTACGTCGCAACTTTCCTTGTCCAGAATATACGGCGCGCCGCTCGGGTCAACCGGATTTGAAGCGTTATCAACGCGGAAGCTTTTGCCGTTCGCGAGTTTTACCGTTTGCAGAAGCGGCAAAAGCTCGCGCCAGTTATTGGCGCAGCGATTACTCTTTGATTTGAAATTTTCGAGAACCTGGCGAATGGCGTCTCGCTCGTCCATCGAATCGAGCTGCAAAAGCCGTAGCGCGGCGTTTTCCTTAACTTCCGCATTTTCGGCTTCGGCGAGCATCTGCCGGTAAATTTCGCGCGAAGTGGCGCGGCTGCCGCCTTCGGCTTTCAATCTGGCGCTCATAATCTGCATCCACGCGGGCGCGCCCTGTAGTTTAGCGCCTTCGCCGTAAACTTCGGAAGCTTTTTCGTAATTGCCCATTTTCCAGTAAATAAAACCGAGATGCTGGTAAAGCCGAAACTCGCCGGGATTGTCGCGAATGCCTTTTTCGGTGAATTTTATCGCCTGCTGCGGGTCAATCGCCGGAAGCACGACCGCGCCGTAAGAATAAACGGTCGTAAATTGCGGGTCGAGGTCGGTCGCATTGTCGAGCAGCGGATAAAGCAGGCGCGGATTTAGCGGGCGCAGATTTTCTATATCGACCTTTTCCTTGCTGCCGAGCGCCTTGTTGCCGATATACTGCAAAGCCTGCATCCAATATAAATCCGCCAGCAAACCGTTAAAGCCCAGACTGTAATTTTTCAGCTTCGCGCCCTGATAAGCCAAATCCGAATCGGCAAATCCATCGGGCAAAGGCGGGCGATTCGTTTCGATAAACCGGCTCAGCGCGAAAATTGCCGCAAAACCGAAAACGATTATCGCCGTTGCCGTAATGATTTTTGTCGAATTCGATTTCATAAAATCAATGTGGAAGAACGGAAAACGAAAAATGGAAAACGGAAAATAATGGTTTTTAAATTTTCCGTTTTCCACTTTTCGTTTTCCATTTATTTAAAGTTTCGCCGGCTGAACACCAGCGTCGTGATTGTCAGCAGAATTACGACGTAGACGACCGCATAAAGAAACGCGCCCGCGAGCATCGCCGCGTTCGGAACGTCGCCGTGCGCAGCGTTTGTAATGAAGCTGAAATGCGAAAGATTCGGCAGGATAATATACAAAAATCCGAAAAAGACGTCGGCAAAACCCGAGCCTAAATGCGCGGCTAAATCGCGCAGCGAGGCGCTGAAATGCCCGATAACGAAAACAAAAAACGCCAGCAGCGCGCTCAGGGCGGGCGAGGAAAACGAAGAAAACAAAATGGCGACGGCGGTTAAAATCGCGAGTTCGAGAAAAATCAGAAAAACCGCGCCCCAAATCGAAAGCGCCAGACGTCCGCCGCCGACGAAAAAAATCGCGAGGCTGACACCGGCGCTCATCACTAAAACGTTGACCAGCAACGTCAGGCACAAGCCCAGATATTTTCCGATGATAAACTCGCCGCGCCCGATCGGCTTGGCGAAAATGGCGAAAACGGTGCGCTTCTCGATTTCCTTCGAAACCAGGCTGACGCCGACGAAAATCGAGATAAACGCGCCGAAAAGCAGCATCGCGCTCAAACCCAGATTGACGATGGTGCGCGCCTCGTGTCCGGCGGTCAACTCGCCGAGAAAAATCGCGCTCGCCGTGATGAGCAGCACAAAAACGACCAGATTATATAAAACGCGGTCGCGCACGGCTTCGCGAAAAGTGTTTCGGGCGATGGAAAAAATCCTTCGGAAAACACTGTTTTGATTTTCGGGAATCGGCATCGTTTGCGGATTTGACCTTGAGAAAACGTCTTCGGCTGCTACTGCGTTCATATCTTATCACAGAAAAAGGGAAATTTTTTAAGGCGTAAGTAAAAAGTAAAAAGGCGAAAGTAACAAAGGATTTTTACTTTTTACTTTTTACTTACACCTTTTAACTTGAAATTCTCTGCGGCAAAATTTTCTTTGTTTGTTGCCAGAAATCCGTCCCGGGGAAAGCGATTTTCGACCGCCTGCTCGTCGAGGACGGCATACAGACAGGCGGTCGGCAGCAATTCGTGCGGCGGCAGGATTTTTTCGTCGCTTCTGGCTTTTAATGCCGTCGCGGTCGCGCCCGTCGTTATCAATGCCTGCCAGCTGTTCGCCTGTTTGTCGTTAATCCGGCGGGCGATTTCCATTTGCTCGTCTGATTTTTCCGTCTCGCCTTTTTTCTCTAAAAGTGATGCGTAGCGAACGCGCAGAAATATCGAGCGAGGATAAATTCTGAGAGCTTGAGCGATTGTCTCTTCAGTCGCCTGAGAATTTTGCGCCGCTGCCTGCGCCGAAGCTAAATAAGAATAGGCGATGCTCGCGTCCAAGCCGTTTTCGATGGCTTTTTCGAGCATCGGCACGGCTTTTTCCGGTTGTTTTTTAAAATAAAGCTGCTGCCCGTAAGAAAAATAAGCCGAAGCGTTTTGCGGATTGAGCCGGATAGCCTGCCGGTAAAAATCTTCGGCGGCGGCAAAATCTTCCGCATTTTCGGCGCTCAGAACGTAATGATTGCTCAGGTTGGCGGAAAGCGAAATGACGAAAAATAATGCGGCGAGACTGAAGGAAAAAGCCAGAACCGGGTTCGGCTGAAACGAAAAGGTCGGCTGCGGTTTTTTCTTTTTGCGGAAAATCTTCTGCATTTCATACGTCGCCAGCGCCAGCACGAAAAAGAAAGCTATGCCGTTTTGAACAACGCGGAACGAAAACGAGCTGAACATCGAAGAAACGAAAAAGCCGCAGAAACCGGCGACGCAAGCCCACAAAAGCGGCGAAAAACGGTAACTATTGGCGACAAAAGCCTTTGCCAGTAAAAACAGAAAGCCGCCGACGAGCGAAAGAAAAATCATCGCGCCGACAATGCCGAGCTCGGCGAATATTTGCAGAAACTCGTTGTGCGCGCGCTCGACCATATAATCTTCGGCGACGACGAGAAGCTCGTCGTCCGGATTCCGCGCCCCGTAATTAATGCGGGAATTTTTAAATTCCAGCCCGAAATTGTCCGCGCCGACGCCGTTCAAAGGATGGTCGCCGAACATCTGCCGCGCTATTTTCCAAGTGAAAACACGCATCGAAGTCGTGTTTCTGTGTTGTTCCGCGTTTCTTCCGCCGATGTAATCGGCGGTCGTCGGCATATTTGAATTCGGCTTAAAGGAAATTTGCGAGGCGCAGGTGATAAGCAGCCAGACGACGACCAAAACGGCGATTTTCCGGCGGTCGTAAATTTTTTTCGGGAAAATTAAAGAAGCGACAAAAAATACGGTGAAACAGCAGATTCCAGCGATAAAGGCGCCTTTGCTCAGCGAAAACATTACGCCGAGCCAGAATGCCGCGCCGATTGCCAGAAAAATAAATTGATTTTTACGGTTTTTAACCTGCAAGGACAAAGCCCAGAACAGCGGCGACAGCATCGCCAATGGCTCGGCGTATCTGGCATAACGGGTGCGAAAATGTCCTTCGTCGGCGCCGAAATCGATAATCGTCAACGAATCGAAAAAACACGAAAAAGCGATTATCAAAAAAGCGACGGCAAGGGCGGCGAATAGAACCGTGCGGTTTGATTGAGATTTTAAAAGATACAGAAAAACGCAATAAAAAAGCAGATAGCTGACCCAGATGAGCGTGTGGTGAGCGACGGCTTGCCCGCTTTCAGCCCAGAGAAAGGAAATTCCGCTCCACGCGATAAATAACAGAAACGGAACGAGGACGGGCAAATTTACTTCGAGGCGAATTTTTTTCAGCAAAGCCCAGAACACGGCGAGGCAAAGAAAAAACGAGGCGAACAATTCGACTTTCCACGGATTGCCGGTGATGCTCGCCGGATTGGGAATGACTCTGAGCAGCGGAAGCAGGAGCAGCGCAAACCAGAGCGCGAATATCCATAAATTAACCGGGCTGAATCTGGCTGATAAATAATTAAGCATAGGTCAAAAATGCAAAATTCAAAATGCAAAGCGCAAAATGAAAGAAGATTCTTAATTTTGCGCTTTGCATTTTCATAAGTTCCTGAAGGTTTTTTTTATGCAAAACAAGCAGAATAAGTTTTGAGGCTTATTCTGCTTGTATCCTAAGCTAAATTCGGGTTAAGCGAATTACGGGTTGACCGGCGAACCGTTGGTGACGACACGCGTCGTCGCGTTGAAGGTCGGCGCGGCGGCGGTTTGGTTGGCGTAAATGACGCCGGATTCGTTGGTCGCAAAGCTGCGCGTGCCGGTGCCGCTGATGCCGGTGCC